>CAKOQQ010000012.1 GCA_934101425.1 uncultured Bacilli bacterium | reverse complement strand
CAACTTGATGGTATATCATATTGGTCATTGACTGATGGTATAGATTGCAATCTAGAAAGAGTTAGAACAAATTATTTGTCAGATGGAAGTATTCCTAATATTCATCAAATCTCAACAGTCTGTGGTGGATTATTTCCAACACATAAAAAACTCGTTAAACAACAAGAATATGCTTCATCCGAAAGTCAAAATTTAGAAAATTTTAAAATTTCACATCAGCATATATAAATTATATAAAAGTTGCAATATCAAAAATATTAGAATAGATATATGATATAATTTATATAGGAGTTGATAGAATGACAACAATATACTTTATGAGACACTCAGAAGCAATGAAACCCCAAAATATAAATAATACTGATTCATTACAATTACAAAACGAAAAATGGATTTTAACTGTTAATGGAGAGAATATAGCAAAAGAAAAAAGCCAATTAGAAGAACTAAAAGACTTTAATTGTGTTTATTCTTCCAATTACGTTAGAGCTATTTCAACAGCTAAGTATTTTGCTGATGAGATAAAAATTGATGAAAGATTTGGAGAAAGAAAATTTGGTATAAATAGCTGGGATGAATTACCTTCTGATTTTGGAGAAAAACAATTTAAGGATTTTGATTACAAATTAAAAAATGGTGAATCCATAAATGAAGTAATATTAAGAGAACAAAAAGCTCTTGAGGAATTACTAGAAAAACATAAAAAAGAGAAAATATTAATAGTAGGCCATTCTACTGCTTTAGCCTCATTATTTAGTAAGTGGTGTGAAATTTCATATGCAGGACCATATAAGTATAATGATATCGATTTTTTTGATGGCAAATGGAATTACTGTGAAACATTTAGGTTATATTTTGATGATACAAACAAATTGATAAGTATTAAGAATATAAAATGATATTTATTGAAAAATTGTAAAAAATTAAAATCAAATTATTTTAGATAAGTTCTGCTAGGGTTGCCGAGTGTTACGGAGTGCAACCAAGTGCCGAATTAACGAGCAAGTGCTCTAAAAGCTGCCAAAATTTTCAGTACAAATGGCTATGTGGTAAGTAGTAAAGTTGGCATATTGCCAGCTTTTTATTTTGATAAATAGATGTTATAATTTATAATAGGAGGAGGATAAGTAATGGAAAAACAAAATAATAATATAGTTGTTATAGTATTATTATTAGTAATTATTGCTATCTTAGCAACATTATGTGTGTTATTTGCAACAGATACTTTAACTTTTAATAAGAAGGATGATAAGAAAGATAATACTATAATTAATGATGAAAAGCCAAGTGAAGAAAAAGAAAATAAAATTTCAAGTAAATTAGTATCATTAGACGCTTTAAAGTGTGAAAGTAGTGAAACAACTTTTAATGATATTACTGTAAAAGTTGAATTAGCTAAAAATGAATTTGGTGGTTGTGGTTTTAAAAGTTTTACAATTAATGGTAAAAATATTGATAGTCTTGGTGAATTTGTAGATTCATATGAAATTTATGATAATAATGTCATTATATTATCAGGTACTACTAGTTCATCAACATTTACAATATATAGTTTATCAACTAATGATACTATTATGAGATTATACCCAGATACTTTAGAAGGGTATTGGGTAGATTCTTATAAAACAAATAATAATAAAATAATTATAACTGGTAGAGAATGTGGTTTACAATGTGCTAATACTGAATCGGGATATCCAAGAGCTACATTTGAAATTGAATACAATAATAACAGTTTTTCATCACCAAAACTTGTAGAAAAATTTACATCGTAAAATATAAATGATAAAATGAATAATATAAGTATTATTCATTTTTTTATTAGGAGGAAATATGACATTTAATATAAATAAAGTAAAAATAGTTGTTACAGTGCCAGAAGAAAATTTATCAGAATTAAGAGAATCTGTTTGTAAAGCGGGAGCAGGAGTTATTGGTACATATACTTTTTGTACTAATTCTTCTAAAGTATTAGGTACCTTTACACCTAGTAATGATTCTAATCCTTATATAGGTACTAAAAATAAATTAGAATTTGTTTCTGAAGAAAGATTGGAATTTGTATGTGATATATCTAAAGTTAAGTTGGTATTAGATACAATAAAGAAAGTACATCCTTATGAAACTCCTGCAATTGATATAATTCCTTTAATTGATGAACAAGAATTTAATAAAATGTAAAATATTTAGCACTTATGCTTGACAAGTGCTAAATATAGTGATATATTATAATTGTAGCAGAAAGCTACAGGTATGATGTTATATGATGTGCTCAACCTTTATGGCGTCAACACATAAGATGAAAGGAAGTAGATATATATGATGTTAGTACCTAGAAGAGATTTTAATATTTTTGGAGATTTTTTTGAAGATCCATTTTTTAGTTCAAATGAAAATAAAATTATGAAAACTGATATAAAAGAACATGATGATAAATATGAAATGATTGTTGATTTACCTGGTTTTGATAAGAAAGATATAAAGATGCATATTGAAGATGGATATCTTGTTATAAATGCAAGAACTAATATGCATAATGATGAAAAAGATAAGAAAGGTAAATACATTCGTAAAGAAAGATATTACGGAGAATGCTCAAGAAAATATTATATTGGTGAAAATATAAAAGAAGAAGAAGTAAAAGCAAACTTTAAGAATGGTACTTTAAGTATTGAAATTCCAAAAGTAGAAGCAAAAGAAGTTAAATCAAAGAAATACATCGAAATTGGTGAATAATTTATAAAGATACAAATTTAAATTTGTATCTTTTAATTTTTAAATATTGTATAATAGTATTGGTGAAGATATGAGTAAGTATGTTAAAGTAATGTATGGTGACTCTAGTGGTGCTAATGCATTAGTAAAGTATAAAATAAATGAAGTGAATATAAGTGATAATTGGAATCCTTTAGCTACTAATCCTAAAGAATTTGGAGGGTTTAATTATTGCGATGAAAAAAGTATTATAAGATGGTTACATAGAGGAGATACTATCTATGATGTAAAAATACCTAGTGATGCAGAAAATATAAGATTAGATGGTGCTACTACTATTTATAGAACAAATAAAATAATAATTAGTAATCCAAGAAAAATAGATGATGATATGGCTTACCATTTTTATAAAATATCTAATATTAAGGAAAAATCATATTATAAGGCTCTTGCCGTTGTATCTATCATGAACTATAAAAAAACAGCACATGCAATATTAAATGATAAAGTAAATAAAGAAAATATAGAACTTGTTTTATCTGAATGGAATGATTTTATGAATCATAAAGGAGAAGATGATAGAAAAGAGATGAATGATTTAATAAAAGAGATTAATTGTGAATTGAATAAAATGAAAGATGATAATGTATGAAGAGAGTATATTTAATAAGACATTCAGCTCCATTTGTTATAATTGATAATTATGATGATTATCAAAATGTAAGTTGGGATGATTATAATAGAAATATGATATTATCTTCTTTAGGAGAAGATAATGCTAAAAAACTATGTAACATAGAAGAATTAAATCATATAGATGTTATTTATTCTAGTGATTCATATAGAGCAATTGGTACATCTAAATATTTAGCAGAAAAAAACAATTTAAAAATAAAGTTAGATAATAGAATAAATGAAAGAAAATTAGGCTGTGAGAAAATATCTGATTTACCATTAGATTTTTCTAGAAATTCATTTGATAACAAAGATTTGAAGTTTGCTAGTGGAGAATCATTAAATGAAGTTGATAGTAGATTTAATAGTTTTTTAAGTGATATATTAGATAGTACTGATAACAATATTGTATTAGTAATACACGGAATGATTTTAATGTCATATTTAAAGAGTGTTTGTGATTTTAATTTTGATGGAAATAATTTTAAGATTAGCTTTAATAACATAGAAGTTATGAATGGTAGATTTAAAAATGCTGATGTTTTTAAAATATGTTTTGAAGATAAAAAAGTAGTTAGTATAGAAAATATAAATTAAGGAGTAAGTATGGAAAGAGAAAAATTTTTATCAGCAGTATATTTAATTATAAGAAATAGTGAAGGAAAAATTTTACTACAAAGAAGGCAAAATACAAAGTTATGGCCAGGATTTCTAGCACTTCCAGCAGGACATATTGATCATGGCGAAAATGCATATGAAGCTTTAATAAGAGAAGCAAAGGAAGAACTTAATATTGAAATAAATATAGATGATATTATTGATACATTTGTTGTAAATAGAAAAAATAAATCATTACCATCATATTATGATGTTTATTTTGAAGTAAAAGGTTATAAGGGAGATATTACTATTAATGAACCTTTTAAATGTAGTGAATTAGTATGGGCTAATATAGACAATTTACCAAATGATATGATTGATTTTGAAATAGAGGCTATCAATAATAATAAAAAAGGTATAAAATTTAGTACAATATATATAGATAATGAAAAGCGAGTATAAAACTTGCTTTTTTTGTGATAAAATAATGAAAAGCAACTAAAAATTGACAAAAAACAACTATAAGTTGGTAGATTGCAACTGGTAGAAAAGGTATTATTAAGTTGTAAGGAGATGAAATTATGAATTCAAATTTTGCTAATAATTTGAAGAAATTAAGAAAGGATAATAATTTATCACAAGAAGAATTAGCTTTAGAACTTGGAGTATCAAGACAAAGTGTTTCTAAGTGGGAATCTGGTCAAACTTATCCTGAAATGGATAAAGTGTTACAACTTTGTAAAATGTTTAATGTAAATATAGATGAACTATTAAGTCAAAATATAAAAGAAGTAAAAGAAAATATAGAAGCGAAAAATAAGTTAAATAAGTATGTAGATGATTTTTTAGCTTTTTTACATAAAACTATTGCTATGTTTGCCAATATCAGTTTTAAATGCAAAGTAAAATGTATTATTGAACAATTATTAATATTTTTACTTTTATATGTTGTAGGGGACACTATTTTAATAGTTGGTGGAAGTATTGTAGGTTCTATCTTCAATTCAATTCCGTTTAATGTATATAAAGTAATATTAGGTGTTTTTAGAGCTATATATATTTTTATATACTTTGTATTAGCAATCATAGTATACATAGATATATTTAAAACTAGATATTTAGATTACTATAAAATTGATGATAATTATGAAAAGAGTAATGATATAGAAGAGTCTATTATAAAAGAAGAAAAAAATGAAAAAATTATAATAAGAGATCCAAAACATTCTGATTATAGGTTTATAAATGGTTTATTTAAATGTTTACTATTTTTTATTAAGTTTATTGCTTTAACTATTTTATTTGCCTTTTCTTTAACACTATTAGTATTTGCCTTTTTACTAGTTGTATTTATTTATTATATAAGTATAAATAATGTATTTATAGGATTATCTACTAGTATGGTTGGTATAATACTTATAAATATTGTTGTTTTAATAAGTTTATACTCATTTATATTTAATAAAAAATATAACGCTAAAAAGAGTTTTATAGTATTTATTATATCTATTTTAATAGCTGGAGTAGGATTATCTATAACATTCTTATCTTCATTAAATTTAGAATATAACGATATTACATATAAAAATACTGATGAAATAATAAAGACATATGATAAAAATGTAGATATTTATCTTAATGATACTAATGTTAACAGATATGAAATTGATAACACTTTAAAAGATAATATTAAAGTCAAAATAAATTATAATAAAGATGCTTATAAAATAGAATTTGATAATTCTATGGATACGGTAATAGTTAATTATTATACTAAATTAAATGATTTTTATAGTGTATTTAACGAAGTTAAAAAAAGTTTAAAAGATAATAAAGTGTTTAATTATAGAAGTGAAATACCAGTAATAACTATTATAACTAGTGAAGATAATATAAAAAATATTATTAAAAATAAAACTAAATATGCAATAACAAATTTATATAAAGAAAATAATATTTATAGTTTAGAAATTATAAAAGAATATTCTAATAATAGAATTTGTTATTTAGAGGATAATTATTATAATAATTGTATAGAAGTATATAAGAGTGATAATAATATAAATGTAAGATATGATAAAAATGGTATTCATTATGATAATAATGTAACATGTACGAAAGATGGTTTAAAATATTATTATTGTGAATTAAAAAATAACTAATTATAAAAGTTCTGTATAGAACTTTTTTTATGGTATAATATCTTTGTTAAAGAAACTATCTACAGTATTTTTAATAATATTTGGTAGAATAAGTTTTAAAGAATTAAAAGAAGAATTTAGTTTATATGATAAGAAGTTATTTTTGCTAGTTAGTGCTTCATGGTGTATAATGTTAATATCATCTGTTAAAGCTTATGAATATGGTGATATTTCTGTAGTAGCACCACTTCTAACATTAACAACTATATTAAATGCTATATATGAATATATAATTGATAAAGATAGAAAAGATTTAATCTATAAATTATTTATAAGCATTTTAATTATAATAGGTGTTATTTTAATTAAAATATAGGAGGGAATATGAAAAAGATAAGAAAAATATTATTATGTTTATTATTGGTAATGTTAACTGGTTGCTTTAATAAACTTCCAAAGCCAGAAAAAACTGATGGTTTAAGAGGTGAATTTGGTATTGATAAAAATATAAATGAAGAAACTATTGATAAATATTTAAATAGAAAAGATACTGTTTATCGTGATATGAGAATGCTTATTGATGTTGCGGAATATGAAAATATTGGTGGAGATTCTTATTTATCAGGATTTGTAAAAGGGTTTGAAGTAGTACCATATCCATTACTTGCACCTACTAATAATTTGCCAGAAGAAGTAAATGGTGGATATGAAGGAGAAACATTATTTAGTATTAGTGAAGATGGTAAATATGTTCCAAATTATGTTGAATCTTTTGAAATACTTGAATATTATTTTCCAAAAGATAAAAATATTTTCTTGATGTGTGGCGGTGGTGGATATGCCTCTATGACTAAAGATTTATTAGTTAGTTTAGGTTGGGATGCCGACAAAATATATAATGTAGGTGGTTATTGGTATTATAATGGAAGTAATAATGTTGTAGTAAAAAAAGAAATTAATGGTGAAGTAAGTTATGATTTTTGGAAAGTTACTTATCATGACATTAACTTCAAAAATTTACATAAATTAAATGAAGAAAATAATTAGTTTATTATTATTTTGTATAATTTTTACGGGTTGTACAAAAAAAGAAGCTACAACATTTTATTTAGAAGACAAATATTATAATACCGTAAGCTATATAACTAGTAATAGTGAAGAAGTAAATGAGTTAATAGAAAATAAAAGCTCATTTGTCTTATTTGTTTATCAAGACTTATGTGTTAATTCATATAATTTTGAAAAAGTATTAAATGAATTTGTAAATGAAAATCAAATAGGTATTGTAAAAATTGCCTATAGTGATATAAAAAATACTTTATTAGCTGATACTATTAAGTATTATCCTTCTTTTGTTATTTTTAAAGAAGGAAAGATAGTTGATTATTTAGATGTTAATTCTGATGATGATACTAAATATTTTAAGAATATAGATGATTTTTCTGATTGGTTTAAAAGTTATATAAAAATAAAAGAAACTAAAAAAATAGATAATGAAGTAAAAGAAGATAATAATACTACAAAAAAAGAATTTAATCTTGATAGTGTTACATATGATAGTGAAAAAGTTAATATTTATTTCTTTTATGGTGATGGTTGTCCACATTGCAAAAAAGAACATGAATTTTTTGATAGTATAGAAGAAACTTATGGCAAATATTATAAATTAAATGATTTTGAAGTGATGAATAATAAAGATAATGCTGATTTATTAAAAGAATTTGCTTTTAGAATGGGATATGAAGTAAAAGGTGTTCCATTTACTATAATCGGTACTAAAGTATTTGTTGGTTTTAATGATGATATACGAAGTCAAATGATAAGTGCTATAACTAGTGAACACAAAAATAGTTATGATGTTTATTTTAGTAATAAGTAATTGAAAAAAGTATTATTAATAGTAGTATTAATATTATTAACTGCCTGTTCAACTAAAAGTGAACTTGATAAAATTTTAGAGGAGAATAACTACATAATTATTGATGTTAGAACTAGTTTGGAATATGAAAGTGGACATATAAAAGATAGTATAAATATACCATATGATAATTTAACTGATAGTTTTGATAAAAATAAAACTATACTAGTTTATTGTAAAAGTGGAAGAAGAAGTAGTATTGCATATGATACTTTAACAACTATGGGATATAAAGTATATGATCTAGGCGCATATGAAAATATAGATTTACCAAAAGAAAAATAATTGTTTGCATAATATAAAAATATGGTACAATTATTATAGGAGGAAGTATGAAAGAATTAAAAAGTAAAAATGAAAAAACAAATAGTAAAAAATCTATTATAAAATTATTATCAGTGCTTGGAGTGTTTATTATATTTATAATTGTTTTAATTGCTGCAACAAAAAGTAAAGAAAAAGAAGATGAAAGTTCATTAAATAAATTCTATGAAATGCTAAATTCAAGAAGTTATGGAATAATTTATTTAGCTCAAACTACTTGTTCAGCTTGTGAATCTTTTGATAAAGTATTAGAAGAAGTAAAAACAGTTGGAGATATTAATTATGTAAAAATTAATATGGATAAACTTCTTAATAGTTCTGCTAATGAAATAGTAGAAAAATTAGAAATAGAAGATTTAAGAACTCCTTATTTAGCTGTTGTAAAAGAAGGTAAAGTAGTTGAAACATTTAATTACTTAGACCAAGGTAAATTATTAGAAAAATTAAAAACGTATAATTTAGTTGATAAAGATGCAACTTTAGGTATTAATTATTTAAATTTAGAAACATTTTTAGATTTATTTAATTCAGGAAAAACTTCAGTAATTGCAATATCTAGTATTGATAATGCATATACTAAAACAACTGTTTTAAAAGATGTTTTAAAAGAAATATCTAAAGAAAATAAAGTTGATATAAATTATTTTGAATTATCTTTTGATTCAGAAGACAATCAAACTACTTTCTTTAATACACTTGGATTAACATTAGATCAAGAAATACCAGTTGTAATAATTATTCAAAATAAGAAAGTAACTAATAAATTAGAAGGTGTAGTATCAAAGACAGAAGTATTAGAATTTTTAAAGTCTAATAAGGTAGTTAAGTAGGTGTTATATGAAAATTAGTGTATATTCTAAATTAAGAACATTTAAAACTAAGTATCCATTTACTATATCATGGAGACTTATGAGTCATGCTAAAGTAATTAATAAACATCTTACTGATGGTGAAAAAGTTTTGTATGCTTTTGCAGCACAAAAAAATGATCATTGGTATGATGTAATTACTACATATGCTGTTGTACTTACAGATAAAAGAATTATTATAGGTACAAAAAGATTAGTATTTGGTTATTTCTTAGTATCTATTACACCAGATATGTTTAATGATATTACCGTAAGTAGCGGTCTTTTATGGGGTAAAGTTTATATTGATACTATTAAAGAATTTATAACTTTATCAAATATTCAAAAGAGTGCACTACCTGAAATACAAAAAACAATATCAGAATATATGATGGAAGAAAAGAAAAAGTTTATTCAAAGAGAAAATAGCAAGTAGTTGCTATTTTTTTGTTTTTACTATATAATTTATATAGTAAAAATAGGTGATATTATGAAGAAATTATTTTTTAGATTATTATTGTTATTTTTAGTGTATTACATGATTCAATATGCGTATTCATTATTTAGTAAAGGTTATGTAAAAGATTATAAAATAATAAATGAATATGAATTTGAGGTTAATGAAAAGTATTCTTCAAATGAAAAAGGTGAATATGATAATTATTTTATAACTGTTAAAGTTAACGGAGATGAATTCTATTTTCAAACTTTTCATGATTTTAACAAGCAAAAAAAAGTAGTTAAAAACTTACATTATTATAAAAACAATAATATTTCTTGTATATATCCAGAATTTATAGATAATGCGCAATTATTTGATGTAGTATGTATGAAAGATGGTATATATTATAATTATAGTTCTTTTGTAGATGCTAATAAAATAAGTGATTTTGTTAGTAGTTTAAAAAATTACAAGAAAATTACTAATAATTTAAATAATTATGAAACTCATAATTTAATAAAGATATATACTGATAATGTAGTTAGTAATCACTATATAGGTATTAGCAATTATAGAGGGGTAAGTATTGTTAAAAAGGGTAAAAATAGCAATATAACTGATGTTAAATTATTTGATAAAGATATATATAAAAGACCAATTAGTTTTTATGTATCTAATTACTATGTAACTGCTGATTATACTGAAAAGTTATATTTTAGTACTTTTGATGTAGTTGATTTGACTAATGGAAAAGCAAGAGAATTAAACTTTAAAGAAGAAATAAGTTTTGATTCATATGTACTTGGTGTAGTAGGCGATTCTGCTTATATACTTGATAAAACTAATAAAGTAGAATATGAAGTAGATTTATCTGGATTTAAAGTTTTAGCAATAGGTAATGTTGATACTGGTGTTAGAGTGTATGAAAATGGTACTTGGAAAAATATTAAGATGCAAGATGCTATAAAAAAAGGAGTTAAGTTCACTTATGATACTGTAGATAAAAATACTATCATACATAATCAAACTAGTAAAAAATCAGGATATATTTATTATTTAACTACTACTAATAATAAATGTGATGTTTATAAATCATCTGTACAAAATGATTCTAAAAAAACATTCTTATTTACTATGAGTAGTTGTAAAAATCAAGTATTATATGTTGATGATTATATTTACTATATTGATAAAGGCAATTTAAATTACTATAGTGATAATTTAGGTGTAAATACTTTATTAAGTTATAATGAATTAAATTTCAATAATAATATAATTATTGGAGGATATAAAAACACTAAATAATAGTGTTTTTCTTTTTTTATGTTATAATAATTATGGTGATGTTTATGAAAGCTGTAGTGTTATCTGGTGGTGGTGGAAGAGGTTCTTACCAAGTTGGTGTATGGAAAGCTCTTAGAAAACTAAATTACGATTATAAAATAGTAACAGGTTCATCTGTAGGTGCTATAAATGGACTTATGATGACACAAAAAAGTTTTTATAAATCATGGTTTTTGTGGCAAAGAATTACTTTTAAAAAAATGTATGGTGTTGATTTTAATGAATCATTTTATATAGAATATGCTAAAAATATTATTAAAAGTGGAGGAATGGAAACTAAAGAATTAGAAAAAATGCTACGTAAGGTTTATAATAAGAAAAGATTTTTCTCTTCTCCTATAAATTTTGGTATAGTAACATTTAATGTAAGCAAATTAAAACCATATGTTCTTACTAAAGAAGAAATGAAAAATAAAGATGTATGTAAGTATGTTTTAGCGTCAGCTACATGTTTTCCAGCATTTCAAATGACAGATATAGATGGCGATAAGTATATTGATGGTGGATATTATGATTATTTTCCTATCAATTTAGCAATTTCAATGGGAGCTACCGAAATAGTTGCTGTTGATTTAGAAGCTGTTGGTAGAAGAAGAAAAGTAAAAGATGATAATATTAATATTACTTATATTAAACCAAATAATAAAATAGCTAATTTTTTAGAGTTTGATAAAAATAAAGCAAAAAGAGATATGAAGTATGGATATAATGATACTTTAAAAGCATTTAATATTTATAGTGGTAAAACATATACATTTACAAATAAAATAAATAATGGTATATTACAAGAACTATCAAATATAAATAATGAACTATTTAAAAATACAAAAATATATAGTTTTAAATTATCTAGTTATCATAAAAATATGAATAGTGAAGAATATATAAAAAAATTATTTGATGATACATTAGAGTATTTGCTTAAAATATTTAAGTTTGATGATACAAAAATATATAATGAAAAAGTTGCAAAAAAATTATTAAAACTTATAAAAAGAGAAGAAAAAGATAGCTTAGAACATAGTTTTAATAATGTAGTATTAAATATGTATAATAATTTAAAAGAAAAAAAATATAAAGAAATTAGTAAAAATATAAATAGTATGTATAAAGAATTTACATGTGCATTATATTTATATTTAATGTTGAGGTGAGTTATGAAAAAGAATATTTTAACTGGTATAAGACCAACTGGAAATTTACATTTTGGACATTATTTTGGAACAGTTAAAAATTGGGTTAATTTGCAAAAAGATTATAATACGTTTATTGAAATAGCGGATGTTCAAGCATTAACTGATAATTTTGATAATCCAGATAAAGTTAGAAATAACTTAAGAGAAATAGTAATAGATTTATTATCAGTTGGTATTGATCCAGAGCATACATCTATTTTTATACAATCTACAATACCAGAAATAGCTGAATTAACGGTGTTTTATTCAAATCTAGTAACTATATCTAGACTACATAGAAATCCAACTATAAAGACGGAAATAAAACAAAAAAAGGAGCTATTTGGTAATGATGGAGAAAGTGTAACATATGGATTTTTAGGTTATCCTGTTAGTCAAGCAGCTGATATAACAGCTTTAGAAGGCGCTTATGTACCTGTTGGAGAAGATCAATTACCTTTAATTGAACAAACAAGGGAAATAGTTAGAAAATTTAATAAAATATATGGAGATACTTTAATTGAGCCAGAAATAATTTTGTCTAAAAATGCTCGTATAAAAGGATTAGATGGCAATGAAAAAATGGGTAAGAGTTTAGGTAATGCTATTTACTTATGTGATTCTAATGAAGTATTAACAAAAAAAATTATGTCTGCTGTAACTGATACAAATAAAATAAGAAAAGATGATCCAGCAGATCCAGATAAATGTATGGTTTATTACTATTATAAATTAGTTAGTGATGATACAAGTAAGATTTGTGGGGAATGTAAAAAAGGTTTAAGAGGATGTGTAGGCTGCAAAAAAGAATTAGTAAATGCTTTAGAAGAGTTTTTAGCCCCTATTAGAGCTAAAAGAGAATATTATGTAAATAATCCTAAAGAAGTAGATGAAATATTAATGCGTGGTAATGAAAAAGCTAGAGAAAAAGCTAAAGAAGTAATGGCACGTGTCCGTAAAAATATGAAAATAAATTATTTTGGAAATAAGTAAAACTTATTTCTTTTTTTTAAAGGAAAATATATATTTAAAAAGTATTATATTAATATGCGTGAATACTTTTTAAATATGTTTAATCATGTTGATAATATAGTACTTGATAATGAACAGATAGATGCAATAACTAGTGATTATGATAATACTATTATTTTAGCTGGTGCTGGAGCTGGTAAAACTACTACTATAACGGCAAAAGTAAAATATTTAGTAGATAAATGTAATATAAAATGTGATGAGATATTACTACTTTCATTTACTAATAAAGCTGTAAACGAATTAAAAGAGAGATTAAATGATTATTTTGATATAGATATAAAAGTAAAAACATTTCATAGTTTAGGATATGAAATAATAAGAAATTATAATTCATCTATAAAAATAATAAATGACTCAAATAAGATATTATTACCTATAATAGAAGAAAATAAGTCTTTATCATCTAAAAAAGAATTTATGCGTATGAATATAGAAAAGAACTATAAAGATTGGCTAACAAATATTATTAAACTAATAAAAACTAAAAATATAAGTAAAGAATATTTATTAAATAAGTGTAATAATTATAGTAATTTAATAAATTATATATATTTACTTATTGATAAATATAATGAAAAAATGAATAGTATTAATTTAGCGGATTATGATGACTTAATTCTTAAAGCAAATGAAGTTTTAAAACAGGAAAAGATATATTTACCATATAAATATATTATTGTAGATGAATTTCAAGATATATCACCTATAAGATTTAATTTAGTCAATACTATTAAAAATAATACAGGATCTAAATTATTAGTAGTTGGTGATGATTGGCAAAGTATTTATTCATTTTCGGGTACTGATCCCCGTTTATTTAAAGAACTAATTGATACATCAAATACTCATGTATTAAAAATTACTAAAACATATAGAAATAGTCAAACACTTATTAATATTGCTGGTAAGTTTATTATGAAGAGTAAAATTCATATAAAAAAGAAATTAAAATCGTCTAAAAAATTAAAAAATCCTATTGAAATAATTTATTATAATGATTTTTATGAAAAAACTAGTATTATTAGTTTAATAAATAAAATTGTAAAAGAAAATAATATTACTGATTATGCTATATTATCTAGGTATAATCATGATTTAAAAAAATTTAGTAAGCATAAATTTCCTGGTAATTATGAATTTATGAGTGTACATCAATCTAAAGGACTAGGGTTTAATAATGTCATAATAATTAAAATGTCTAACGATAAATATGGATTTCCATCAAATATTAAAAATGACTATTTAACTTCTTTGATTATTGATGCTGATTTTTATATAGAAGAGAGAAGACTTTTTTATGTAGCGCTTACTAGGACTAAAAATAAGGTATATATTTTAGTACCTAAGTTTACTCCATCATCTTTTATAAATGAAATTATTAAATATAAAGGTGTTAAAATAAAAAAGTATTGACATAAAATATAATATGAAAAAAGTTATAAAAGAATATTATGGTATTGATGTAGATAAAATAATAAAAACAAATTCAAATTATATTTTTACTTATAATAAAGGAAAATATTTATTTTATAAGTGTTTTAATAATTTTAATATGGAAGAAATTATTAAAATAACTAGTTATTTATATAGTAAAAATATACCTATGCATATTTTTATAAAGAACAAAAATCATGATTTTATAACTTCTAAAGATAATAGCACCTACATTTTAATGAAAGTTATATGTAAAGAAAAAGTTACCTATGATGATATAATTAATTTTAATTTTATATACTCAAATGGTAAGTGTAAGTGGAAAGAATTATGGAGTTATAAAAATGATTTCTATATGAAACAGTTTAGTGAATACCAAAATAAATATAAAGAATTAAAATACGGATTTAATTATTATTTGTCTTTATCAGAAATTGGAATAAGCTTATTAAATACCATAGATACTGATATGCCTTTATATATTACTCATAAAAGATTTAATTTAAATGGCATTGACTTTTATAATCCATTTAATATAACTATTGATTTAGTATCTAGAGAAATATCTGAATATATAAAATATATTTTTTATAATGATAAGAATTATAAATATAAAATAACTGACTATTTAGGCAATATATTAAAGAGTTTAACTAGTAATGAAAAAATATATTTATTTATAAGAATGTTTTATAACACTATATTTTTTGATAAATATGAATCTATTATTGAAAATAATTTATCTGATAATGAAATAATTGAAATTACAAAAAAAACAAAAGAATATCAAAATCTTCTTTTGTTTATGTATTATCAAATAAGTTTTTATGTAAAATTAAAAGAAATATCGTTTTTAACTATTCAACATTAATAACTTCTTTTACTTCTTCTATTTCACTTTTAATAGCTTCTTCAATACCATCTTTTAAAGTATAATCAAGCATAGCACAATTAGAACAAGCTCCCATAAGTCTTATATATACAATATTATCTTCATATTTAACAAATTCTATATTACCACCATCATTCATTAGGAATGGTCTTAATTTATCAATTATTTCAATAACTCTTTCTTCTACTTTATTTTCTTTCATTTCCATCACCGCATATATTATATATTAAAGAGCGAATTTAGTAAATACTATAAAATACTTTATCAATAAAAAATCTTATGATATAATACTTATATAGATTGAGGTGCCAAGTTGGGAAAGTATCAAAAAGGTAAGATTGTACAAGGTGTAGTTACCGGAATTGAAACATATGGTGCATTTGTAGCGTTTGATGAATTTTATAGTGGTCTTATTCATATTTCAGAAATGTCACATGGATTTGTAAAAGATATACACGACTTTGTAAAAGTTGGTGATATTATCAATACAGAAATATTAGATGTTAATGATAATTTATTTCAATTAAAGCTTAGTATTAAGAATATAAATTATAAAAATGTTAAAAATGCGAAGAAAAAAAATATAATTGAAACTCCTAGTGGGTTTAAGACTTTAGGTCAAAAATTACCAATTTGGATAGAAGAAAGTGTAAAAAAAATAAAAAATTAGAATTATTTATTGACAAAACTAATTATAGATGTTATAGTTAATTATGTCGAAGTAATCGGGCGATTAGCTCAGTTGGTTAGAGCACCTGCCTTACAAGCAGGGGGTCATAGGTTCGAGTCCTATATCGCCCAC
>CAKOQQ010000011.1 GCA_934101425.1 uncultured Bacilli bacterium | reverse complement strand
TTTATTTCTAGCCTCACTTTCACCAGCAAAAGCAGCCATTAAATTTTGTTCTGTTTTTGAACCTTTTAATTCCATAATATCCCTCCACATTTATAATAGCATTTAAAAAGTTATTTAGCAAATAATATTTGAAGTATGTGTCTATCTAGTGTATAATGATAAAAGAAAGATGGTAATGTATGAAATATTATAACAATAGTATAGAAGAAGTATTTAATAATTTAGATACTAATATGGAAGGCTTGAAAAGTAAAGAAGCTAAGAAAAGATTAGAAAAATATGGAAAAAATGAGCTTCCTAAAGCTAAAGAAGAAAGCATATTTAAATTATTTTTATCACAATTTTGTGATCCAATGGAAATAATTTTAGTTATAACAGTTTTTTTATCTTTTTTAGTCGGAGAAACAATAGATGCAATCGCATTAATTATAATAATTTTAGTTGATACATTTTTAGGTACATATGAAGAGTGGAAAGCTAAGAAAGATGCTAAATCTTTAATTGATATGATAAAGGTAACTTGTTTTGTTATTAGAGATAATAAAAGACTAGAAGTAAATTCTAGTGATGTTGTGGTAGGAGATATTATAGCTTTAGAAAGTGGTATGAAAATATGTGCTGATGCTAGAATTATTGAATCATATAATTTTCAAGTAAATGAGTCTGCCTTAACTGGTGAAAGTGTTGCTGTTTCTAAAAATAATAAAAAGTTAAAAGATGATACATCTTTAGCTGATAGAATAAATATGGTATATGCTGGTACTACAGTAACTACTGGTAGAGCATTAGCTGTTGTTACATCTACTGCTACTAAAACTGAAATTGGAAAAATTGCTAGTAAGGTATCTGAAACAAAAGAAGAAAAATCTCCACTTACAATAAGAACTGAGAGATTTTCTAAACAAATTAGTTGTATTATTTTAGTTGTTGCTATTATAGTTACATTTGTTTTAAAAAGTAAAGATTTTCCTTTAAATGAAATATTTTTAAGTGTTATAGCTCTTGCTGTATCTGCTATGCCAGAAGGCTTATCACTTGCTCTTACTATGGCTCTTACAGTAGCATCTAAAAGAATGCTTAAGAAAAATGTTATAGTAAAAAAATTAAATGCTGTAGAATCATTAGGTAGTTGTACTGTTATAGCTTCTGATAAAACAGGTACTCTTACTGTTAATGAACAAACATTAAAAGAAATAGTTCTATCTGATGGAAGTAAATATAAGGTTACTGGTACGGGTTATAATGGTGAAGGTAAAGTAGAATGTATCGGTAATTCTAAATTAGAAAAAGCTCAAGAATTTGCCTTTTTAGGAGCTATAAATAATGAAGCTGTATTAGAATTTAAAAATAACAAATGGGAATCTTTTGGAGATTCTATTGATATAGCGTTTAAAGCATTAGGAGAAAAATTAAATATAAGTTATGATTGTGAAATTGTAGAAAGAATTCCTTATGAATCTGAAAATCAATATTCTGCAGTATTTTATAAGAAGAATAATAAATTATTTTGTACAGTAAAAGGATCATTAGAAAAAGTTATGTCATTTTCTAATGAAGATGAAAGTTATATAAAAGAAAATACTCTTTTAACTGGTAATGGATATAGAGTAATAGCTATTGCAAATGGCGAAGTAAAAAGTACTGATATAAATAAACTTAAGTTAGATTTTATTGGTATGGCAGCTTTTATAGATCCTATAAGAATAGAAGTAAAGAATTCTTTAAAAGAATGTGCTAGTGCGGGAATTAAGGTAGTTATGATTACAGGAGATCACCCTCTTACTGCATATGCAATTGGTAAAGAACTTGGCTTATGTCAAAAATATGATGAAGTTGCAACTGGTAAAGATGTTGAATACTATAAATCTTTAGGTGATGATAAATTTGATGAATATGTAAAAGGTATTAGAGTATTTTCTCGTGTTACACCTATTGATAAATTAGATATTGTTAATTCATATAAAAGGCAAAAAGAATTTGTTGCTGTTACTGGAGATGGAGTAAATGATGCTCCTGCTATTAAAGCGGCTAATATTGGTATAGCTATGGGTAGCGGTACTGATGTTGCTAAAGAAACAGCTTCTATGATTATTAAGGATGATAATTTTACATCTATAGTATCAGGAATAAAAGAAGGTAGAACAGCTTATAGTAATATAAGAAAAATTACTTTATTCCTACTTGGTTGTGGCTTTGCAGAAGTTGCCTTCTTCCTTTTATCTATAATGTTTAATTATGATATTCCTCTAGTAGCTATACAATTATTGTGGCTTAATATGGTAACTGATGGTCTTCAAGATGTAGCATTATCTTTTGAAAAATCTGAAGATAGTATAATGAAAGAAAAACCAAGAGATACAAATGAATCGTTATTTTCAAAAGATTTAATGATAGAAGTTCTTATATTAGGTATAACAATTACTGTAGTAGTATTTGGTACTTGGAAATATTTAATGGATAATAATTATGGATTAGTTTTCTCTAGATCAGTAATTATGATGCTTATGGTATTTATTCAAAATATAAATGTATTAAATTGTAGAAGTGAAAAGAAATCAGTGTTTAAAAAGAAATTATTTGATAATCCATTTATAGTACTTATTATATTTGGTTCTATATTATTACAAATAATACTTGCAGAATTTGATATAACAGCTAGTTTCTTAAAAGTAGAACCTATTAGTTTTGGTTTAATTGGATTATTATTATTACTATCATGTTCCATAATAGTAGTATTTGAAATATATAAACTTATTATTAAAAAGAAAAGTAAATAATATTTACTTTTTTTGATATAATATTTGTGAGGTGAAGTATGAATAGAATAGTTATAATAGGTTCTGGGGCATCAGGCATAGTATCGGCAATTTTTTCAAAGAAAGATGATAATGAAGTTATAGTACTTGAAAAAAATAATGATTCACTAAAAAAGTTACTTATTACTGGTAATGGAAAATGTAATTATTTTAATGATGATTTTAGTATAAATAATTATTCATCAAGTAATATAGATATGCTAAAAAAGATTATTACTAATGATAATAAAAATAAAGTTCTTAATTTTATAGATAGTATAGGGATTAAATCTAGAGTAAAGAATGGTTATTATTATCCAGCTTCTAATCAAGCTTTTTCTATTCATAATGCGCTTATAAAAGAATCCAATATTTTAGGCGTTATAATAAAAAATAATTATGAAGTCAAGTCTATAAAAAAAATAGATAATATATTTATCATAAATGATGAAATAAAGTGTAATAAATTAGTAATTAGTACAGGGAGTATGGCATACCCTAAAACTGGTAGTACTGGTGATGGATACAGATTTGCAGAATACTTTAATATAAAAGTAAATTCTGTTTATCCAGCTTTAGTAGCTCTTAAAAGTGACAATAAATTGTTAAAAGAATTAGATGGTGTAAGAGTAGAATGTAAAGTAACAAATTCCAAAAATAATGTAAGTGAAATGGGCGAATTACAGTTTACAAAAGAAGCACTTAGTGGAATTTGTATTTATAATTTAAGTATAGATAATAATATTGATAATATAGTAGTTAATTTATTAAATAGTTTTAATATAAATAGTATAGATGAATTTTTAAGGGAAATGGATAAACAAAATCGTTTAGTAAAAAATAGAACTATTACAGAATTATTAGAGGGATATTTAAATTATAAAATAGTAAATGCTGTATTAAAATATAGTAAAATAGACTATAGTAAAAATTATAATGTACTTACTAAAAGAGAAAAAGAAATTCTTGGTAATAATTTAGTAAATTTAACTTTTAAAATTATTGATAGAAAAGATTATAATTCATCACAAGTATGTGGTGGCGGTATTTCTTTAGAAGAAATAAATATTAATACATTTGAATCAAAGAAAGTTAAAGATTTATATTTTACTGGTGAATTATTAGATGTATGTGGAAAATGTGGTGGATATAATTTAGGTTTTGCATTTTTATCTGGAATGATTGTAGGTGAAAATATAAATGATTAGAGTAAGAGATGTTAAAGTTAATGTAAAAGATAATAATTATATGGATGTCTTATTAAAAAAATTAAAAATAAAAGAAGACGATATAGTTAGTTATAGAATAAATAAAAGAAGTATTGATGCTAGAAAAAAAGATAATGTTTTATATGTTTATGAAATTGATTTAGAATTAAAAAAAGAAGATAAAATAAAATTAGATAATAATATTTTAAAAGTAGAAAAAGAAGAATATAATTTTATTCCTTGTGGAAAAGACAAATTAGAAAATATAGTTATAGTTGGTAGTGGACCTGCTGGACTTTTTTCTGCTTATGAATTATCAAAACACGGATATAAAGTTACTGTAATAGAAAGAGGTGAAGATGTAGACTCTAGAGTAAGAACAGTAGAAAAATTTTGGAAAACAAATAAATTAAATAGAAATTCTAATGTACAATTTGGTGAAGGTGGAGCAGGAACTTTCTCTGATGGTAAGTTAAGTACTGGTATAAAAGATAAGCAAAATAGAATAAAAGAAGTATTAAATGTGTTTTACGAATGTGGGGCAGATGAAGAAATATTATATGATTATATGCCTCATATTGGTACTGATAAATTAGTTAATGTTGTTAAAAATATTAGAAATAATATAATAAATAATGGTGGAGTATTTAGATATAATACTACTCTTACTAATATAAATATAGAAGATAATAAATTAAAAAGTATAGAAGTAAATAATAATGAAATAATACCTACAGATATATTAGTATTGGCTATAGGTCATAGTGCACGAGATACTTTTAGATTATTAAATAAAGTTGGTGTATCTATGAGCTCTAAACCTTTCGCTGTTGGCTTTAGAATAATTCATAATCAAGATTTAATAAATAAAAGCCAGTATGGAAATTATTATAAATATTTACCACCAGCTAGTTATAAATTAACTTATACACATACTAATGGTAAAGGCGTTTATTCGTTTTGTATGTGTCCTGGTGGTTATGTTGTTAATGCATCTTCAGAAGATGGTATGCTAGTAGTAAATGGAATGAGTAATAGTAATAGAGAAAGTAAAAGTGCTAATAGTGCTATAGTAGTTACTGTAAATTCTAAAGATTATGGGGAAGAATTATTTGATGGTGTTAAATTTCAAGAAAATATTGAAAAATATACATATAAATTAGGTAATGGTTTAATACCAGTTCAATATGTAGAAGATTATAAAAATAATGTAACTAGTGATGATATACCTACTCTAGATATAAAAGGATCGTATGTATCTAAAAACCTTAATAGTATATTTAGTGATGAAATAAATGAAGCTAT
The DNA here is from genome assembly GCA_934101425.1 of uncultured Bacilli bacterium. GTDB lineage: Bacteria > Bacillota_I > Bacilli_A > RF39 > UBA660 > CAKOQQ01. The sequence goes on along the minus strand of CAKOQQ010000011.1, from coordinate 12,122 downwards.
AACGTCTAGTATAAAGTATTTTGATAATAAAATTCATGGTTTTGATAATAAAGAGAGTGTTTTTGTAGGGACTGAAACTAGAACTTCATCACCAATTAGAATTATAAGAGACGAAAACTTAGAATCTAATATTAAAGGTATTTACCCTGCTGGTGAAGGGGCGGGATATGCTGGTGGAATTACTTCTGCTGCTGTAGATGGTATAAAAGTATTTGAAGCAATTGCCTCAAAATATAGGAGTAATTATGAAGAAAATTGATTTACATTTACATTTAGATGGTTCCGTATTAGTTTCTACTGCAGAAGATATATTAAAAATGGATAATTTAAAAGATAAAATGATATCTACTAATGATAATAGTTTAGAAGAATATTTAAATAAATTTGATATACCTATTAAAGTCTTACAAACAAAAGAAAATATTATAAGAGTATGTAAAGATTTAATAAATACTCTTATAAATAATGAAGTTATTTATGCAGAAGTAAGATTTTGCCCTTTATTTCATACTAGTTTATTAACTCTTGATGAAGTCGTAGATAGCGTATTAGAAGGATTAAAAAGTGATAAAGTAAAAACTAATGTAATTTTATGTATGATGAGAAATTTATCGTACGAAGAAAATATGAGTATAATTAGTCTAGCTAAAAAATATTTAGGTAAAGGTGTATGTGCTATTGATTTAGCTGGAGATGAAAGAAAATATAAATTAAATGAATTTATAGATTTATTTAATTTAGTAAAAGAAAATAATATACCATTTACTATTCATGTTGGTGAAGTAGACCATATAGATATCATTACAGCTATTAGTTTAGGCACTAAAAGAATAGGCCATGGTATTAAAGCAAATGATAAAGAATTAGAACTAATTAAAGAAAATAATGTTTTATTAGAAATTTGTCCAACAAGTAATATTGATACAAAAGCATTTAATAACTATAATGAACATAATATTTATGATCTTTATAGAAAAGGTGTGAATATCAGTATAAATACTGATAATATGACTGTATCTAATATAGATTTAAATAAAGAATATAATAAATTACTAAGTAGTTTTCCTTTTACTATATTTGATTTAAAAAAGATAAATAAAGTAGCACTTTCATATGCGTTTTTAAGTGAAAATGAAAAAAAGGAATTACTTACAAAAATGGACTAAAATGTCCATTTTTTTATATATTATGATATAATTAAATAGGAGGATATATGATAAAAATAATAGTATTAGCAATTTTAATTGTAATAAATGGTTTGTTTTCTGCAGCGGAATTAGCTTTTTTATCTATTGATAAATATGATTTGCGTGCTAAATGTAAGAAAAAAAATAAAAAGGCACTTAGAATTCAAAAATTATTAAGTAATTCAAGTGTATTTTTATCAACTATACAAATATGTATTACTTTAGCAGGTTTTTTAGCAAGTGCTTTTGCAGCTGAAAGTTTTGCAGAAGAAATAGCTAGCACAATAAATATTTCTTTTTTAAGTGCATCTGTAATTAAAACTATAGTTTTGGTATTGGTGACTGTAATTTTATCTTATTTTACTTTAGTATTCGGTGAATTAGTCCCTAAAAAATTAGCTATGGCATATCCGAATAAAATTGCTTATTTAATGGTTAATCCTATATGGATTATAATGAAAATATTTTATCCATTTGTATATATACTTACTAAATCTACTAATTTAGTATTAAAGTTATTAAATGTTAAAAAAGTAGAAGAAGAAGTAACTGAAGAAGAAATTAAAATGATGATTCTAAGTGCAACTAAAGATGGTACAATTGAAAAACTTGAAAAAGATATACTATTTAATGTATTTGAATTTAATGATACTACTGCACTTAAAGCTATGACAAAATTAAAAGATGTTGTATCACTTAATAATGAAATGACTAATGAAGAAATCATTAAAACAATAAGAAATTCTAAATATACTAGGTACCCTTATTATGAAAATAATAAAATAATAGGTATATTAAATGTAAAAAATATTATTTTTAGTAAAAACTTAGAATTAAAAGAATTATTGCATAAAGCATACTGTGTTAATTCAAGAGATAAGATAGATGATGTATTTTACTATATGAGAAATCATCAAATTGGTATGGCTTTAGTAAAAAATAAGGAAAATGAAATAATAGGTATTATAACAGTAGAAGACATAGTAGAAGAAGTACTTGGAAATATCTATGATGAATATGATAGTAGGGAACAAGATGATAGAAGTAATAAATAAAATAATAAAGTATTCAAGGAGAAATAAAACATATCCAGGAGCAACTTTAGATCAAATTAAACATATAGAAATAAAATGTGGATATAGCCTTCCAAGTGGATACTCTGAACTTTATAGTACTACTAATGGTGGTAGATTATTTAATAATGAACTATTAGAAATAGATGATGTAATAGAGTTATTAAATGATAATACTTATATTGAAAAAGAAGATATGATAGTATTTCCTACAGACTATGTAAAAAAAGTTATTACTTATAAAAATAGAATACCTTTATTTAAAAAGAAAAGTGATGTGATTTTTATAGATTTAGATCCTGATACTAATGGAGTTACAGGACAAATAGTTCTATATGCAAATAATACTATGAGAGTGCTCGCTAATTCATTAAAAGACTTTATTATAGAGTTATCTAATAATTTAGATGATATATATAAAAGAGATTTATTTAGTTATTTTATTACATCTAATATAACTTTTATAAAAAATGATAAAGACGCTGATGTAATAAAACTAAATAATAATAAAATTGGTGTTAAAGTATTAAATCTTGATAATAATGTATTATCAAAAGAATTTATAAATAAAAAGTTAGATACTAATTTATTTATAAATATCCTTAATAGCTTTATAAGAATTACAAATACTTTTAATGAAAGAGTAAAAAATAATATAATAATATTTGATAGAAGTATGAATCATACTATCTATAATTATTTTGAATATACAGAGTTATATAATAAAAATAATTTTACAGTAACTGATATAAATGAATATATAAATAAACTTAAAGAGATAAATATTGATATTTTAGCTAATATGGATTTTAAGCTTGGTCTTATTTATCAAATAGATGATAAAGTAAATAGAAGTTATGTAAATGCTAATCATAGATTAGATGTTTTAGTAAGTAAGAGTAAAATAACTATTAAATATGTCTTTAATGTTAAAGAATCCTATATTTATGATGAAGTAAATAATCTTATTTTTTATATATCAAATATAGAAGAAGCTAAAGTAATTAGCAATATAGATGAAACATTCTTAAAATTAGATAAAAATATAATTTTAGAATCCTATAACTTATTTAAAACTGATATGCCTAAATATAATTTTGATTTTGTAGATGAATCCAAAATTAATTATAATTCCCATATAAATGAATTAATAAATAATATGTTATCTTGTAATTGGATTGATATGAGTTATGGTATGGATATAGAGAAAATAGAAAGTAAAAATATAAGTGATTTAACTTTAGATGAGTTAAAAAAATATTTTTCAGCTATTATAAAAAGAGAAGAAATAGAAAAAGGTTATATAGCAATTTTAATTGATAGAGGAATATTTGATAAGCTTATATTTAAACTTAAAGAATATAAGGAGAATGTATGAAGTTATTAAATTTTATAATGAAATTATTTGGAACTATAATAGGTGTTATAACTGCAGTATATGTAGTTGCATTATATATGGATTTAACTTTAAGATTTGGAGTTTCAAAAAATAATATTAGTATTTTAGTAGATAAAGTCGACCTTATAGAAGATAGCAAAACAATATTTGAGACTGATGATAGAGTTGTAGAAAGAGCTATAAATGATTTTGAAATAAGTAATTTAACTTATGAAGAAAAAAAAGAAATTATTTATAATTCAAAAATTTATGAAGAAATTAAAGAATATTTAACAAATAACATTTATTATTTTGTTGGATATAGTGATTCAAAATATACGATTACTAATGATAAAAAAGATGAATTAAAGCATTTACTTATAAATGATATAGAAGAAAAAGCAGGCACTGTTACAGAAGAAGAAAAAGAAGCATTATCTAGTGAAATTGATAGAGCTTATAATGGACTTGAAAATATAAATTTTGGTTCATTAGTAAATGAATTACCTAGTGAATATAAGATTGTTATTGATCATATTAATTCTACTGGCTCAATATATGTAGAAGTTATAGTACTTATATTTTTCCTTATAATGATTGGTATGTTAATGAAAGATTATACTAAACCATTTAAATGGTTATCAATAGGTTTATTATTCTCAAGTGTAATATCAGTAATATTGTACTTTATATCAAAAAATATAAAATTAGGTTCAATAATATTAGGTAGTTTAAGAGAAGTAATTTTATCAACTATAATTTATAGTATGATAATATCTATGTCACTTTGTGTTATTTCTTTTATAGTTTATATAATACTAAAAATAAAATATAAAGATAAATTAGAAGATGATATGGGTAAAACAAGAATTAATATAGAAAAAATAAATATTTAGGAGGATTTATGATATATGTAATTATTTTTATAGCAATTATATTGCTATGTTCAATTAGACAAATTGATCAATATGAAAGAGGAATAAAATTTTGTTTAGGTAAGTATAAAAAAATATTGGAACCAGGTTGGAGAATTGTATTACCAATTTTTGAATCATACAAAAAAGTTGATATTAGAACAAAAGCTGTAGATGTTCCAAAGCAAGAAACTATTACTAAAGATAATGTTTCAATAGAAATAAATGCAGTAATATACTATAAAGTATTTGATGCATCAAAAGCGATATTAGAAGTAGAAAATTTCTATTATGCAGTTAGTCAATTAGCACAAACTACAATGAGAAATATAGTTGGTTCTGTTTCATTAGATGAATTATTATGTGAAAGAGAAAAAGTATCAACAGAAATATGCAAAGTTATAGATGCAGCAACAGATGAATGGGGTATTAAAGTATCAAATGTTGAACTAAAAGATATAGCTTTACCAGAAGAAATGAAGAGAGTTTTAGCAAAAGCAGCAGAAGCAGAAAGAGAAAAAGCCGCTGTAATAACTAAGGCTGCTGGTGAAGTAGAAGCCGCTAATAACTTAGCAAAAGCTGCAAGTATAATATCAGAAGTACCTGGTGCGTTACATTTAAGAACATTATCAACAATAAATGATATAAGTTCTGATCAATCTAACACAATTATATTTGCATTACCAGTAGAAGTATTAAGAGCATTAGAAGGAAACAGAAAGGATAAGTAATTATCCTTTTATTTTGGCTTAGTTGCTATTAGTTGAAAAAATTGTCTAATTGTGGTAATATTAAAAAGGTGTTGTAAGTTTATGTTAGATATTGTAGTATGTGATGATAATAGAAACTTAGCTATTAGAATTAAAAATGTTGTTGAGAAATTTATGTTTAATTCTGAACTTCAATATGATATTAAAGTTTTTAATGACTATAATAAGGAATTTTATGATTATATAAATATTAAAAGAGGAAATATAATTTATATTTTAGATATAGTTACACCCACCGGCTCAGGTATAGATGCAGCAAGAACAATACGAAAAAAGGACACAGAAAGTGTCATAATATTTTTAACTGGACATGAAGAATTAGGTATGACTATCTTAAAAGATGAGTTGTACTTTTTAACTTTTATAAACAAATATGACAATTATGAAATTAGACTTAGAAAGTCATTACAAAAAGCATTGACTATTCTTGGTAATAAGCAAATGCTTAAGTTTAATGATAGTAATTGTGTATACACGATATCATTATCAGAAATACTTTATATGCAAAGAGAAAAGAGTGTAAGAAAAACTGCTATAGTAACAGATAATAATAAGATTTTAGTTAATAAACCACTAAAATACTTTAAGAAAATGTTGCCAAATAAATTTATTTATATAGGGAGAAATGCTATAGTAAATAAAGATAGAATTAGAAATGTAGATCGACCTAGAAAAGTAATTATATTTGATAATAGCAAAAAAACAGAGTTATTAGTAACTCATATAGAAGAGGATATTTTATGAAAAATTTAATGATGGTAGTGCATGTAGTAATTGAAGCTGTTACAACAATTTATTGTATCAGTAAAATAATGAATGATAAGGCAGAAAAAAGTTTTAAAAATATAGTTTTAATGTTTTTAATGGGCAGTATATGTTGTGCGAATTGGACATTTAATAATTCTTATATTAAAATAATTTTCTCTTTTACAATAATTGGATTTTTTAATTATTATATAAGAAGTAATAAAAAATTAAATGAAATTGTTAGTGGAACATTTATATACTTTTTAGTAAATTTTTGTGGAGAAATAATCATATCAGTTATTTTATCAAGCATAATGTCTAATGAAATGATTTTAACAATGATGGATAATACAATTTATTCTACAATGCTAAGTTCTGCAGTATTTTTATTAACTGCACTAATTAGCCGATTAAAAATATTTAATAAACTTTATGATAAACTTTTAGCTATAGTAAATAAATCAAAAATTGTTACTATGTTCGTTATGATATTTTTATTTATATCAATTTCAAATTTATTATATGTATCAATATATTACAAAGAAGATACTATAATTAGATTATTTTCAAACCTATTATTAATAGCTGTTTACTTGTTTTTAATTATAAAATCTTTAAATATTAAAGTAAAATATAAAGAGGTATCTGATAAATATACAAATACTATTAGAGCATTAAAAGAATATGAAAAAATGATGGACTTTTATAAAGTTAATAATCATGAAAATAAAAATAATTTCTTAACTATTAGAAATATGTTAAGTGAAGATGATGAGAAAATAAAGAATTTTATAGATAATATAATTGATAATAGAATAATGGATGATGAAAAATTAAATATGGAATCATCTAATATTCCTGAAGGTGGTATTAGAGCGGTTATTTATTCTAAACTACTTGAAATGAAAAATAAGAAAATTAAATTTGATTTAGAAACAGACTTTAAAATTAGAAGATTTAATTTAGAAAATACTAAAGATAAAACCATGTTAGATATTTGCAATATATTAGGTGTATTTTTAGATAATGCTATACATGCAAGTGCTGATATGGGTGATAAAGCATATGTTAAAGTAACTTTAACTATGAAAGATGATGACTTATGTATTTCAATTAAGAATAAGTTTAAAGGAACTATTGATGTAGAAAAGATTGATAAAGTAGGATATTCTACAAAAGGTAGTGGACATGGATATGGTCTTTCACTTGTTAAAAATATTTTAGGAGAAAATAGAAATTTAATTAACAAAAGAAAGCTTACTAAAAATACATTTGAACAAATATTAATAATAAAAAATAAACAGAATTAACTGTTTATTTTTTTGAAGAAAATGTTATTTAATTAAGCTTTTTGGACATTCTGGTTCATCAATAAATAAGTGCATGCAACCAGTAGATCCAATATTAGCAGCTAATTGTCCGATGAATGATAAAATAGTAACAAATAATCCCATAGTTTCTCCTTTCTATTTATACATGATAATTTTTATAATTATCATAAGTAAACCCAAATAATTTATATATGTATGGATTTATAAGTAATCCTTCTAATAATACTGCTGAAAATAATAAGTTAGATATGTATATATTATTTATTATAAGTGCTATAAATAAGTATATTATTGCAATAATACAAGATAAGTATTTATATTTTAATCTTATTTTTACATTTACAATAGGTCTTTTTCTTGTATCTGCTGGACTATATTTATAATAGTTTATTAGTAAAATGGATCCTAGTATTGATATTACAAATTTATTTATGATTATAAACTTTAATATTATTGGTAAAACTATAAAGAATATAATAGATGATATTAAGCACCAAGAACTTTTTTTGGCATGTAATCCAAATGCAAATATTCTGATGCCATTATAAAGAAGTAAAAATATAATAAATTCTTTTTTTATATTAAATATGATTGATAATATAATAAGTATTATCATTTTAGTAATTGTTAAATATAATGATTCAATCCCATATTTAATTTCTTCTAATTTTGTATTAGTGAATTCTGGATATTTTAATCTAATTTTATTTAAAGAGTTATTTATAAGTTTATCTTTCATTTCTATCACGATTATAATTTATCATTAATTTAATAAAAAAAGATTATACTATGCTTGAAAAAGCTGTTTTGGTGTTTGAAAAGTCATTTTTAACCTTTTTTCTCTCTTTTTAGTGTTTTCAAACATCAAAAATACTAAATGAAAATTTTGTCGAATTTTTGGGTTTTAAATTTCTTGAATATGACCTTTTTAAGGCGTATATTTAAATTGTAACCAATAATAGAAGGAGGATTTACATGAGAGGTAAAGTAAAATGGTTTAATAATGATAAAGGCTATGGTTTCATAGAATATAAGGATGGAGAAGATATATTTATTCATTATTCTTCAATTATGAGTGAAGGATATAAAACATTAGTAGAGGGCCAATATGTTGAATTTGAACTTGTAAGAACTGACAAAGGTTTACAAGCAAAGAATGTAGTAGAAATAAAAACTGCTTTAGTATAGCGGTTTTTTCATTTTTATGTTATAATCATAATAGGAGGATGATAAAATGAAATTAACCGTTCGTGGTAACAAATTAGAAGTTACAGACTCAATTAGAAATTATGTAGAAGAAAAGTTAGGAAAATTAGATAAGTACTTTGAAGAATCTGATGAAATTAATGCTAATGTATTATTTAGAATTCAAGGAAAAAATCAAATTGTAGAAGTTACTGTTCCTATTAAAAAATATATATTAAGAGCTGAAGAAGCTAATGAAGATTTATATGCTTCAATAGATTTAGTTGCTGAAAAACTAGAAAGACAAATAAGAAAAAATAAAACAAGAATTAAAGAAAGAAAAGTTAAAGACATTCCAGTAATTAACTTTGAAGCTATTATAGAAGAAGAACCTAAAACTACTATTGTAAAAAGAAAATCTGTTGAAATGAAACCAATGGATGAGGAAGAAGCTGTTTTACAAATGGAATTATTAGGTCATGAATTCTTTGTTTTCCAAGATATAGATACTGATAGTATTTCTGTATTATATAAAAGAAAAGATGGAAATTACGGAATTATTGAAACAAAATAATAAATTAAAGTAGGTTATACCTACTTTTTTAGTATTATATTATTTAATTTTTTAATATTATTTGATATAATTATATAGTGGGGAGATGACAACATGAATTTTTTTAAAAAGATTTTTGATCATGAATATAAAGAATTAGAAAAATTTAAAGTTTTAGCTAATGAAGTTATGGCACTTGAAGATGATATGTCAAAACTAAAAGATAAAGACTTTAAAGCTAGAACAGAAGAATTTATTAAAAGATTAGAAAACGGGGAAACATTAGACAATATTTTAGTAGAAGCTTATGCTTTAGTTAGAGAAGCGGCATATAGAGTACTTGGCGAAAAGGCATATTATACACAAATTTTAGGTGGTATTGCTATTCATAATGGTAACGTAGCTGAATTAAAAACTGGTGAAGGAAAGACTTTAGTAACTACTTTTCCAGCATATTTAAATGCTTTAACTAAGAAAGGTGTACATGTAGTAACAGTTAATGAATACTTAACAAGAAGAAATGCTGAATGGATGGGACCAGTATATGAACTTTTAGGTCTTACAGTTGGAATAAATTCTCGTGAACTTAGTCCAAAGGAAAAACAAGATGCATATAACTGTGATATTACTTATACTACAAATAATGAAGTTGGATTTGACTACTTAAGAGATAACATGGTAGTTAATGCTAAAGATAGAGTTCAAAGAGGACTTAACTATGCTATCATCGATGAAGTTGACTCAGCTTTAATTGATGAAGCTAGAACACCACTTATTATATCTGGAGGTTCTTTACAATCTGCTAATTATTATATACAAGCTGATAAGTTTGTTAAATCTTTAAAAGAAAACGCTGGATATAATTTTGATGAAAAAACATTATCTGTAACATTAGATACAGAAGGTATTGCAGCAGCTGAAAAAGCATTTGCTGTAAAAAATTTATTTGATATTGAAAATACTAATTTAGTACATTACATCAATCAAGCTTTAAGAGCTAATTATGCTATGAAAAGAGATTTTGATTATGTAGTACAAGATGATAAGATTTTAATAGTAGATCAATTTACAGGTAGACTTATGCCTGGTAGAGCTTATTCGGATGGATTACATCAAGCCATTGAAGCTAAAGAAGGCGTAACTATCAATCAAGAAACTAAGACAGTTGCAACTATTACATTCCAAAATTTATTTAGAATGTATGATAAATTATCTGGTATGACAGGTACTGCTAAAACTGAAGAAGAAGAATTTAGAGATATATATAATATGTATGTAATTCAAATTCCTACTAATAAACCAGTAGCCAGAAAAGATTATGGTGATTTATTATTTGCTACTAAAGAAGGTAAATATAAAGCTATCATAGAAGAAATAAAAGAAAGACATGCTGCTGGTCAACCGGTACTTGTTGGTACTATTGCCGTTGAAACAAGTGAACTTATTAGCGAAAAATTAAAGAAAGCTCATATACCACATGAAGTATTAAATGCAAAAAATAATGAACGTGAAGCAGAAATAATAGCTAAAGCTGGTGAAAAAGGGGCTGTAACTATAGCAACTAATATGGCTGGTCGTGGAACAGATATTAAACTTGGAGAAGGCGTAAGAGAACTTGGCGGTTTAGCCGTAATTGGTACTGAAAGACATGAATCTAGACGTATTGATAACCAATTAAGAGGACGTTCTGGACGTCAAGGAGATCCTGGATTCTCTCAATTCTGCGTATCATTTGAAGATGATTTAATGGTAAGATTTGGTACTGATAGAGCTAAGAACTTACTACGTTCAATTGGATTTAATGATGATATGTCTATTAGAAATAAGATGTTATCAGCATCAATTGAATCAGCTCAAAAAAGAGTTGAAGGAAATAACTATGATACTAGAAAAACTATTCTAGAATACGATAATGTTATAAATAAACAAAGAGAAATCATCTACGAAAAGAGAAATGAAATATTAGATAGTGAATCAATTCATAATACAGTTTTAAATAACTTTAGAGGCTGTGTAAGTTGGCTAGTAGAAAGCCATTTAATGGAAGATGATACTGTAAATGATAAAGACAAAGAAGAAATCTTGGAATTCGCTAATCAATATTTAGTAAAGAAACCATTAGATATAATTGATTTAAAAGATAAAACATATGAAGAAATGATAGATTATATCTATGATAAAGTTGTTTATGAATATGATAAAAAGTTAGAAAAATTACCAGAAGATGTAACTAATGAATATGAAAAAGCTATTAGTTTAAGAGTTATTGATACTTATTGGACAGAACATATAAATACTATGGCATTACTTAGAGAATCAATTGGCTTAAGAGGATATGCACAAGAAAGTCCAGTTCAAGCATATACTAAAGAAGGTTATGATTTATTTGATAGATTATTAAATACTATTGAACAACAAACGACTGTATATTTATTAAATGCTGAAATAAGACAAAATATTGAAAGAAAAAAAGTAAATAAAAATGAAAAAACTAATGAAAGCGATACAACAGCTAAAAAACAACCTAAAAAAGTAAATAAAATAGGTAGAAATGAACCATGTCCTTGTGGCAGTGGTAAAAAATATAAACAATGTTGTGGTAAATAACTCGCAAAGTCCCATAAATAAAGGGAAAACGCGAGTTTTTCTTTTTAGCAAAAATAGTCCAAAATAAGGGCTTGCTGGCTTTTCTATGATTACAATATTTAGGTAATTTCAGAAATATCTTTTGTCTTAGATAAGTTTTAGATACTCTTTAAAAATGTTGTAAAGCCTTATAATATAAGAGTTAAATGTATATTGAAACATAATTTTCAAATTGAATACAAAACGTATCTAAAAATCATTTTTATAATAAAATTTGAAAAAATTAAAACAAATATGCCTTATTTTAATGATATAATATAACTAGGGGAAGATATTTATGGATGTAAATAGTTTGCAAGTTAATACAAATATTATTGGTGGATATTTTAGTGCGGAAC
>CAKOQQ010000010.1 GCA_934101425.1 uncultured Bacilli bacterium | reverse complement strand
ATCCCTTTTGTTGGTTTCTTTCCTTCATATTCTAAGTCTTTTCCTGCTAAGTCTATTTCATTTAGCGTTTCATAATCTAAAAGTGCTGCTTGATAATAATTTCTTGCTGCTTTTGATATTGCAAGTCCTGCTTCTTCTGCCGTTTTTTGTTTTGACTTATTTACGGTATTTACTACATTTGGTATTGCTATTAGTCCTATTACTGCTAGTATTACTATTACAGCTAAGAGCTCTACTAATGTAAATCCTTTCTTTTTCATATATCCTCCTTCTATTATTTTGTTCATAAGAAATTAAAAAATCACAAAAACCTAGGAAATTCCTAGTTTTTTGTGACATTATGACTAATACTTTTTTCCAATTTATTCAAATTATTAGTCATATTTTTCACATCCTTACTATAATAATTATATAACAACCTTTTTAAAAAGTAAATCTACCTTTTTGGGTAGTAACTTACTAATCATGCTTTTTAAAGTATATTTTTGAATATTCTTTTTTATATTCTTCTATTCTATCTTTAGCTCCATTTAAATCATCTACCATAGAGGGAAGCATTTCACTATATTCTTCTACTCTACTAAAATCTTTATCTACTAAAAATTCTAATATAAATCTTTGATTTGCAAGTGATGCATAATTCCTAATTGGATTTGTAGTATGTGCATAAGAAGATAGACCAAGACCTTTATGTTCTAAATTAGTAGTTGAATAAAGTGATGGTACATACATTCCTTGTATTTGTGTCATTATTCCCTCAAGTTCAGGATTTAATTCTACCTTAGCTTTTAAGAATTCTAGTTGTTTTGAATTATAAGTTGATCCGTTAATTCTATATATAAATGGAAGACCATCTGATTTAGCAAATCTTTCAGCTATAAAGTTATTTATAAATACCATATATTGTGATAAAGCACTATAACCTATACTATAATCATATTTCTCCATTGTACCTTTTGTTAATTCTTTTAATGTGTGGTAATCTTCTACATGTTTATTTTTTGCTTGTAAATATTCTGAAAATGCTATTACTTTTTTTAGTAATTCATATTCTTCTATACTATCTTTTCTTTCTAATATTCTATCTACTAATGTAGTACCATAATTTTTATTTACTTTTATAATAGCTCTTCTTACATCATCACTAATTAGTTCAAAATCACTACTAAATATAAATGTATAGGCTACTACATTTTTATACTCTTTTTCTCTAAGAGAACAAACATTATTTGCTAGATTAGTTGGAAACATAGGTATTACATTATATGGTAAATATATTGAATTACCTTGTTTATAAGCTAAATAATCAAGAGCACTAGGCCTTCTTATAAAATCAGCTACATCAGATATATATATTCCAACTCTATATGTCCCATCTGGCAGTACATCAAATGATATAGCGTCATCAAAACACATAGTGTTATCTCCATCTATAGTAATTACTCTTCTATCTGTCATATCAGTACAAGTAATATCTTTAAATGGAGCTTTTGGTATTGTAAAATCATCTTTTATGATAATGCCATATTTATCATTTAATTTTTGTATTTCTTCTTCACTATAATCTGGTTCTATATTATTTAATCTATTTATAGTTGACTCTATAAATAAATGAGCTTTTTTCTTGATTCTACTTTTTTCATTAGAAATATCTATAGTATTTAAAAATATTTCTAATCTTTTGATTAAAGCCTTTTTATATTCTGGTGATATTTTAAAATTAGGTGATTCTATAAATAAGTTAACTACTTTTTCATAATAAACAATATTATTATCATTTAAGTCCATTAATGATTCAATATATTTAGTAAGTATTAAGTCTAATAGATACTTACCATTATTTTTATAATTCATTAAATCTGGTTTTTGACTAAATAATATTTCAATATAGTTAAAGTTTCTAATATCAAATAATAAATACTTTAAAAACTGTTCTAAATCTTCTTTTTTAGTAGCTAATCCAAATACCTTTTCATCTTCAATATTTAATTGTACTTTTAAAAGAGATATTTCATTTTTTATTCTAGTAAAAAAGTTAATAGTTTCTTCTCTATGTAATCCTTTTGCTAAAGAATAAGCTCTTAAGCTTTTACTATCAGTTATTTTTTCTAAAGCTTCTATTTTTTCTTTGAATGAATCATCTTCCATATAACTAGCGTACTTATTTAATACTTTAAATATTTTAAATACGTAGTTAGACTTACTAGGGGTTTTCTTAAAATTATAATTTTTTAATTCAGAAATTAATATATCTAAAAAAGAATCAAGAATAACTTCATTACTAACTTTAAAACTACATGCATTTTCTGCACATTTTTTATATGTCTTAAAATTATATTTTTGGTTACTTCTAGCCATATTTGCAAGTTTATGTCTTAATTCTTTCATAAAATCCCCCTACTGATTTCTTAAGTTAACACTTATTATTTCTTTTTCTATTGTTAATTTTTTAATTCTTTCAATAATTCTTTTAGCTTTTAATACATCTTCTTTATTAGAACTATAACTTAAATGAGTTTCTAATTCTTCTATACTTAAATTAGATGTAAATAATGTAGGTAAATTATTATCCATTCTATATTGTAATATAGTAGATAATATTTCATCTCTATTCCAAGACGTTACATTTTCAGCTCCTATATCATCTAATAAAAGTATTGGAGTATGTATTACATTATACATTTTAGAATTAAAATCGGTATCAAATGATTCTTTTAACTTTCTTAAGAATTCTGGATAAAATACTATTGTTGATTTATAACCTTCTTTAGCTAATTCATTTAACATAGCAGAAAGTAAATAACTTTTACCACATCCAAAATTACCATATAAATATATTCCTTTTAAATTTTTATTAGTTGGATAATCAGTTATAAAATCTTTAATCCACTTTATAACTTCAAATCTAGCATCATACTTAGTTATTATATTCTTCATAGAAGCATCAATAACACTTTTTGATGTTTCAAATAAAGTTATATTATCTTTATATTTATTTTGCTTTAATTCTTTATTTTTATATTTACAAGCTTTATATTGAAATAATAATTTACCATTATCTACTTTAGGTAAATATGCACATCCTACTATACTATTTTTACATTCCATAAGACCTTTACAATTCATACAGTTACTATATTCTTTGTAGCTTTCTTCTAATGAACTAGTATATTTTTCTTTTACTTCATCTTTTAATTTGAATTTATTTACAAATTCTTTAAAGTTATTATCTTTTAAAGCTTCTTTATAATTTTTTTCTAAATCTATTTTGGAATAACCTTTTACTATATTATTTATGTTATTCATTTTATCACCTATATTCTTTTAATAATTCTTCTAGTTCTTTTTGCTTTGAAGAACTATCATTTATATTTTGATCTACCCATGTAGGAACTTTAGATTTTATAGTTTTTGTAGGATTTTCTTTTTTGGCTTTCTTTTTATGTTCTTTTTCTGCAAGTTCCATAGCTTCTTTAGCGGTTTTAATATTTTCTCTTTTCCATTGCCCAGCGATAGTTTCTACATAAGATCTAGTTAATTTATTATTATTTATTTTAAGTACATAATCAACTAATACATTTACAACTGCAGGAGTTAATTTTAAATCTGTTAAAAGATATTCTATTATCTTTAAATCAGCAGTAGTAGGTTTAGAATCTTTATACTTTGATGATATAAAATCATATGGTGATGTTACTTCAAATTGATATATCATTTTATCCCTTTTACTAGTACCAGTGCTTTCTTTTCTTAAATACTCTGGTTGATTTTTATATATTAAGTTTGGAAGTTTTCCTTGATGTTCAAATTCATAATATTTTCTTGCATTTTCTTTAAGTAAATTAAGATCTATATTTTTCTTATTATCAATTGATTCTAATATAATATTTTTTAATTCTTCATCATTAAAATCATATACAAATGATAAATTAGTTATTAAATCTTTTATACTAGCAGTAATATTCTTTTTATTTAATACTTCATCTGGTATTAATTCAAGAGTTATACCTATATTTATTTTAGGAGTTAATAATATTGGACCAGTACTTGTTTTTCTTAAATTATCATAAATCGTTCCATTAAGTGAACCAATTTCAAATACATCACTTAGTCTACTAGTTATATTTTCATACCCTTTTAAAGGTATATTAGGCATTTCAAAGTATGATAATGTATCATTATAGTTTTCAGGTCCTAAATTAGTATAAAGAAGAGTACTAAGTATTGGATTATTAAAGAATTCTACTGCTTCTAATGGAGAATAAAGTTCATATATATATTGATTTACTTTATCATGTTTAAAATATGTTTTAATAAGTCCTATTGCTTCTAGTTTTTCTCTAGCTTCATTAAGTTCTATTATATTTATTTTCATATTTGAAAGTAAATTATAGTGACTATATTCTTTTGACATTAATGTCGATTTTTTTAAGTATGACCATAAGGTAAAATACACACTTACACTAGGAAACCCTATTATAGGTTGATATAGCATTACTACTAAGTCTCTAAAGTTATCATTAATTATTGTTTTATTTATAACTACAAAGTTATCAACTGGTAATATTGATTCTTTCATAATCCACCTCCTTTTAACACAAAAAGACAAATTTTATTTGTCTTTATAATCATCATAAAAAATTTCATCTGGTAGCACACCAAAAACATTTGCAACTTTAATTGCTAATTCATAAGATAATCTTCTTGTATTATTTTCAATTTGTGTATAGTATGCACGACTAATATTTAACTTTTTAGCCATTTCTTTTGAAGTGTAGTTAAATTTATTTCTATATTCTTTAAGTTTGTTATGCATACTATCACTCCCTTTTATAAATTTACATTATGGTAAACAGTTTTAACATCTTCCATTTCATCTACCATATTTAAGAATTTTGAAAATATTTCTTTATCTTCACCTGTTAATGTAACAGTTTCTTTTGGAAACATACCAATTTCATCAATATCAAATGTAACTGGTTTTACACTTGTTATTGCTTCTTTTATTTTATATAAATCAGTAGGTTTACCATAAACTACGATACCATCATCTTCTTCTATATCTGTAGCATCTATATCATTTAAAATAAGGGCATCAAGTACTTCTTCCATAGTAAGTCCCCTAAAACCTACAGCACATAAATTATCATATTGATAACTTACACTTCCTTGTGCTCCCATTTTAACACCAGTTTTATTTAAGATAGCTCTTAAATTACTTACAGATCTATTAACATTATCTGTTAAACATTCAACTATCATAGTAGATCCACTTGGTCCAAATAATTCATAGCTTACAGTTAAATAGTTTTCATCAACTCCACTATTTACTTTATCTATAGCTCTTTTAATTATATCAGAAGGTACTTGTTCACCTCTTGCTTTATCTACTAATCTTTTTAATACTGCATTAGCTTCCATGCTAGTTCCACCATTTTTAGCTGCTGCATAAATTTCTCTAGCATACATAGAATATAACTTTGCTTTAGCTGCACCAGTTTTTTGTATACTAGCTTTTCTTACTTCATAAGCTCTTCCCATAAACTCCTCTTTTCTTCAAAATATTATATTATTTTTTACTTATTTTTTCAACTAATACAATAAAAAATCTTTAGTTTTTTCTAACTTTATGCCATCTTTTTTCATAACTTTATTTAATAAGCATGAAAGTGGTCCTTCAATATAATCACTTACACATTCAAATTCAACAGTTTGATGTTCTTCATAGTCAAAAACTACTTCATTACTCTTTCTTGTATCACTTTTAATTTGCATTTTATAATTATTTTCATCAGATAAAGTAAAATTTAATGAATCTCTATCACTCATATCAATTACCACTTTTTCTCCATCTTTTATTTTAGCCATAAAGCAGCCATTAATAAGAATATCATATACTACATTTTCATCTAATTTATTCTTTTTACGATATACTGTTAACATTATAACGCTCCCTCATTATTTTGTGCTTTTTTAAGAGCATCTTTAGCAGCTAATTGTTCTGCTTCTTTTTTACTATGTGCAGTACCTACTCCATATATCATATCATCTATTCTTACTTCTATAGTAAATTCTTTATTGTGTGCAGGTCCTGATTCACTTACTAAAACATATTCTAAACTTCTTTTATCAGTTTGTACTAATTCTTGTAATATTGATTTATAATCACTAAAGAAATCTATTTCTTTTCTTTCTATAATAGGTATAACATTTTTATAGATAAATTTTTTTACTTCTTCTAATCCTTTATCTAAGAATAATGCACCTATAAATGATTCAAATATATCAGCTACTATAGCTTTTCTATCTTGTCCACCACTTTCATATTCTCCGTGGCCTAAACGTAAATATTCATTTAAACCTATTCTCTTAGAATATTCATAAAGGGCATTTTCACAAACATAATGACTTCTAAGTTTAGTCATCATTCCTTCTTTATATTCAGTATTTTTATATAAATATTCACTCATAATAAGTTCTAATACCGCATCCCCTAAATATTCAAGTCTTTCATATGATTCACAATTATTTTCATTAGCATATGAAGTATGAGTAAATGCTCTATTATATAATTTTTCTTCTTTAGTTTCTATTCCTAATTTATTTAATAAATCCATAGTATCACCATTACCATTATATCAAACATTTACCTCTTTTGTTTACTTTTTTATAAAATTAATATATAATTGTTATGGTGTTATATGAAAAAAATATTGATTAAAGGCATTAAACTCTATCAATCTATGCCTATTAGTAGCCATAAATGTTGTAAATTAGTACCAACTTGTTCTAATTATGCAATAGATGCTATAGAAGAATATGGCGCTTTTAAGGGTACAATAATGTCTATAAAAAGAATATTAAGATGTAATTCATTTAATAAAAATATATATGACCCTGTAATAAAAAAGGAGTGTAAAAGTGAAAAAAATAATTAGTTTATTATTATGTGTGTTTATTATAACAGGATGTTTTAAAAGAGATACTATGGAAGATATTAATATATATACAACAGTTTACCCTATTGAATATATAACAAAAAGACTTTATGGAGATAATTCTACTATACGTAGTATCTATCCAGATGGTGTTAACTTAAAAGAGTATTTAAGTCAAAGTGATGGATTAACTGAAAAACAAATTAAAGAATATGCAAACTCATCACTATTTATATTCAATGGCTTATCTGATGAAGCCGATTATGTAGTTAAATTCTTTAAATATAATAAAAACTTAAAAATAATTGATACTACACAATCTATGAAATACACTTATGAAATAGAAGAATTATGGTTAGATCCAGCAAATTTCCTTATGTTAGCTCAAAATATTAGAGATGGACTTAATGAATATATTTCTAATCACTATTTAAAAACAGAAATTGATAATAATTATGAACAATTAAAAATAGATATTTCAGAATTAGAAGCTAAATTAAGAAAAGTAACTAAAGAAGCTGATAAAAAAACTATTGTTACATCAAATAATTTATTTAATTTCTTAACTAAATATGATATTGAAGTAATATCTTTAGATGAAGATAATGATATTACTGAAAGACAATTAAGCCAAGTAAATAGTTTAATAGATAGTGGTAAAATAAAATATATATATGTTCCAGAACATGAAGAATTAAATAAATATGTTAAAGACTTAGAAAGTAAAGGTAAAATTAAAGTTATATACTTTCATACATTAGAAAACATAACAGAAACAGAAAGAAATAATAAAGACGACTATATTACTTTAATGAATGAAAATATAGATTTATTAAGAGAAGAATTATATACAAAATAAAAGAAGTTTTATATATTAAAACTTCTTTTTATTTTGTTACATTAATAATACATGTTGCAGACTTACCATTTTTAGTAGTTGCCGTTATAACTGTTTTACCATAATCTTTAGCGGTTACTACACCAGAAGCATCTACGGTTGCGACATAACTATCTTTAGTTTGCCATAATATATCTCTAATTGAAGCATCAACTGGATCAAAAGTAACATCTAAATCAACTGTTTCACCTAATTTTAAATTATATAAAGTATAATTTAAAGTAATAGAAATTACTTCTTTTCTTTCTACAAATACTTCACAAGTTTTAACTAAACCATTACTACTTCTAGCACTTATAATAGCTTTTCCACTACTAAGACCAGTAATTAGTCCATTATCATCTACCATAGCTACTTTACTATTAGAACTACTCCATTGTATTTTTTTATTAGTAGCATCTTCTGGTTTTATAGTAACTTCTAACTGATGTGTACGATACATACCTATTTTAACAACTTCATCACTTAGAGTAATATCAGATACTAAAATAGATTTTTGCTCTTCAACACTTACATTCATATAAATATATTCATTATCTTGTGTTATTACATATATTCTAGTAGTTCCTTCTTTTAATGCTTTAACTACTCCATCTTTAACAGTAACTATTTCTTCATCTT
The DNA here is from genome assembly GCA_934101425.1 of uncultured Bacilli bacterium. GTDB lineage: Bacteria > Bacillota_I > Bacilli_A > RF39 > UBA660 > CAKOQQ01. The sequence goes on along the minus strand of CAKOQQ010000010.1, from coordinate 17,403 downwards.
CACTATACCAATAAACAAGTCCTTTATAATTTTCTACAGATACTTCTACACTATTACCTTTTATTAGTTGTAAATCTTTAGGGTTAAGTACTATTTCTTTTTCTTGTGTAAGCTCATTAAATTTTAATCTATCATTTACTATATAACTTTCATATACATTTAGTTTATAATCATCAGTTGCTTCTAATCTAATTTTCTTATATTTAGTATGATCTATATAATATGCTATTTTATCACCACTACTTAAGTCTTTAGCTTCAGAAATAAGTATTTCACTATCATCAGAAAATACTTCATAAAACTTAATACTTTTTATATCTTTATTAAATTCTACTAATATAGTATTTTCACCATTTAAGTCAACATTATATTTAGCATTTGAATTTATAATTTTACCTTTATAATAAGTAATATTTGTAGCAGATAATTTAACTAAACTATAATCATACTTCTTAATAGCTTTCTCTAAACTATTTATATAATTTATATCTTCATTTACATATGTAGTATCATCTAATTTATAAGTAACTACATTTTTATCAGTATAAATATAAATTTTATATTCAGTATCTTTTGTTTTAATAGTTAATTCTTTATGGATACCACCATATTCTTTTTTTGTTTTCTTAAACTTACCTTTATTTACTACAGATAAGAATTCTTTATAATATTCACTATCAATAATACCAGTATTACTTCTAATAGATATTGCACTCTCTATATTTATTTCATACTTTTTATTTTTAATTAAATATATTACTAATAAAATAATTAATATAAATAATGTTATAAGAGAAATATTAATTATTTTAACCATTCTATTTCTTTTTCTCATAAACTTATAACCGATCCATTCCTTTTAGTAGTTTTATCTCTTCTATATGAATAACAAGTAGTATCACAATAACTGCAAATATTAGATTCATATGTATTTTTAACACCATTTCTATTTAATAAATCAATATTAAATTTAACTAGATCTAAATAATATTTATTTACTCCATCTACTACTTTTGTTTCTTTTACAAAAGTATCTATATATGGATATTTATCTTTAAACATAGTATATACATCATCTGCTATTTCAAAGTGACAAGAAAGTATAGAGGGATTAAAACAACAAATGATATCTTCTTTATTTATCCCGTATGTACTAACCATTAAATTTATTGCATTTATAACAATACCATTTAAAGTGCCTTTCCATCCAGAATGAATATTTCCAATTACTTTTTTTACTGGATCATATAAAAATATACTTTGACAATCAGCTGTTCTAATAACTAATTTCTTACCTTTTAAATTAGTTATTATTCCATCACAATCAATAAATTTAGCATCTCCCACTTTATCATTTGAAGTAAGAACTGCTACATTACTTGTATGACTTTGTTTTAAATAAAAAGTATCTTCTAAATCGTATCTAGTTTCACTATAGTCAGATTCTACCCCATAAAAACAATGATCTATATTATACTTATTTAATATATCAAATTTATACATATTATCACCTACTATATTATATCATGTACAAATTTAAATATAAATAAAAACACTTATAAAAAGTGTTTATATTTTAATGGCGGAGTAGGCGAGATTTGAACTCGCGCGCCAGTTACCCGACCTACACCCTTAGCAGGGGCGCCTCTTCAGCCTCTTGAGTACTACTCCAAAACGCTACAATCTAATTCTACACTAAATTAACTATAATGTCAATTATAATTAAAATAAAAAGCCATAATTTTAAAATTATGACTTTTACTTTATTTTAATTTACTCTTACTTACTTCTATTACCGGACGAACTCCAAATAAGTTACCATCTACGTTATCTTTAAGAGATACACCGGATAACATTGCACTACTATTTGAATAATTAATACCAAAATTAACTGTCCAAGCCACATAATTATCTTGTGCACATGGTGATGCAGTCCAGTATCCGAATGTAGAGACATCCGAATTGTTGAAACTCCCCCATAAAGTACTATTTGGATGTGTTCTATCTGCTAACCAACGATTTGTACAGTTAGTCGTATTTCCTTTATCATCATCATTATTATAATAACATGTTTGACTAATTGTAGAACTATTAGTTTCAAAGAAATAATATCCCGCTCCTCTACTAACTTCATCAAAATCAGTCTTATTAGTTATTTTGGCTACTTCATTTGCAGTTATAAGTCTTGCTTTATAACCTGAATAATTTATAGTGTACTTTGCTTTACTACTTTGGCTAGATTGATCTATTGAATAATTAGATAAACTTAAAGTACCTTTCCAACTAGCTGTATCGCTTTTTAATTGTATTAATACTTCACTTGGACCATTAACACTAGTTCCTGATGAATTCCATGCAATAGTCGCTGTTGTATTATGATCTAACAGTAAGTTTATTTTAGTACTTCCAGTATCATTAAATGCGTAAAATTTTAAACATCCATTTTGATTTGGTGTTGTAGTACTTATTCCATTATATCCTGTTTTACTATTATCAGAGTGATAATTAGATTCACTACATTTTACTCCATTTTTAACATCAAAATATACAACTTCTCCATTAGTGTATGTTTTAGTAACTTCAGTGTTTCCACTACCTCCTTGGTTACCACCACTGGTATTGCCTCCAGTACTAATATCAGCAATATTACAATCATCAATACTCACTTTTTCACTTGTATTAGTTCCATCACTTTTAACTTCTACACAATAACCATTTATATACATTTTTCCATAGGCTATTCCATCTTCTGTAAAATATAAATATCCTTTAGTTGGTTTTTCACCACTATAAGATAGTGTATCAGTACTTAAATCAATACCTGTTATTTCTTCATCCTTATCTAGATTACTTGTATAATACTTTTCTGCTATATTTTTTATCATTACAGCATCATTTTCTGCACTTTTCTTTTTTGCTCTATCAACAGTTTTCTTTACTGCTGGTACTGCTACTAATAGTATTATTGATAGTATTACTATTACTGCGAGTAACTCTACTAATGTAAATCCTTTCTTTTTCATACTTTCTTACTCCTTAAACTATTTATAAAATACTATCTTGCTATCTTTATAACAAGCAAAATTATATACTGGTTTAGAGCTAGCATTATGTACTAATAAACCATTAGTTCCAACATAATAATTATGATTTTCACTAACTTCAAAATTATATATTTTTATTGGTTCGTCATAATGTAATTTTTCTGTTTTTATTACTATATCTGTACCATTCATTGCAGTTATTTTATCTCCTGTTTTTAGTTTGCTTGCAGACACAAATCCTTTTTTTAAAACATGATATGGATGAGCTAATGTACTTTCAATCACATTACCACTTTTAAAATATATTTTAACCATATCACTAGATGTATTTACAAATGTTTTTAATACCTTCTTATCTTCCATTTTTTTAGTATCAAAATTATATGATTTGATAATATCATTTACTTTTATATCTTGTATATATTTTTCACCATTATTAGTTTTTATAATAGTATTTTCAGTGAAGCATGTACCTACTGATGGATGAACACCTGTATAAGTTTTTGTTTCTCCTGATGCATTTTCTAATACAATTTTATAACTGCTTGCTTTTAAGAATGATATACATTCATCAAATTCACCAGTTCCAACAAGTTCGTCATCTATATACATCTGCATATTTTTAATAGCTGTATTTGCCGTTACATTTGCGTGAATTTTAAGATGAGTTCCATCTGCCGTAGAAATAACTTCATCTGTTACTGCCAACTCTAAATTTTCTTTTTCATATTTAGCTATCAATGTAATATGATATTGTGGTACTTTTGTAGTACTTTCTATTTTTGTGTTATCATTTGTATACCATCCTAAAAATACATATCCTGATTTTGTTGGTGTTGGTAACTCACCATATGTATCACCTGATTTTAAGGTTAATTTATTTTGACTTAATGTACCACCATTTGCATTTAAGGTGATTGTTATAGTACCATCGCTATTCGATAAATTACATTCACTTTCTTTTGCTTTTTCACTTGTACTAGTTCCATCTGATGCAATTTCTACACAGTAACCATTTATATACATTTTTCCGTATGCTATTCCATCTTCTGTAAAATATAAATATCCTTTAGTTGGTTTTTCTCCACTATAAGTTAGTGTATCACTGGATAAATCAATTCCTGTTATTTCTTCATCTTTATCTAGATTACTTGTATAATATTTTTCTGCTATATTTTTTATCATTCTAGCGTCATTTTCTGCACTTTTCTTTTTTGCACTATCTACTGATTTTTTTACTGCTGGTACTGCTATTGTAAGTATTACCGCTAGTATTACTATTACTGCGAGTAACTCTACTAATGTAAATCCTTTTCTCTTCATAATACCCACTCCTTTTATATATGAACTATACTACCCTAAAGTGTAGTTTTCTATTATTCATATATTCTATATTAAGTATATCATTTAAAAAAGCATTAAACAAGAAAAGATGTACAATAAATGTACATCTTTAATATTATGAAACTATTTCACCATCAACCATAACATCAGTTAAAGTTCCAGTTTTACCAATTACTGATCCAAAATTAGTTGTTCCCTTTATAGTGTTATTTGCTAATGAGCAAGAATTTGCAATTACGTTATCACCAGCTAAGCCTCCAACGTAATTTGTGCCATTTACTATATTGTTTGATGCTGTCGAATTATTTACTTTTCCGCCATATCCAACTATTCCACCAACATAATCAGTACCATTTATAGTTGTATTTTCTACACTAACATTTATAATATTACCTTTACTATATCCAGCTAAGCCTCCAACGTAATTTTTACCTGTTACAGTGGTATTTTCTATTGTAAGATTTTTTATAGTACTACCAGTACCGATATAACCAAAAATACCGGCATAATTATTTGATGTACTTATACTAGCGTTTGCTATAGTGTGGTTTAAACCATCAAATACTCCTAAAAATGGCTTACTTTCAGTACCAATTGGAGTTATTTCTATTCCTGATAAATCTATATCATTAGTTAATGTAATTACCATATTTTTAGTATCTTTAGTGTTTATTGTAGATAATAATGTAGTTAAATCTCCACTAGTTGCAATAGTTATTTCTTCTTTAACTACTTCTATAGTTGTACTACATTTGCTTTCATCCATTTTAGTACTTGTTGTTGTTCCATCACTTTTTATTTCTATACAGTAACCTGATATATACATTTTACCAGTAATGTTACCATTGGCGTCATAAGTAAGATTCCCTTTTGTTGCTTTATCTCCATCATAAGTTAGTGTATCACCTGATAAATCTATATCACTAATAGATTCTCCTTCCATTATTTTTTGCATATAATATGTTTTTGCAGTACTGGCAATATTTCTTGCACTTGCTTCTGCTGCTGATTGTTTAGAGTCTTCTATAATATTTAATACTGCTGGTGTTGCAATTAACGCAATAACCGCTAGTATTACTATTACTGCCAAGAGCTCTATTAATGTAAATCCTTTCTTTTTCATACTTCCTCCTTCTACTTATAAAGAAAAAAATCACAAAAATCTAGGAAATTCCTAGTTTTTGTGATTTATATATATGACTAATTACTATTTGGTTAGTAAATAATATACCCTCCACCCCACCACAAATGTGGAAAGTATTATTTTTTATATTAGTCATATACCTCACATCCTTACCATATAAGTATAATATTTTTTACTTCTTATGTAAAGATTATTTTAATTTATCTTTATTTACTTCTATTACTGGACGAACTCCATAATCCCATTCATTTATTATATCTACAGCAATTAAATTATCTTCAGCTCCAACTGCCCAAGCGTAATCTAATCTTCCACCATAATAAGAATAAGTTATTGTCCAGTACCCACGTATATCAGTATCTGAATTATTTAAAGCTCCAAAATCTTTGCTAATTGTAGCTGTTCTATCATATAGCCATCCATACTTGCAACCACTTATATTACCTTCTTGACAAGTAGTACTTTGTTTTGATGAGTTAGTAGAAAAATAGTAATCCATTTCTTCATAATCATCAAAATTGAAATTAGTATTATTAGTTATTTTAGCTATTTCATCTGCAGTTATTATTCTTGCTTTATAATTTGCATAATCTAACTTGTAATATTTTACTTGATAAGTTGTTGGCGTTAATGTTCCTTTCCAGCTATCTGTATCACTTTTTAATTGATTTAATAAGTCTTCTGGTCCTGGATTAAAAGTATCATAATCAACCCAAAGTACAGATCCTGTAGTATTATGATCCAAAATTAAATTTATAGTATTACCACCATCATAATTAAATGAATAAAATTTTAAACATCCGTTTTGATTTGATGTTGTAGTATTTATTCCATTATATCCTGTTTTACTGTTATCAGAGTGATAATCAGATTCATTACATTTTACCCCATTTTTAACATCAAAATACACTACATTTCCATCTTCATATGTAATTTCAGTTGGCCCTATTTCACATTTATCTTCACTTGTTTTAGTACTTGTAATAGCCCCATCAGTATCTACTTCTATACAGTAACCTGATACATACATTTTTCCACTTACATTACCATCGTTATCATAAGTAAGATTTCCTTTTGTTGCTTTATCTCCTTCATATGTTAATTCACTATTTGATAAATCAATATTTCCTATTTCTATATCTTCCATTATTTTTTGCATGTAATATGATTTAGCCGCACTTACTATATTTCTTGCACTTGCTTCTGCTGCACTTCTTTTAGAGTCTTCTATAATATTTAATACTGCTGGTGTTGCAATTAGTGCTATTACCGCTAGTATTACTATTACTGCTAAGAGCTCTATTAATGTAAACCCTTTCTTTTTCATTTTTATCCTCCTATATTTATTAATGCTATAATAACATTTTTTTATACGCGCCCTACCTTTTAGGGTAGTAAAAAGAAGCTTAAGCTTCTTTTCTTTCTACATCAATATATACTGTATGACCATTTAAGTCATATGCTTGAGTTAAGTTATCTTTTTCTTCTAAATTAACAGTTAATGTTTCAGACATGATATATTCTTTAAACATATCTATAGTCTTATTAAAGTCTTCATCACCTTTATAATATAGGTTAATTCTATCTGCTACATTAAAGTCTTTATTTTTTCTTAATTGTTGTACTTTAGATATAGTTTCTCTTGCAATACCTTCAAGAGTTAATTCACAAGTAAGTGTAGTATCAAGTATTACAAAGTTATTATTTTCCATTCCAACATTATATCCTTCTTTAGATGATATTCTTATATCTACCATACTTGGTGTTATTTCTTTAACACCATCTATATCCATAGTTATAACTTCACCTTTTTGAAGTTTATTTATATCTTCAGTGCTTAATTCTTCTAATTTATTTTGGAATTCTTTAATTAAACTTCCAAATATTTTTCCTACTTCTTTGAAATTAGGTTTTACACTTAAATTCATATATTCATTTAAATCACTTACAAATGTAACTTCTTTTACATTTAATTCTTCTTTAATTAAGTCTTTAACATCTTCTAATACTTTGCTATTTTTACCATCTAATAGTATTTTACTTAATGGTTGTCTTACTTTTATTTTATTTTCTTCTCTTACATATCTACCAATAGAGATTAAATCTCTTACTAATGATATTTTATTTTCAATAGCTTCATTTATGTACTTAGGGTTACATACCGGATAACTTTCAAAATGTACTGATTCATTACCAGTTAAATTACGATATAATTCTTCACTTATAAATGGTGTTATTGGTGCAATTAATTTTGATAATCCAACTAATACTTCATATGTAGTTATATAAACGCTTTTCTTTGAATTATCAAGTTCACTACCCCAGAATCTATTTCTATTTCTTCTTATATACCAATTTGATAAGTCTTCTGATACAAAGTTTGATAAATAGTGTACAACTTTATTTAAATCATATTCATCAAATGAACTTCTTACATCTTTTACAAGTCTATTATATCTAGATAATAACCATTTATCTATTTCTTCTCTATCTTTATATTCTACATTACATAATTCTGTATCAATTTTATCTATATTTGCATACATTTGGAAGAATGAATAAGTATTTTTAAGTGGATTAAAGAATTTAGAATATACTTCTTTTAATCCATCCATATCAAATTTAAGTGGTGTCCATACTGGTGATACATAAGGTAAATAGAACCTTACTGTGTCTGCTCCATATTCTTTTATTGTACTAAACGGTTCTACTATGTTACCACGAGATTTACTCATTTTCTTTCCTTCTGCATCTAGTAATAAATCATTTACAAGTACATTTTTAAATGGTGATACACCTTTTACAAATGTTGATATTACCATAAGAGTATAGAACCAACCTCTAGTTTGATCTATTCCTTCACAAATGAAATCTGCTGGGAATTGGCTTTCCCATAATTCTTTATTTTCAAATGGATAGTGATATTGTGCAAATGGCATTGCTCCTGAATCAAACCAGCAATCAAGTACATCTGGTATTCTAGTCATTGGTTTAGAACATTTAGGACATTTTAAATGTACATTATCAATATATGGTTTATGTAAATCAAAATCTTCTCCTATTTCTTCTATAGCCATTTCTTTTAATTCAGCTACACTACCTACCATATGATTATATCCACATTCACATTTAAAGTATGGAATTGGGCTACCCCAATATCTACTTCTAGATACATTCCAATCTCTTGCATTAGCTATCCAATTAGCAAATCTTTTTTCACCTACATATGATGGATACCAATTTACTTTAGAGTTAGATTCTACTAAAGCATCTGTCATTTCACTTACTTTTATATAATAACTTGGCATTGAGTAATAAATTAGAGGTGTATCACATCTCCAACAATGTGGATATTCATGTGCCATTTTTTGTTTTCTAAATAATTTGCCATTTTGTTTTAAGTAATCAATTACTTCTTCATTAACATCATGAACAAATTTACCTTTCCATGGGCCAGTTGTATAACATCCATCTATTCCTACTGGATTTACAAATGTAATACCATTTTCTTTGCATACTCTAGCGTCATCTTCACCATATGCTGGAGCGATATGTACGATACCAGTACCATCTTCCATAGTTACATAGTTATCAGCAATTATAGTAAATGCTTTGCCTTCTACTTCTACCTCTGGTATTAATTGTTCATATTTCATGCCAACTAAATCTAGTCCAGTATATTCTTCTAATACTTCAAATTCATCAAATACTTTTTCTTTTAAGGCATCTGCAATTATGAAAGTATTACCTTTACTATTTACTTTTACATATTTAGCTTCTGGATTAACACAAAGTGCTAAATTAGCAAGTAAAGTCCAAGGTGTTGTAGTCCAAGCTAAAAAATATACATCTTCATCTACTTTTTTAAATGGTATAAATGCTGTTATAGCTGTATCTGTTTGATAATTTTGAGCTACTTCGTGAGTTGCAAGACCAGTACCACAATGTGGACAATAAGGCACTACTCTAGTTCCTTCATAGAACATATTCTTTTCATACATTTGTTTAAGTATCCACCATTCAGTTTCAATATAATCATTTTTATATGTTAAATATGGATGTTCTACATCAAAGAATTGCCCCATTTTTGATGTTAATAAAGTAAATGCAGATTCATTTTCTCTTACACTTTTTCTACATTCTTCATTAAATTTTTCAATACCTAGTGTTTCAATTTCTTTTTTAGATGAAATACCTAATTTCTTTTCAACATGGTTTTCAATTGGAAGTCCATGTGTATCCCAACCTATTTTTCTAATAACCTTTTTACCATTCATTACATAGTATTTTGTTATTGTATCTTTTAAGTTTTTTGCTACCATATGATGTAATCCCGGAAAACCATTTGCAAATGCTGGACCATCATAGAATACAAAAGTTTCATTATCTTTATTTAGTTCGACTTGTTTATCGTGCATTTTATTTATGCTACCCCAAGAAGCTGATATAGATTCTTCTACTTCACTTACTTTTCTTTTATCTAATTCTTTAAAATTTTTCATACTAAACCTCCCTCAATTACATATGCATAATATACTACGAATAATAGAAGCATAATTATGCCTTCTTTTCTACTAATTATTTGTTTTGAATATGCGAATATATATAATATTACAGCACTTAATAATAACATAGCAACATCAATAGTTGAGAATCCTGATGGTGTAATACCACCAAATATAGCTATTGGTAAACCTAATACTATACATATATTAAATATATTACTTCCTACAATATTGCCAATCGCAATATCATTTTCTTTTTTAATACATGCAACTACACTTGTTACAAGTTCTGGTAATGATGTACCAAAAGCTACTATTGTAAGTGATATAAGTCTTTCACTCACTCCTAATTTTTGTGCTACTAGAACACTATTATTTACTACTAAATTACTACCAAATACAATTGCTGCTAAACCAAATAATGTAATTATAATAGATTTACCTAGCTTGTATTTAGCTTCTTCCTTATCTTCTTTCTTATTTCTCATAATAGATATTAAGTAGTATATGAATACTGTAAAATAAATTGTAATTATTATTCCATCTGATCTAGTAATCATATTTACAGTATTTGGATCGAAAAATGTATCTAATGTTACAACAAATAATATTGTAGATATTAGAAGTAACATAGGCATTTCTTTTTTTATAGTTGCGCTTTTTATTTTAAGTGGATAAATAACACTAGATAATCCTAGTATTAAAAGTATATTTAATATATTACTTCCTATTACATTTCCAAGTAATATATCTCCACTTCCTTGAAATATAGATTGTATACTAACTGCAAACTCTGGTGCACTAGTTCCAAATGCTACTATTGTAAGAGCTATTAACATTTTTGATACTTTGAAGTTAAGTGCTACACTACTTGCTCCATCAACAAAATAATCTGCTCCTACTATTAAAATTACAAACCCCAATATTAGTAATAATATTGCTAAAAACATAAATCCTCCTTTTTATATAAAAAAACTCATCCTATTAAGGACGAGTTTTACCCGCGGTACCACCTTATTTTATTTATAAATACACTCTATAACTATATTGCGTTACCATCATTTGATTTTAATGAAGTGATCTATAAATAAACTATTTATTAACTTTCACCTTATGTTAACTCTCTATAAAAATCATTTATTTACCGTCTTCTCAAATGTTAAAATTCTACTTTATCAATTTCTTCAACTGATTCTAATTGTTCTTCTATTATTGCTTTTATTCTTCTTTTAAATACATTAATATTTCTTCTTAACATATTTGCTTCCATTTCTGTTTTTTCAGCTCTTAGTAAAGCTTCATTGACAATACGACTAGCATTCTTCTTAGCATCATCCATAATTAATTGTGCCTCATTATGGGCATTCACTTTCATTTGTTCTGAAGTCTTTTGTGCCATAAAAATAGCTTTATTCATAGTATCTTCTAATCTTTCATAGTTTGCAAGTTTACTTTTTAAACTATCTTGTTTAACAAGTTCTGCTTTTAAAGATACTATTTCTTCATCTTTAGCTTTAATTTCAGATACCATTTTTTCTACTTCAGCTATTACATGATCTAAAAAGTTATTAACTTCATCTGGATCATAACCACGAAGTACTCGGTTGAATTTTTCCATATCGTCACCTCTTCGTGTGCTATTTATTCTAGCACACTATATCTATTTAATCAATATCTTTTTACCATTCAATATTTATATCATCGTTGTCATGTATGTCTTTACCATCTTTATCGCTAGTGATTTTTCCTTCTACACTAACATTATTAGGAGTAAATAAAAATATTCCTCCACCTATTTTTTGCATGTCACCACTTATAGCATAAATAGTTCCACTTAAAAAGTCGATTATTCTTTTTGCTTGATCTTTAGTAACTCTTTTTAAATTAACAACTACTGTATCTCTATTTTTTAAGTGATCAGCAATTTGTTGAGATTCTGACATTGCTCTAGGTTCAAGTAATACCATTTTACTTCCACCATTATCAATTAATTGTTCTTGACTTAAACTATAATATTCTTCAGCAACTGGTTCAATAGTTTCTGATTCAGAATCTTGTTGAAACCAATCTTTTACTTTTTTTACTAATCCCATAATTATCTCCTTTATTTCTCGTTACTCTACATAGACATTGTATCATAAAATATTTTTTTTGAAAAGATTAATTATCTATTTTCTGCTACTATTTTATTTTATCATCTTTTATATATTTTTTTACATACTTTTTACATTATAATGTAAAAAATGTGTAAATTAAAACCACTATTTTTTTGATAGTGGTTTTATTATAAAACTAACACCTTTCTTTTCATTTCTAATAGTAATATCATAACCTAAAAGTTGAACTGATTTCTTTACAATTGAAAGTCCTAATCCAAATTCACCTCTTAATCCTTTTTTATATGGTGAGAAAATGTCTTTAAGTAAATTAAGATCTATATTTTCTCCATCATTATACATTGTTATTTTATTATTCTTAACTTTAATTGTAATAACAGTTTCTGCATATCTAATAAAATTTGTTAATATATTATCTATTATAGATGTCCATATATCAATAGTACCAAAGAACTTATTATCGCCTATTACTTCTAATTCGAATTTTATATTTTTGTTTTGTAATTTTAAGTTTTTTATACTTTCGTTTAGGATTGGTTCTATGTCTATTTGTTCAGTTGTATATGTTTTTGTTTCTTCTAAATAATTTAATTTATTTAAATATAATAAGGATTTAACTTTTTTATCTAATTTTAATATTTCTTCTCCTATAACACGAAGTCCTTCTTCGGTAGGAATTATTTCATCTTCAACTCCTTCTATATAGGATTTAATAACTGCAATAGGTGTTTTTAAATCGTGGGATATACTTTGATACATTTGATTTTTATATTCATTTTGTTCTTTAAGTGCTAATTTAACTTCAGATATAGAATCAGATAGTAATTTTAATTCATCATTGACTTTAGATTTATAGTTTAAATTAAAATTATCATTATCTATATTTCTAATCTTAGTATTTAAAAAATCTATATTGTTTATTATTTTTCTTATCCAAATAATAAACACAGAAATTACAATAATAAAGGTTAGTATAAGGATTGGAAGTATAGTTTTGCTTATATTCTTTTTAAGTGATTCAATATAACTATTATCTGTTATTGATATTTTAGTACTATATTTGTTTGTTACTTTAACATAGTAATATGTCTTTTTATTATAAGTAAATTTTCCTCTATCTTTAGTTGCTCTTTTAACTATTTCACTTGCATTCAAGGAAATAATTTTACTTAAATTTTCAGTAGACATAATTACTTGATCACTGTCTACTATAAATGCAATATCAGTACCAGTAGTTATTTCTTCTACACTTCTAATGGAAGTTAGTGGTTTTTCTAGTATATAGTATAAATTATTTTCATATACTGGGGATAAAAGATTAGGTATATAAAATCCTAATATGATAAATAGAAATCCGAATACTACTATAGTAATAGTAATTAGTTGTTTGGATAAACTAAACTTTTTCAAAGTAATCTATATCCAAATCCATATAAAGTATTAATCTTTAAATTAGGCATTTTATGTCTTATTCTTCTTACTAAGTCATCTACAACTCTATCACTACCAAAATAGTCGCTTCCCCATACTTTTTCTAATATTTCTTCTCTAGAAAAAGATTTGTTTTTGTTTTCTAAAAATAATAACAATAAGTCAAATTCTAAAGTTGTAAGCATTATTTCTTTTTCATTTAAATTTACGGTTCTTTTATCTATATCTATTAAGTAATCATCATATATTACTTGATTTTTTTCATCATTATATACCCTTTTTACAATATTATTTATTCTAAGTACTAATTCTCTAGGAGAATATGGTTTAGCTATATAATCATCACTTCCTAATTCTAAACCAACTATTTTATCAATATCTTGATCTCTTGCAGATGTAAATATAACTGGTACATTCTTATTTTTTTCTCTTATAAATTTTATAATATCATAACCATTTATACCATCACCAAGCATAATATCAAGAATCCATAATTGTACTTTTAATAAATCTTCATAGTTTAATACGTCTTCTCCATTAAAAAATGTTATTACTTCATATCCTTCTTTTTCTAAATAGTTTTTTACTAAACTATTTAAATTTTTTTCATCTTCTACTAATCCAATTTTATACATAATTTCACCTCAAACTCTTTTTATAATTTTTTGTTAGTTTATCACCTCCAGTAATTAAATTGTATTATAAAATTACCGGATTATTTTGTATAAATTATGTGAAAATATGATATTACTCATTTAAAAATATATTATTCTTTTTTTCATAACCTAAAGTACTATCTTCTCCATGTCCTGGAAATATAGTTATATCATCACTATATTTTTTTATTTTCTTTAAACTATCATACATTTTATTGTTATCACCAGTAGGTAAATCAGTTCTACCAATTGTTCCCTTAAATAAGAAATCACCTGTAAACATAATTTTTTCTTTAGGAAAATAAAAAGTTACAGAATCATCAGTATGACCATATGTCTTAATTATTTCAAAAGAAAATTTATCTAATTTAACTTTTTCTTCACTTTTATAGTTATATACATTAACATTATATTCTTTTATTATGTCTTCTAAAGCTCCTACATGATCAGGGTGATAATGTGTTACTAATATACCAAGTACCTTTTTATCTTTAACTTCTCTTATTATCACATCTTTATCCCAACCCGGATCTACTATTAAACATTTTTTACCAATTGAAACAATATAACAATTAGCGTCTAAATAACTTAATATTATTCTTTTAATATCCATTTTTATTCATCCTTTTCATACTATTTAGTGCATTTACCTTACTAGTATCAAATTTATTTTGATTATTATTTTTTAAAGACTTCATTTCATTTCTAACTTCATCTACACTTTTTCTACCTAAATTTGTATTATTTAAATTAGCTCTTGAAGTACTAACTAATTTTGGTTTACTTACTTTATTAAACATTATTAATCACATCCTTTACTGGTCCATATGTTTTTCTATATCCATCTATAATTCCATATTTATGAATGGCTTCTATATGCTTTTTAGTAGGATATCCTTTATGAGATTTAAATCCATACATAGGATATTTACTATCTAATTCATACATCATTCTATCTCTTGTTACTTTTGCTATTACAGATGCAGCTGCTATACTTATACTTTTAGAATCTCCTTTTATAATAGAAGTTGTAGGTATATCTATATCTAGAGGCATAGCATCTATAAGAACATGTTCTATTTTTATTTTTTGATTAGCTAATCTAATGGCTTTCTTCATAGCTAATTTAGTAGCTTCATAAATATTTACTTTATCAATTGTTTCTGCATCAACTACACCAATACCATAAATAGTATGTTCTACTAAATATTTGTAATATTCATCTCTTTTTTTCTCGCTTAACTTTTTAGAATCAGTAAGACCATCTAATTTAAAATCTCTAGGTAATACGCAACAACAAGCTACAACAGGTCCAACAAGTGGTCCACGTCCTACTTCATCTACACCTGCTATTACATTTATTCCTTTAGCATATAATTCATTTTCATACATAAATAAATCCATACTATCACCATAATTATTATAGCATATATAAGTGTTTTTAGCACAAAAAAACGCTTACGCGTTTTTTTATGAAATTGATGGAACAAAATTATGAGCCAAAACTTCATATTCAGTTACTAAATAATTATAATTATTTTTTACTGCTAAGTTATATACGATTATACTTTCTTTATATTCTTTTATTTTTATACTTTTAACCTTTAGCATTCCATATTTTGGTGATGTTAATGCATCACCTACTTTTAAATTATAAGATCTTATCCAGCCTTTATCAAGTACATAGAATGGATGTTTTTCTGTAGCTTTTATTATTTCATTATTTTCTAATGTTATTTCATATATTTTATTATTTCGTGTTTCCTTTGTCGCTATTACAGGTTGTAATTCTTTAATATTTTTAATTGGATCAAATGTATATACATATTCTCCTACTTTAATATCTTCTATATTCTTAAGTCCATCTTTTGTTAATACTTTTGTACCTGCTACAAAACATTGTGTTACATATATAGTTCCTGTTTTTGTTGATACATTCCCGTAATTATCTTCACTTTCTACTTTGTATGTAATTGAATCTGAACTTGTAGTTCCTGAATATGATTTATTTGTTCCTTTATATACTAACGTTCCATCAATATAATATCTTATTTCTTTTATTCCTGATGCATCACTAGTTGTTACATTTATTTTATAATCGGACCACTCAGGATTAGATGTTGATACTGTTAAACTAGGTGCTTTTGTATCATAAACTGTTGATATTTCATTATTTGAACATGATACATTAAGTTTTGCATCATTACCATTTAATATTGCAGTTCCATAACCTATACATCCTGTTTCATTATTATAAAATTTAAATGCAAACCCTCCGGCTGCAAATCTATCACTATAGTACTTTGTAATAGTAAATGTTTCATTTGCTTTTGAATTCCAAGTATATTCTTTATTATTACTTAAATCTGTAATAGTCCATGTTACTTTATTACTTGTTGTAAACAATACATTATTTGATCCGCCTACAACTGCCGATGGAGCATTATGTACTAATACTTCATATTCTGTTATTAAGTAATTATGAATTCCATCTACAGTTAAACTATATACTTTAACTGGTTCATCGTATTTTATTCTTTCAACAGATTTGATACTAACTGGTCCAGTTATCATAGATGATAAAACATCTCCACTTTTTAATCTATTTGCTCTAACCCAACCTTTATCAAGTACATAGTATTTATGTTTTTCTGTTGAATTTATTACTTCACCATTTTCTAATGTTATTTTATAAATAATATTGTTAACACTTTCTATAGTATTAGTTACAAGACTTAACTCTTTTTCATTTGTATCTAAGTTTAATGCATATACATAGTCACCCGCTTTTATGTCTTCAATATTCATTAGTCCATTTTTAGTTAATACTTTTGTTCCTGCTACAAAACAATGTACTACATAAATATTTCCAACTTCAACGGCTACATTTCCTGCATTATCTTCACTTTCTATTCTATAAGCATTATATTCATAATCTGCATTTCCTGTATATGATGTATTAGTTCCTGCATATACAAGTTTGTTATTTAAATAATATCTTATTTGTTTTATTCCAGAATCATCACGCGTGTTTACTGTAAGTACATATTTACTCCATTCAGGATTACTTCCTGTTACAGATAACGTTGGAGGTGTTACATCTTTCCATTGTGCATATAGTGTATGATTACTTGCTGTTAATACTTTTGTTGTACTTTCTAC
>CAKOQQ010000009.1 GCA_934101425.1 uncultured Bacilli bacterium | reverse complement strand
ATCCCTTTTGTTGGTTTCTTTCCTTCATATTCTAAGTCTTTTCCTGCTAAGTCTATTTCATTTAGCGTTTCATAATCCAAAAGTGCTGCTTGATAATAATTTCTTGCTGCTTTTGATATTGCGAGTCCTGCTTCTTCTGCCGTTTTTTGCTTTGACTTATTTACGGTATTTACTACATTTGGTATTGCTATTAGTCCTATTACTGCTAGTATTACTATTACTGCTAAGAGCTCTACTAACGTAAAACCTTTCTTTTTCATATATCCTCCTTCTATTATTTTGTTCATAAGAAATTAAAAAATTGCAAAAACCTAGGAAATCCTAGTTCTTGTGACTTTATGACTAATACCATTTTCCAATTTATTCAAATTATTAGTCATATTTTTCACATCCTTACTATAATAATTATAGTATTTTTACATTTATTTGTAAAGAAAAAAAACGCTTACGCGTTTTACCTTTTTTTAGTAATGCCTGGTGAAGGTGCCGCATTATGTACTAATATTTCATACTCTGTTACTAAATAATTATGATCATTTTTAACAGCTAAATTATATACAGTAACTGCTTCCTTATATTGTTTTATTTTTATAGTTTTAATTTTTATTAAACCTACTTTTGGTGAAGTTAATTCATCTCCTACTTTTAAGTCATAACTTCTTACCCATCCTTTATCTAGTACATAGAATGGATGTTTTTCTGTAGCTTTAATTACTTCACCATTTTCTAATGTTATTTCATATAATTTATTATTTTTACTAATCATAGTATCTGTTACTGGTTGTAATTCTTTTACGTTTTTATCTGGATCAAATGTATATACATATTCTCCTACTTTAATATCTTCTATATTTTTAAGGCCATTTTTAGTTAATACTTTTGTTCCTGCTACAAAACATGTTGATATATTAAAGGTTCCACTTTTAACCGCTACATTACCTTTATTATCTTCACTTTCTATTCTATATTTAAAATTATTACTTGGTAATGTTGATGAGTATGTTAGATTTAATCCACTATATACTAATACATCATCTACATAATATCTTATTTCTTTTATTCCTGATTTATCACTTGTTACTACTGTAATTGTATAATCATAAAATGTTGTATTAACAACTGTTACTTCTAATGTAGGTGCTGTTTTATCTAGTTTTTCTACAGTTGAATCATCTTTAACTGTATCATCTTTTATTGTTCCCTTATTTATTTCACAGTCATCAATACTCACTTTTTCACTTGTGCTAGACCCATCACTTTTTACTTCTACGCAGTAACCTGATACATACATTTTCCCGTATGCGATTCCATCTTCATTAAAGTATAAATACCCTTTAGTTGGTTTTTCTCCGCTATAAGAAAGTGTATCACTAGATAAATCAATACCTATTATTTCTTCATCCTTATCTAGATTACTTGCATAATATTTTTCTGCTATTTTAGTTATCATTACAGCATCATTTTCTGCACTTTTCTTCTTTGCACTATCAACAGTTTTCTTTACTGCTGGTACTGCTATTAATAGTATTATTGATAATATTACTATTACTGCTAAAAGTTCAATTAGTGTAAACGCATTCTTTTTCATAAACTCTCCTCATTTAAATAACTATTTTTAAGCCAATTAATAACACCATTATTTTTAACATCATCTGTTACATAATTACTAATACTTTTTAAAGCTTCATTAGCGTTATTTACGCTTATACTAATATCAGCATTCTTAAGCATTTCATAATCATTCATAGTATCTCCAAATGCTATAACTTTTTTAGCTCCTATAAGTCCTTTTAAAAATTTAGTAGCATTACCTTTATTTATATTTTTAAATGTTATATCAATATAATTATTTTCTATATCATTATTCATTATTGAATATTCAAGTGGATAATTATATTTACTTAATTCTTTATAGAATGATAATAAGTCATCCATATTATCATAATATATTTCACATTTATATATATTTTCTTTAGATGGTACTTCATATAAATTATCTATATATTTTATTTCATTAAATTTTACATTGTCCCTTCTATTTTCTTTTCTATACCAATTACTTAATGTACATAAATTAAATTTATAAAATTTATTATTAGTAAGTTCTATAATTTTATTTACTATTTCTCTAGGTATTCCTTTATGAGCGACTATCATTTTACTTTTTACGTCATATATAACAGCTCCATTAGATGCGATTACGTAGTCTATAAAATTATATTTTTGATTTAAATGAAATACATTACCAAGTACTCTACCTGTAGATAAGCAGAATGTGTCTTTAAGTCTAACATCATTTATAACATTTATTACTTCTTCAGTTATTGGACTATTAAAATCAGGTATTAATGTTCTATCTATATCTGTTACTATTAAATTCATATTATCACCATTTTAATTATACAAAAGATGTAGATTTTATTCTACATCTTATCTATTATTTTACAACTATGTTTACAATTTTATTTGGTACTATAATTATTTTAACTATTTCTTTACCATTTATAAAGTTTTGAACATTTTCTAGTTCTTTAGCTTTTGCTTCTACTACTTCCTTAGAATCAGTTACATTAACTTCTATTGTACCTCTTAGTTTACCATTAACTTGTACACCAATTGTTTTTTGTGTGTCTTCTACTTTTTTAGAATCATACTTTGGCCATACACTATTACATATTGGTTTAAATCCTATACTTTCATTTAATTCTTCAGTAATATGAGGTGCTATTGGATTTAAAAGTGTTAAAAGCACTCTATAGTCATCCTTAGTAATTTCTTCTTTTTTATCATATTCATTAGTTAAAATCATAATTGCTGATACAGCTGTATTATATGAAAGTGTAGTCAAATCATTAGATACTTTTTTAATAGTTTTGTGAATTATTGTTTCTAAGTCTTTACTATATCCAGTTTTATCTACTACTTTATCTTTTAATCTTATAATCTTATCTATAAATCTTTTACAACCTCTAAGTGAATCAGTACTCCATGGTGCATCAGCTGTATAATCTCCCATAAACATTTCATATACTCTTAATGTATCTGCACCATATTCTTTTACTATATCATCAGGATTTATTACATTACCTTTACTTTTACTCATTTTTTCATTATTAGATCCAAGTACCATGCCATGACTAACACGAGTAGATATCATTTCTTTATTAGGTACTAATCCAATATTATATAAAAATTGTACCCAGAATCTTGCATATAATAAGTGACGTGCAGTATGTTCCATACCACCATTATACCAATCAACTTTATTCCAGTATCTCATAGCTTCCATACTTGCAAATTCATGAGTGTTATGTGGATCCATAAATCTTAAGAAATACCAACTTGAGCCAGCCCAGTTAGGCATTGTATCAGTTTCTCTTTTAGCGTCTTCCCCACATTTTGGACATTTACAATTTACCCAATCAGTTATTTTAGCTAGTGGACTTTCACCATCATCAGTAGGTTCATATTCAGCTACATCAGGTAATAATAATGGTAAATCTTCTTCATTCATTGGTACCCAACCACATTTTGGACAATTTATCATAGGTATTGGTTCTCCCCAGAATCTTTGTCTTGAGAAAATCCAATCTCTCATCTTATAGTTATTTACTCTTCTAGCTATTTTCATAGCTTCTAGTTTTTCAGTTATTTTTTCTTTAGCTTCTTCTACTACCATACCTGTAAATTCTTCTGAATTTATTAATTTGCAGCCTTTACCTAAATAATCTTGTTTTTCAAATGCAGATGAACTAATATCTCCACCAGATATTACTTCTACCATTTCTAGATTATGTTCTTTAGCGTATTCATAATCTCTAGCATCATGAGCAGGTACAGCCATAACAGCTCCCGTACCATAATCTCCTAATACGAAATCGCCTAAGAATATTGGTACTTCTTTTCCATTTATTGGATTTACTGCTTTAATCCCTTTGACTTCTACACCAGTCTTACCTTTATTAAGTTCTGTTCTATCCATACTAGATTTTTTAGCAGTTTCTTTGATATAAGCTTCTACTTCACTTTTATTTTCTACTCTTGGCATAAGTTCTTTAATTAATTTACCATCTGGAGCGATTACAAAAAAAGTAATTCCATATACAGTTTCAATACAAGTAGTGAATATAGAGAATTTTCCACCACCAGATATATTAACATCTAATTCTACCCCAGTAGATTTACCTATCCAATTTATTTGGCCTAATTTTACTCTATCTGCAAAATTAGTATCTTTAAGTCCATCAAGTAGTGATTCTGCATAATCACTCATTTTAAGCATCCATTGAGACTTTTCTTTTTGAACTACAGTGCTACCACATCTTTCACATACTCCACCTGCAGCATCTTCATTTGAAAGAACTGTTTTACAAGTTGGACACCAATTAACAGGAATAGTAGCTTTATAAGCCATATTGTGTTCATAAAATTTTAAGAATTGCCATTGTGTCCATTTATAATATTCAGGGTCAGTTGTAGAAAATTCTCTAGACCAATCAAATGAAAATCCTAATGATTTCATTTGTCCTTTAAATGTCTTAATATTTTCTTTTACTGCATCTTTAGGGTGAATATGATTTTTTATTGCATATTGTTCTGCTGGTGCTCCAAAAGCATCCCAACCCATTGGATATAATACATTATATCCTTGCATTCTTTTCATACGTGCTAATGCATCTTGAGCAGTATAACTTCTTACATGTCCTACATGTAGTCCTGCTCCTGATGGATATGGAAATTCTACTAATATATAATATGGTTTCTTACTTCCACCATTCATTGCTTCAAAAGTTCTATTATCTTCCCAATATTGTTGCCATTTATGTTCTATTTCATTAAACATATTACTACCTCTTTTCTTTAAATAATCCTTTACTAAGCTCATTACCAACTACACCATATATAAGTATTATAAAAGCAAATACCAATGCAAATACTACTAAAAACTTTAAAAATATATTTTCTATATAACAACTAATAAAAAATATACTTGATAATATAAATGCATTAGAAATTGCTAGTAAATTAGCTACTTTCTTTATATTATAATTATTTATATCTATCTTATACTTATAAGTTAAATATAATACTTCAGTACTTTTCTTATACTTGTTTAATCTTTTTTTACTACATACTATTATTAAAAAATATAATAAATATATTGTAAAAAATAATGTAATTGAATAATATAAATTTTCCATAATACCTCCTACAAAAAAAGTATTATAATTTAAGGACGGAATTCCGCGGTACCACCTTAATTCATAATACTATTATGCTCTTTAACTATTAACGCTAGTAACGATATATGTTTTCATATATAGCTCCAAAATAAGTTCATAATTATCTATTATTAGTTTTCACCAACCACTAACTCTCTACAAATAAAGTCATTACTACTACTTTTCTTCATCGCTTTAATAAATGAATTATACTACACTTCACTAATATATTCAAGCAATTTTAAGAATATTTTGATATATTTCTTTTCTAAACCTTTTTTCTTTAGTTTTCTTATTTCTACTCTTTTCTTATTTATAGGTAAATTACCAAATATAATAGCATCTACTTTTTCTTTTAGCATAGTTTCTATTTGTAAATCAGATATAATACCAACGATATCATCTTCAAGTACACGATATCCTTCAATCATTACATCTTTACCTTTAGCATTTATAGTAAGTTGTCCAATTGTTGGCACATCCTCTACTTCTATAACAAAATCTAAATCATCTTCATATGTTTTATAATTTAATTTAGTATTGTTAAAATAAGCTGTTACATTATCCATAAAAGCTGTATTCCTAAATCTAATTTTATAGTTTCTTTTATCAGGAATTGATCCACTCTTACCTTCTAGTGCTTTTATAATAACGGTATAATTATCTACATCAAAATTATATTGAATTGAAGATATTAAATATTCACCTTTAAGATACATATTAGTTATACCATCATCTTCATATATTTTATATATGTTACTTTGACCCGGGAATATATGTATTTCCATAGTTTTAGGTGGAGCTACATCATTCATATCTTCATTATAACCTAGTGGAATAATAGAACCTATTTTAGCAAATACGGGATAGTCTTGATCTTTATAGAATAATGTATATTGTTTATCACCAACAAACTTCTTACCAGTTTTAAAATCATACCATATACCTCTTGGCATAAAGAATTTTAATACTGTTCTATTCATAACATAATTTTTTTGTTTAACTATTGGAGCAATAAACATTTCACTACCAAAATAGTATTCATCTTTAAATAATTTATCATCAAACATTTCTGGATAATCATAATATAATGGTTTTATAAAAGGTAGCCCATTCTTAGAGTATTTATAAGCTTCATTATAAATATATGGAACTAATTTATGTCTTAACTCTAAATAATCTTTTACTATAGTATAAGTTTTAATACTCCATCTCCATGGTTCTCTTTTATAATATTTACCAGCGTCTGAACCAAACTTTAATATAGGACTAAATGTACCTAATTGTACAAATCTCGTATATAAGTCATTATCTTCAATACCTTTAAAGTATCCACCAATATCGTGACTCCACCATGATACTCCACTATTTGCAGCACTTAAATTATAACTTGGCATTTCTTTTAGGGCATCCCAACCTACGACTGTTTTACCAGAATATAAAACAGGATAACGATGTGGAGCTACAGCGCCATCATAAGCAAGTACCATAGGTCTACGTTTATAATCTCTTTTCATATCATAGAATTGATAATGTTTTAAAATCCATACTTTATCTAAATCTTTTTCTGGAGAATGATCATACCAGTAAAAGTCAACGCCAAGATTATCTAAAGGGTGAATTAAAAATTTTAAATATACATCAATAAATTTAGGATCAAGTGCATTAAATGGAATAACTCCATCAGAATCAGCTTCCAAATATTTTCGCATATTTTCATATTGATCTTCTATATCATATATTCCTTCAGTAGGATTGATACTAAGACCAAGTCTAATATGATGTGAATGTAATTTATCTATTATATCCTTTGGATTAGGGAATAAATCTTTATTCCAAGTAAAACCTGTTTTTAAATGTTCATTGCCTTTAAAAGTTCTTAAATGCCAATCTTTATCAAGTAACATAATAGATACTGGTATTTCATTATCATTAAATGAATCAATTAAATCTAATAATTCATTTTCAGAATAAGTATTATTTCTACTCCACCAGTTACCAAGTGCATATCTAGGTATAAGAGCTGGATAACCACTTAAAGTAAAATAATCTTTAAGAGCTAAATAATAATCCTTACCATATACAAATAAGTACATATCTATATTTTTATTTTCACGAGTAACAATAGTACCAGTTTCTGTAAATACTTTACTTTTACTATCATCAATAGAAGCAAAACCATCTATTGAATATAGTCCTTTAAAAGTTAAAGTTTTATTTTTAAATTTTTTATTATAAATAATTGTATGAGGAGTATTATATCTTCTAACTTCTGGATGATTAAAATACCAATATTTATCAGAATCTTTTAATGCAACTCTTAGATTAGAACCTTTATCAAAAATACTACCTTTAAAACTTCTTTCTTTAGTATAGTAAAGTGTAAAATAACTAGTTACTATTTCTAGATACTTTTCATCTTCTTTTACTTGAAACTTAGGCTCATCAAAAAATCTATTTAATGCTAGTTCTGTTGGTCTATCTTCAAATGTACCATCATAACTATATTCTAGTCTTACAAGTCTTTCAGATAATACAGTTATTCTATATTTTTTACCTTTAAAAACTGTATTTTCTCTAGATTTATTTTTTTTATAACTAATTTTAAATTGATCACCTAAATTGTACAAACTAGCCACCTCTTTTATATTTCTTCTATTTTCATAAAGTTAGTATGTTTTACTTCTTTAAATGGATAACCTCCAGTAATTATATAGTAGTCACCTTTTTCCATTGGTAACATTTCTTTTGTTAATTTTCTTGCATGTTCAACAATTTTATCAAATGTTTTAAGTTCATCAACTAAAACAGGTATAACCCCATATTGCAAAGATAATAATTTTGCAGTATCAGCATCAGGAGTTGGAGCTATTATAGGGCAAGATG
Source organism: uncultured Bacilli bacterium (assembly GCA_934101425.1). Classification (GTDB taxonomy): domain Bacteria; phylum Bacillota_I; class Bacilli_A; order RF39; family UBA660; genus CAKOQQ01. Next base: position 30,774 of record CAKOQQ010000009.1, on the reverse strand, counting down.
GTCTAAAACGACTAATCTTTCTAGCAGTATAACCACTTACAGTAGGTGCAATTATACTTTTACATTTTAGTCTATTAGCACTTTCAACAACATTATAAGCAATCATACAAGTAATGTCATTATCTTCATTTTTAATAGCCTTAGATAAAAGTGCATCATAATCAACATCACATTCTGCAGCAGTAATTATTTTTTCCATAGTTTTAATAGTTTCAACTGGATATAATCCTATAGTAGTTTCATCACTTAATAGTACCGCATCAACTCCATCTAATACAGCTCCTGCAATATCTCCTACTTCAGCTCTAGTAGGTTCAAGTGAAGAACTCATAGATTGTAATAAGTCTGTAGCTACTATACTAATTCTTCCATATTTATGACATTTATTTATAATCATCTTTTGAATACCAGGAATTCTTTCTAAAGGAAGTTCAACACCTAAATCTCCTCTAGCTATCATAACTCCTTCACATGATTTAATTATTTCATCTATTTCATTAAGTGCCCATTCATTTTCAATTTTAGCAATTATGCTAATATGATCATTACCTAAACCAATTAGCATATCATTTACATCAAGGACATTTTCAACACTTTGTACATAAGAAAGTCCAATATAATCAATACCATTTTTACTAGCATATTTTATATCATCTATATCTTTTTGACTTAAGAATGGTAAATTAAGTTTAACACCAGGAACACTTATAGTTTTATTTTCAGTAACTACTCCTTCTTTTAATACTTCACATAATAGATAATTTTTACCTTTATCTAATACCTTTAAAGTTACTTCTCCACTACCAATTTTAATAATACTATCATATCTTACATCTTCTAAAATATTAGCATAAGATACTGAAAACTTAGTACTATCACCTATTACATCATCAGTATAAATTCTAATCTTATCTCCTTTTTTAAAAAAAGCACTTTCATTTTGCATTTTACCAACTGTAATAGTAGGTCCTTTTAAATCAGCCATTATTCCTATATGCGTTTTTAAACTTTTATTAAGATCATTTACTGATTTTATAATCTCATCACAAAATTCACGAGTTGCGTGTTTCATATTAATTCTAATAACATCAACACCGGCTGTAATTAATTTTTTAATAATATCTTTATTACTGCTAACTGGTCCTACAGTAGCAATTATCTTTGTTTTATTCATACTATCACCATTTTAATTATATCATACTTTCTACTTTATATAAAAGAAAAAAGATAACAATTGTTATCTTTTATTTTAGTATTATGAAATTGTAGTTCTAGATACTTCTATTACTGGATGAATGCCATTTCTACCATGTCAGCCACATTACATCCTCCTGCTATACATACTCTTGTATTATCATATAACCATGCATATTTATTTTGACCAATAGTTGCTAAACTGTGATATCCTAATTGATCACGATAATTATAAATTATAGTATTTACAATTTATAAAAAAAATTAGCATTAAGCTAATTTTATAAATCAATTTTTACATCTTCTTTTTTATGGCTTTCAGCTTCGAAGAAATCTTTTTTAGTAAGTCCTTTACTATTTGCAACCATACTAGCTGGGAAAGTTACTATAAGTTGATTCAAAATAGAAATATTTGAATTATATAATCTTCTAGCAGCTTGTAAATGTTCTTCTACATCTAATATAGATTTTTGAAGTTCTAAATAGTTTTCACTAGACTTAAGTTCTGGATATGCTTCCATTAAAGCATTTATTTTATTCATATTTTCATCCATCATATGACTAGCTTTATTTTTTTCTGCCATTGTCATACCACTTCTTAATTTGATTACTTCAAATAAAGTTTCTTTTTCGTGCTTAGTATAAGCTTTTACTGTATCCATCATTTTAACTAAAACATCGTATCTCTTAGTTAAAGCTACATCAATACCAGATTCTGCTTCATCTACTTTTACTACTAATCTATTTAACTGATTAGATACACTTATGTACCAACCTATTATTGATACTATGATTACTAATACTATAATTGCTATATATATCATACTACACCACCTTTCTAAATATACCATTATCTAATTCTAATGTATCTACAAACATTGTTATTAGTGATATTTCTTTCTTTATTTTTTTATATACTTCTTCATCAGTTACTTTATCATATACATCAGGAGCTTCAAATGAATCACTACCTGTATCTACTCCTATATAAAGTTTATTGTTTATAAATCCGAAATATAGTTCTCCATCTATTTTTTCATTTAATTCATGTAATTTTTCCATTATTTGAGGAGTTAATATGTAATAAACATCATGTGCATTTTCTGCATAAATAGTAAATTCTTCATTGAACTTAATTCCTTCCATTTCAACTTTCTCAAATTTACTATTTTTAAATACAGAGTCTCCTATTTTACTGACACTAAAGTTTTTTTCAACTACTTGAAAGTTTGCTTTAAACTCTTTATTAAAATCAAATATCATCCATTTTCCTAAGAAAAGCGTTACATAGTATGCTCTAGTATGACCTTTATCATCTCTAGTAACATGTAACTCATCTATTTTTACATCCGCTTGCATGAAATTAACATCTTTATATTTACCAGAAGCAAAATCATTAGATTGATATTTATCTCCAGTATAAATCATTCCTGTACTACTTAATATATTTTCATCTAATCCTTTATTTGAATCATATACTAAATCAGTAAAATATTCTTTTAAAGTATTTTCTACAAATATTCTTTTAAATTCACTTTGATATTCATGTCTTAAACTACTAAGACTTACACTAGAAAGTATTATAGAAAATATTATACCACCAAATATTGATATATAAGACTTTGTAATTAAAAATAAAACTACTGAAACTACTATTCCTAATATTAAGCACTTATTTTCTTCACTTTTAATTTGCTCTTTTAACTCATTTAATTTTTTGTTTCCCATGTTTTAATTTACTTTCTACAACTCTTAATAATTCTTTATTTATTTCTTCTATACTTTTAATTCTATCATTTTCCATACATTCAATAGTATCAAAACCAAATTCACTAGCTATTTCAGTGTATGCTCTTTCAGCTATTTTTAAATGCTCTTCATTACTTTCAAGTTCATCTAAAGCTTCTTTTGCGCTTCTACTTTTTCTTAAGATACAAGATCCTTCATATGGTAAATGTAAAAATATTTTAATATCAGGTATAGGTAGACCAAGAAGATCAAATTCTAAGGCACTTAACCATTTATACATTTCACTTCTTTTTTCTTTAGTTGGTAACTTTCCACCTTGATGAGCCATATTAGAATATACATATCTATCTAATATAACATTTACACCACTATCTAATAAATTTGTTATACTTTTTATATTATAAAGTCTATCTGCTGCATAGTATAGGCTTGCAACTTTACCATCAACTAAAGCTGCTCCTTCACTAAACCAACCATTACAAATATAACTTTTGCCTAAATATGGGCCACCTACTATTTTACCAGTTGGAGTATCATACATAGGAAAACTGAATTTTTCTACTTTGAGTCCCTCTTTTTTCATATGTTCAATAAGAAGTTTAGTTTGTGTTTCTTTACCAGAACAATCAGTACCTTCTACTACTATTAATTTACCTTTCATAATACACCTACTTTTCTATTTCATTATTAGCATTAAATTTTATATCAAAGAATTTCATATTCCCCATTTTAATACACATGTATACAAATTTTTGATATTTACTTTGTGGCAGTGGTAATACTCTATCATTTCTATCATGATGATTATCAATTCCTGAGTGAGCTTCTACCATTGAACACAAGAAATCTCTATCTTCTAGTGTTAAGCCTACATTTGCATATTTAATGTATTCAGATATTAGTATTGGATGCTCAAAAACTACCGCATCCACTCCAAGTCTCCCTCTTTCTAATCCATCATGTAAGATAATAGACATTAAAATTAAATCTTTTTCTTTTTCGCTATAATCACTACCTATTATAGGATCAGATAATAGTTCATAAGCTATTCTAGTAGATACTTTAGTTTCTTTGATTTTTCCACATCTACCTTTTGAATATTCAGCTACATATGGGTTATTAAAACTTTCACCTATCACGTAAAAATATCCTGGAAGTCCATCCAATAATTTTAGCATCGCTTTCTTATAATTTTTATCTTTTACATAATATAATTCTTTTTTGAATTCATGTGATAATCCAAATAACCCCATATTAACCTCCAATTATTTCTACTAATATATCATTTGATACATATATATAATCTATATTTATTTTAATATTACCTTTATCAAGTACTATTTTATTTTCATTTATTAGCTTACTTATTACTTCATTTTTTAATAAATCATCATTGTATCTATTATTGTAATCTCTAATATTTATACCATCTATAAGTCTTAAACCTAATATTAGGTAATATTCTTTAGATAAATTAGTATCTACCACTTCTTTATTTAATACATAATTACCTTTTATATAATTATTTAAACTCCTAGTATTATCATATCTAATATTATCTATATATCCTGATGCACCAAGTCCAAATCCATAATAATTTAAATTATGCCAATAAGTTAAATTATGTTTTGATTCATAACCGTATTTACTAAAATTACTTATTTCATAATGATGATAATCTTTTAATTTATCACATATTAGTTTATACATCTCATAGTCTACTTCTTCATCTATATTCTTGGCATTATTATTTTTTAATATAGTATTATCTTCAATAATAAGAGAATATGTAGATATATGTTCTAAATCTAGACTAAGTAAAAAACTAATATCTTCTTCTAAATCTTTTATATTAGAATTAGGTAATGCATAAATTAAATCACCATTTATATTATTAAAGTATTTTTTAGCTAATAAAACTTTTTCTTCTACTAATTTTTTATCATAATTCCTATTTAAATATTTTAAATTATTACTATTAACACTTTCAATACCAATACTTAGTCTATTTACTTTATTATCTTTAAATATTTTTAAATTATCTGTAGTTATAAATTCTACATTACATTCAATAGTAAATTCGTAATCCTTATCTAGTTTAAATATTTTAACAATATCAAATAATTTTTTTAATTCATCATTACTTAAACAATTAGGTGTACCACCACCTATATATAAAGTACTTATTACTTCATTTTTGTAATTACTTTTTATTTCTTTTTCTAATGCTTCTAAATAATCATTTACGAATTTAGAATTATAATACATCTTACAAAAATCACAATAACTACATATACTTTTACAAAATGGTATATGAATATATACTGATTTCATCTTTTTTTACTTCCAGTAAATTTGCCTTCACTATCAAAAGTAGGTGTATTAGATTCACTATAACTTTTTCCACCCTTCTTTTTAGCTTCTAAAAGTTGTTTTTGTAATTGTTCTTTTATAGATAAAGCTACTTCAGTTCCAAATAAAGTTACTACTCTTTCACTATTTAAATATCTTTGAACTGAAGAAGTAGAAATACCTGTTCTTTTACTAATTTCTTCTATAGAACCAGAACACTTAGAAAATTCTTCCACTACTTTCTTTACTTTTTCTAATATTACTTTTTCTTGATATTCACTTAACATATACTTCACCATATCTATTATAAGATATTTTTGTGAATAAAAAAAGAGTTTTTACATAAAAAACTCTATTCATCCATACTAAGAACACTTAAGAATGCTTCTTGTGGTACTTCTACACTACCAACCATCTTCATTCTTTTTTTCCCTTCTTTTTGCTTTTCTAGTAATTTTCTTTTTCTAGATACGTCTCCACCATAACATTTAGCAAGTACATTTTTTCTTACAGCTTTTATATCAGCTCTTGCAATAGCTTTATTACCTATACAAGCTTGTATAGGTACTTCAAATTGTTGTCTTGGAATCATTTTTCTTAAATTTTCAACTATAGCTTTACCTCTTTTATAAGCAAAATCTTTATGTACTATTATACTTAAAGCATCAATTATTTCATTGTTAAGAAGTATATCCATCTTAACTAATTTACTACTTTTATAACCTATAAATTCATAATCAAATGAGGCATATCCTTTTGTAGTAGATTTTAATTTATCAAAGAAATCATATACTATTTCAGAAAGTGGTATTTCATAATGAATATTTACTCTAGTTTGATCTATATATTCCATACCAATATAGTTACCTCTTTTATCTTGACATAATTCCATAATAGGTCCTATATATGTGCTTGGTACAAAGATATTAGTTCTAATATATGGTTCTTTTATATCCTTTATTTTTTGCTCGACTGGCATCTTTACTGGACTATCTATATATATTGTAGATTTATCAGTAAGTTCTACTTCATATATAACAGATGGAGAAGTTGCAATAAGATCTAGTTTAAATTCTCTTTCAATTCTTTCTTCTATTATTTCTAAATGAAGTAATCCTAAGAATCCACATCTAAAACCAAATCCTAAAGCTTTACTTGTTTCTGGTTGAAACTCTAAAGCAGCATCATTAAGTTTTAATTTTTCTAAAGCATCTCTTAAATCTGGATACTTAGAAGATTCTATTGGATATAATCCACAGAATACCATTGGTTTAATAGCTTTATAGCCAGGTAAACTACTAGTAGCAGGATTAGAATCTAATGTAATAGTATCACCAACAGTTACATCATCAATCTTTTTAATACTAGCAGATACTATTCCTACACATCCGGTACTTAATTCATTTACTTTAACTTCTTTTGGAGTATGTACACATAACTCATTTACTTCATATGTTGCTTTATTATTCATCATGCGAATAGTATCTCCTACTTTTAAAGTTCCATTTACTACTCTAACTGATAAAACAATACCTCTATAAGCATCATAATAACTATCAAATATTAATGCTTGTAATTTATCTTTTTTATTTCCTTTTGGAGCTGGTACTTTCTTTATTATAGTTTCTACTAATTCTTTTATACCAATTCCTTCTTTAGCACTTGTAAGAATTATTTCATCTTCACTAAATCCTAACATATCAATAAGTTCTTTTTTTACGCGTTCTGGATATGCATTTGGTAAATCAATTTTATTTATAACAGGAATAATAGTTAAATTATTTTCAAGAGCTAAAAATAAATTAGCTAATGTTTGAGCTTCAATTCCTTGAGCTGCATCAACAACTAAAATAGCTCCTTCACAAGCAGCTAAGCTTCTTGATACTTCATAACTAAAATCAACATGACCTGGAGTATCAATTAAATGCAAAATATAATCTTCATCTTTATAATTATATTTTAATTTTACCGCATTTAATTTTATTGTAATTCCTCTTTCACGCTCTAAATCCATATTATCTAAAAGTTGATCTTTAGCTTCTCTTTTATCTATAGCATTTGTTATTTCTAATATTCTATCTGCAAGAGTAGATTTACCATGATCAATATGTGCAATAATAGAAAAATTACGAATATTTTCCTGTTTCATAAAATCACCTAATAGAAATTATAACACAAAAAAAAGGATTATAAAATCCTTATTTTGTGCAATTTGCAGTTTCATTTTCGTAACTACAAGTATAATCTCCAAATTTAGCGTCTTTTATAGTTACTATAGGAGCATCACCAGTTGGGTTTGGAGTAAATGTAACTTGTCCAGAACTTGGTTTTTCACTAACAGATACTTCTGTAGCATCCATTTCCCATACAAATCCTTCACCTTTTGTAATACGATCTACAAAATATTGTTGTGCAGACTTAGCTAAAGCAGTTACACTTTCTTTTGCTTTTTCTTCTAAGTTAGTTTCTTCTTTTTTATTTTTTCCACATCCAACTAATGCAAAACACATTACGAATAATAATAAAATATTAGCTAATTTTTTCATTTCTTATCCTCCTATTTATATTTTATCAAAGAATAACTATTTTATCAATAAAAAAAGGACTTTTAATCCTTTTTAGTTAACTTTTGTTTTACTACAAGAAGCAGTTGTTCCTGAGTATTGGCAGTAATAATCACCAAATTTAGCATTTTTAACTGTTACAGATGGAACACCAGATGTAGCTGATACAGTAATTGTTCCTACTTCACTTGGAGCATTATCTACTTTAATATTAGTTAAAGTATAATCTGATGCAGCTGGTTCTGCACCAGTTTTAGCCATTGTAGTTAAGTAGTAAGTTTTAGTAGCTGATACTAAAGCTTCTGTACTTCTTTCTGCTGAACTTACTCTAGCATCATCAATAATGTTTAATACTGCTGGAGTAGCGATTAAAGCGATAACTGCTAAGATTACGATAACTGCTAATAATTCGATTAAAGTAAACCCATTATTCTTTTTCATTTTTTCACCACCCTACTTTTCTAATCTAATATTAATATAACATTAATTTCTTTATTATTCAAGGTTATTTGACACTTTATAACAAAAAAAGGATTTAAACATCCTTTTTATAAACTAACTATTTTTTTTCGCAAGTAGCTTTGTTTGATGAATAATTACAAGTGTAATCACCAAATTTAGCTCCTGTTATTGTTACAGATGGAATACCATCAGTAGCTGTTACAGTAATAGTTCCAAAAGTACTTGGTGCATTATCTACTTTGATAGTAGTTTTATCAAATGTAGTTGGAGCTGTACCTGTTTTAGCCATTTCAGTTAAATAGTAAGTTTTAGTAGCTTCTACTAAAGCTTCTGTACTTCTTTCAGCTGAACTTTTTCTAGCGTCATCAATAATATTTAATACTGCTGGAGTAGCGATTAAAGCGATAACTGCTAAGATTACGATAACTGCTAATAATTCGATTAAAGTAAACCCATTATTCTTTTTCATTTTCTCACCACCCTACTTTTCTAATCTAATACTAATATAACATTAATTCCTTTAAATAGTCAACACCATTCGACATATTATTTGAACACATTATTAGTATTTGTAACATTTTATATTTTATACTAATTATTTAGTTTATCCATTATAATTTCTAGTTCTTTTTTATCTTTTTCTAGATTTTCTCTATCTAAATCAACTATATTTTTAGGTGCTTTATTTACATAATTTTCATTGCTTAATAAATTTTCTCTTCTTTTAATTGCACCTTCTAGTCTTTCTTTTTCTTTAAGTAAATTTTCTTTTTCTTTTTCCTTAATGCTAGAACTATCAAATATATATCTTATTTCATAGTTAGTATCCTTAATTTCAATTCCATCTAAATTATTATCTTCTACTAATGATTCAGTGTCAATCTTTAATAGTTTTAAAATAATATCTGCATTATCACCTTTAAAATATACTTTAGTGTCTTTAGGAATTTGATGTTCTTGCTTTACATTACGAACTTTTACAATAAATTTAATTACATCATCTAATATAGTTGCTGATGAAAAGGTAAATTCTTCTTGATATATTGGATAAGGTGCAATCATAATAGATTCTGCATCTTTTATTGGTAATAAACTATATATTTCTTCTGTTACATAAGGCATAAATGGATGTAACATCTTTAATATTTGGTTTAAAGTACGACATAATACACTCTTAGTAGTATTATTCATATTTATTTTAGCAAGTTCAATATACCAATCACAGAAATCATCCCATACAAAACTATATAATTCACTGCCAACTACATTAAATTCATAGTTATCCATATGTTTTCTTACATTTTTAACTAAATTACTACATTTATTTAAAATCCATTTATCTTGAATAGTTAAATTATTTACAACATCAAAATCTTCTACTTTTAAGTCTTCAATATTCATAAGTACAAAACGAGATGCATTCCATAATTTATTTATAAAATTCCAAGTAGAAGCTACTTTTTCTTCATCATATCTTAAATCCATACCAGTTGATGTAGAAGTTGATAAGAAGAATCTTAATGAATCACATCCATATTTAGCTATAACATCCATAGGGTCTACGCCATTACCTAATGATTTAGACATTTTTCTTCCTTCTTTATCTCTTATTAGTCCATGAATTAAACAATCTTTAAATGGTCTTTTACCAGTAAATTCTAATCCTTGGAAAGTCATTCTATTTACCCAGAACGGAATAATATCATATCCTGTTACTAATACATCATTAGGATAATATCTACTTATATCAGCATCAGGCCAACCTAAAGTAGAAAATGGCCATAAAGCACTACTAAACCATGTGTCAAGTACATCACTATCTTGTACCCAGCCATCAGATTCTGGTGGATTTATTCCTACATATACTTCGTCACCCCTGTACCAAGCAGGAATTCTATGCCCCCACCATAATTGTCTAGAAATACACCAATCATAAGTTATTTCCATCCAGTGATTCATAATTTTTTCAAATCTTTCTGGAACAAAATTAACTTTAGTATCTTTATTTTTTTGATTTTCTAAAACCCTATCAGCTAAAGGTCTCATTTTTACAAACCATTGTTTAGATAAGTATGGTTCTACCATAACATTAGTTCTTTCAGAGTGACCTACACTATGTGTTATAGGTTCAATACTTATAAGTAAACCACTATTTTTTAAATCTTCAACTAATTTTTTTCTACATTCAAATCTATCAAGTCCATTATAAATACCAGCATTTTCATTCATAGTACCATTAGGATTAATTACTACTATTCTCTCTAAGTTATGTCTATTACCTACTTCAAAGTCATTAGGATCATGAGCTGGAGTAATTTTAACTACACCTGTTCCAAATTCTGGATCTGCATGATTATCAGTTATAACTGGTATAGGTTTATTTACAATAGGTAATATAACATTTTTACCTACATATTTTTTATATCTTTCATCATCAGGGTTAACAGCTACAGCAGTATCACCAAATAAAGTTTCTGGTCTAGTAGTAGCTACTTCTAAGTATTCACTTGTTCCCTCTATCATATATTTTATATGATAAAAAGCTCCCTCTACATCTTTATAGATAACTTCTTCATTAGATAGAGCTGTCATAGCTTCTGGATCCCAGTTAATTATTCTTTCTCCTCTATAAATAAGTCCTTTATTATATAAATCTACAAATACTTTTTTTACAGCGTTAGATAATCCTTCATCTAATGTAAATCTTTCTTTAGTATAATCTAGACTTAAACCTAATTTAGCCCATTGTTCATGAATATTATTAGCATATTCATTTTTCCAACTCCATGCATGTTCTAACCATTCTTCTCTTGTAATACCTCTAGGATTAATACCCATTGATTTTAATTTAGCATCTACCTTAGCTTGCGTAGCAATACCAGCATGATCCATACCTGGAAGCCATAATGCATCATACCCATCCATTCTCTTATAACGAATAATAATGTCTTGTAAAGTAGTATCCCAAGCATGTCCTAAATGTAATTTACCAGTTACATTAGGTGGTGGTATAACTATACAAAATGGTTTCTTCTTTAAATTGCCACTAGTAAAATAACCTTTTTCTCTCCAATTATCATATTTATTTTTTTCAACTTCTAAATGATTATATTTTTTATCCAACATTTTTTAACACCTCATCTAAATATTTATTTGCATAATCAAAATATTCTTTAAATATTTCCTTATGCTTAATAGCATCATAAAATTTATTTATGAAATCTTCTTCTTTTATAATTCTATAAGATACTTCAAAATTAATATCAAATAAAAATGCTAACATACTTATAATTTTATCATTCTTATTTTTTACATTTACATTTCTAACAGTAATATTATTAAAGAATTCTTCTCTTACACTAGGACTTATCTCTTCATCACATTCACATATTTCAAGTACTCTTATACTTGAAAAAGCATTTAAAATATCAATTTTATCTGCATCACGAACTAACTTAGCAAAAAACAATTCTCTTTCATTTAATCCATCTTCTATTTGATATTTATTATGATTTCTAATCGCTTTCTTAACTATTTCATAATCACATTTATTTATATCATAATTTAAAATTAAATTATCTTCAAATAAAATTTTAGCTCCATAATCAGCATGGTCAATTTTTTTATCACAAAAAGTATTATACTTTTCTAATTGATGAAATCTACCTATATCATGAAGTAATCCTATATCACTAGCTAACTTTTTATCTTTTAACCCTAAATTTAACATATCACTTATTTTTTCACTATACTTTTGGACTCGATATGAATGATAATATTTATATTCTATACCATCTACTTTAAAATCAAAATCACTAACATATTTATCAAATGCTTCTTTAACTTCCATATTTTCCTCCAATAAAAAAACTCACCATAAGGGCGAGTTGTCGCGGTACCACCTTAATTTGTGTATATGACTATACACCTCAAATATTTAACGCATATATACGTAGTATCCTATTTACTTAGATACCAAACTTCCAAGCTACTTCAATTATTTTTACTAAGAAAAGTTTTCAGTTACCCTTTTCCTCCCTAATAGATATTATATAATTTACTCCTCTTGTTCTTCGTTTTTCTTTTTTATTATATAACAAATATAAAATCATTTCAAGAAAAAAACTACATTTCTGTAGTTTTAAGATATTATAGATCTGCTTACAGTGATAACTGGGCGCACACCGATGTAGTCTGACTCTTCCACGACGCCGCCGTTCAAGGTGCCACCGCTGTCCACGATCCAAGCGTAGAAAGATTCGTCGGATTGTGCAGTATTTGTCCAATATCCACCATTACTAGAATCAGCCACATTACATCCATATGTTGTACAAGAGCTTGTATTATCAAATAACCATGCATATTTATTTGTCCCTGCTGCTCCAGTATATTCTGTAATTGAATTTGTATGTAAATAATAATTATTTTTTCCTGCTGCTGTCCATGCTGTATTTCCTGTTATATTAGCTATTTCTTGTGCTTCTATTAGTCTAGCATTTATAGTTTTGTTCCAACTAGATGTATCACTTTTTAGTTGTTTTAATAATGTAATTGGTCCTTTACTATTATTTCCATATCTTCCATACTCCGTTTCTGTTCCACCAGCTGCAATATAATCTTCTTTTGATATCCATGCAACTTTTGCTGTTGTATTATGATCTAGTAGTAAGTTAACTGTTGATGATGGTTCATCATTAAATACATACCACTTCATACATCCTGTTTTAGTTCCAGTAGTGCTTACCGCTTGTGATGCTGTACATTTAGCATTTGTAACAGGATTATAATATACAACTGTTCCATTTGCAAGTAAAGTTACCCACTTAGCAGTAGCTACCATATTATCTGTTATTTTAGTAGTACTTTCTAACTTAGTACTACCATTATACCAACCAGATAATAAATAGCCATCTCTAGTTATTGTAGGTAATACACCAAGTGTACTATTTACTTCATATTCTTGACTAGCTACTTTTAAATTTGGTACACCTGCATCAAATGATAATGTTTTAATGTTACTACCACTTATAGCATTTTCTTTTACTTTAAAAATAATAAATGATCTAATACTTTTACTAGGATTAGTTAAATTAGGATTAAATATAAATTCTAATGGTACTTCTATAGTACTATTAGGTGCTATTACAGTATCAATAACTGATGAAAAACTACTTTCATCTATTACTATATCAGTATTATAGTTATAAAAAGTTAATAGTGGATAGGTATCTTTTTCACTATTAGTAAAATTATGATATTTAATACCACTAAAAGTATATGGTGTTGATGTATTATTATATAAAGTTACTACTATAGTAGCTTTTGAATTACTAAGTGAAACATTTATATCTAATAAATTCTTATCTACATTATTAGTTTGGTAAGATCCTCCACTAGTATTAGTTGAATCTAATACTACTTTATCTACTAATATATTTTTACTATTAAGTTCATTTATGGCGTTATCTTTAGCTTGCCTTAGTGCTTTTCTACCATTACCAAGTACTATAATAGAACCTAATACCAAGAATAAGAATAACAAAAGTATTCCATAAAATACTCCTGATAATACTGCTCCTTTTTCATTTAATTTAAACATATGTCACCTACTTTATACATTTAAATTATATAATATATTTTTTTATTATTCAAGATTATGTTAATGAAAAATCTATAATTGAATTTATATAAATATTACTATCATTATTTATAATTTTTTCTATTATTTGATTTTCTACTTTATCTTTGATTACTTTAGCTATTTTTCTAGCTCCAAACATATCATAATTACATTCTTTTAATATTTCATTTTCTACTTTTTTAGATATTTTAACATTATATTTAGATTCTATATTTTTAATTTTAGTGCTTATAAGTTTTTTTATAGTATCTTCATCTAATTTATTAAATACTAATGTATTATCTATTCTATTTATAAATGATGATGGGAAGTATTCTAGTAGTTTTGTAGTATAGTCTTCCTTTGTATTATTAAATCCAACACTATTTTTATTAAATCCTATATTTGTTGTCATTATTATTATAGTGTTATCAAATCTAATTACTTCTCCTTTTGAATTTTTTATTTTACCTTCATCTAATATTTGAAATAGTAGATTTATAATAGAGGGATGAGCTTTTTCTATTTCATCTAATATTATTACAGAATTTGGTTTATTTTTAATTTCATCAAGTACATTCTTATTATCATTATATCCAACATATCCAGGTGCTGAACCTAGTATTTTACTTACACTATAGCTTTCGCTATACTCACTCATATCTAATTTAATAACATTATCACTTCCTACTAATTCACGGCCAAATAATTTAGCTAATGTAGTTTTACCTACTCCTGTAGGCCCTAAAAAGATAAGTGAATAGCATTTATTATCACTAAAACCTAATTTAATTCTTTTAGATATATTTACTAAATTATCTATAATTTTTTCTTCTCCATATATATTACTACTTAATTCATTTTTAATTTTAGTAAATACTTTTTTATTTTCATTTAATATTTCATATACAGGTATTTTAGTTTTAGTATTTATTACATACGCTAAATCAGTTTTAGTTACTATTTTAGGTTTATTATTTTTATATAGTTCTAATTCTAACATATTTAAATCATTCATAATTTTATTTTCATCTTCTTTATATTTACGAGCTAAGGTAAAAGATGAATTTTTAATAGAATTATTTTTATTACTTATAATTCCCTTTAGTTTTCTATTTAGTTTTTTATATTCTATCATTTTTTTATTTTCTTTTAAATTTACTCTTGCACATACTTCATCTAATATATCTATTGATTTATCTGGTTCATTTCTATCATATATATATTTGTCAGATAATCTTATTATTTCATCTATAATTTCTTCACTTATTATTACATTATGGAATTCTTCATAAATACTCTTTATATTCATAAGAATATCTTTTACTACATCTTTACTTGGTTTTTCTATATATACTTTTTGAAATCTTCTTTCTAATGCTTTATCACTTTCTATAAATTCCTTATATTCACTAGTAGTAGTGGCTCCTATACATCTTATTTTATTTCTTGATAACGCTGGTTTAAATATATTAGCGGCATCTATTGCGCCTTCTGCCCCTCCTGCATTAACTAAGGTATGTATTTCATCTATAAATAAAATAATATCAGAATTATTTTCTACTTCTTTTAATATTTTTTTCATTCTTTCTTCGAATTCGCCACGATATTTAGTTCCTGCTACTATACTAGCCATATCTAAACTAATTATTTTTTTATTTCTTAAAAATAATGGTACTTCACCACTAACTATTCTTCTTGATATTTCTTCTACAATCGCTGTTTTTCCTACTCCAGCATCACCTATTAAAATGGGATTATTTTTGCATCTTCTAGAAAGTATTTCTATAACTCTTCTTATCTCATTATCACGACCAATTACAGGATCTAACTCATTATTTAACGCTTTTTCATTTAAATTAATTCCTAATTCATCAAGTAATAATTTTTCCGTTTTAATATTAGTTTTAAATTTATCTATTAAGTCTTCTATATTAGCTCCTAAACTAATAAGTATTCTAAGAGCTACTCCATCTTCTTCTAATAAATTATTAAATAATATATCAACTGATACTGAAGTATTATTATCTCTACTATCAATTATAGAGTTCTCTATTATTCTTTTTAAAAGTGGTGTATATAAAAAGTATTCACTTTTTTTAGTACCTATTCCGACAATTTCTATAAGTTTGTCTTTAAAACTTTCATATGTAATATTATAGTCATTAAGCCTATACCTTACACTACTATTACTATTTAAAATAGATAAAAGTAAATGTTCACTACCTATATATGGATGATTTAAACTCATCATTTCTTTTTTGGCATCTGTAAGTATTTTTCTTGCTTCTTCTTCAAAGTTACTAAACACTATATCATCTCCTATTTATATTCTATGTTTATTTTGTTTTATTAGGCTCTATTTTATTCAACAAAATTATTGATTTTTTTTAAAATGTGTTATAATTATGTTAGGTGATAGTATGGATATAAAAAGACAAGCTATAGAAGAGATAAAAAGACAAATAAATGAAGGCAGATTTAAAAGCAATAATGAATTAGTATTAGCTATTAGAGATTTATATAATAATGCTAAAGCTACTGCAAGTACTAATCCATTACTAGCTGAATTCTTAAGTGAATATGATTATACTCGTTTTACTAAAGATGTTACTGCTGAATTAGTTGAATGTTATAAAAAACACAAAGAAGAAATGGAAAAGACTACTAATTTAAGTGATATTAAAGTCGGTGATGAAGCAATTGATCAAAATCTTATTTCACAAGTTAATACTGATAGTGGTACTTATTATACTGTTAAGGATGGTACGGAAACTAAAGTATTTACTGGTGATGATAGTACTCTTGCTACTGAAATAATTGAAGCTAAAGAAAGTGGTAAAGATATCAATGAAGCAGCTAAAGAAATTATTAGTGGTACTAAATTAGAAGTTGGTCTTACTGGTCTTGATGAATTTGAACGTCAACCTAATTTAGATATTAAAGATCATGAAACAGCTGCTCTTGCAAGAAGTATGGAAACATTTACGAGTGATGCGATGGCAGTTAATAGTGAACATAATATAATCTTAAATACAGAAAGCGGCGAATTAAATAAAGTTGAAGCTGATGGTAAAGTAATGAGTTATACAGGTTCTGATATTGGTGGTAATACTACTAGTGAACAATTTACTTTATCTAATGATGTTGCAGATACATTAAGTGTGGAAGATATTGACCTAATGCTTAGTGATCCTGAAAAATATCATTTATCAGAAGAAACTGTTGAAGCTTTAAAAAGTGTTAGAGAACAAAAAGCTTTAACTATGGAATCTACTATTAAACCACCTGAAAAAGGTTTTCAAAAAATATTAAAACCACATAATGATTTTAAAACTAGTGCATTTGTTGATGTATTATTAGTAGCACTTGTATCATTTGGATTTAGTGCCATAGTATTATTTAAAATTTTATTAGCAGCATAAAATAAAGGAAGTATTAAATACTTCCTTTTATTTATATATAATCATACTTGAAAAACAATATATTTGTTCTTCAGAGAATACTGATATAGAAACTTGATATTTAATATCAATAATTTCTATATCATTTTCATTTAAAAATTTATTTATTTTTAATTCCAAATCATGTTCATGACTCTCATCAAATATTTTAACTTTCACTTTATCACCAGTTATATTATAACTCATGAAAAGCAAAAATTTTGTCAGTATCTAGTAGACCAGGAATAAGGAATACTTACTACTGTTCTAGGGTCAATTAAATTTTTATAATATCCAGAATATGGATCACTACTCCAATAATAATCAGATCCTATCCAACCTGTTAATACAGTAAAGTGTAAATGGGCTCCTGTACTACATGAGTCCCAGTAAGTTACACCTTTATATCCCCCACTATATCCTATAACATCAGTTTTTCTTACTGTTTGTCCTACTTTTACATTTATTGATGCTAAATGTTGATATTGTGTTGTATATTTCTTACCATTAACCATATGAGTAATCCATATAATATTACCACCACACCAATATTTTTCTTTTATAGCGGCTACTTTACCATTAGCTGCTGAATAAACTGGTGTATATAAATTAGCACCTAAATCCATACCTTCATGTAAACGATATTGTCCTAAAGTAGGATGCCATCTCATACCAAAATATGATGTAATGATACCACTTTTTAATGGTCTCCAGAAACTTGTATCAGTTGTACTTCTAGAACATACATCAATATCATCATCATCTTTACAACCTAAGCTTTGATATAAAGAAATAATTTCTTTTTGAGTTTTAATAGTTTCTTTAACATCTATTTGATGTTCATATAGTTTTGACGATTGAAATTTAAGTTTAGTAAGTTCACCAGCTAAAGAAACTTTTTCTTGTTCCAAATCTTTTTCTTTTTGAGCTAATTCTACTTTCTTATTTTTGTTATCTTCAATCATTTGATTATATTCATCAATTAATTTTTGATTGTAATTAGATAATTGTTCTGAAACAGCTATTCTATAGATAAAACTAGTAAAGTCTTCTGCTCCAAAAGCATATTTTAAATACATAGATTCACCATTTGTAAGTTGTACAAAATTAGCTATTTGTTTTATTTGCGCATCTTTATCATTTATAGATTTATTTAATGCTTTAATTTCTTCATTTAATTTAACTACTTCATCTCCTATATTAGTAATAGTTACATTAATTGTAGTTACTCTATTATTGATATTAGCGATTTCTTGTTCTGTAAGTTTCTTTTGATTTAATGAATTTTGATAATCTTTTTCATATTTTGCTAGTTCAGCTTTCATCTGCCTTAATGTTTTAGCTTTTGCATTAACATTATTTTCAACAGGAATATACATAAATACAAATAATAACGATATTGTTAAAAGTATTATAGGTATTTTTTTCATTATTCACCATCCTTTAATTCTTTTCTTATCTTTTTATAATTTGGACAATATTTTTCTACTAAAGCCCAAAAACTACTAGAGTGATCAAAATGAACAAAATGACTAAGTTCGTGAACGATAACATAATCAAGTTTTTCTATACTCTCTCTTATTAGTTTACTATTTAAAGTTATAACTTTCGTGCGTTTATTACATACACCCCATCTTGTTGTCATACTTCTTATTCTAAGAGCGGGATATGGTATTTTTTCTTCAAATAAATTATATATATAATCAAGTCTTTTTAAAAATATTTTTCTAGTTTCTTTTTTTATCCAATTATCTAAATACTTTTCACTAGAAACATATAAATCATTACTAGATACCTCTATTTTTTTTACACTTTTATCAATATGTAAATTATATTTTTTACCCAATATATATAATTCATTATTTCTTATATTTGATTTTTTTCTTTTATTTATCATCTTTCTTAGATAATCTATATTTTCATCTAATAAAGATTCAATACTACTTTTACTAACTAAATAATTTGTTGTTACATAAATTGTTAAATCATCTTTAACTCTAATATAAGTATGTTTATTATTCTTTTTTGTAATAGAGACATTATATTTTTCATCATCTATTTGGTAAGTCATCTTCTATCATTAGCCTTTTTAACACATCTTACTATTGCTTTATTTAATTTATATGGAAATTCACCTTGATCTAATTTTAAATTAGTATTTGTTGTCTTTAAAATTAAACCATTTGTTATATAAGTATTTATATCATTTTTATCATAACCGAGTGTATCTATTTCTTCTAGATAATTCTTATATGCAATATAGTCAAAATATAAGTCATTAGCTTTTTTAGTTCTTTTATAGCAATTTAAGAATAATTCATTTACAAAATAACTTATAAGAATTAATAAATATCCTAAAATACTATAATGCTCATAAAAAGTAAATACTAAAGATGCTAACCATAAAATATATGATATAGTTTTATAACTAGAAACTGTATTATATACTAATTTAGTTTCAAAATAAGGTTCATTAGTGCTTTCATTTCTAAGCATTTTTATATATACGTTATAATTGATTAAAAAGTCAATAGCATCTTTTTTATTATCACAAAAATTATATAATTTAGTTAAACTAACATTTTTTTTACCATCAATAATTCTATTTAATATATTAAGTAAATATTTATCACTTTGTTTTAATTTTTCAATATTACCACCTTTTTCATATAAGTAATATTCATTATCACGAGATTCTACTCCTAAATATTCATTATCTATTAAATCTAGTATTGAAGATGTTAAAACTTCAGGAACTATTTTTTTATACATTAAATATGATAATTCACTATTACTTATTTTAGGGGGATTTTTTTCATATTTTTTTCTTTCATTTTTAGATGTATATCTTTTAATACATTTTTCATAAATATAAACAATTATAAAAAATGACACTATATACCAAAACACCACCACGATATTATAAATATTAAATACTTTTTCCATACTATCACCATATTAATGATACCATATTTTAATATAAAATAAAAGTAAAAAAAACATATATGTTAGAACAACATATATGTAATTTGACATAGTATCATAATTATTATAAATATTTCTAAAATATATTTCCAAATATATTTAATCCATTCTTTATAGTCAATATCTAAGTAACTTAATCCTGCTACTAAAACCATACTTGTTGGTAATATCATCATAAGTGTATTAAATACAGCTTGTAAATTTAAAGCGAATACTGAGAACTCTAATTCATTTGATGCAATAAAATGAGTAATTATAGATGTGTCTACTGCAAAATCATATAATGAGTTATAGAATAATCCCCCTACTAAACTAAATAAAGTTGTAGTAATTACATTAAATTTACCAAATAATCCTGAAATAAAGTTTTCAATAGTAACAATAAATGATCCACTTGAGAAATTATTTACTACCATCATAACTATATTAGCTAAAATAACATAAACAGCTACTTTTAAAGCTTTCTTAGCACCTTCTATTATACCATCTACTACTTCATCAAATTTAAGACTATATACAAAAGATATAAGTATTATAAATATGAATATAATAGCAATAAATTGTAGATTAGCAAAAGTACCAACTTGAACTAATGAATTACCAAGAACACTCTTTAAAGCTAAGTTTTCACCTAATACAGTAGATGAAATAGTACTATCAAAGTTAGAAAATGTACTCTTACTAAAGATATAATCCCAATTATACATAGTAAATATAGATACTACAAATAATAATACCATACATATAACTAATGGAATTATATTATTATTTTTTTCTTTTTTAACTACTTTTTCTTTTATTTCTTCTTTAATCTTATCTTTGCGTTCTTTTTTTGCTCTATAAGTAACTAATACAGCATATAAGAATACAACTATTGCATATAATATTAATCTTATATAAATCTTATCTAATATACCTGAAGCCATTCTTTCAAATAAATTGATTGAAATTATGCTATCATTATAAATCATTTGAATAAGCCCAAATGTAGTACCTATCATCCCTACTAATATAGCTCCAAATGTTGCTGCAAAAGCTGTTAATTTATCATAACCAAGTGCAAGAATTACACTAATTACAAATGGGCATAACATCATAAGTGGGAATGTAAGACCAAATAATGAAGAGGCTACACTAAAGAATAATATAGATATAACTAAATATGTCTTTTTATTTTTTAGTAATTTACTACTCTTTTCTACTAAAGCGTTATAAGCTCCTGTCTTATGTAATACTCCATATAAAGCTCCAATCACTAATATAACTACAGCATATTCTGCATAAGCAATAAGTGAATAAAGTGGTACATAGAATAAATCAAATATACCAAGAGGCCTAATTGCATCAATTATAACTGACCTTCTAGCCTCATCATAAGTACCTATTGGAATAATCCAAGTAAGTAATACTGTAACTAGAAATAATATTCCTAATATTTTTAATAAATTATACTTCTTCATATCATCACCATTATAATTATATCAAAAAGAAAAAATTAATTAAATAGTTTTTTATTTATTTTGGTATAATGTTTATGGTGATATTATGGAATTTTTATATTCAAATACCAATAAAAGGTATCATACTCTAGATTATTATTATAAAAATAAGTTTAATACTAAAGTATTTAAAATAAGTTTAAATGCAGGATTTACATGCCCTAATATAGATGGTAAGGTAGGTACTGGTGGATGTATATATTGTGAAAAAGGTAGTGGAGACTATGAAAATGTTCCATTATTAGAACAATTTAATTTAGTAAAAAATATAATGGAAAATAAATGGCATGGTAAATATATAGGATATTTTCAAGCACATACTAATACTTATGCTCCACTAGATGAATTAAAGCGTAAATACGAGCTTATATTAAAACAAGACAATGTTATTGGACTATCTATCGCTACTAGATGTGACGCTATATCTAGTGATGTATTTGATTATCTAACTTTACTTAATAAAAGGACCTTTTTAACTATAGAACTTGGACTCCAAACAATTCATGAAAAAACATCTATTTTAATAAATAGATGTCATTCCCTAGAGTGTTTTACTAACATGGTAAAAAGATTAAGAGAAAACAATATAAATGTTGTAGTACATATTATAAATGGCCTACCTTATGAAACACAAGATATGATGATAGAAACTGTTAAATTTTTAAATACTCTTGATATACAAGGCGTTAAAATACATATGCTTCATATATTAAAAAATACTAAGTTAGGTAAATACTATTTAGAAAATAAATTTCCTATTTTAACTAAAGAAGAATATATTGATACAGTAATTAAAGAACTTGAAGTATTAGATCCTAAAATAGTTATTCATAGAATTACAGGTGACCCTAAAGTAAATGATTTAATTGAACCTAAATGGTTAATTAAAAAAACTATCTTACTTAATGATATTGATAAAGAAATGAAAAAAAGAGATACATATCAAGGTAGATTATTCACTAATTAATTTACTTATATCTACTACTATAAAACCTTTTGATTTAATATAATTTAAAATTAGTTCATACTCATTTATGAATTCATTATTAACATTATATATAAGAATACTTCCATTTTTAATTACTTCTTTAGTCTTTTTAAGTGGATAATTACTTATTTCTATAGGCTTAATAGTATACATATTATTAGATGCACAATAATTTAGATACTCTAAATTATTATAAATACAGAAATTATTTATTTCTGTTTTTTTATTATCAATAGTATAATCAAAATTAAAATTCTTAATTTTATCTAATTTCCTCTTATCATTAACTTTTAATATAATACTAACCCTATTTTTACTTTTATTACCACTAACTATATATTTATCCTTATTATTTTTTAGAGATACTTTTGGAGTGATTTCTTTATAAACAATTAAACTACTACTAAATTTATTTATTTTTTTCATATTTTCATAACTTTTTTTAACATCAATTTCTCTACCACTAATACCAGGTGTTATGCTGTTACCGACTATCAAAGCGTCTACACTGCTTATTTTATATTCATCTTTTATTTCATTTAAATAAACCATTATATCATCATAACTATTAACTACGCTAACAGAAAAAGATGAATATATATAACTAAAAAGAAATAATGACAATAAACCTAATAAGCTAAAAAACTTCTTCACTAAATCACCTATTTAAATATATAATTACTTTTAACTATTTATTCCTATTTGAATAAAATAATTATGAAAGGAGTAATATGTACAATAATTTTTATCCTTATAGAAATAATAATAGGTTTGTAGGTGGTTTTTTTGGTCCTTTCATACTTGGAGGCATAACTGGAGGACTTCTTGCGCCAGCTTTTTATAGACCAAATAACTATAATAATTTTTATCCATATGGATATTACGGACCTTATTATAGATAAAACTATTTATAATAGTTTTTTTCTTTTTTAATATAATTTAGTAGAGGTGTTTATGTTTAAGAAAATACTCAAATATTTATTTAAAGATTTTTATATCTTTACTATGGCCTATTCTAATAATGTATTTAAAGATCCTTTATCTAAAGAGGAAGAAGATGAAGCTGTTAGATTATGTTTACTTGGAAATAAAGAAGCTAGAGCTAAACTAATAGAACATAATTTAAGATTAGTTGCACACATTGTAAAAAAATATGATAATAAATCATATGATGTTGATGATTTAATAAGTATAGGTACTATAGGTCTTATAAAAGGTATTGATAGCTATAGTTTTAAACATGGTACTAGAATAACTACTTATTGTGCTAGATGTATTGAAAATGAAATATTAATGTATTATCGTAATGATAAAAAGAATAGTAAAAATGTAAGTATAGAGGGATCTATTGGTTTTGATAAAGAAGGAAATGAAATAACTTTTTTAGATATATTAAAAACCCCTAACCCTGATTTTGCGCTAGATATTCATAAAAATAATAATATTAAATTACTAAAAAAATATTTAACAGTACTAAATGATAGAGAAAAAGATATTATCATTAAAAGATATGGTCTTTTAGATAATGACGAAGTTACTCAAAAAGAAATTGCTAAAGAAATGAATATTTCTAGAAGCTATGTATCTAGAATAGAAAAAAGAGCTCTTACTAAATTACTTAGAGAGTTTATAAAAAATAAAGAAGGTTACTAACCTTCTTTTAAAATATTCCACAAGTACCACTTTCTACTCCTATTGCTACCTCTACTATAGGATTTACAATAAATGGTAATATAAATATAACTACTAATGCAATAAGCCTTTTTATAAACTTTTTAGATGCTTTCTTAATTAGGTCTTGATTATCTTCAGTAATTCCTTTTCCAAAATCTAACATACCTAAAATTACTGTAAGAAATAATGCAAGAAATTTTATTACATCATAAGCTGTTTTAGTTAAATCTCTTAAATCTTCTGAAAAAAAGTCATCACAAGTAAGTGGTTCTAAGTTAATATCAGGAAGCTCAATTTCTTCACCAGAATTATCATCACTATCACCATCACTAGGTTTTTCATATCCGCCACTAGTACCACTACTTTTTTTAGAATTCATACTATTAAATATATTTTGATAATCCTCTTTTGAATAATGTAATCCAGCGCTATCATAACCTTTTATAGAACTTTCAGTATAACCTAAATCAATATAATTTAAATTAGATTTACCACTAGATGATATAATTTTTTTCATATCTTCATTAAATTTATTTATATCACTATTAGAAATTGATGCTTTAGCGTCTTGTACTGGCCCAACTGAAACAATATGAATATTATGTTTCTTCCAACTACCATTTGCTAGTTCTAAATACTTTTGGTAATACTTATTAGCACCTAAATATAAATCATTTACTCCTAACCAAATAAATATATCATAACTTTTAGATGCATCCATTTTATTATTAGCACCTATAATACCACCTGATTTAGAATTAGTAGCAATTCTAGTACAAGCATCATTTCCAACAAACCAAGAATATCCACAACCACTACCATAAACAGCATTACTTTCATTTAATATGCCATTTATAACCATACCTTGTACTCTAGAGTCTCCAATGTAAATACTTCCACTAGATGTATAAGCATGAGCGCTTGTCACTAGCACTAAAAACAAAAATATTGTAAAAATTATTTTCTTCACGTTATCACCAAATTTATTATAACAAAAAAGAAAGAATAAAACTAGAATTTTATTCTTTCTAAAACATAATCTTTTACATCTTCTACTTTAAGAGTAATTTGTTTCATAGTATCTCTATCTCTTAATGTAACAGTACCATTATTTATTGTTTCATCATCTATAGTTATAGCAAATGGAATACCAGTTACATCAGCTCTTCTATATCTTTTACCGATATTACCAGATTCGTCATAAGTAGTCATAAATTCTTTAGATAAATCATTATATATTTCTAAAGCTTTTTCACTATGATTCTTTTTAATAAGTGGTAAAACAGCTACTTTATATGGAGCAAGTGCAGGACTTAACTTTAAAACTTCTCTAGTATCTCCATTTTCTAATACTTCTTCATGATAAGATTCAAACATTACTGCTAAGAAAGTTCTATCAAGACCATATGTTGATTCAATAATATAAGGAATAAACTTTTCATTAGTTTCAGGATCTAAATATTCTTGACTCTTACCACTATATTCTTGGTGTCTAGTTAAATCAAAATTAGTACGATTGTGAGTACCATTTACTTCTCCCCAACCAAATGGAAATTTATATTCGATATCACAAGCAGCTTTAGCATAATGAGCTAATTTTTCATGATCATGGAATCTTAAATGATCTTCACTAATACCTAAATCCATATAGAATTTTTTACCATATTCTTTAAAATAATTATATAATTCAGTATCAGATCCTTCATGACAGAAAGTTTGGAATTCCATTTGTTCAAATTCAATAGTTCTAAAAGTAAAGTTACCTGGTGTAATTTCATTTCTAAATGCTTTACCAATTTGTCCTATACTAAATGGTAATTTAGCTCTCATAGTTCTTTGAACATTTAAAAAATTTACATATTCACCTTGAGCATTTTCAGGTCTTAAATATATAACACTTTTACTATCATTAGTTACTCCTCTATAAGTTTGGAACATTAAATTAAATTGTCTTATATCAGTAAAATTACTTTTACCACATTTTGGACAAGGTACCTTATGAGTTCTTATATAATCCATCATTTCAGATTCTGTCATACCATCGGCATGAGCATTACTATCATAGTCATCTATTAGATTATCAGCTCTATGTCTTGTCTTACATTCTTTACAATCAATTAGTGGATCACTAAATGAACCAACATGACCAGAAGCTTCCCAAACTCTTGGATGCATCAAGATATCAGCATCTAATTCATAACTATTTTTTCTTTCTTGAATAAATCTCTTTCTCCAAGCATCCTTAATATTATTTTTAAGTCTACTACCTAATGGACCATAATCCCATGTATTTGCAAGTCCATCATATATTTCACTACCTTGAAATATAAATCCATATTGTTTACATAAATTAACCATTTTTTCCATTGTTATTTTATTTTCCATTAAAATCCCTCCATTTTTAATTGTAAACTTTTTTGTTTTTCCATTTCCAAATTTCTTTTTTCTATGTTAGCATTGTGCTTATTTATAGCACTTATAACACTTTCATCTATAAAATCTAATCTAACACTTACATTACCACTTATAAGATATGAATATCCATCTTCATGTTTTATAGTAACAGTAGTAGATAATACACTATCTAAGAATCTAGATAAGAACTCTTTTTCAAACTTAACTAATTCATTATCTTTTTTCGCTAATATAAATTTTATAGCATCACCTGTAACTCCATAATTTGATTTTCTATTAGCATAATCTAAAATATAAGAATCAGATTTAGCTCTACTTAAAAAGTTGTCTCTATCACTTATATATTTTTTAAATATACTTTCTTTAGTATCTCTGCTGATTGAAGTACCTAACTTTAATATTTTTTCTTCATTACCTATTAGTATATATCTACTACCCATATTAGTATCAGATAACAAAGATACTCTTGTATATCTTAAAAAATAATCAATTACACTATCTATAACTTCTACTCTAGATATTCCATTTAAACTAGTAGAAAACGGATTAGATGATTTTATAGTATCATAATTATCATCACCAAATACTCTAATAAGTTTGGGAGTAATAATAACAGAATCATAATCATTTCTATCTAAGTACTTTCTTCCGATAATTTCCATATGTCCTCCTTAAATAAAAAACTTCTAGAAAATGTAAGGACGAGTTTCCCCGCGGTTCCACCTTACTTATTCTAGAAGAATCAGCTCAATATATATTACTCCGGCTTTCCACACCATCATCGCATTGATAAATAAATTATATCACTTGTTTATTATTTGTCAATATTAGATTTAATAATTAGTCGTAATATCAATAATAATTCCAGTTAATACATATCCTTCCTTTTTGATATATTCCTTACTTGCAGTATAAGTTTTATCACCTATTGTTATTTCAAAGTCAAATGTAAAATTATCTAATTTGGGCATATAGTAATTTTTTGAACTACTACAAACTCCCGTAGTAGAATCACAAGTGATTTTTTCATTAACTATATAATCTTGCTTATATACTTTATCGGTAGTAATCTTTATTGTTATATAGGCTTCAGAAACAATGTTGTTATTTAGCCTTATAATAGATCCATTATGGTTAGAGCCACCCGGACTTTTCACAGTTTCATATTCTACCACTACTGATGCTTTTTCTACTGGTGGAGTTATACTAGTTACATCACAATCATCAGCGTCTACTTTTTCACTAGTTAATTCACTTTTTGATGTTACTGTTACACAGTATCCTGATATGTACATTTTCCCTGATCCTTTACCTTCCTTATTAAGATTAACATATCCCTTTTCTGCCTTATTTCCATCATACTTAAGGGTATCAGTACTTAAATTAATACTTGATACTTTATTATTATTCATAAGTTCTTTTAAGTAGTATGTTTCGGCACTACTTACTATATTTCTTGCACTTGCTTCTGCTGCTGCTTTTTTAGAGTCTTCTATAACATTTAATACTGCAGGGGTTGCAATTAGTGCAATAACTGCTAGTATTACTATTACTGCTAAGAGCTCTATTAATGTAAAACCTTTCTTTTTCATATTTCCTCCTTCTATTTATAAGAAAACAAAAAATCGCAAAAATCTAGGAAATTCCTAATTTTTGTGTGATTTATATATATGACTAATAGGTGGTTATTAAATATTAACCCCCCCCCACAAATATAAGAAGTGTTATAATTTGTACTAACCATATACTTTACTTTCTTACTATAATCAGTATATCTTTTGACTTTGGCAATGTCAATATTTTATAACATGTAAACATTAATTACTTATATATTTATCAAATAAAACAATAATACTTGGTAAGACAAATAATATTAATAATACTGCAATAGTTACTCCGATTGCTATTATATGGCATATCTCTCCTATCGCTGGATCTTTAAAGATGAAACCTAATATACCAGTTATAATAATCATTATCAATGATGATGTAAGAATTGTATGAATAGATTTATTATATGTTTCTTTTAAAGATATTCTTATACTGTTTTCTTTTCTTAGCTCTCTATAATAGTTTGTAAATAGTATTGCATAATCAATAGTGGCTCCCATTAAGATGCTTTGTACTATTAGTAAAGATAAATAATATACTTTCATATCTAATATATTAATAATACCCATTAATATATAGACAGCACACTGAATTAGTAATACTAATATAAATGGAATAATTAGTGATTTAAAGGTAAATAAAACTACTAAAAATATTAAAACTATTGTAATAATTGTAAGTTTATTCATTTCATAATTAAAGTTATTACTCATTTCATAGTTCATAATAGAATTTCCTATAAAATAATATTTTCCATTTAATTTATTATTACATTCTTCATCTAATTTATCAATAAAAGTAAATGTATCTTTTGATTCTTCTTTATATGATGTACTTATATTAATAATAGAATAGGTTTCTCCAACAAACATTTTTTTAGCTTCTTCTATCATATTATTAGCATTATTTATTTCTAGAAGCATATCATCATCAATCATATTTTTAAAGTTATTTTGATTTTGTATTATAAAATTAATAAGTTCTTCAAGCGTTAATTTAGAATCATTATTGTATTTATCTTGATAGATAGCTTTATAAATACTAACGACGATTTCTTTATTAATATCAATATTTTGTGCTTTTAAAAAGTAATCTAATTCACTAACATTATATTTCTTTCCTACTGTCGTTTTATAAGTATTTATAGTTTTAACCTTATCATCAGTAGTTAGATAATTTATAATTTCATCAATATTATCTTCATTTTTATTTTCATATAAAAGTACTATATTATTATCTCTTTTAAAAATCTTACTGATAGTATTATCTTTTGGTGTATCAAAACTAACTATATTTGTTCCTTTTATAAAATATAAAACAGCAAATAGCATTATAAAAGTTAATGATATTATATATTTGTATTTTTGACTAAATATGGCGATTTTTTCCATATTTATATGAGGATATTTTTTATGTGTTTTATATATTAGTTTATCAAATATAAGTATAAGTGATGGTAATACTGTAAAGATACATATTAAACTAATTAATACTCCTTTAGATAAAACTATTCCTAAATCAGTTCCTATTTTAAAACTCATAAATAAAAGTGCTAGAAGTCCTACTATAGTAGTAAATGAACTACCCATAATAGATGGGAATGATTTTTTTATTGCCTCTTTCATTGAAGTTAAATTATTTTTATTATTTTCTTTTTCTTCACGGTAGCGATTAAGTAACATTATTGAATAATCCATTGTTAGAACAAGTTGAAGGATCGCTGCGATGGAATAAGTGGTATATGACACTTCACCAAGCAAATAATTGGTTCCTAAATTAATAATAATTGCAATTCCTATTGTTATTATAAATAATATTGGTTCTATCCATGAAGAACACATAATAAGTAATATTATTAGTAGTATTGAAAAAGCAAATATAATAATTGAAATAGGAACATTAGTAGTATCACTATCTAGTTCATATACGAGTTTATATTCTTCTTTTAGATTATCAAGTTCTTTTTTAATATTTTTTATTTCATCAGAATTTGAATTATATTTGCTAGTTAACACATATAAAGTATGGTTGTCTTTGTTATATATATCACTTTCATTATCATAACTTATTGTATAAATGTTTTTTATTTCTTTTAATTTATTATAAACATCTAACTTTTTATTATTATCTAAATCATCTACCATTACCCAAATAGTACTCATATTTTTAACATCTGGTAATTCTTTTTCTAAAATATCAATACCCTTTTTCATTGATG
>CAKOQQ010000008.1 GCA_934101425.1 uncultured Bacilli bacterium | reverse complement strand
AAGAATTAAGCGTACCAGAAAGTACACCAATAATGGAACCAAGTATTCCAGAAGTAAGCACTCCAGTGGTAGAACCAGCTACACCTGTAATGCCTAGTCCAGTAGAAGAATTAAGCGTACCAGAAAGTACATCAATAATGGAACCAAGTATTCCAGAAGTAAGCACTCCAATGGTAGAACCAACTACACCTGTAATGCCTAGTCCAGTAGAAGAATTAAGCGTACCAGAAAGTACACCAATAATGGAACCAAGTATTCCAGAAGTAAGCACTCCAGTGGTAGAACCAACTACACCTGTAATGCCTAGTCCAGTAGAAGAATCAAGTGTATCTACATCAAATCTAAATGAAACCGCTAATAGTTTTGAATTAGCAAAAGAATTAGATTTAAATGCAGAACCTACTAAAGAAGAATCAAAAGAAGAAAAGGTAGAAGAAAAAGAAGAAAAAAGTATTGAAGAAATAATTGCTAAAAATAATAGAAAACCTAATATAGCATTTATTATAACTTTAATTCTACTTATTATATCTATTGCATTAAATGTATTATTATTTATAAATAAGAAAGAAGATGCAAATAGTGGTGCTGATTCTACTTTAGAAGGAACAAAAACTAAAACTGTATATTATAATGGATACTCTATGAACGTAGATTATAATTGGATATATACTGAAGGATCTGAACTTGTATTTAATGATAAAACGGAAAACTGGGGCGCATCTTTAAAAGTAGTTGATGCTGATTTTGATGCTTTTACAGCTAATAAAGATAGTTTTAATGAAATTCTTAATAAGAATACATTAGAAATGACAAGTAAAAATGAAAAAACTGTAAATAATAAAACATTATATATATTCAGTGGTAAATATAATAATTTTATTACTGATGTAATAATATCTGATTTAGGAGACGGAAATATACTAAAGGTTCAAGTGTTATATAAAGGTGAAAAAGACGATTTAGTATTAAATAAAATTTATAATTTAATGACTAGTGTAAACACTTATAGTACTACATTATTAAATGATTCAAATTTTAAATTTCTAGATTTATCGAATGCTATTACAAGTAATAGTGTAGTTAAAAATGCAGAAGAAAAAAGTAAGGAATAACCTTACTTTTAATTTGCTTCTTTATAAATTTCTTTATTATAAGTATGACTAGAGGTATTAGTATCTTTATCAATAGGATCTAATTCTTCTAGTTTTTTAGTAGTTATTAAGAAAAAGTCGTGTAGTGTTTTATCTTTGCCATTAGATAAAACAGGATCATCCCAAGTTAAATCAATATGTAACCATTCATTATCAATATAAAGTAAATTCCAAATATGTTTTTCACTCGCTATTCTATAGTTAGGTATGTTAAGTTTATATAAGTATATAGATAATAAATCAGTATAAGCACTACATCTAGCTCTTTTATAAAGTAATAATGCATTAGCTTTAGCATATAAAATATTGTCTTCATATTTTGTATTATCAGCTATATAATCATGCATTTTTTTTATTTTTTCTTTTATAGTCATATCATCAGTAATAATTTGTTTTTCTATTTTATTTAATTTATCTTCGATATAAATAATTTCTTCATCTGTATATAATCTATGAATATTTAAATTGATTACAGTATCATCAGGACTAGTCATTTGAATTTCACTATATTCATTATAAGGATGAACAAAAGTATTAATAGTAGTAAGTAAAAGGTTACTATTCATTATATCTTCTGCATCATTAGCACAAGATGTATATTCTTCATCACAAAATATTACATAATTATCAGTGTCAGAATCAATTAGTGTATAAAATATATTTATTAAATCTTGTTTGTTTTTAGGCGTAAAGTTATCTGTTTTCTTTAAATATGCAAATTTATAATCTTTATTACTATAATTACTTTCCTTAAATTCTAAAGAATCTTTATAGGCATATTTATATATAGATTTTATTATAGTAAATCTAGAACTATATAATAAAATCGCTAATAAAATTAAAACAGTAGGAGTAAATAACTTTTTCATATCATCACCATTTCTATTTTAGCATAAAAAAAGAAGTATTACTACTCCATATTATTTACTTTTTTAGTCAAACGAGATTTTTGACGTGCACAAGTATTTTTTGAAATTACATTAGTCTTAGTTGCTTTATCGATTCTTTTGATAGCAACTCCTAAATTAGATTTAGCTTCTTCTTTATTTTTTGCTGCTACAGATCTTTCAACTTTCTTAATAGCACTTTTCATACTAGCTTCATAATCATTGTTTGTAACACTTTGTTTAGCGATAACTTTTACACGTTTTTTAGCATTTTTCATATTTGGCATAATTTCACCTCCAATTGACATCATAATAATTTTAACAAACTTTATTAAAAAAAGCAATAAAAAAATACTTTTTACCTAAAATAATAATGGTGATAACATGAATAATAACTTAAGAACAGACTTAATAGTGGAAATTTTACCTAAAAATAAAATAAATAAAATAGATGATATAGAAATTACTAGAGTTCATTTAAATAGTAAAGATGAAGTTAAATATAATAAAAGTAAAGGTAATTATGTAACTATTTATTTTGATAAAATAAATGCTAAAATAGTAAAAATATTAACTCATGAATTAAAAATATTATTTAAAAAAAATAAAATAACTAATGATGATGTACTTGTAATAGGTCTTGGTAATGAAAATTTAATTTCTGATTCATTAGGACCATTAACTATTAAAAATATAAAAGTAACTGGTTATATGGATAATATAAGAAAAATATATGCAACTAGTACCAGTATAAAGTATTTAACGGGTATTGATTCATTTATTTATATTAAATCATTAGTATCTAATCTAAAACCTAAATTACTAATTATAATTGATTCATTAGTGACATCTAGTATAGAGAGATTAAATAAAACAATACAAATAAGTGATACTGGTATATCACCTGGTAGTGGAGTAAATATAAATAGTAAAGAGATAAATAAGTATAGTATGGGTATTCCAGTAATTAGTATTGGAGTACCTACTGTAATAGATATAAGCTATCTTATAGATTCTAAATTATCTAACACTTTAGTTACTCCTAAAGATATAGATGTTACTATTATGGAGCTAAGTAAAATAATTAGTACATCAATAAATGAAGTATTACTTTAAACGACATATTTTTCTATCTTGGTAATATATAATAAATTTGGTGATACTGTGTTTAAAAGAAAAAGAAGATATGAAAAAGTTTTATATGTAATTTATATAGTAATAATTTTATATATTATATTTGGAATTAATGTAAATATAAAATTATATTCATCAAATGAAGAATTTATAGAAAAAATGCTTAAAGATTCTAATTATTATATAAAGTATGAAAATAATAACAATTTAGTTAGTAAAATAATAAAAAATACTTTTAATTATACTAAAAAAGAAAAAAAGGAAGTAACGCCAGTAGTTGTTAATACTGAAGTAAATGAACCAGTTGTATACATATATAATTCTCATCAATTAGAGAACTATAGCAGCAATAAATATGAACCATATAATATAACACCAAATGTTATAATGGCATCTCATATATTAAAAGAATTATTATCTCGTGAAGGATTAGAAGCTATAGTAGAAGAAAATAGTATTGTAGATTATATGAATTTAAATAATTATAGTTTTGGATATAGTTATGTAGCATCTAGAGTATTTCTAGATGAAAAAATAAAAACATATCCTTCTTTAGAATTCTTTATTGATTTACATAGAGATTCCGCTTTAAAAAAATATACTACTACAACTATAAATAATAAAAATTATGCTAAAGTATTATTTGTAGTCGGGCTAGAACACGCAAATTATAAAGAAAATTTAAATACGGCAAATAAAATAAATGCTATTATAAAGAGTAAATATCCTACACTTTCCCGTGGTGTTATTACTAAAAAGGGGAAAAATGTAAATGGTAAATATAATCAGGATGTAAGCAGTAATGCCGTATTAATAGAAGTAGGAGCATATGAAAATACTATTGATGAAGTGTATAATACTTTAGAAGTATTAGCACCTATTATAAAGGAATATTTATATGGAAAATAAACATAAAATAAATTTATTTAAAGGTATCTTTTTAATATTATTATTTACTTTTACAACTCTTTATATAGCCTCTTATAATGGATATTATGAATATTCTAACAATAAAAAAGTAACGCTTACTAATGAGAAAATAAAAGAATTTGAAGAAGATGTTAAAAATGGTAAAAAAATAGATTTAGAAAATTATATTGTAATGGAAAAAAATAATAAAAAAAGAATAGGTCTTAAATTATCTTTACTAATAGAGAAAAAAACAAATAAAGCACTTAGACAAACATTTAAAGTTTTAAGTAAAATGATTGAAAATTAGAACTTCTTATGTTATAATTTACCTAGAATATAAAGAGGTGAAATAATGGAAAAAGATACTATAAAGATAATTGATGAAAATGGACAAGAAAAAGTAGTTGATATCGTTGCATTTTTTACATTAAAATCAAATAGAAAAAAATATTTAATATATACTGAAAATAAAAAAGATGAAAAAGGTAATGTTGAAATATATACATCTGAATTAACTGAAAATGATAAAGGTGCAATTATACTTGCAGGTGTAGAAGATGAAATGGTTTGGAATGATATTAAACAAGTTTTAGTTAATATATCAAAGGGATTATTTTAATGGTTAGTGAATTAGTAGAAAAATTAGATTTTGATTTACTTTATCAAAAACCAAGTTATATTGTAGGTAGAAGAAACCTAAATATAATGGAAGATTTATTAAATAAATCTATCCAATATTTCAAACCAGAAAAAAAAGAACCAGTAATTGAAGTGGAAGAAGTAAAAGAAGAATCTTTATTAACTGATGAAGATAAAGAAGATATCTTACATGTAATAGATCCTTTACTTGCAAAAGCTTTAGTTAGTACACCAGTAGCAAAAGCAAAACCAAAGTTTTCTTATTTAACAGCATTATTTTATTCTAATGTATATAAAAATTATCATGAAAAAAGACTTGTTACAATAGCAGTTGAAAGATATAAATGGATAAAAAGCACTATTGAAAATAACAATAAAGAAATAGAAGATTGTACTAAAAGAATTGAAGAATTAAAAGAACAAAATGAAGCATTTAAACATAAGAATTCAAGAATATTAGTAGGCTATACTCCTGAAGAAGTAGAAGCTGTTAAAAAAGAAATAGATTTAATTAATTTTAGACAACAACAAAGATCATCAAATTAAAGAAACAAATTGTTTCTTTTTTTTAGTTATTGTATAATGTTATAGGAGGGTAATATGATAATAGGATCACATGTGTCTTTTAGTAAAGATGAACAATTAGTAAAAAGTGTAAAAGAAGCACTTAGTTATAATGCAAACGCTCTAATGTTATATACAGGAGCACCACAAAATACAAATAGATATCCTATAAGAGAGGATTTGCTTAATGAAGCAAAAAAAATTATGGATGAAAATAATTTTGATAGTAATAATATAATAGTTCATGCACCATATATTATTAATCCTGCAAATCCTTTAAATAGAGATTTTAATATAAATTTTTTAAAGCAAGAAATATCTAGAGTAGAAAACTTAGGATTAAATAAATTAGTACTTCACCCTGGTAGTCATGTAAATAATGGCATTGATAAAGGTATAGAAAGTATAGTAGATGTACTTAAAAATTCTATAGGTGGAAGTAATGTAATGGTACTTCTTGAAACTATGGCAGGAAAAGGTAGTGAAGTAGGGTCTAAATTAGAAGAAATAAAAAGAATAATAGATGAAGTTAATTTGCCAAATCTAATGGTATGTATAGATACTTGTCATTTAAATGACGCTGGTTATGATATGTCATCATTTAGTGAATACTTAGACTATTTTGATTCAGTAATAGGTATAGATAAAATAAAGTGTGTGCATGTAAATGATAGTAAAAATGTAAAAGCCTCTCATAAAGATAGACATGAAAATATAGGATTTGGAACAATTGGATTTGATAACTTAATTAAAGTTATATATAATGAAAGACTTAAAGATATACCAAAAATATTAGAGACACCATATATAACAAAAGATGATAATTCTAAGGATAAAGCTTATCCACCATACAAATTTGAAATAGAAATGATAAAAGAAAAAAAGTTCAATCCTAATATGATTGAACAAGTAAGAAGTTATTACATATAATTTTTATATTTATTAAACATTTTATCAATTACTACACTAGCACTAGGTGAAACATTCTTTTTTAAAGTATTAATATGATTATCTATATTAGAAAAATCTTTAATACTTTTTATATAAGAATAAGTAAAATCTATATCTTTTGTAGTAACATTTAAGCTATTTTGTTTACAATAATTAATAACATCTTCTTTTTTTATATTATCAATATACATTTTAAATAATTTATCTTTCATACTTATATTATATGAAATTTTAATAAAAAGGTGACATATGAAAAGTTATAATAAAAAATATAGTTATTATAAAGCGTTTAAAGATATTAATGAAGTTATAGTAAAAAGATATAATATACTTATTTCATTGATAATTTTTGTTATGTCTATTTTAGTAATTAACTTATTTTATATACAAGTAATAAAAAATAATTATTATAAAAATAAAATAAATACTTTAACTAAAAATATAGTATATGGTTCTACCGCTCCAAGGGGAAGAATATATGATAGAAATGGTAATTTATTAGTTGATAATAAAGCTATAAAAGTTATTTATTATAAAAAGAATAAAAATGTAAGTGTAGAAACTGAAATTGAACTAGCAGATTTACTTAGTACTAAACTAGAAATAGATGGTAATACTACAGATAAAATGTTAAGAACTTATTTTGTAGATAAAAATAAAGAAATTGCAGATAAAAAAATAACAGAAGAGGAATTACAAAATTTAAAAGAAAGAAAAATAACGGTAGATGATATTTATAATTACAAATTAGAAAGAGTAACTAATGAAGAACTTTCTACAGTTGATAGTAAAAGTGCATATATATATTATTTAATGAATAAAGGGTATTCTTATGATGAAAAAATAATAAAAAAGAATGCAACTGATATGGAATATGCATATATAGGTGAAAATATCAATTCATTAAATGGTGTAAATACTAGATTAGATTGGGAAAGAGTATATTTATATGGTAATACTTTTAAAAGTATATTAGGTAGTGTTTCAACTTCATCATTACCATTAAATTTAAAAGAGTATTATTTAAATAAAGGTTATAGTTTAAATGATAATGTAGGAACTAGTTATTTAGAGTATGAATATGATAGTTATCTAAGAGGTACTAAAAATAAATATGAAGTAGAAAATGGTACTTATAAACTAATAGAAGAAGGTCATCGTGGTAGTGATATAGTGCTTTCAATTGATATAAATTTACAAAAAGAAGTAGAAAGTATTATAGAAAAAGAACTAATAAACGCTAAAAAAGAACCTAACACCGAGTATTATAATAAATCATTTGTTATAATAACAGATCCTAATACTGGTGAAATATTATCTATGGCAGGCAGGCAAATAATAGATGGTAAAGTATACGATTATACACCTGGAGTTATAACCTCTACAGTTGTCGCAGGTTCTGTTGTAAAAGGTGCATCTCAATTAGTTGGATATAATGAAAGTGTTTTAAAAATTGGTGAAGTAAGAAATGATAGTTGTATTAAAATAGCAGCTACTAAAGAAAAATGTTCTGTTTACTATATGGGTAATATAAATGATATAGATGCTCTCGCTAAATCATCTAATACTTATCAGTTTAATACTGCTATTAAAGTTGGTAAAGGAGTATATGAATACAATAAACCACTTGTTATAGATAAAAGTGCTTTTGAAATATATAGAAATACTTTTGCAGAATTTGGACTAGGAATAAAAACGGGTATTGATTTACCTAATGAAACTTTAGGTTATAAAGGAACTAGTACATTACCAGGTCATTTATTAGATTTTTCTATAGGACAATACGATACTTATACACCAATTCAAATAGCACAATATATAAGTACCCTTGCAAATAATGGTAATAGAATGAAATTAAATTTAGTAAATAAAGCATATAGTAGTGATGGCGATTTAATATATGAATATAAACCAATTAAACTTAATAAAGTAAATACTAAAGATGAATATATAGATAGAGTAAAAAAAGGATTTATTGCATCAAGTGCTTATGGAACATCATATGGATTTGTAGATAATAGTTATTATCCAGCTAGTAAAACAGGAACTAGTCAAAGTTTTATTGATACAAATAATGATAGTATTGTTGATACAGAGACTATTAGTAATTCATTTGTATCATTTGCACCGTATAATAATCCTAAAGTGGCATTTGCAATTATTTCGCCAGATATATCTCATAATAAGGGTTCTTCTTACTATAGAAGTAGTGTAAATAAGAGAATTGCACAACAAGTTATAAAAAAATACTTTTATTTTTACAAATAATTTGTTATAATGCTATTAGTGTTTTAAAGGAGGGAAGTTTACTATGGCTAAAAAAGGTGAAAATAGAGAAAGAGTAACTCTAGAATGTACTGAATGTAAAAGAGAAAACTATCGTACAGAAAAAAATAGAAAAAATACAACTGAACGTTTAGAATTAAACAAATATTGTTCAAATTGTCAAAAAACTACAACTCATAAAGAAAAAAAATAAAAATAACTAAATTACTCGAAAGGAGGAAATTATGTTTAACGTAAATGATATAAAAAATGGAATAACATTTATATTTGAAGATAATATTTATGTAGTATTAGAATTCCAACATGTAAAACCAGGTAAGGGTGCAGCATTTGTAAAAGCTAAATTAAGAAACTTAAGAACAGGTTCTACAGTTGAAAAAACATTTAATACAAGTATTAAATTAGAAAAAGCAATGATTCAAAAACAAACAATGTCTTATTTATATAATACTGGTGATACTTATTATTTTATGAATATGGAAACTTATGAACAAGTTGAATTAACTAAAGATCAAATTGGTGACGATATTAAATATTTAAAAGAAAACATCAATGTTGATTTAAGTTTCTATAATGGAGAATTATTAGGAATGATTTTACCAGAAAAAATAGAATATACAGTAGTTCATACTGAACCAGCTGTTAAAGGTAACACTACAACAAATGCTACTAAAGATGCAGAACTTGAAAATGGTTTAGTAGTTAGAGTACCACTTTTTATTGAAGATGGAGAAGTTATTATCGTTTCAACTAAAGATGGTAAATATGATTCAAGATTATAGCACTTTATGTGCTATTTTTATTTAGGAGGTATTATGAATAAAGTAGTACTAGTAACAGGCTCATCAAAAGGTATTGGTAGAGCTATTATAAAAGAATTTAGTAAAAATGGTTATGATGTCGTAATAAACTATAATACTAGTTATTTAGAAGCTAAGACGTTAGAAGAAGAAATAAAAACATATAATGTAAAAGTTTTACTTATAAAATGTGATGTAGGTGTAGAATCTGAAGTTAAAGAAATGTTTGATAAAGTAATAAAAGAAATGGGTAGAATTGATGTTGTTATAAATAATGCTGGTATAGCAATTGATACTATGTTTATAGATAAAAGTATAGATAACTTTAAAAAAATATTAGATACAAACTTAATAGGAACTTTTTTAGTTAGCAAATACTTTGGTACATATATGTATGATAAAAAAGAAGGTGTAATCTTAAATATTTCTTCAACTAATGGAATAGATACTTGTTATCCTGAAAGTATAGATTACGATGCATCAAAAGCTGGTGTTATTTCTTTAACTCATAATTTAGCTAAAGAATTTTCACCTTATATAAGGGTAAATGCCTTAGCTTTAGGTTGGGTAGATACCGATATGAATAAAGATATGGATATATCTTTTAAAGAAAAAGAATTAAATAAAATATGTTTACATAGATTTGCAAATCCTTTTGAAATAGCTAAAGTAGCATATTTTGTATGTAATGATGGAACTTATATAAATAGTTCAATAATAAGAGTAGATGGTGGAATATATGATAGATAGTAATTTAAAAATAGAATTTGATAAGGTAGATGCTCTTACTTTATATAATAGTAAAAAGGTATTAGACGCTTTTCATAAAAATAATGTATCTGAAATACATTTTAATTCAACTAGCGGTTATGGATATAATGATTTAGGTAGAGATACCATAGAAAAAGTATATAGTGATATATTTAAATGTGAAGATGCACTTGTAAGAAACCAATTTATATCAGGCTCACATGCTCTTACAGTCGCTTTCTTTGCATTATTAAGGCCAAATGATGTACTTTTAAGTATATCAGGTACACCTTATGATACATTACATGAAGTAATAGGTATAAAAGATAATCCTTCATCACTTAAATCATATGGTGTTATATATAAACAAATAGATTTAGTAGATGATAACTTTGACTATGATAAAATTAAAACTAGTTTAGATAATGTAAAAGTAGTACATATACAAAGAAGTAAAGGTTATTCTACTAGAAAAAGTTTATCAATTAGTAAATTAGAAAAAGTAATTAAACTAATAAAAGATATAAATAAAGATATTATAATTATGGTAGATAATTGTTATTGTGAATTTGTAAATGAAAAAGAACCAACTGAAGTAGGTGCTGATATTGTAGTTGGTTCACTTATAAAAAACTTAGGTGGTAC
Source organism: uncultured Bacilli bacterium (assembly GCA_934101425.1). Classification (GTDB taxonomy): domain Bacteria; phylum Bacillota_I; class Bacilli_A; order RF39; family UBA660; genus CAKOQQ01. The sequence goes on along the minus strand of CAKOQQ010000008.1, from coordinate 63,517 downwards.
TATAGCACCTAATGGAGCTTATATCGTTGGTAAAAGAGACTTAGTTAAGTTAGCTGGTGAAAGGTTAACATTACCAGGAGAAGGAAAAGAAGTAGGACCTAGTCTAGGAATAAATAAAAGTTTGTTACAAGGTCTTGCTATTTCGCCTAGTGTTGTAGGTAGTGCTCTTAAAACAGCTATATTAGCAAGTTATTTATTAGAACAAAAAGGATATGTAGTAGAACCAAAATATAATAGTGAAAGAGTAGATATAGTACAAACTATAACATTTAATGATAGAGAAAAGCTTATCTCATTTGTACAAGGAATACAAAAAGGTTCACTAATAGATGCAAGTAGTACTCCTATACCAAGTGATATGCCTGGATATGATGATGAAATAATAATGGCATCAGGTAGTTTTAATCAAGGTAGTTCTATAGAACTTTCTTGTGATGCCCCACTTAGAAGTCCTTATGTCGCTTATTTACAAGGAGCTATGACATATGAATATGGCTATTTAGGTGTTATGGAAGCTATAAATAATTTAGAAAACTAATCTTAAGTTATACTTAAGAAATACTATATCACAGATGAGATACTCCTTAGTAAGAAACTTAAAGGGAGTAAATCTATAAAACTGTGATTTCTTTGTAAAAACATGTTATAATTAAATTATGATAAGGAGGGAATATGAAAAAGAAAGGGTTTACATTAATAGAGTTATTAGCAGTAATAGTAATATTAGCAGTTATTGCTTTAATTGCAACCCCTGCAGTATTAAATATTATAGAAGACTCTAAAAAAAGTGCAGCAGAAGCAAGTGCAAGAAGTATTGTAGGTGCAGCAAAAACACATTATATAAAAAATATAATGGATAATAAGCCAAACTCTAATATTGATTTAAGCACTAACACATTAAAGTATGATGGAGAACAAGCTAAAAAAGGAAATCTTACTTACGATAATAATGGTAATGTAAGTGGTAAAATGTATATAAGTGGTTACTGCGTAGAAGTATCATCTAATGGAACTATAACAAGCACTAAAACAGATGAAAGTGAATGCACTATAGATACTCCACAAGTAATTACATACGCAAATGGTACAGTAGTATATTATAATCCAGTAACAAATACTAAATGCACAAGCTCTGAAGCAGTGAGCACTACAGGAACTAAAACAGGATGTATGAAGTGGTATACCTTTAATGATGAAGGAGCATCAACAGTTAATTTACTACTAGATCATAATACAACATCAACATTTGCATGGGTATCAAAAGCAGATTATATTGCTGCTGGAGGAACAGAAGCGGAATATGGAAGTTATGGAAATAACAGTAAAGGACCAATTACATTATTAAAACAACTAAAAAGTGATACGTCTAGTTGGAATAAAAGTATAAATGCTAGACTAATAGAAGCAAGAGAAATAGCTACTATAACAGGAAATAATGGATGGACAGCAGGAGGAAGTTATTATTTTTTCCATATAAATTCAAATTCACCTTATAGTGGAGCAGCAGGAACAAACAAATATGCATGGTTATTTGATAATACATATAAGTGTACAACATATGGATGTAATGTAGCAGATTCTAGTACTTTGTTGGGATACTGGACAAACACTGCATATTCCGGCGATTCTCACGACGCTTGGCACGTGGTCCGCAATGGCCAATTGAACCGCGGCAACGTGGATGATGCAGACAGCTACGGTGTTCGCCCAGTTATCACTATCTCAAAATCTATCATCTCTTAAATATTTTATATATATTATAATTTTAAATTTAGAAAACGCTTGATTTAAAATAATATATATGATAAACTTAATAAGTAGTAATATTTTAGTTGACAAATAATAGATTTATAGTATAATATTACAAGTGATTGAAAAAGGAAAGAAGAAGTATCCACTTCTCACCCGATTGATTAAGTCTTTGGGTAAAATGCCATTATAATATTTTTGATATGGTTTTAAGTGGATACTTTGTATCTACTTTTTTATTTGGAGGTGTGGGATATCGCTAGTAAAGACAGAGATTTGTTTATAAATGAACAAATAAGAGCAAAAGAAGTAATGGTTATAGGTCCTAATGGAGAACAATTAGGTATCAAAAGAATTGAAGATGCTAGAACTTTAGCAACTTATGCAGGTTTTGATTTAGTTTTAATTAGTCCAAATGCTAATCCACAAGTATGTAAAATTATGGATTACAATAAATACAAATATGAAACTAAGAAAAGACAAAAAGAAAATCAAAAAAGACAAAGAGAAAATACTTTAGAAGTTAAAGAATATAGATTATCAGTTTCAATTGATATTCATGACTTTAATACTAGAGTTAAAAACTCTACTAAATATTTAGAAAAAGGACATAAGATTAAAGTTAGTATAAGATTTAAGGGAAGAGAAATGGCTCACCCAGAATTAGGAAAAGAAGTATTACTTAGATTTGCAAAAACTCTAGAAAATATCGCTGTCATAGAACAAAATCCTAAATTAGAAGGAAGATTTATGACTATGATACTTGCGCCATTAAAAGAAAAATAGGAGGAAAATTATGCCAAAATTAAAAACACATAAAGGTACAAAAAAAGTATGTAATGTTCGTCCAGGTGGAACTATCAAAATTGGTAAACCAGGTACAAGACACAATACAGGTAAAAAAACTACAGCTGCTAGTAGAAAAGGTAGATCAGGATCTACATTAAGTGCTAGTGACTACAAGAGAATTAAAACAATATTATAGAAGAGGTGAATTAAATGACAAGAGTTAAAGGTGGAACAATTAGTAAAGCACGTCATAAAAAAGTTTTAAAACAAGCTAAAGGTTACTTTGGAAGTAAACATAGATTATACAGAACTGCTAATGAACAAGTTATGCATTCTGGTAAATATGCATTCAGAGATAGAAGACAAAATAAAAGAGAATTCAGAAAATTATGGATTACAAGAATTAATGCTGCATGTCGTGAAAATGAAATCAGTTATTCTAAATTCATTAGTGGATTAAATAAAGCAGAAGTTACTATTAATAGAAAAATGCTTTCTGAAATCGCTATTGATAATCCTAAAGCATTCGCTGATTTAGTAGTAATCGCTAAAGATGCTTTAAATGGTAAAGTAACTAAGAGAGTAGCTAAAGTAGAAAGTTCTAAAGCAGAAGCTAAAGTGTCTCCAGCAAAGAAGACTACTACAAAGAAAGAAACTACTAAAAAAGAAACTACAGCTAAAAAACCAGCAGCAAAAAAAACAACTGCTAAAAAAACTACAAAAGAAGACAAATAGTCTTCTTTTTTTTAAGTTTACCAACAAAAGAAAATATGGTAGAATATAGGTGTAAGGAGTGGTAGTATGATTAATCTTTATATTGATTTTGATGGAGTAATAATGGATACTATTAATGTTACATATAAAATGCTTAGTGATGAAGGAATAGATATGAATGATGAAGTAGCAAAATCTAAGTTTTATTCTAAGTTAGATTGGAAAAAACTTTTAGCAACTACTCCAGATATAAATGATGGACTTAATTGTGTACAAAAGATTATTGACTCTAATAAATTTAATGTAGCAATACTTACACATGTTCACTCTATGGGTGAAGCTGTAGAAAAAATTAAATTTATTAGAAAATACTTTAAAGATATAACTATTATTCCTGTACCTAAAGAAATATCTAAAACAAAAATGGTACATACATTAGATTCAATTTTAATTGATGATTTTACTGGAAATTTATATGAATGGCAAAAAGAAGGTGGAATTAGTATAAGATTTTCACCTAAATTAAGTAGTAAAGGATATTTAGTAATAGATAAATTAGATGAAGTTATAAATATGTTTTAAGGAGGCAATATGCATTTTAGTATTGAGTTATCTTTAATTATTGATGAGGAACTAAGAAAAAAGGGCATTGATAGAAAAATAAGAAGCTTTGACCCTGGTTTTTGTGTGTTCACATATGATGAACTTGATAAAATTACTTCCCTAGAACTTAGTCGTGTATCTAGCCTAGAGGGACTAGAATTATTACCTAATTTAAGAAAATTAATTATAAAAAGTCCTGATTTTTCAAATGTATCTAGTGATGTTGATATAAATGATTCTAATATGAATAGTATTAAAGACTTTTCTGTAATTAGTAGATTAACTAAGTTAGAAGAACTACAAATAATTAATGATATTAATTTAAGTAGTTTAGATATAACTAAATTAGAAGAATTAAGAAATTTAACTATTGTAAATAATCCTAATTTAAAAGTTATAAAAGGTCTTGAAGAAAAGAGAAATTTACAAAGTGTTATGTTATGTGGTAATGCCTTAGATTTTGATTTTGATATAGAAACTTATATAAAAAATACTATGGGTAGTAGAAAAAATGTTTTAGATGTTAGCTTATATATTAGTATGGTAAATAAAGATATTAACATCGCTAATTTTCTTACTATGGCATCTATAGTAGGAGATACTAATATTAAGTTTGCAGAAAGAATTGGTTTTTTGGATTTTGCACTTTTATATCCACAAAACTTACAAGAAATGTATTATAACTTTCTTAGATTATTTATGAAAAATTCATTATATGAAAAAAGTGATTTAGATAAAATAAAATATGTATATAGATATGTAAAGAGTAGACTTTCATTTGACAAAGAAGGCCTTGAAGAAAGAGAAAAAGAATATACTAACTATATGAAAGAACAAAAAGAATTACCAACGTTTAGAAGAAAGAAATTTGCCTCTTTTCATAATAGTTATGTGGCATATCATTTTAAAAAAGCAAATTGTGATGGATATGTTAACTTAATGAGATTTATGTTATCTATGTTAGGTGTTAAATCGTTTAATGTACATTGTCATGATAAAAGAAGTAAATTTTTAGCATCTAATCATTCAATTTTAAGAGTAGAATGTGATAACAAGTGGTATTATTGTAATCCAAAATATACTCCTGAAGATCCCAAAGAAATTTTTATGGGTAGTATCGAAGATTTAGAAAAATATTACGACTTTAATATATATGAGTCACTAATTAGTAAGGGGGAAAATTATGGAGACGATTCTAATGCTCTTATTAGAAAAAAAACTCTCTAGTAGCAGTTTTGATGCAAATGTAATATTAGATTCTTTAGATAAGGAAAGAATATTAAGAGATTTAAGAAATGTAAAAGATAAATATTTATATGATAGTTTCATTCATGGTAGAAATCATAGTGATAAAGTATATTTATTTTCTTATATATTAGGTAGAATAAAAAATCTAAGTGAAGATGATATGAAAATAGTTTTAGATGCCGCTTTATATCATGATATAGGTAGAACAGTAGATTCAGAAGATACTGTTCATGGATATACAAGTGCACATTGGTTAGAAGAAAAACAAATATTAGATGATCCTTTTTATGATAATGTAGAAAATAAAATATTATTATATGGAATAATTAGTGGTCATTCACTACCAGACGATAGAAAAAAATGTGAATTTGATAATCAATGTTACGAATATGATAGAGAGTATGAGGAAGAATTATATCAAAAATATAGTACTTTATATAATATATTAAAAGATGCAGATGCTCTTGATAGAACTAGATTTGGAAGAAAATCATATGCAACTGTTGATCCTGACTTTTTAAGAATTGAAGAATCAAAGGGGTTAATAGATTTTGCATATGCAATTAATGATGTTTATAAAAAAGAAATGATAAAGGGATATAAGGAACACATAAAGGACTTAAATAAAGGTGGATTATGTTTCCATAGTATAGGGTTTGATTTTACTAAGGTAGCACCTATACTAAATAATGGTGTTTTATCATTAAGTGAAAGAGTAAGAATGAATTTAAATGTACCTTCTAATTTTGAAGGTGGTAACAGTGATAGATGGATATCTGTAGTAGATATAAATGCTATTAAAAAAAGTGCAGGAGCATTTTCTACATTTACTAAAAATGGTATAGGATTTTTATGTAATGCAGATGAAATGATCAAAGGATATTCTAATAAAGAAAGAGGAAAAGCTATTGAACAGGGTTATCCTTATGATAAAGGAGACTATGAAGATGAAAGATATGTATATAAAAGAATACCTGCATCAAAAATTATTGGTGTAGTTGTACCAGAAGAATATCAAACTAAGAGTTTAAAAGATCTAATTTATATACATAACTCTATGACAATTGAAATCTATGAAAGTAGTATTAAAAAATACGAAAGAATGTTAGAAGAAAAAGGTATATTTTTAGATAGAGTAGCAATTACTAGATTACTAGAAGAATATAAAAATGTATTAAAATCATTTAGAGTTGCTCATGGTACTGAAAGAGAAAATATAAGAAGAACAATGCCTATAGAATTAAGCAGAATTACTAAAGAAGTAAGTGCTATTATAGGCTCTGGACTAGAAGTATATTATGAACTTGAACTTAATAAAGATCATGTTACGGTATCTGATGTAGTAACTTATGAAATGTCTAGAGCTAATACTAGATTTGAAGTGTTAGATGAAGGTTTATTTTTAGTAGATAGTGCAGCTAAAGATATTTTAGTTGAAACAATAGAAAAATTAAAATAATTAGCACTCACTATTGACAAGTGCTAAAAAAGTGGTATAATTATAAGTGGACTAGGAAAGGTCCACTTTTTAAATGGGGTGATATAATGAATATGGAAGAAGTAAATGTTTTAGAAAAATATGGTCGTGACATTACTGAACTTGTTAAATCAGGTAAAATAGATCCAGTTATTGGTAGAGATGAAGAAATTAGATCATTAACTAGGATTTTATCTAGAAAAACAAAAAATAATCCAGTTTTAATTGGAGAACCTGGTGTAGGTAAAACAGCGATTGTAGAAGGACTTGCCATAAGAATTAATAAAGGTGATATCCCAAATAGTTTAAAGAATAAAAGAGTATGGGAACTTGATATGACTGCTTTAGTTGCCGGAGCTAAGTATCGTGGTGAATTTGAAGAAAGACTAAAAGCAGTATTAAAAGAAATAAAAGATTCAGATGGCGAAATTATAATGTTTATAGATGAAATTCATTTAATTGTTGGTACTGGAGAAGGTGCTATGGATGCTGGTAATATGCTAAAACCAATGTTAGCTAGAGGCGAAATACATTGTATAGGTGCTACTACATTAAATGAATATCGTAAATATATAGAAAAAGATGGAGCTTTGGAAAGAAGATTCCAAAAAGTATTGGTTAAAGAACCTACAGTAATGGATACTATTACTATATTAAGAGGTTTAAAAGAAAAATTTGAAATATACCATGGAGTTAATATTAAAGATGCTGCATTAGTTGCTGCTGCAACTTTATCTAATAGATATATAACAGATAGATTTTTACCAGATAAAGCTATAGATTTAGTTGATGAAGCTTGTGCTACTATAAAAGTTCAAATAGATTCAATGCCTGAATCATTAGATAAATTAAATAGAAAAATAATGAGTTTAGAAATTGAAAAACAAGCATTAAAGAAAGAAAAAGATGATATTTCTAAGAAAAGACTTAGTGATATAGATAATAAACTTGTATCATTAAAAGAAAAAGAATCTAAATTAAGAAGTGCTTGGGAAGACGAAAAGAAAATTAATGATTTAAAGAGTAGTAAAAAAGACGAATTGGATAAAGCTAGATTTAAACTAGAAAAAGCAGAAAATGAATACAATTTAGAAGAAGCAGCAAGATTAAGACATGGTGTTATACCAAAACTAGAACATGAACTAGAAGAAATAAAGAAAAATGATAAAAATGAAATATTAAGTGATACTATAGGTGAAAATGAAATAGCAGAAGTTATTTCTAGATGGACTAATATACCTATTAGTAAGTTAGTAGATAGTGAAAAAGAAAAATTAATGCATTTATATGATAATTTAAGAAAAAGAGTAAAAGGTCAAGATGAAGCTTTAACTCTTGTTGTAGATTCAATCATAAGAGCTAGAGCAGGTATAAAAGATCCAAATAGACCAATTGGTTCATTTATCTTTTTAGGGCCTACTGGAGTAGGTAAAACAGAAGTAGCCAAAGCACTTGCCTATGAATTGTTTGATGATGAAAAACATATGGTAAGAATTGATATGAGTGAATATATGGAAAGTTTCTCAGTCTCTAGACTTATAGGAGCGCCTCCAGGATACGTTGGATATGATGAAGGTGGAGAATTAACTGAAAAAGTAAGAAGAAATCCATATAGTATAGTATTATTTGATGAAATAGAAAAAGCTCATAAAGATGTATTTAATATTCTACTTCAAATACTAGATGATGGTAGAATTACTGATAGTCAAGGTAGAACAGTAGACTTTAAAAATACTATAATAATTATGACATCTAACTTAGGTAGTGAAGATATACTAGCTGGTAATAAAGAAAAAGTTATAAAAGATTTAAAAATGACTTTTAGACCAGAATTTATAAATCGTATTGATGAAATAATAGTATTTAATTCATTAACTAAAAAAGTTGTTTATGAAATATTAGATAAAATAATAGATGAAATAAATTATAGATTAGTAGATCAAGGTATTAGTATTACTTTAACAGATAAATGCAAAGACTATGTAGTTGAAAACTCTTATGACAAAGAATACGGAGCTAGACCTATTAAAAGATATGTATCACATAATATTGAAACATTACTCGCAAATAGTATTGTAAATGGTACTATTAAACCAAACAGTAAATTAGTTATCGATGTAAAAAATGATGAATTTACTATAAATTAAAAGCCTTAGGGCTTTTTTTATTGTTAAAATAAGCAATTTATAGTAAAATAATATATGGTGATTATATGATAAATATAAAAACAGATTCTAGAAAAGTTAAAAAAGGTGATATATTTGCCGCTATTAAGTGTGAAGTAAATGATGGTCATAAATATATAGATGCTGCTATAAAAAATGGTGCATCTAAAATAATATGTGAACATGGCAAGTATAATATTCCTTATACTATTGTTGATAATTCTAGATTATATTTAGAAAATTATTTAAAAGAAAACTATAATAAATATTTAGAAGAAATGACTATAATAGGTATAACAGGTACTAATGGAAAAACTACTACAGCATATTTAATATATGATATGTTAAATAAATTAGGTATTAAATGTGGTTATATAGGTACTGTAGGATATTATTTAAATGGTAAAGTATCTGGTTTACCTAATACTAATCCAGATATATGTGAAATGTATGATATGCTTATAAATGCTTATGATAATGATTATAAAGTAGTAGTTATTGAAGCTTCTAGTCAGGGACTTGATTTTGGTAGACTTAATAATATACCATTTTCATATGCATGTTTTACTAATTTAACACAAGATCATTTGGATTATCATAAAACAATGGAAAATTATGCAAAAGCAAAACAATTATTATTTAAAAAATTAAAGAAAAATGGTAAATCGATATTAAATTATGATGATGCATATAATAAATATTTTATAACAGATAATACTATTTATTATGGATTTAATGGTGGAGACTATCATGTTATAGATTATAAAATGACTAATAAATCAGTATTTACGTATATTCACGATAATAAAGAATATAAAGTTACATCACCACTTATAGGAAAGTACAATATATATAATTTATTACTTGCTATAGTAGTGTTAGAACAAATGAATATTGATATAAAAGATATTATTAAAGTATCAGAAACTATATCATGTCCACCAGGTAGAATGGATATAATAAAATATAAAACAAATAATATAATTATAGACTATGCTCATACTCCAGATGCTATTTCTAAGATAATTGAAACAGTAAAAGAAGTGGCTAAAGGAAAAATATATGTAGTATTTGGTTGTACTGGTTCTAGAGATAGAGTAAAAAGACCAATAATGACTGAAATAGTACTTAAAAATACAACATTAGGTATTATAACTATAGATGACTTACATGATGAAGCGGCTGAAGATATAGTATCTGATATGTTAAAAGATAATAAAAGAGATAATTATATAGTTTGTTTAGATAGAAAAGAAGCTATTAAAAAAGGTATAGACTTACTTAAAGAAAATGACTTTTTACTTATACTAGGTAAAGGCCATGAAGAAGCTATTATAGTAAAAGATAAAAAAATACCTTTTAATGATCATAAAGTAGTAGAAGAGATATTAAAGAAAGTAGAGGTAAGATAAATGTTAATATTAGCTAAGGCCATGTTAGCAATGATGATAGGGTTCATTACTAGTGTTATATTTGGTTTAGTATTTGTACCTTTTTTAAAAAAGATAAATATAAAACAAAGTGAAAGTATCTTTTTAAGAGGCACTCATAGTAGTAAAGAAGGAACTCCTACTATGGGAGGACTTATATTTATAATACCTACACTTATAACTGTTATATGGTTGCTTTTACTTAAGAAAATATCATTTTCAGAAAACTTATTTATAGTGTTATTTGTCTTTGTAGGATACGCTTTAATCGGTTTTCTTGATGATTATTTAATAATAAAAAGAAAAAATAATATAGGATTAACAGAATTGCAAAAGTTATTTGCACAATTATTTATAGCTTTAATATTCTTCTATATATTTATGAGAAGTGGTAATGAGCCAGTACTTAATATTTATACATTAGGTATAAATATTAATATGAAATGGTTCTATGGTATATTCTTATTATTTATATTAGTTGCATCTTCAAATGCTGTAAATATAACAGATGGGTTAGATGGACTTGCAGGAGGGTTATCAGTAATTAGTTTCTTAGCATTTGGACTTATTACTTGGAATGCAACATGGGTAGTAGGATACTCTGATATAGCAATATTCTGTTTTATCCTTATAGGATCATTACTTGGTTTCTTATTATTTAATAGTCATCCAGCTCGTGTATTTATGGGAGACACTGGTTCACTTTCTCTTGGTGCAACACTTGCTTCAATAGCTATTATAACTAATCATGAATTAACATTAGTAATAGTAGCAGGAGTATTTATAATAGAAACACTATCTTGTATAATTCAAATGCTTGGTATAATGTGTTTCCATAAAAAAGTATTTTTAATGGCACCACTACATCATCATTTTGAAAAGAAAGGCTATGAAGAATCTGATATTGTAAAGGGTTTCTGGGTAGTTGGTTTAATACTTAGTATGGCCGCAATTGCCTTTGGGGTTTGGATATGATGATTATATCTCATAGAGGTAATGATAATCATAACTATAAAGAAAATACTATCGAAGCGGTAGTATTTTCTTTAAATAGAGATTATGTTGATGGTGTAGAAGTAGATATAATGTTTACTAAAGATAAAGAAATAGTATTAAATCATGATTATATATATAATAACTTAGAAGTTAATAATACTAATTATAATGAATTAAAATTAGATAGATTAGATGATTTATTAAAAAGATTAGATACTATAAAACTTATACTAATAGAAGTAAAAAGTGAAAAAAAAGATAAAGAATTTATTACATATTTAGATATGATATTAAAAAAATATAGTCATTTAAATATCGCTTTATGTAGTTTTAATTATAGACTAATAAAATATATACATAAAAATTATAATTATAAATGTGGATTACTTATAGGTACTAATAAAAATAAATTCCGCTTTAGAAATAATTTAGATTTTAATTCAGTAAAATATACTTATCTAAATAAATATAAATATATAGATTATATATGGACTATAAATGATATAGAAATATATAAGAATATAAAGTTATTAAATAAAGAAATTAATATAATAACGGATATTCCTTACAAATTAAAATGCTTATAGCATTTTTTTTGTAGAAAAATGTAATTTTAGAATAGGACAAAATATTGACATTACCGAAATCGGAAGATATAATAAATATAGTAAGGAAGTGAATATATGGCTAATACAAAATATAATACTTCTTATATTTGTGGGGGGGGGTTAATATTTAATAACCACCTATTAGTCATGTATATAAATCACAAGAACTAGGAATTTCCTAGAGTTTTGTGATTTTTTTAATACCTTATATGAGGAGGAATATATGAAAAAAGGATTTACCCTAATAGAGTTACTCGCAGTAATAGTAATACTAGCAGTAATACTACTAATAGCAGTACCAGCAGTAAAGAAAACAGTAAATAATGCAAAAAAGAAAAGTGCAGAAAATGATGCTAGAATGATAAAAAACATAGCAGAAAAATATTATACAAGTAATCTAGACAAAGATGAAGAAATAACAGGTATTGATTTATCTAGTGATATACTATCTTATAGTGGAAAAAAACCAAGTAAAGGATATTTATACTATAATGAAGACGGAATAGCATATGGAAAAATGCATATAAGTGGTTATTGTGTAGAAATACTAAATAATGGTACTATTACAAGTGATAAAACAGATGAAAATGAATGCATTATAGAAAAGCCACAAAAAAGATATGCTAATGGAAGAGTAGTAATCTATAATCCTGAAATAAACATGCCATGCCATAAAATGGAAACAGTAAGCGTGACAGGAACAAAAACAGGATGTATGAAGTGGTATATATTTAATGATGAAGGATCATCTAAAGTTAATTTAATACTAGATCATAATACAACAGCAGCTGTAGATTGGATATCAAAAGAAGATTATATTGCAGCAGGTGGAACAGAAGCAGAATGGGGAGACTATGGAAATAATAGTAAAGGGCCAATTACATTATTAAAACAACTAAAAAGTGATACGAGCACATGGAATAAAACTATAAATGCTAGATTAATAGAAGCAAGTGAAATAGCTAAAATAACTAATAACACAACATGGACAGCAGGTATAGATTATTATTATTTCCATGATAACACACAAATAGTTTATCAAGGAGCGGCAGGAACAAATAAATATGCATGGTTATTTGATAACACGAAATATTGTACAACATTTGGATGTAATGTAGCAGATTCTAGTAACGATGGATACTGGACAGGCACTGTATATTCCAACAATTCTTATAGAGCATGGGGAGTAAGCGCCGGAGGGGGTATGGGATCAGGAGTTTTAGCCGAAATAGACACCTTTGGTGTTCGCCCAGTTATCACTGTAGATAAAGCTTTATTGAAAGATCAGTTAGAAGCCCAATAATAAAATTATAAAATATTGGCATTACCGAAATCGGAAGATATACTAAATATAGTAAGGAGGAAAAATGAAAAAAGGATTTACATTAATAGAGCTCTTAGCAGTAATAGTAATACTAGCAGTAATAGCGCTAATAGCAACCCCTGCAGTATTAAATGTTATTGAAGACTCTAAAAAAAGTGCAGCAGAAGCAAGTGCAAGAAATATAGTAAGAACTGCAGAAAGCCATTACATGGAAAATCTAATGGATAATAAACCAAATTCTAATGTTGATTTAAGCACTAACACATTAAAATATGATGGAGAACAAGCTAAAAAAGGATTACTTAGTTATGATACTAATGGTACTGCATATGGAAAAATGTATATAAGTGGTTATTGTGTAGAAGTATCATCTGATGGAACTATTACAAGCACTAAAACAAATGAAAGTGAATGTGATATAGACGTTCTACAAGTAACAACATACGCAAATGGAACAGTAGTATACTATAATCCAGAAACAAACAGTAAATGTACAAGTGCTGAAGCAGTAAGCACTACTGGAACTAAAACAGGATGTATGAGGTGGTATGCATTTAATGATAAAGGAAATGATATAGTTAATCTACTACTAGATCATAATACGACAGCATTTGTTGCATTGGCATCAAGTGGTACAAATACTAATGACTCAGTTGAAGTAAAAGCACAACTAGAAAGTGATACAAGCTCTTGGAATAAAAGTATAAACCCAAGACTAATAGAAGAAAGCGAAATCGTCAGAATAACAGGAAATACAGCAGGAAGCGATGCATATTATTTCCATACAAATTCAAATACGCCTTATGAAGGAGCAGCAGGAACTAATAAATATGCATGGCTATTTGATAACACGAAAGATTGTACAAGATTTGGATGTAATGTAGCAGATTCTAGTAACGAGGGATACTGGACAGGCAATGTATATTCCGGAAATTTTTACCTCAATGGAATCGTGAACAACTATGGCTTCTTTTTCAGATACTACTTGGATACAGACAATTACGGTATTCGCCCAGTTATTACTGTAGATAAAGCTTTATTGATGTCTTGATAGATGTCCATAAATAAAATTATAAAATATTGACATTACCGAAATCAGAAGATATAATAAATATAGTAAGGAAGTGAATATATGGCTAATACAAATTATAATACTTCTTATATTTGTGGGGGGGGGTTAATATTTAATAACCACCTATTAGTCATGTATATAAATCACAAGAACTAGGAATTTCCTAGAGTTTTGTGATTTTTTTTAATACCTTATATGAGGAGGAATATATGAAAAAAGGATTTACACTAATAGAGTTACTCGCTGTAATAGTAATACTAGCAGTTATTGCAGTAATAGCAACACCAGCAGTATTAAATATTATAGAAGATTCTAAAAAAAGTGCAGCAGAAGCAAGTGCAAGAAGTATTGTAGGTGCTGCAAAAACACATTACATGAAAAATATAATGGATAATAAAACAAATTCTAATATTGATTTAAGCACTAACACATTAAAATATGATGGAGAACAAGCAAAAAAAGGGTTACTTAGTTATGATACTAACGGTAATGTAAGTGGTAAAATGTATATATCAGGATACTGCATTGAAGTATCATCTAATGGAACCATAACAAGCACTAAAACAAATGAAAGTGAATGCACTATAGACATTCCACAAGTAACTACATACGCAAATGGAACAGTAGTATACTATAATCCAGAAACAAATAAGAAATGTAGTGGTAGTGAAGCAGTAAGCACTACAGGGACTAAAACAGGATGTATGAGATGGTATATCTTTAATGACGAAGGAAATGATACAGTAAACCTACTACTAGACCATAATACAACGGCATTAGTTGCATGGATATCGGAAGAAGATTATATTGAATCAGGTGGAACAGAAGCAGAATATGATCTTCATGGAAATAACAGTAAAGGACCAATTACATTATTAAAACAACTAAAAAGTGATACATCTAGTTGGAACAAAAGTATAAATGCTAGACTAATAGAAGCAAGAGAAATAGCAACAATAACAGGATATCCAAATTGGGATAATCAAGCGTATTACTTCCATAATAACACATTAGGAACACAATACACTGGAGATGCTGGAACAAATAGATATGCATGGCTATTTGATAATATAAAGGATTGTACAAGATTCGGATGTAATGTAGCAGATTCTAGTACTTATGGATACTGGACAAATACTGCACATTCCGGCTTTTCTTCCAGCGCTTGGTTCGTGAGTCAAGGTGGCAGATTGTACTACTTCAGCGTGTCTCATATAGGAGGCTTCGGTGTGCGCCCAGTTGTAACTGTCTTAAAATCTAATATTTCACAATAGAAAGAAAATGCTAAAGTCTTTTTACATAATTGTATACTATACAAATTAAAATGCTTATAGCATTTTTTTTGTAGAAAAATGTAATAGTTTGTGTTATTATTATAATAGGTGGTAGCGTGAATAATAAGAAGAAAATATTTATTACAATTATATCTATTTTTTCACTAGTTGCAATTACATTTGTAATACCAAATGTAAAAGCAGATAGTGGATGGGATAGTTCTTATGATGGAGGAGGAGGCTCTTGGTCTAGCGGAGGGGGCTCGTCTTCATGGGATAGTGGAGGATCTTCTTGGTCTGGTAGTAGCAGAAGTTCATCTGGATCATATAGTGGCTCTAGTTTTACATTTTTACTTGTAATAATATGTGTAGTATTATTTATATATTTTACAAAAGATAATACGGGATATAAAGCATCTACAAGAAGTAGTAGAGAAGCATTATATAAAGAAATAGAAGATGATAAAATTCTTGGTATGTCTTTAGAAGAATTTAAAGCATTAGTATTTGAAAAATATAAAGATATTCAAATTGCATGGATGAATTTTGATTATGATACTTTAAGAAAATTAACTACTGATGAAATATATAATTCATATAAAATGCAATTAGATGTTTTAAGAATGAAGAAACAAAAAAATATAATGAAAGACTTTGAATTAAAAGGTGTAAAAGTATATAAAGCTGAAAATGTAAATGGTATGTTAAATGTTTCTATATACTTAAATGTTGAAATGTATGATTATGTAGTAGATGAAAATGATAAAGTAGTACGTGGTTCTAGTTCAAAAAAAATAAGTATCGAATATGAAATTACATTTGTTAAAAAAGAAAATACTAGCGAAGAAACTATTTGTCCAAACTGTGGAGCTAAGGTAGATGTAGTAACAGGGGCTAAATGTGAATACTGTGGAAGTGTAGTAGTAGTAGATGCAAAAGAATATGTTATGAGCAAAAAAACATGTGTTAATCAAAGGAATGTATAATGGATATTAGAAGTATAGATAAAGATTTTAATGAAGCAATGTTTATAACAAAAGTAAATAACATATTTATAATGCTATATACATCAATAATGATGGATGATTTAGATAGAGTAAGACACTTTATAAGTGATAACTTAGAAAAGAAGTATGAGCTTATTTTAAAAGAATTAAAAGAAAAACACTTAAGACAAATGTATGATGAATTAAATGTAAAAGATACAAATATTACTAATATAGAAATTAAAGATAATAAAATATGTATAAATGTTAAATTAATATCTAGATATATGGACTATAAAGTAGATGAAAAATTTAATGTTGTATCTGGTGATAATACTAGAAGAGTAGAAAATATAAATTATTTAACATTAGAAAAAACTATAAATAGCGGATATAACTCATCTGCAAGAAAATGCCCAGGTTGTGGAGCTAACATATCAGTTAACACAAGTGGTAAATGTGAGTATTGTGGCAGTATATTCAATATAGAAAATTATGATTGGGTTTTAACATCTATAGAGATGTAAAATAGAAAAGAGGAAATTATGGGACTTATAAAAGCAGCTGCTAGTGCAATTTCTAGCACTTTCCATGATCAATGGAAAGATTTCATAAATTGTGAAGACTTAGGTAATGATACACTAATGGTTAAAAAGACTACAGAAAATGGTGTTATTTCTAAAAATAGTGCAATAGAAGTAAAACCAGGACAAGTAGCCGTTATATTTGATAGTGGTAGAATCTTAGATGCCACTGCAGAAGAAGGAATATATACATTTGATGAATCTTCATCGCCATCTTTCTTTGCTGGACAATTTGGTGCAGTATTTAAAGAAATGTGGGCACGTTTTGTATATAACGGAGCAGTTAGTAAAGAACAAGCCGTATTCTTCATTAACTCAAAAGAAATAATTGATAATAAATTTGGTACACCTGCACCAGTTCCTTATCAAGATTGGAGTCATCCAATTCCAAATCAAATGACAAATACTTTAACACCACTTAGAGTACAAGTTAAATGTTTTGGTAAATATACATTTAAAATTGCAGATCCAGCAGTATTCATGAGAGAAATAGCTGGTACTAGTGATGTATATAAAAAAGATATGATTTGTGAACAAATGAGAAGTGAAGTACAATCATCTTTCCAAAATGTCTTAAATGAATTAGGTAATAGTGAACATAAAGCACCAGTACTTGAATTACCTAGTCAAACTGATGAAATAAAGAAAGTAATGGATGAAAAAGTATTTGATCAAAAAATAAGAGATCGTGGTATGGCTATTACTGGATTTATAATTGAATCAGTTACATTAGATGATGAATCAAATAAGAAGATTGATGATTATGAATTAAGTAGTAATGCTTATATGCAACAAGGTCGTCTTGTATCTGGATATGCAGATGCCGTTAAACTTGCTGCAAATAATGCTAATGGAGCAGCTACTGGTATGATAGGTGTTGGTATGGTTAACATGGCTAGTGGTGGAATGATGGGTAATACTACTAATAATGCATTCGCTAATACTGAAAATTCTAGAATGGATTTATCTAGTACAGCTTCTACTTCAAATGAAAGTGCACAAACTGAAGAAAAAGAAGAAGTAAAGGAAGAAACTAGCACATCTTCACCAAAACCTAAATATTGTACAAATTGCGGAACTTTAAGTAATGGTGGAAACTTTTGTGCAAATTGTGGAACAAAATTAAATTAGAAGTAGAAATACTTCTTTTTTTGTGATAAAATTAAATTGGTGATGAAATGGAAAATTTATGGCAATATATAATAATAATTGCAATAGCAGTTATAATAGCATTTGCAATTATTAAATCTAAAAGAAAAGATTTTAAAATAGAAGCTAATAAGTTAATAGATAACTTAGGTGGAAAACAAAATATTATTAGTTATGAAGTTAACAAATCAAGATTTATGGTAACATTACATGATATATCTTTAGTAAATAAAGAAGCTATTCAAAAAATGGGAGCTCAAGGTATGGTAGAAATTGATAACCAATTAAAGATTATTCTTGGTAATGATGCTAAAAAATTGAAGAAGCAAATTGATGATTTAAAATAAAAAATGTCACAAATTTACAGTTTGTGGCATTTTTCGACAAAATTTGACCTTTAGTATATAGTATAATTTTTCTAGAGGTGACATATGAATATTTTTAGTAATATATTATTACAAATAATTTTAATTTCTTATCCATTTATATTTTATTTATTTTATAATTCATATACTGTAAAACATGATGAAAAAATAAAAAATATTTTAATAGATATGTCTTTATTTTTATCTATATATTTATTTTTTATATATTCAAATACAATAAAAGATGATTATTACTTAATGATAAACATACCAATCGTAATCGCATATTCTTTAAACAAGAAGAATATTGGTTTATTATTGTCTATGTTTATTCTTTATTTTTACTACATAAAATTTGATTTTAATATAGTGTATGGCATCATAGAATATATTATGTACTATGTAATATATTTAGTATGCTCACATTATAAAATTAAAAATTATATTATATTTATAATATCTCTTATAATAAAAATTATATTTACTTATTTATTATTAAATGTAGTATTATATGAATTTTTATTTGAGTGTATATTATTCTGTATAACTACGGTATTTATTAATATGTTAGTAAAAATAGGTGATAAACTTATTAAGTATTCATTGAATTTAAAAGAAATAGAAAAAGAAAAACAAATAAGAGATATGATATTTAAAATAACTCATGAAATAAAGAATCCTATAGCGGTATGTAAGGGTTATTTAGACATGATTGATGTAAATAATAAAGAAAAAACTATTAAGTATGTTAATAATATAAAAGGTGAAATAGATAAGACTTTAATATTATTACAAGATTTCTTATCTTTAAGAAAAATTCAAATAAATAAAGATATAATTGATATAAATTTGTTGTTAGAAGAAAACTTAGATGTGCTATTAAATTATGCAAAATCTAAAAATGTTGATTTAAGTTATAATTTATTTGAAGATGAAGTATATATAGATGGTGACTATAATAGACTAGGACAAGTTATAATAAATATAGTAAAAAATTCTATTGAAGCAGTAAATAAAAAAAATGGATTTGTTAAAGTTAATATAGATGTAGATAAAGATTATGCATATATTAATTTTTATGATAATGGTAAAGGAATGTCTAAAGATAATATCAATAAGATAAAAGAGGGAGGATATACTTCTAAGAATAAAGGTAATGGAATTGGTATACTTTTATCTAATGAAATAGTGAGTGCTCATATGGGAGAACTCATATATGATTCTAAAGTTGGTGAAGGAACAACTACTATATTAAAGTTGCCATTATATAAATTTAGTTAAAACACATTTGTGTTTTTTTCTTTAACTTTTTTAAAAGTTATTGACAAAATGAATTTTATACACTATAATTACATACATAAGGCGAAGATATAGAGAAGTAGTAATAAGTACTAATTAAAGCGAGTTAGGCATGGTGGAAGCTAACAATAAAGTATATTATGAATAACACTAAGGAGCTAGCTATTCGAATTAAGTAGAGTAGTTCGGTTGTAATCCGTTACCACATTACATATCATAAAAGTGATTATATTTAATATAATAAATTGGGTGGTACCGCGGATACAACAGTAATTCGTCCCTTTTAGTGGAGAGTGCTGTTTTATATTTGCTCAATTAGCTCAGTCGGTAGAGCGCACGGCTGTTAACCGTTAGGTCGTAGGTTCGAGTCCTACATTGAGCGCCATATGCCTGATTAGCTCAGTCGGTAGAGCGCACGGCTGTTAACCGTTAGGTCGTAGGTTCGAGTCCTACATCAGGCGCCATATGATTTTTAATAAGTTTCTACTATTTTGTAGAAACTTATTTTGTTTTATAGGAGGAATTATGATAACTAAAGAAAAATTAAAAGTATATGCAAATAAATTAATGTTTGATATGGAAGATAGTGAATATGAAACATTATTAAAAGAATTTGATGTTATCTTAAAACAAATGGATAAAATAGGTGAAATAGAAGAAATTAAAGGAGTCGAACCTATGACATTTCCTTTCTTAAGAGATGATATAGAGTTAAGAAGTGGTGAAGAAGTAGAAAATATAGATAGAGATATTCTACTTAGTAATTGCCACAATAAATTAGATAATAGAGTAAAAGTACCAAAGGTGGTGGAATAATATGATGAAGCAAAATATTGATATTGCATTATCTCTTGCACATAAGTATCAAGATGAATATAATTCATTTGTAACTATATTAGATGATGCTAAAAATGAATGTGATGGCCCTTTAAAAGGTATTCCATATGCCTTAAAGGATAACTTTTCTACTAAAGGAATACTTACAACTGCTTCTTCTAATATATTAAAAGATTATGTGCCATTTTTTGATGCAACAGTTGTTACAAAGTTAAAAGAAAGTGGAGCTGTTTGTATTGGAAAAACAGTATTAGATGAACTTGCAATGGGTGGAACTGGAACTACTGGACACACTGGTATAGTAAGAAATCCATGGGATAAAGAAAGACTTATAGGTGGATCTTCTGCTGGATCAGCTGCTTCTGTAGCTTTAGGTATTGTTCCTTTTGCTATAGGTAGTGATACTGGAGACTCTGTAAGAAAACCAGCCATTTATGGAGGGATTGTAGGATATAAGCCAACATACGGATTAGTATCTAGATATGGATTATTTCCATTTGCCTGTTCTTTAGATCATGTAGGTATATTTTCAAGAAGTGTAGAAGATACTGCACTTGTACTTGATAATATAAAAGGTTATGATGAAAAAGATATGACATCACTTAGATGCGAAACACCTAGTTTTCATGATAACTTAGATAATAATATAAAAGGAATGAAATTATTTTATATAAAAGAATTATTAGATATAAACAATTATAAAGATGATGTTGATGAAGAACTTACTATGATATTAGATAATTTTAAAGAAAAAATAGAATTATGTAAATCTTTAGGTGCTACAGTATCTGAAGTAAGTATAGATAAAAGATTATTAGAATCATTATTTCCAACTTATTTTGCTATTTCATGTGCAGAAGCAACTTCAAATAATAGTAATTTAACAGGTATAATATTTGGGCCAAATGGAGAAGGAAATAATGTTAATGATATTATGTTTGATGCTAGAACAAAAGGATTTTCTGAACTTATAAAAAGAAGATTTGTATTAGGCAGTTATATTTTACAAAAAGAAAATCAAGAAAAATTATTCTTAAATGCTGGTAGAATAAGAAGGTTAGTAGTTGATAAGTTTACTAGTTTATTTAAAGAATATGATGCTCTTATATTACCGGGATCTAGTAGTATAGCTCCTAAATTCAAAAGTGAAAATTTAGATAAATTAAGTGATAGATATTTATTACTTGAAAATCATATGTTAATAGGTAATTTTGGAGGATTTCCTAGTATATCTATTCCATCAGGATTTGTTAAGGGTATGCCTATAGGTTTATCACTTACTAGTGGTGTTTTATTTGATCAAAAGCTTCTTAATATTGCTTATGCCTTAGAATCAAATATGTCTTATAAAGGACAATTTAAGGAGGTAAAATAATGGAATACGAAGTAACTATAGGACTTGAAGTACACTGCGAAGTAAAAAGTAAAACAAAAATGTTTTCTAAAGGATTAAATGGTTACAGTAGTGAAGCTAATACAAATGTTAATCAAGTTGATTTAGCTTTCCCTGGTATCCTTCCAACAGTAAATATGGAAGCTTTAAAAAAGTCAATTAAAATGGCACTTGCACTAAATTGTGATATTCCAGATATACTTGTATTTGATAGAAAAAATTATTATTATCCAGATTTACCTAAAGGATATCAAATTACTCAAAGTAAGAAACCAATAGGTACTAATGGATATATTGATATATATGTTAAAGATGAGATTAAAAGAATTTATATTCATGATATACATATAGAAGAAGATACTGCATCATTAGATCATTATAGTGATTATTCACTTATTGATTATAATAGAGCTGGTGTACCACTTCTTGAAACAGTAACAGAACCTTGTATGCATAGTGTTGATGAAGCATTAGCTTTCTTAGATGCCTTAAGAAAAATATTCTTGTATACAAGTGTTAGTGAAGCAAGACTTGATTTAGGTCAAATGAGATGCGATGTAAATGTATCTATAAGCGAAAAGGGTTCAGATAAATTAGGTACTAGAGTAGAAATGAAAAATATTCCATCATTTGCTAATGTAAAAGATGCTATCATAGTAGAAGTAGAAAGACAAAAAGAATGTTTAAAGAATGGCGAAGAAATAATGCAAGAAACTAGAAGATATGATGAAAATACTATGAAGACATATAGAATGAGAGAAAAAGTTGATGGAGTAGATTATAAGTATTTTACAGAACCTAATATTCCGCCATTTAAAATTACAGATGAACTTATAAATGAAGTAAAAAGTACTTTACCAAGATTACAATTTGAAAGAATTAAAGATTACACAACTAATTATAATGTCTCTTTAGTAGATGCTAAAAGTATTGCTAAAAGTATAGAAGTAGCTGATTTCTATGAAGAAGTTATAAAATTAAAAGTTAATCCTAAAGTAGCATCTAACTGGGTGGCTAATACTGTTTTGGGTTATTTAAATAGTGTAGAAAAAGAAATAACAGATATTTATTTAACACCAGCTATGCTAGCTGATTTAATTGATATGGTAGAATCTGGTAAAATATCATCTAAACAAGGTAAAGAAGTATTTAAAAAAGTAATGGAAGAAGAAAAAGAACCTAAAGTAATAGTAGAAAAATTAGGTATTAAACAAATGGGGAATGAAGACGAACTTAGAAATATGGTACTAGAAGTAATCAGAGATAATGAAAAAATGGTAGAACAATATAAAAGTGGAAGAAATGTATATAATTTCTTTGTAGGACAAATAATGAAAAAAACTAGTGGACAAGCAAATCCAGTATTAACTGGTAAAATTGTAAAGGAGGAACTAGATAAACAATGAAAATAGATTTAAGAGAATTATATACTCATTTAGATGAGTATTTAGATAAAGAAGTAGTTTTAGAAGGATGGATAAAAAACCATAGAAAACAAAAAGAAATGGGATTTATTGATTTCTTCGATGGAACTTATTTTAAAAGTGTACAATTAGTTTATGAAAGTAAATTAGAATCATTTGATGAAATAGCCAAATTACATATTGGTAGTGCGATTACTGTAAAAGGTAAAGTTATTTCATCACCAAAAGAAGAACAAATATTTGAACTATCTGTATTAGAAGTAACACTAGAAGGAGATTGTCCTGAAGATTATCCAATTCAACCAAAAAGACATACAAGAGAGTTCTTAAGAGAAGTAGCATATTTAAGACCTAGAACAAACTTATTTCAAGCAGTATTTAAAATAAGAAGTATTGCAGCACAAGCAATACACATGTATTTTCAAAGTAATAACTATGTTTATTTCCATGCACCACTTATCACAGGAAGTGACTGTGAAGGTGCCGGTGAAATGTTTAGAGTTACAACTTTAAATAAAATAGATGATAAAACAGATTTTAAGGATGATTTCTTTGGTAAATCTACAAACCTTACTGTATCAGGACAATTACAAGCAGAAACATTTGCCCTAGCATTCAAAAAAACATATACATTTGGACCAACATTTAGAGCAGAAAACTCTAATACTAAAACACACGCTAGTGAATTCTGGATGATTGAACCAGAAGTAGCTTTCTGTGATTTAGATGGTATTATGGATATCGAAGAAGATATGCTTAAATACATTATTAAATATGTCTTAGAACACGCTTATGAAGAAATCGCATTCTGTGATAAATTTGTAGAAAATGGACTTATTGATAAATTAAAACATGTAGTAAATACAAAAGCAGTTAGAATTACACATAAAGAAGCTGTAGATATTTTATTAAAAGCAAAAGAAAAATTTGAAAATGTTCCAAGTTATGCAGAAGATTTAGCTACAGAACATGAAAAATATTTAACAAAAGATGTTTATAACGCACCAGTATTTGTTAAAGATTGGCCTAAAGATATTAAAGCATTCTATATGAGAATGAATGATGATAATAAAACAGTAGCCGCTGTAGACTTATTAGTTCCAGGTGCAGGTGAATTAATGGGTGGTAGTCAAAGAGAAGAAAGATATGACTATTTAGTAAAAAGAATGGATGATATGGGTGTTCCAAAAGAAGACCTATATTGGTACATTAACTTAAGAAAATTTGGTGGTTGTAAACATAGTGGATTTGGTATGGGATTCGAAAGACTACTTATTTACTTAACTGGAGTAGAAAATATTCGTGATGTTATTCCTTATCCTAGAACACCTAAAAATTGTGAATTTTAAAAGAAAGTTTAATGCTTTCTTTTTTTTGTAAAAAGGTAAGAAAATCAAGTAAAAATAAAGAAAATAAGGCAAATATGTTGATTTTATTAGGAAAAAATGGTATTCTTATATTGTAAGCAAGATAGCTTAATCAAAATAGGAGGTAATTATGACAAAGACAGATTTAGTAAATTATATTGCAGAAGAAACTGGATTAAGTAAAGCTGATGCTGCTAGAGCATTAGAAGCTGTTATTACTGGTGTAACTGCAGGATTAAAAAAGGAAGGTAAAGTAACTGTTACAGGATTTGCAACATTTGCTGCTAAAAAGAAACCAGCAACTACAGGACGTAATCCAAGAACTGGTGAAACAGTTAATATTCCTGCTAAAGTTGCTGTTACAATTAAAGCTGGCGCTAAATTAAAAGAAGCTTTAAACTAAAAGGCAGTTTTGCCTTTTTTTTATGCTGGAGGGACCTATGTATAATGCATCGATTAAGGTATTAAATAAAATAATAGAAAATGGTTTTGAAGCATATATAGTTGGGGGATATCCTAGAGATATTTATTTAGCAAGAAAGAGTAGTGACGTTGATATTTGTACAAATGCTACTCCAAAAGATATAAAAAATATATTTAATAATGTAATACTACCAACTCATGAATATGGTTCTGTAACTGTAATATATAAGAAAATACGATTTGAAATAACTACATATCGTAAGGATTTAAAATACATAAATAATAGAGTGCCATCAAAAGTAAAATATACTGATGATTTATTTGAAGATTTAAGAAGAAGAGACTTTACAGTTAATACTTTATGTATGAATGAACGTGGTGAAATATTAGATGTTTTAAACATTAAAGAAGATTTTGATAATAAAGTAATTAGAACTGTAGGAGATGCTAAAAATAAAATAAGTGAAGATTCACTTAGAATTTTAAGAGCAGTTAGATTTTCTACTATACTTAATTTTGATCTTGATAAAGATTTAAAAAAAGCTATTAAAAAGTATGGATATTTACTTAAAAAATTATCATATTTTAGAAAAAAAGAGGAATTAGATAGAATATTTGCTTCACAAAATAAAAAGAAGGGAATAGACCTTATAAATGAGTTAGATTTATCAAAATACTTAGAATTAGATTTTACTGATGTTATTTTAACTCCATCTACTATAAACATATGGGCTCAATTAAATGTAGATGATATATATAGTTTTACTAATAATGAAAAAGAAGTCATAAAGAAGATAAAAGAAATAAAGGATACTGAACTAACTGATTATGTTATGTATAAGTATGGGCTTTATATATCAAGTTTAGTTTCAGAATTTAAACATATACCTAAAAAAAGTGTTATTGAAAGATATAATAATTTAGTAATTCATTCAAGAAGTGATATAAATATAACGGCTAATGAAATATGTGAAGTGCTAAATAAAAAGCCAGGTAGTTTTATTAAAGATGTTTATTCTAAATTAGAATTAATGATAATAAATAAAGAATTAGAAAATGATAATGAAAAAATAAAAGAGTTTGTTAAATTAAATTTTTAACAAACTCTTTTTTATCATGATCATAATCCATATAATGTTCTCTTAAATATTTAGGAGCTTTCAAATCATATTTTTTTCTTATTAAATTAAGTAGTTCATTCATATCTATATCTAATATTCTTTTAAAATACTCTTTAAAAAGAGGAAATCGATTAAATAACCTATATAAATCATCACTAGGAAATTCTAATTTCATAATAGCATTACCATATACATAAGTGCTTGAATGTCTATTTATAGGGTAGTTAAAAGTATAATCAATTCCATATTCATCATATATAGAATTAAATGATTCAGAATAATCATATAAAGGCGCTAGTGATAAGCTATGAGGATTTTTAATTATATAGAAATTTTCTTTTACTCTATCTATTTGATTCATATAAAAATCAAGTACAGCCATTTTAAGTAATTCTAATATAAAACGTTCTAATTCTTTATCATTCTTAAAGAAAGCAGCTATTTTATCTAAATTTTCAAGACCTGTAGGTATTTTTTTATTGCCTATTATACTATCTGCCATTACATATTTTTTATTTGGTATAAACATAGATGGAGAAATAATTCCATATAGTGATATATCATCTAATCTTATACACGCAAGTTTATATTTAACTGTTTTTAAATCAAATTTACTAGCAAGTAAAGAACCCAATAATTCATTAAAATATTTATCTAAAGATTCTATATCTTTAAAGTAAAAAGGATTACCCTCAATACTTAATGGATTATCATCAGGATGATATTCATCTCTATCAATATATATTATTTTTTTTGAAGTCATAACTTCAACTGGAATAGCCATAGTATCACCTTTAGTGATATATACTAACACACTATTTATTTATTGTCAAAGAAATAAAAAAAATGTATAATTTATATAGGTGATGTTATGTATAAAAATATTGTAGAACTATTAAAATCAAAAACATATATGATACCTAGTACTCTTATAAAAAACTATTTAAAATTAAATATTACAGAAAAAGAACTCATATTTATTATCTATATAATGAATAACAATGATGAATTTAATATCAATCTTATATGTGATGATTTAGGATATACTAAAAAAGATGTAATGGCACTTATTAGTTCGTTAAGTGAAAAAAACTTATTATCACTTGATGTGAAAGATAAAAAAGACTATTTAAACTTAGAAGAATTATATAATAAGTTAGGATTCTTAATGATAGAAAAAAAAGAAGTAAAAACAGATATATATAGTGTAATTGAAAGTGAATTTGGTAGAACTTTATCACCTATGGAATATGAAATAGTAAGAGCATGGATAGATAATGGATTTAATGAAGAACTAATTAAAGAAGCCTTAAAAGAAGCTATATATAATCATGTTACTAGTTTAAGATACATAGATACTATTTTATATGAATGGAATAAGAAAGGTTATAAAGTACCTAGTGATATTAAAAAAGAAGTAAAGAAAACTAATAATAAAAAAGAATTATTAGATTATGATTGGTTAAATGAAGATGAATAGAATTTTTACTTATTTAGATGAAATTCTAGGTGATGCAAAGTGTGAACTTAATTATACTAAAGATTATGAGCTTTTAATCGCTACTATGTTAAGTGCACAAACTACTGATAAAAGAGTAAATGAAGTAACTAAAAACTTATTTACTAAATATGACAATTTAGATAAATTAAGTGAAGCTAATATAGAAGATATAAAAACTATTATAAAACCATTAGGTACTTTTAATAAAAAAGCCTTAAATATAATAAATATTAGTAAATCATTAAAAGATATAGGATATGTACCTAATGATAGAACCTTTTTAGAAAGTTTAAGTGGAGTAGGTAGAAAAACTACTAATGTTGTATTAAGTGAACTTTATAATGAACCATATATAGCAGTAGATACTCATGTACTTAGAGTAAGTAAAAGATTAGGATTAGCATCTTATAATGACAATGTATTAGAAGTAGAGAAAAAACTATATAAAAAGATACCTAAATCTAAAATAAATAAATTACATCATCAATTAGTACTGTTTGGTAGATACTACTGTAAAGCTATTAAACCAGAATGTAGTACTTGTAAATTAAAAGATATATGTAAGAAAGATATACTATAGTATATCTTTTTCTTTACAACTTAACAAAAAGAATATATACTTGTATAGTAAGAAAGTGAGGTATATGTCTAGTAATTATGTCTATGTTTGTAGAGAAATAGTCATATCAAATAACTTAATTATTAGTCATATATGTAAAACATAAAAACTAGGAAAACCTAGATTTTTGTTTTTTGTTTTCTTATAAATAGAAGGAGGATATATGAAAAAGAAAGGATTTACCCTAATAGAGTTATTAGCCGTTATAGTAATACTAGCAGTTATTGCACTAATAGCGGTACCAGCCGTATTAAACATTATAGAAGACTCTAAAAAAAGTGCGGCAGAAGCAAGTGCAAGAAATATAGTAAGTGCTGCAAAAACATATTATATGCAAAAAATAATGGAAGGAGAAACAGTAAAAAATATAGATTTATCGGGTAGTACACTTACATATGAGGGAGATAAAGCAAGTAAAGGTTATTTAAGTTATGATACTAATGGTAATGCATATGGAAAAATGTATGTTAATGATTACTGTATTGAAATTAAAAGTGATGGAAGTATTGTAAGCACTAAAACAAATGAAAGTGAATGTATACTTAGAAGTGCTGAAAAAGATGCACCACTTTTATCAGCTGTAATTACTAATACTAGTACTAGTAATTATAAAATAGATGTAAATACTTCAGATACGAGTGGAATAAAAGAAATAAGATATTTTGTAAATGGTATACTTGTTTATAGAGGGAATGAAAAAACTTATTTAGGGACTTCTAATAAAGCATCAAATATTTATAAAATTGAAAGTGAAGATGTTTTTGGAAATGTTGCAGTAATAAAAGGATTGTTTCAAATTTCAACGTGTTTTGTAGCAGGAACAAAAGTATTAACAAGAAATGGTTTAAAGAATATTGAAGATATTAAAATTGGTGATTATGTATATACAATAAATATTGAAAGTAACGAAAAAGAATTAAATAGAGTTATTGATACTATGATTTCAAAAAATAATAAATTATATAAAATAACATTAAAAAATAATAAAGTAATAACTTCTACAGAAAAGCATCAATATTATGTACTTGATAAAGGATGGGTTAGAGCATATGAATTAAAAGTGGGAGATGTATTATCAGCTAGTATTGGCGGAAAAACTAGTATAAAAAATATAGAAGTTCTTAATTTGGATAATTCAGTGAATGTATATAACTTGACAATAGCAAATAATCATAACTACTTAATTACTGAAAATGAAATATTAGTACATAATGCTGCTAGTGCAGATAATAGTTTACATGTAATTAATGATAGTGCTTATGGACACTATATTTCTGATGATTTTAGTGAATATGAAGAATTACCAGAAATAGTGTTCAATAAAATTAAACAATTTAATGATGGAAAAATTAAATTAGTTGATTTATTATCTGCCTCTGGAACTAAGCAAACCACTTCTGAGACAGAATTTTTAAAAGAACTTATTGAGGGGTCAAACGCGATTACTAGTGTATTTAATATATCAAATTATGGTATTGATTGTTATGATAAAGATGAAAAAAATGTCCATAATATTGATATATCAGTTCCAACATTAACATTTGATGAAAATGATATTAGAATTTTAAGTTTTAATTTGAAAACACAAAAATGGGAAGAAACCCCCATTTATCAGATTGATAAAGAAAATAAAACTATTTCCATTAAGACTTCATATTCGTTAATATCTGTTATGATTGCTAGTCAATATTAAAACTTTTCTATAAAAAATAAAAATGAAACTAGCTTTTAGAAAATATAAAAAATATGTCAATAAGAGTTTTATAACACGCATCCATTTGGATGTGTGTTTTTGATATTAAATAAAGTGTTATTTATTTGAAGTTAAAAATAGAGTATTAAAATTATATAAATCTTATAAATAAAAAAAATACGTCCATCGGTATAACAATGAACGTATTCAAAATAAATTAGGGTACGTGTCGCTAGTACAATATCAATATAAATTAATATTTAGTAGTACTAGTATCAACTTTTCTCTTTTTTATTATAGATTTTTATTTATGCATTCTGATTATTTATCATCTTATGTTATTTTAACTGTTCTAGTAAGTGTTTTACTATAACTCTTATATGTTATTTTATAGTATATATAGTATGTATTAGTGTTAGATGTATCTACACTAGATACCATATTGTTATTTTTATCTTTTATTGTTGTAGTAATTGTAGCTCTATCAGTTACATCTATCATATTATCTAGTACTGTAACACCTTGATCTGTGTAAGTGTCACCCTTATTTAATGTAGTAACATTATTACCATTTAGTCTAGCTATTGTAATACTACCACTACCAAATGATATTGTTACTTCTTTACCATCTGAGGCATTTGTTTTAAATTTTTCATAACTTGTTTTTACTACAAATGTCATTGGTTCACTAGTAGAGTATATATTTATATCTATTGTATTATCAGTAGTTGATCCAGATAATATATATTCACCATCTTGTAGTACATATACATCATAGGATACTTTACCAAATTCACTATATACTTCTTTTAATCTAGTGTTTACATAATATTCTATATCTTCTTTTTTAGTTAAATATTTTCTTGCATATTTATTTAAATATTCTTCATTTATGGCATCTGGTTCTTTTATTTTATCCCAAGTAAGTGTTACAACACCATTTTTATAAGTTCCTTCTAAGTTAGTTACATCACTTAATTTATCATATCTATTTGATACTTCAGTAGGTTCTGTACCAGCTTTAAATAGTTCTGTTACTTTCTTATTTGCTGGTGTGTATTTACTTGGCAAACAAGCACTTAAACATCCATTTTCTACTGTTACTGATACGACACCACTAGGTTTTTCTGCACCTTTAGTATTTTTAAATGCTTTTCTAATTACAGTAGAGAATAAGCTTCTATGTTGCATATTACCAAAACGTGTAATAGCTCCATTTTCTTGATATTCAGCTATACCTCTTTGGTATCCATACCATACAGCTACTGTATAGTCTGTGTTAACACCAACAAGCCATAAGTCATTTATTGCATTATAAGGTAATTTATATTTCTTTATATGTTCACTTGTATAGTTTGTTGTACCTGTCTTAGCTCCGTAAGTAGTACCATTAGTATTATATAAGTAACTCATAACGTATTTTGCAGTATCGTTAAGCATACTGTAAACCATATAAGCTGTTTCTTCACTCATAACTTCATTACTATTAAGTTTTCTCTTATATATTTCACCACTATTTATATATACAACTTTAGTAAAACTATAAGGTTCATTATAAACACCTTTATTACCAAATGCAGCATATGCGGCACTTAATGATAATGGACTTTCACCTGTGTAACCACCAATTGCATGAGATTCATGAAGTGGATTTTCTGGATGAAGACCAAGTCCTTTAACAAAATTTGTTACGCTATTTTTATTTAATGATTGGAAAGCTTTTAATGCTGGAATATTTCTAGATCTAACAAGCGCTTGTCTTGATGTAATAAATCCAGAATATGTTCCATCTGAGTTTACGACACTAGTCTTTCCATCAGAGTAGGTATGTGGTTGATCTATCCATGGAGTATATGTTGACCAGTTTTCTGTTTCAATACCAGGACCATAATCATATAATGGTTTAGCGGTAGAACCAATTTGTTTATTAGTGTCAGTAGCAGTATTAAAACCTGTTGCTACGTGATTTCTACCAGCTCCAATAGCTCTTATAGCTCCAGTAGTAGTTTCAACTACTGATATACCAGCATCTACAAATTTATTTTCCCAAGCAAATACTGTATTACCTTTTTTATCTTTTCCATCCATAACTTCATTTATACTATTTTGAAGTGATCTATCCATTGTTGTATATATTTCCATAGGTACATTATATGGATCATTACCAGTAATTTTTTCTACTTCACTCATAACAGTATCTATGAAATCTTGAAATTCTTCTTGATTTGCTTGTTTACCAGTTACAATACTTGTTACGGGAATCTTTAATACAGCGTCTTTTTCTTCTTCTGTTATATATCCATGTCTAACCATTAAACTAAGTACTGTTTTTCTTCTTGCTTCAACATTTTCTGGATTAGCTAGAGGATTATATTTACCAGGAGCTTGGAATAGTCCAGCTATTATACTTGCTTCTGCTAAATTGATATCAGTAACTGATTTACCAAAATAAGTTTGACATGCTTGTTCAACACCCCAAGAACGAGCTCCTAAGAAGTTGGAATTAACATAGTATTCAAATATTTGTTTTTTAGTATTAACAGCTTCTATTTTAAATAAAGCTATATATAAGTCTGTAAATTTTCTTTTGATACCTTCAAAACCAGTATCTTCAGTAGATGTATAATTTTGTTTTGAAAGTTGCATTGTTAATGTAGATGCTCCACCCATATTTTTACCAAGTAATTGATATACAGAAGCTTTAAAGAATCTAGGAAAGTCAACACCTTTATGTTGATAGAATCTAGAGTCTTCAGTAGCTACTATAGCATTTACTAATACTTCTGGTAATGCTTCAAAAGAAACATTTTTTCTTTTTTCAATACCAATTTTAGCTATTACCTTATTATCTTTATCATATAGTACAGTAGAATCAGATGAATAAAGAGCATCAGGATCAAACTCCGGAGCATCTTTAACTACTATAAATAAAAATATTCCAAGTAATATAAATAATAGGATACCTATAACAAAACAAGTTGTTAATAGTATCTTTAATATATTTCTTTTATCAACGCTCTTTTTTGGTTTTTCTTTATTTATCTTTTTTTTCTTTTTCATAAGGCCTCCATTTTATCTATAATATCTAAGTAATCTAATCTAGGATTATATTTATATTTTATTTCACTTACATTATCTTTAAAATATGTATATGGTATTTTATCCTTAAATTTGACTAAAGATGATATATCTATTAAAAATACTTTATCATATTTTAAAAACTTAATTATTACAAAACTAATACCACCCATTTCTTTACAAGTAAGTAAATGTTTTATTTGGTGAGGATGGATATTTTTTAGTGGAAAATAATCTAATTTAGTTTCTTTAGCTTCAAAGTCTATATATTTACCTTTATATATGCCATTATAATCAGTAGTAGAGGGAGTATTAAAGTATCCTTCTAGTATTTTTGCAGGTACTATTTTATAGTCTACCTTAACTACTTTAATAGGTGTTGGTTTTTTATATATTGAAGCGATATTATTATTTAAATAATATGTATTAGTTAAATTGATATCTTCTTCCAGTGCCATACCTTTATTAGAGTGTTTATCAAATATTTTTGCACTAATCATTTTTTTCACCATTATAATTATACTATATTTAAAAATATTTTTCCAATTAATAGTCTAGTTTTTTCTACTTTTGTCGAAGCAAGTGACAAGTAATTATAAAACTGATATTTTAATGAAGAGGTGAGGTATGGATAAACATCATATAGATCTAATATTTAATGATATGTTGGAGGATATGAAGTATATAAAAAGATCTACTTTTACTTTAAAGTTAAAGTAGATTTTTTTTATGATTTTTGATAAAATTATAATAGGTGGTAGTATGAAAAAAATATACATATTACTTTTAACACTTTTAATAGTTGGATGTGAAAGTAAAAGCATTAATTCTTATAAAGATATAGATAATTATTATAGAATCTATACTCCTTATAAAGATAGATCATCAGTTTATTCGATTAGTACTATAAATAGTATAAATATGGAAGAAGTAGAAACTGAACTTATGGATATATCTAAAATATATTATGATCCCAATAAACTATATTATCAAAGCGGTCAATATTTAGATAATGAATTTTTAAAAGAATTATTAATGGAAATAAATGATTTTGAAGAGATTAAAGTAGGTGATAAAAAAATAAAACCCATTTATATAACTTCTATTTTTGAACAAAATTATTTAAATGAAGATGGCGTGTTAAATGGTATTTCACTAGGTATAACAATAAATAGATATCAAAGTTATATAAATGAATATAAAAGTATATCTTATAAAATAGTAGAATCTGATGAGGTATATAATTTAGTAAAAGAAAAAATACCTATTATATTAAGTAAAATAAGAGATAAATACGAGTTAGAAGATGTAAAAATATTAGTTTCATTATTTATGCAAAGTAGTTCCTCTAGTGTTTATCCAGGTAGTTATAAATACTATGGTATTACTAATAATAATGAAGTTAAATTTAAAAGTATTAATTATAAATATGAAGATTTAGATAATATATCAAGTGTATTTTATAATGACTACATAGAATTAAAAGATACTATTTTAAAAGATATAAAAAACATATATATATCAGGTTATACATTTTTAAAAGAAGATGAAACTATAAAAACTATCATAAATATTACATATAATAGTAATAATAAAAATAGTATTTTATATTTAAATGAACTTATAAATAAAATAATATCAAATAAATTTAATGATACTAATTTAAGTATCTATATAAAAAATAATGATAAAATTAAATCAATGATATTTAAAGAAAAAAGTAGTAGTAAAGTATCAATCTATATGGTAGATTGATTAAATAATAAAAATATAGTATAATTATTAATCGAGGTGGCTTATGAAGTTTATTAAAAAGCATAAATATACATTTATAATTGCAGGAGTATTTATAGTATTATTTATTTTTGCATTTATAGGTCTTAAAAATTTATTATATCCAGATTCAGGAAAAGATAAATATGGTGATAGATTAGATGGTATAGAAGAACATCCAATCAAAAATGAAGATATAGAAAGTGTTAAATCTAAAGTAAAGGAATCAAAAAAAGTTAATGATATAACATATTCTTTAGAAGGTAGACTTATGAAATTTACTATTGATGTAAAAAAAGGTACTGATAAAGAAAGTATAGAATCATTAGGAGAAACTATTTTAGCTTCACTAAGTGGTGATATTAAAGATTATTATGATATTCAACTTATTGTTAACTGTAAAGAAGATAGTAAATTTGTTCCTTTAATTGCTTCTAAACATAAAACTAGAAAGGTTTTTGTATGGTGATGTTATGAACAAAAAGAAGTTAATAATAATAATATCTACAATTGTACTATTTGTTGTAAGTTTGTTTGTATTCTTTTTCTTTTTTAAACAAGACAAAAATACAACTTTGACATTAAGTGAAAAAACATGGATTGATAATAGAAAAAATGAATCATTTAGAATGGAAATAGAACCAAATATTTATTTATTAGATAAAGATGGTTCTGGTATATTCTTTGATTTCTTATCAGTATTTGAAAAAGATGTTGGTTTAACATTCCATAGAGTTAGTTTAAATACTGGAGATAATATAACAGCAGAATATGCTTTTGTAAGAAAAGATAAAAAAGATGATGATGATTTACTTTTTTATCAAGATAATTTTGTTTTAGTTAGTAAAAATAGAGTAAAATATACTAATCTAGATGAAATTCCAAAAATGACTATAGGTGTTAGTGAAAAACATATTCAAGATGCTACATCTTATTTAAGAACTGATAAAGTAAGTTATAAATCATATGAAACAATTGATAAATTAAAAGAAAAATTTGAAGATGTTGATGCTTTTGTTATTTCAAAATTAGATTATTTTAAATATTATGCAGATGATAATGAATTATATATTAATTATAATATTACTGAAATGACAGAAGATTATGTTATTGTATTAAGTAAAAATAAAGAGTATTCTACTTTAAATAATATTATTACTAAATATTTTAAAAAATGGCAAAGTAAAAATTATCAAGAATCATATAATAATCATTTTACAAATATGTTCTTTGAAATAAATAACATTGCAGAACAATCAAAAGTTAAATTTAGAAGTAAAAGATATACTTATGCATATTTAGAAAATGCACCTTATGATAAAACATTAGGTAATGACGTATATGGTATAAATCATACTATAATTGAAGATTTTGCTAAATTAGCTAAAATAGAAGTTAATTATGTAAAATATGATTCATTAAAAGAACTTGAAAGTGATTTTAGTAGCAATAAAATAGATTTCTATTTTAATATCTATAATGATACTGAATATGATATGGATGTATATGAAACAATCGCTCCATTTGAAGAAAAATTAGTAATTGCTAGTAGAGTAGGTAAAAAATTATCAGTAAATTCTATTAGAACACTTGCTAATAAAGAAGTTAATACAATAAGTAATAGTAAATTAAATAGTTATTTAACTAATAATAATATAAAAGTAAATAAATATAATACTTATAAAAAATTATTTAAAGGTAGTAAAAATAGTATAATAGCTATTGATAGTAATAATTATAACTATTATAGTAAGGATGAATTAAGTAATTATAAAGTAGACTATATTACATCTGCTGATGTAAATTATAATTATATAATAAGAGATTTTGATAAAAATGAAATATTTATTAAATACTTCAATTTCTATTTAACTTTAGCAAACGAAAAAGATGCTATAGTAGTAGGTGTAGATGAAGCTTTAAATGCTACAGATCATAGTTTAATTATTCTTTTAAGTGCTATTGTAGTATCAATTATTGTATTAGTTATATTAGTACTAGCAGTAATTAAAAAATTAAGAGGAAATAGTAAAACTTTAACAAAAGAAGATAAATTAAAATACGTTGATGTGCTTACATCATTAAAGAATAGAAATTATTTAAATGATAATATAGAAGTTTGGGATGAAAGTGAAATATATCCACAAACAATAATCATTATTGATTTAAATAATATTGCTTATGTAAATGATAATTATGGTCATGCTGAAGGAGATAATGTTATTAAGGAAGCTGCTAATATTCTTATTACTAATCAACTTCCTAATAGTGAAATTATAAGAACTAATGGTAACGAATTCTTAATATATTTAGTAGAATATGATGAAAAACAAATTGTTTCTTATATTAAAAAATTAAATAAAGAATTTAAAGAATTATCTCATGGCTTTGGAGCAGCTATTGGTTATAGTATGATAACTGATGCTATTAAAACTATAGATGATGCTGTTAATGAAGCTACTTTAGATATGAAAAATAATAAGGAAGAATTAAATAACTAGGTGAACTATGAAAGTGAAGAAATTCTTTAGGGACCTAAGTAAAAGAATTAAAAATTTTATAGTTACTTTATTAAAAATAGGTAATAGACCAGAAATGAAAATTTTACCTGGTAATTTAGCCTTTTATATGGTCACTTCTATAGTACCTATAATATTGCTTTTATTATTTGTGGCATCTAAATTTTCTCTTTCACTTTCTGGATTACTTAAACTTTTTGAAGGTACAGTACCTGATAGTGTAATAAAAATACTAGACCCATTTTTCCATTCTAACTTAGGTATATCAGGTGGTATATCCATGATATTCGGGTTTATTATGGTAGCTGATGGAGCTAATTCGATAATATTAGGTACTAATCTAATGTATAAAATAGATGATAAAAATATTATAAAAAGAAGAATTAAATCATTCTTCTTAGCTATAATAATAATATTTATAGTACTTATAATGGTCATTATTATGGGTATTGGTAACATTATACTTAAGGCTCTTATAAAAATAGAAATTATAAGTGGTCTTGGTATAAGTATATATACTTGGTATTCAATACTTAAATGGCCAGCTGCATTTATATTACTATTTGTATCATTAAAAACTATATATACTATTGCTTTAGATGATAAACAACCAAGTAAAAGTATGAATAAAGGTGCTTTATTTGGAGCTATAATGTTCTTAATTGCAACAGCTTTATATACTTGGTATACAACATCTATAGTAGACTATACTATATTTTATGGTCCACTAGCTAGTTTTATAGTACTATTACTTTGGATATATTTATTATCATATATTATGTTACTTGGTATTGGTATAAATGCTAATGATTACTTTATGAATAAAAAAGATAATTCCGATAATAATAAAAAATAGATACATATGAAAGACTACCATATGTATCTTTTTTTGTTTACAAAATAAATAAATGATATTTAAAATGATAAAATATAATATTTGGAGAAGTAATTGGTGTTATGTTATACTATATATATAATTACATTCATAGTGGTATAGGATTTGATTACTATTATAAAAAATATAAATGAAGATTTAATTGTTATTGCTTTTCTATTCAAGCATAAAAGATAGTAATGTAATGATATTACAAACGTAATGATATAGAAATAATAAACTAGGATTAGTAGCTAAAGTTAAATATAAAAATTTATCTCTTGCAAAATCAAGGGGTGTAGAACAGGGGTTAATAATGTATTATAGAACTTTAAATAAAGCTAAATATTCTAATAAAATAAATGGTATTTCAAGATTTAATCCACAATGCCAAGAATATATGGACGTGGCAATGTTATATTTGCCAGAAAATGAAATATATGTAGGATATTGTATAGGAGGATAATATGGGAGCATGGGGAAATAAAATATATCAAAATGATACAGCAATGGATATAAAGGATTCGTATAAAAAATTACTTCAAGATGGAAAATCTACAGAAGAAGCATATGAGGAAATGTTTGAATCATATAGTGATGTAATATCATCAGAATATGTTGATGATATTATAATATTTTACTTATCATTTGCAGATACATTATGGAATTATGGAAGACTAACAAATGAGTTAAAAGAAGCAGCATTAAAAATTATTTCTGAATGTATAGAAGATAAGAAAAAAAATAAAGAAGAAAGTTATTGTGTATATTCTGTAAAAGTATTAGAAGAATTAGAGGCAAAATTAAAAAGTGAACAACCAAAAGAAAAGAAAGTAAGGAAAGTAATTCCATATGTATGTGATTGGAATAACTATGATGTGTTTTCATATAAATTAGAAAGTGATTATGCAAAAGAAAAAGGAATATATGGTAGACACTTAATATTTATAAAAATAGATATATTAAAATATTCAGATGGTTATGTAGATCCTGTTTTTTGGATAAAAATAACAAATGATGATAAAATACCAAAAACAGTAGAAGAAATAAATAATCTTGAATTTATAGAACTAGTTAATCACCGTTTTGAAGCAAAAAATATGATGTTTAAAGATAAAGATATCAATGTGAAACCTAATAAACGCGGAATGATCCCAATTTATAGGTCATCTATTTGTACGTCATCAAAAAGAAGTATTCCAAAAAAATTAATATATATAGGAAATTTTCCTGGAATAATTCCACCTGCTGATGAAATACTTGGATATAAAGATGCCTATATGATAGGCCCATGGTGGCATAATTTTGAAGAAGCAATAATAGACGATTATTTTATATATAATAAAGGAGGATTTAAACCAAGCAAATATATGTAAAAATTAAAAATAAAAATTAATGCATTAGTTTTTACAATAGAATTTATACCTATGGTAGAAAGTATTAAAACTATAAATTTATAAAAGTAATATTATATTAACCACATTTTAGAAAATAAAATGTGGTTTTTGTATAGTATAAAAAAGTGTTATCAATTCATACTAATGGTGGAGGATATATGGAAAAGTATAAATATAAAGATATAGTTAATTATAATACTCCTAAAGAAAATACACTATTAAATGCATTAGTTGCCTTTATTAGTGGAGGAGTAATGGGTCTTATTGGTAATTTTTTAGTTAATTTTTATTCTAGTATGTTAAGTATACCTACTAGTGATGCATCTGTTTTTATGATTATTACTTTAATATTTTTTGGGTGTTTATTTAC
The DNA here is from genome assembly GCA_934101425.1 of uncultured Bacilli bacterium. Taxonomy (GTDB): domain Bacteria; phylum Bacillota_I; class Bacilli_A; order RF39; family UBA660; genus CAKOQQ01. Next base: position 23,296 of record CAKOQQ010000008.1, on the reverse strand, counting down.
GGCACTTGGTTTTTTTGATAAATGGGTAACATTTTGTAAATGTGGACTTATAATACCTATTACTGGTTTTGCTCATTCTATGATGAGTGCTTCATTAGAATATAAGAAAGAGGGGCTTATAACTGGTATAGGTGCTAATATGTTTAAACTAGCTGGTACTGTAATTATATATGGTGTAGTAAGTGCTTATATATTTGGTCTTATAAGGTTGGTGATAGGGTTATGACATTTAAATATGATAATGTATATATAAATGAAACTTCTACTATAACTGGGCCATATGAAAGTGAAGGACCATTTAGTAAATTATATGATAAAAGTTATAATGATTTTTATTTTAAAAGAGATACTATTGAACAAGGTGAAATAAAACTAATAGAAGAGAGTGTTGATATTTTACTTAATAAAGCTAAAAAGAGTAAAGATGATGTTGATGTATTTATATCTGGTGATTTATCTAATCAATTAGGGGTTTCTAATTATGCTAGTGTTAATGTTAATTTACCTTATTTAGGTATATATAATGCTTGTGCTACATCAGCAGAAGGTATTATAATTGCTTCTAATATGATAGAGGGTAACAAGTTAAAAAATATAATAGTATCTTCTTCATCTCATAATTTAACTGCTGAAAAGCAATTTAGATATCCGAATGAATATGGTGCTCCTAAAAAAATATATTCTACTTTTACTACTACTGGTGCAGCTAGTGCTCTTATTTCTTCCAATAAAAAAGGTATAAGAGTAGAATCATCTACTATAGGTACTCCTATAGATTTAGGTGTTAATGATGTAAATAATATGGGTGCTATAATGGCTCCTGCAGCTGCAAGTGTAATATATAATCATTTAAAAGATACTAAAAGATTACCTGGTTATTATGATTTAATTTTAACTGGTGATTTAGGCGTGTATGGTAAAGAAATTCTTATAGATTATATGGAAAGTGAATATAATATGAATTTATATAATTTAAAAGATGCTGGAAGTATAATTTTTGATTTAGAAAAGCAAAAAGTTAATGCTGGCGGTTCTGGAATTGCTTGTCTTCCTTTAGTTACTTATTCATATGTTTTTGATAAAATGAGAAAAGGCGATTATGAAAGAGTCCTTATAGTAGCTACAGGAGCACTACTAAATACTAATTTAGTAAATCAACATCTTACAATTCCTGCAGTAGCTCATGCTGTTAGTTTGGAGGTAATAGAGTGACATATGTATATTCCTTTTTATTTACGGGTTTTATTTGTTTAATAGCGCAATTAATCCTTGATAATACTAAATTAACTCCTGGACATATTACTACTATTTTTGTAGTATTAGGATCCTTCTTAGATATCTTTAATATCTATGATAAGATTGTACTATATGTAGGTGGTGGGGCACTTGTACCTATTACTAGTTTTGGACATTTACTAATTCATGGAGCCTTAAGTATGAACAAATATGGTCTTATTGGGCTATGTATGGGTATGTTTAATTTAACTGCATCTGGTATAACTTCTGCTATAGTATTTTCATTTATCTTTGCACTTATTTTTAAACCTAAAAATTAACAAACTATGTTTGTTTTTTTATAATTAAAATGATATAATAACGCTTATGGAGATAATAGGTTATAAGTGTTTTAATAAAGATTTGTTAAACAGATATGGTAAAAAATTTAGATTAGGTAAAATATATATCACAGAGGGAAGTATAAAGTTTGGTAATAGTGGTAATGGTTTTCATTTGTGTAAAAATATGGAAGATACATTTAGATATTTTGATGCTATGAATGAAAATGTAGACATATGCAAAGTAAGAGCTTCTGGAGTAATTGTAGAGTATTCTGATGATTATTATGGCTACTACGATATGTATGCAGCTGAAAAGTTAGAAATATTACATGTTTTATCAAGAAGAGAAATAATAGAATATGCACTTAGTCTAAATGATGAGAGATTAAAAAGATTTTTAAGTGGTATAAAATTAACAGATAAAGAAATAGAAGAGATATTATCTCTTCATTCTGCTAGTGATGTTAAAGCAACTATAGATTATTATCAAAAGAAGAAGAAAGATGCATATAGGAGGCTTTATGGACGAAATAGTGATTAAAGGTGCAAGAGAAAATAATTTAAAAAATATAAATCTTACGTTACCTAAAAATAAACTTATAGTAATGACTGGAGTATCAGGAAGTGGTAAATCTAGTTTAGCATTTGATACTATATATGCAGAAGGACAAAGAAGGTATGTAGAAAGTTTGTCTAGTTACGCTAGACAATTTTTAGGTGGAACTGAAAAACCAGATGTTGATTCTATAGAAGGTCTTTCACCAGCTATTAGTATAGATCAAAAAACAACTAATAAGAATCCAAGAAGTACAGTAGGAACAGTAACTGAAATATATGATTATTTGCGTCTTTTATTTGCAAGAATAGGTATTCCTTACTGTCCTATACATAATAAACCAATCAAAAGTCAAAGTATAGAAGAAATGACTAATCAAATATTAACTCTTGATATAAATACTAAAATAAAGGTATTAAGTCCAATTAAATATGGTGAAAAAGGTACTCATAAAGACCTACTAAATGGACTTAGAAAAGATGGATACACTAAAGTTATAATAGATGATACTGAGTATGATTTAGATGAAGAAATAGAGTTATCTAAAAATAAGAAACATAATATTTTAGTTGTTATAGATAGATTAATTATAAAAGAAAATATAAGAAGTAGACTTTATGAAGCTATTGAACTTGCATCTAAACTATCAAATGGTAAAGTAGTTATAAATGTAATTGGTAGTGATGATATAGTAATGAGTGAAAAATATGCTTGTCCAGATTGTGATTTTTCATTACCAGAATTAGAGCCTAGAATGTTTTCTTTTAATGCTCCTTATGGTGCTTGCCCAGATTGTAAAGGTCTTGGAGTTAATCAAAATATAAGTGTTGATTTAATAATTCCAGATAAAGATAAATCTTTAATGGAAGGTGCTATAGTAGCTTGGCAATGGGGTGATGAAAATAATATTAATTTTACTCAATTGCAAACTGTTTGTAAACTTTACAATATAGACATGAATATACCTATAAAAGATATTGATAAGAAAAAATTAGATATAATACTTTATGGTACAAATGAAATAATTGATTTTAAATATACTAGTAAAAATGGTGGTTCTAGAGTTACTAAAGCTCCATTTGAGGGTGTTGTAAATAACTTACAAAGAAGATATATAGAAACTAAAAGTAACTGGATAAGAGAATGGTTAGAAGGATTTATGGTAGAAAGTGAATGTCCTACTTGTAAAGGTTCTAGATTAGATTCTTCTATATTATCTGTAAAAATAAATAGAAAGAATATATATGAATTTACTTTATTAAGTATTAAAGATCTATATGATTTTATAAATAACTTAAAACTGAATAATGAACAAATAGAGATATCTAGATTAATACTAGCTGAAATAAAATCAAGATTAGAATTTTTAATAAATGTAGGTTTAGGCTATTTAACTTTAGCTCGTATGGCAGGATCTTTATCAGGTGGAGAAGCTCAAAGAATTCGTCTAGCTACTCAAATTGGTTCTAGACTTACAGGAGTATTATATGTACTTGATGAACCAAGTATAGGTCTTCATCAAAGAGATAATGAAAGACTTATTTCCTCTTTAAAGAACATGAGAGATTTAGGTAATACTCTAATAGTAGTAGAACATGATACAGAAACTATGTTAGCTGCTGATTATTTAGTTGATATAGGACCTAAAGCTGGTACTCATGGTGGTGAAGTAATAGCTGCTGGTACTGTAGAAGAAGTACTTAAAAATGAAAATAGCTTAACAGCTAGATATTTAACTGGTAAAGAAAAGATAGAAGTTCCTTTAAAAAGGAGAAAAGGTAATGGTAAATATCTAGAAATAAAAGGAGCTAAAGAAAACAATTTAAAGAATATAAATGTAAAAATACCACTAGGGGTATTTAATGCTGTAACTGGAGTATCTGGTAGTGGTAAATCTACTCTTATAAATCAAATATTATTAAAAGCGGTATCAAATTATTTATATAAATCAAAAGAAGTACCTGGTAAATATAAAGAAATAAAAGGTCTTGAAAATATTGATAAAGTAGTAAATATATCACAAGCACCAATAGGCAGAACACCAAGAAGCAATCCAGCTACTTATGTAGGAGTTTTTGATGATATAAGAGAAGTATTTGCAAATACTAAAGAAGCTAAAGTAAGAGGCTATGATAAAAGTAGATTTTCTTTTAACGTAAAAGGTGGAAGATGTGAAGCTTGTTATGGTGATGGTGTAAAGAAAATAGAAATGCATTTCTTACCAGATGTTTATGTACCTTGTAGCGTATGTGAGGGAACTCGTTATAATAGTGAAACAAGAGAAATTAAATATAAAGGCAAAAATATATATGATGTACTTGAAATGAGAGTAGAAGAAGCTCTTACATTCTTTGAAAATGTACCAAAAGTAAAAAATAAACTTGAAATGCTTAAAGATGTAGGACTATCTTATATAAAATTAGGTCAAGGTTCTCCAACTTTGTCAGGTGGAGAAGCAGCTAGAATTAAATTAGCTAAAGAATTACAAAAAAAACCTACTGGTAAGAGTTTATTTATACTAGATGAACCAACTACAGGTCTTCACCAAGATGATATTAAAAAACTACTTAAAATACTTGAAAGAATAGTAGATAATGGTGATACTATAATTGTTATTGAACATAATTTAGATGTTATAAAAGTAGCTGATAATATTATTGATTTAGGACCTGAAGGTGGAGATGAAGGTGGTAAAGTAGTAGCTATTGGAACACCTGAAGAAGTAGCAAAAGTAAAAGAAAGTTATACAGGTAAGTTTTTAGTAAATGAACTTAAAAAGACACAATAATGTGTCTTTTCTTTAGTTATTATGTTATAATTAAATAGGTGATAATATGAGTAAAAATAAAGTTAACACAATAATATACTTATTATTTGTAGTAGTAATAGGTATACTTATAGGTATATGGTTTATTAATAATACATGGGCAATCATTTCACAATTATTAATGCCTATTGTTTTAATTGCATTTTTATTTGTATATTTATATAGGAGGTAATTATGACACCACACATTAATGCTTTAGAAGGTGAAATTGCTAAAGTTGTGATTATGCCTGGAGATCCTTTAAGAGCTAAATATATAGCAGAAAATTATTTAAAAGATTATAAATTAGTAAATACCGTAAGAAATATATATGCATATACTGGATACTATAATGATAAATTAGTAACTGTTATGGCATCTGGTATGGGTATGCCTAGTATAGGTATATATTCTTATGAATTATATAAATTTTATAATGTAGAAAAAATTATTAGAATTGGTACATGTGGAGTATACACTGATAAAGTAAAACTATTTGACGTTATTTTAGTAGATAATGCATATAGTGACTCTTCATTTGCTAAAGTACAAAATGGATATAATGATAATATTATTTCTGCAAGTAAAGAATTAAATAATAAAATTAAAGAAACTGGTAAGAATAATAATATAGATTTAGTTGAAGGAACTATATATTCTAGTGATGTTTTCTATAAAGAAAATGATAATTATGAAGTTTTAAGAGATAAATATAATTGTTTAGGGGTTGAAATGGAATCATTTGCCTTATTTAGTAATGCTAAAGTACTAAATAAAGAAGCTGCTTGTCTTCTTACTGTTACTGATCATTTTATAACAAAAGAAAAAGCTTCTAGTACTGATAGAGAAAAATCTCTAAATAAGATGATTGAATTAGCTTTAAAATCAATCTAGAAAGGAACTTATGGAATATACAAAAGAAGAAAATCTTGCCTATAATATTCATTTAATAAAAACTAAGAAGTTTAAGAAAAATTGTATTAAAATTAACTTTAAAAGTCTAATAAACAAAGAAGAGATAACATATAGAAATATGTTAATTAATGTATTATTGGAATCAACTAAGAATTATCCCTCTAAAAGATTATTAGATATTAAAAGTGAAGAATTATATGGAGTTAATGTATCCGCTAATACATCTATTTCTGGGAACTATAATATTATCAGTTTTGATACTTCATTTTTAAATAGTAAATATACAGAAGAATGTATGTTAGAAGAAACTATAAAGTATTTTTTAGAATTTATATTTAATCCTAATGTAGATAATGGTAAGTTTGATACTAATAGTTTTAATAAAGCTAAAAATATCCTTTTAGAAGATTTAGATACATTTAAAGATAATCCAAGAAGATATGCAGTAGCAAAATGTTATGAAGCTATGGATAAAGATAGTAGTATAGCTTTAAATGGTGTAGGGTATTTGGAAGATTTAAAAGGTATTAATGAAAAGAATTTATATGAATATTATAAAAAAGTATTAAATAGTGATACTGTAGATATTTTTATAATTGGAGATTTTAATAATGATATTAAAGACATTATAAGTAAATATATGGCAATTAATACCTTGAAAAAAGATAAAGGTTCTCATATTGTAAAACATACTAAGTTTAGAAAAAAAGAACAAATTGTTAAAGAAAAAAGTAAGTTTAATCAATCTAGTTTAATAATTGGTTTTAAATGTGAAAATTTATCTGAAAAAGAAAGAAAGTATGTCGCTAATATGTATAACTTTATTTTAGGTGGTAGTCCTGATTCTAGACTATTTAGTATAGTACGTGAAGAAAATTCATTATGTTATTCTATATCATCTAGTTTTAGTGGTGTAACTAATACTATGTTAATTTCATCTGGTATAAATGCATCTGATTTTAAAAAGTGTGTAACGCTAATTAAAAAAATATTAAAAGATATATCTAGTGGTAATATTAAAGATGAAGAACTAGAAAAAGGTAAAATTACATATTTAAGTACATTTAAGGAATTAGAAGATTCTATTTATTCAATGATGTCATTATATGTGTCTAAAGAATATTTAGATTTAGACTTATTAGAAGAAAGAAAAAAAGAAATAGAAAAGGTAACAAAAGAAGATATTATTAAGTTTAGTAAAAAAATACATATGGATACAATCTATTTATTAGAGGGTGAAGCATGAAAAAGAAGAAAATAATTGATATGGATTTATATTATGAAAAACTAGATAATGGTCTTGAAATATATGTAATTCCTAAGAATGACTGTAATAATATCTATGTAACATATAATACTAAATATGGTGGAAAAGATAATGAATTCATACCTCTAAATGAAACTAAAATGAAGAAGTTTCCAAAGGGAATCGCTCACTTCTTAGAACATAAATTATTTGAAGAAGAAGATAATACTAATGTTTTTAGTTTTTATCAAGAACGTGGTGCAAACGCTAATGCCAATACTAGTTATGAGAGAACAAGTTATTTATTCTTTGGTACAGAATATTTTAAAGAAAATTTAGAGATGTTACTTCATTATGTGGAAAGTCCATATTTTACAGATGAAAATGTAGAAAAGGAAAAAGGCATAATAGAACAAGAATATAGGATGAATGAAGATAATCCATATAGTCGTATATTTTATGGAGCTTTAGAAAATGCTTTTATTAAATTACCTTATAATGTTTCTATATTAGGTGATCTAGAAAGTATAAGAAGTATAACAAAAGAACAATTATATGAATGCTATAATACTTTTTATCATCCATCTAATATGTTTATAGTAGTAACTGGTAATGTTAACCCAACTGAAGTAATAACTATAATAAAAGATTTTGAAAGTAAAAGAGATTTAAAAGAAGAAAAGAAAATTGTAAGAAAAAAATATAAAGAACCTGATAAAGTAGCTAAAAAAGAAGAAAAAGTTAAAATGAATACTTCTATTAGTAAAGTATGTTTAGCTTATAAAATAAATAAAAATTTATTTAAAGATATAGATTCTAAAATGGCTACTAGACTAATAAATCATATATTTGATTTAAAGGTAGGATCTACTTCTATATTAAGTGAAAAATTAAGAGAATCTGATATTATTACATCTCCTGTATCTACTACTGTAATGGTTACTGATACCCATTATTTAGTATTATTATTAGCAGAAACTAAAAAAGAAAAAGTTCTTATAAAAGAAATCACAGAAACACTATCACATTTATCTATAACTCCACTTGAATTTGAAAGAAGAAAACGTATAATGATAAGTGGTCTTATAAGTTCTACTGAAAATATATTTAGAACTAATGATAGAATAATAGATGATATAACTGATTATAATAAAGTATATACAAATGAACTTGAATTAGTTAAAAATTTAACTATGGATGATGTTTCTTATGTAGTAAGTAATATTGACTTATCTAATAAACTAATTTATATAATAGAACCTAAATAGTTGCATTTATTTATTAAATATGTTAAAATTACTAAGTATTGAGGTGAAATTATGACAGTATTATTAATGATAGTATCAATCTTATTAATTGCATTAGTATTATTACAATCTGGTAAAGCAGAAAGTACATCTAATATAATTAGTGGCGGTAGTAGTGATTTATTTGCTAATAGAAAAGAAAGAGGCGGAGAATTATTTATTACAAGACTTACATTAGCTCTTGTAATCGCTTTCTTTGTTATTTCTATAATTATGAATATATAAGACTTATGTCTAATAAAAGTAAAAAACAATATTAAATAGTTATTTTATAACGATTTAGTATTGTTTTTTGTTTTACTTATTATATTAAAAATGCTATAATTGGTATAGGTGAAAATATGAGTAGTATTTATAATCTTACATATGAGGAATTACTCAATTATTTATTAGATTTGGGGTATAAAAAGTTTACTGCAGATCAAATATTTGATTGGTTATATAAAAAAAGAGTATCATCTTTTGATGAAATGACTAATTTAAAAAAAGAACTTATAACTAAACTTAAAGAAGATTTTACTATAGGACTTTTAGAATTAGTAAAAAAAGAAGAAGATACAGGTGTTAAAAAGTATTTATTTAATTTAAGTGATAATAACAAAATAGAGTGTGTACTTATGTTTCACGACTATGGTAATAGTTTATGTATTTCAACTGAATTGGGTTGTAATATGGGATGTGCCTTCTGTGAAAGTGGAAGACTTAAAAAAGTAAGGGATTTATTACCTTCTGAAATGGTTAGTCAAATATTAACTGTAGAAATCACGGAATCACTTAGGATTACTCATATTGTACTTATGGGTATAGGTGAACCTTTTGATAATTATGATAATGTAATTAAATTTATAGACATTATAAATGATAGTAAAGGTATTAGTTTAGGTAGTAGACATATAACTATATCTACTTGTGGAATAGTTCCTAAAATAAAAGAATTTTCTAATTATAAACAAGTTAATTTAGCGATAAGTCTTCATGCACCTAATAATAAAATTAGAAATGAACTTATGCCTATTAATAGAGCTTATAATATAGAAAAACTTATAAGTGCTATAAAAGAATATATAGATAAAACAAATAGAAGAGTTACTTTTGAATATATTTTACTTAAAGATGTTAATGATAGCGTATCCTCTGCCATAGAATTAGCTAACTTACTTAAGGGACTAAATTGTTATGTAAATTTAATACCTTATAATGAAACTAGTAGTAAATATAAGAAAAGTGATAAAGACGTAATTATGAAGTTTTATGATACTTTAAAAAAACATAATATTAATGTGACTATAAGACGCGAATTTGGTTCTAAAGTTAGTGGAGCTTGTGGTCAATTAAAAGCGAAAGAAAATAGAGGTGAATAATGGAATATTTTTATTTAACTGATCCTGGAAAAGTTAGGGAAAGAAATGAAGATAGTGTCCTTATTATCAAAAATGATTTTGATGAATATTTACTTATAGTAGCTGATGGTATGGGAGGGCATACTGGAGGAGAAATAGCATCAAATATCGTTGTTAATAAAATTGGTAAAAGATTTGAACAAATAAGTAAAATTGGTTCTAAAGAAGATACTATAAATTGGATAAAAGAAATAGTTGGAGAAGCTAATGCAGCAATATATAAATATACTAGTGAAAATCCAGGTAGTGAAGGTATGGGTACAACTTTAGTACTAGCTTTATATACTAAAGATTTCTTGTTATTTGGTAATATAGGAGATAGTTCTGGATATGTACTTAAAAATAAGAGATTACATAAAATAACTACTGATCATACATTAGTAAACTTATTAGTAAGAAGTGGAGAATTAAGTGAAGAAGAAGCTAAGAATCATCCAAGAAAGAATGTACTTATGAGAGCACTTGGTGCAGATAAAAAAGTAGAAATGGATATATTTGATGTTGAAGATAATGTAGAAGGAATTTTCTTATGTAGTGATGGTTTAACTAATATGCTTAGTGAAGAAGCAATAGAAAAAGTATTAGATGAACATAAAACAATAGAAGAAAAACTACAAAAACTTATATCAAAAAGCAACAATAGAGGTGGTACTGATAATATAACAGTCGCTTTCTTAGATATGCGAGGTGGTAAATAATGCTAATGAAAGGTCAAAAAATAAATGATAGATACCAAATAATTAGAAGTATTGGTGAAGGTGGAATGGCTAATGTTTATTTAGCTCATGACACTATATTAGATCGTAATGTAGCTGTTAAAATATTAAGAGGTGATTTAGCTCAAGATGAAAAATTTGTAAAAAAATTTCAAAGAGAAGCTAATGCGGCCGCTACTATTATTCATCCTAATGTTGTAGAAATGTATGATGTTGGTAAGGATGATGATAATTATTTTATTGTAATGGAATATATTGATGGTCAAACTCTTAAAAATTTAATTAAAAAAAGAGGAGCGCTTACATTACCAGAAGTAATAGATATTATGTTACAACTTACTAGTGCTATAGAATGTGCTCATGATAAATATATAATTCATAGAGATATTAAACCACAAAATATTCTTATGCTTGATGATGGTACTATTAAAGTAACTGACTTTGGTATTGCAACTGCCATAAATGCTCAAGAACTTACACAAACAAATTCTGTAATGGGAAGTGTTCATTATCTTCCACCGGAAATGGCAAATGGTAGTGGTTCTACAATAAGAAGTGATATATATTCTATGGGAATATTGATGTTTGAATTATTAACTGGTAAAGTACCATTTAAAGGTGATAACGCTGTTGAAGTAGCAATTAAACAGTTAAAAGAACCAATTCCTAGTGTTACAAAGATAAATCCTGAAATACCTCAATCAGTAGAAAATATTATCTTAGCATGTTGTGCAAAAAATCCCAAAAATAGATATAAAAATGTTACTGAAATGAGAAATGATTTATTAGAATGTATGAAAGAAGAAAATAGAAATGTTAGAAGATTAGTTTATAGTTACCCTGAACATGAAGATATTGAAGAAACTAAGAATCTAGAAGATGTAAAAGAATTTATAAGAGAAGAAAGAAAAGAAGAAGGAGAAAATAAGGTGGTAAAACAAAAGAAGAAAAAAGGTTTAGATTTAGCGGTATGGATAAGTGGAGCAATTTTCTTATTTCTAGTAGCTGCTAGTTTAGTATTTGTTATATTTTTCTCAACAGGTAAAACAAAAGAAGAAATAGAAGTTCCTAATGTAGCTGGTTTAACTATTTTAGAAGCTGAAAATAAACTAAAAGAAAAAGGTTTTATAGTAGCAGATGAATATGAAGAAAAATATAGTAATGATGTAGCAGAAGGTAGTGTTATATCTACTAGTCCAGTAGCAGGAGCAAAAAGAGTTAAAGATACAAAAATAACTTTAATTATTTCTAAAGGTAGTAACGCCATTAAAATAGAAAACTACGTTGGTAAAGACTATGATGAAGTTAAAAAAATGTTAGAAGAAAAAGGTTTATATGTATTCCCTGAAAAAATGGAAGTAAATAAATCTGATTCTAAATATAAAAAGAATCAAATTATTAAACAAAGCATTGAACCTGGAAAATTACTTGAAGAAGGAGATTCTATAACACTTACTATTCCAGATATAGTAGTAACTTATCCTAACTTTAATTTAGAAGGTTATAGTAGAGCTTCTATTGAATCATTCTGCTCTGATAATGATATAAATTGTAGTTTCACAGAAGTAGAAACAGATGAATATGCACCAGGAGTTATTATTTCACAAAGTAGACCAGAAGGATCTGTTGTAACTGCAAAAGCATCATTAGTTATTAAAATTGCAGTCGCTAAAGGTGAATAATGGAAGGTAAAATAGTAAAAAATATTAGTAATGATTATACTATTAAATCATCTGATAAATTATATGTTTGTAAACCAAGAGGTAAATTTAGAAATACTAAAGAAATACCATTAGTTGGTGATAATGTAGTATTTGATGAAAATAGTAATTATATATTAGAAATAAAAAAGAGAAAAAATTCTCTTGTAAGACCTAGTGTTGCTAATATAGATCAAGTAGTAATATTAGCAAGTAGTAAAAGTCCTGATTTTGATACTAACTTATTAGATAAATTATTAGTAACAATAGAATTTAATAATATTAAACCTATAATATGTATTTCTAAAATAGATTTATTAAGTAAAGATGAATTTAAAGTAATAGATGATTATAAAAAGTATTATGAATCTATTGGATATAATGTTTACTATAATAATGATTTAAATATAAAAAATATATTTAAGGATAAAGTAACTGTATTTACAGGACAAAGTGGTAGTGGTAAATCTAGTTTATTAAATAGATTAAATAGTGATTTTAACTTAAAAACAAATGAAATAAGTAAAGCCTTAAATAGAGGTAAACATACTACAAGACATACTGAATTATTTAGTTTAGAAGGTGGTTTAGTAGCAGATACACCAGGATTTAGTTCATTAGATTTTAGTGGTATGACTGAAAGTGATATAAGAGATAATATGATAGAATTTAATAAATATAGAGGTTTATGCAAATATAAAGATTGTATGCATAATAAGGAAGATGATTGTGAAATTAAAAGACAAGTAGGTACTAATATATTAAATTCTAGATATTTAAATTATTTAAAATTTATAGATAAAAAAAATACCTTTTAAAAGGTATTTCAGACTATTGTCAAATTTTACTTTGTAAGTAGTCTAAGAAAAACACACTAAGTGTGTTTTTTTGTAAATACAAGGGACTTGATATACAAATATACCAAGCCCCTTGTTAAATAAACATAACATATAAATTATAATAATGTGTTTTTATAGAATAAAATAAAAAAATATGATAAAATTATAATGGTGATAATATGAAAATAGCAGTATCATACTTAAGTATAAAAGATAATATAAAAGAAGAATTAAGTAAAATAGATAAATTAAATATAGATTATATACATGTAGATGTAATGGATGGTGTCTTTGTTACAAATAAAACAATGGATTATTTAGAAGCAGCTTCTATTTTAAAGGATACTACCCATAAAAAGGATATTCATTTAATGGTAGAAGATATTAAAGAGTATGTAGATATGTATAGTAATTTAAATCCAGAATATATAACATTTCATTATGAAGCTAGTAAAGATATATTGGGTGATATAAATTATATAAAAAATAAAGGTATAAAAGTAGGTTTATCAATAAAACCTAATACTAGTGTAGATAAAATAATTCCATATCTAAAAAATATTGATTTAGTATTAGTTATGAGCGTAGAACCTGGTCGTGGAGGACAAGCATTTATAGAATCTAGCAAAGAAAAAGTAGAAGAATTATATAAATTACAACATAGTTATAACTACGTAATAGAAGTAGATGGTGGAATAAATAATGAAACAATAAAGAAAATAAAAGAAGCTAATATATCAGTGGTTGGTAGTTATATAACTAATGGAGAATATGAAAGTAAAATAAATTCATTAAAAGAGGGAGAAAAATAAAATGAGAAAAATAACAGTAGATGGAAATGAAGCTTGTGCTAGCACAGCATATATGTTTACCGAAGTAGCAGGTATATATCCTATTACACCATCAAGTCCAATGGCAGAAAGTATTGATAATTGGAGTGATAGAAAAAATATTTTTAATGATAGTGTTAAAGTAGTTGAAATGCAAAGTGAAGCAGGAGCCGCTGGCCTTGTACATGGATCACTACAATCAGGACTTTTAACTACTACTTTTACAGCTAGTCAAGGATTACTTTTAATGATTCCTAATATGTATAAAATGGCTGGTGAAATGTTACCAGCAGTTATTCATGTAGCTGCAAGAAGTCTAGCTACTCATGCTCTTAGTATATTTGGAGATCACCAAGATATATATGCAACTAGACAAACTGGTTTTTGTATATTAGCATCAAGTAGTGTTGAAAATGCTAATCATTTAGCTGCTGTAGCTCATTTATCTAGTATTAAATCTAGTATTCCATTTTTACATTTCTTTGATGGTTTTAGAACTAGTCATGAAATAGATAAGATAAATGCTTTAGAATTAGAGGATATAAAACCTTTAGTTCCTTATGATAGTATAAATAAATTTAGAGCTAAAGCCCTAAATCCAAATAAACCATTTACAAGAGGTACTGCAGAAAACGATGATGTATATTTTCAAATAACAGAATCTAGAAATAATGATTATAATAAAGTAGCAGATATTGTAGAAAAATATATGATGGATATAAATAAAATCGCTAATACTGATTATAAGCCATTTAATTATTATGGTAGTAAAACAGCTAAAAAAGTAATAGTAGCAATGGGATCAGTAACAGAAACTATAAAAAGTGTTATTGATTATGAAAAGGGTGATATAGGCCTTATAGAAGTACATCTATATAGACCATTTAGTGTAAAACATTTACTTAATGTCTTACCTTCTACAGTAGAAAGTATTGCAGTTTTAGATAGAACTAAAGAAGCAGGAAGTATTGGTGAACCATTATATTTAGATGTAGTAGCAGCTTTAAAAGATAAAAATATAAATATTGTAGGTGGTAGATATGGATTATCTAGTAAAGATACCAATGCCGCTATGATAAAAGCTGTATTTGATATGCTTGATAATCCTAAAAATAACTTTACTATAGGTATAAATGATGATGTTACTAATTTAAGTTTAGAAGTTGATAAAACATATAAAATAAGTAATTCTTTAGAATTCTTAGTATATGGGTATGGATCTGATGGAATGGTATCAGCTTGTAAATCAATTATAAAATTAGTAGGTAACTTAACAGATAAATATGTACAAGGATATTTTCAATATGATTCTAAAAAATCAGGTGGAGTAACAATTGGTCATTTAAGATTTGATGACAATAAAATAAAATCTACATATTATGTAGAAAATCCTAAATTAGTAGTATGTACTAAAGATACATATTTAGATAAATATAATATGTTAGAACATATAAAAGAAAATGGTATTTTTATATTAAATACCGAAAAAGATATTGATGAATTAAATAAAATAAATAATGATATAAAAAAAATAATATTAGAAAAAAATATAAAATTCTATACAATAAATGCTTATAAACTAGCAGAAGAAATTAACTTGCCTGGTAAAATAAGTACTATTATGGAAAGTGTAATTCTATATTTATCAAATGTAATAGATTATGATAGAACAAAAGAAGAAATGAAATTATATGCTAAAAACAAATTTTCTAAAAAAGGTGATGATGTAGTTTTAGCTAATTATAAAGCAATTGATGAAGCAGTTAATTATTTAAAAGAAGTAAATTTAGACAATTTAGAAGGTAAATTTGTATCTTATGGAACTAGCTTATATGAAGAAATGTCAGATAGAAAAGGAGATAGTATTCCAGTATCTAAATTTATACCTCTTAGAGATGGTACATTTATGCCTAATACTAGTAAATTTGATAAAAGAGGAATATCATCATCTGTTCCAACTTGTGATATAAGTAAATGTATTATGTGTAATAAATGTTCATTTATTTGTCCTCACGCAGTAATAAGACCATTTTTAATAGATGAAGAAGAATATAGTAAATTACCGGATAATATAAAAAATAAATGTAAAAAACCAGTATTACCAGCATTAAAAGACTATTATTATTTACTTAGTTTCTCAGTGATGGATTGTACTGGATGCAAAGTATGTATAAATAATTGTCCTAATAAGGCGTTATCGCTTACTCCTTTAAATAGTGAAGAACAAGATATATATAACTATTTAAGTAAAAATATAAAAGATAAACATATAAATAAAGATAATGTTATTAATAGTCAATTTACAGAATCTAAATTTAAATATAGTGGAGCTTGTCAAGGATGTGGAGAAACTCCATATATAAAAGTATTAACTCAATTATTTGGCGATAACATGATAATAGCTAATGCTACAGGATGTTCATCTATTTATGGTGGATCAGTACCATCAACTCCATATAACTTACCTTGGTCTAATAGTTTATTTGAAGATAATGCTGAATATGGTTATGGTATACTTATTGGAAATAAAACAATAAGAGATAGAATTAAAACTATAATGGAAAATAATATGGATAATCCTAACCGTGAATTATTTGAGTTATATATAAATAATATAGATAATTATGATATAACTAAACAAGTATATGATAGCCTAGACTATAATACTTGTCCAAAAGAATTAAATGAATTAAAAGACTATATCGCTAAAAGAAGTGTATGGGCTATCGGTGGTGATGGCTGGGCATATGATATAGGATATGGTGGAATAGATCATGTATTATCTACAAATGATAATGTAAATATATTAGTACTTGATAGTCAAGTATATTCAAATACTGGAGGACAAGCTAGTAAAGCAAGCCCTAAAGGAGCAGTTGCATTATTTGCAGCAAAAGGTAAACAAAATGCTAAAAAAGATTTAGCTCGTATAGCCTTATCATATCCACATGTATATGTAGCAACTGTAAGTATGGGAGCTAATATGAATCAATTACTAAAAGTATTTAAAGAAGCAGAAAATTATAATGGACCATCTATTATAATAGCTTATAGTCCATGTATATCACATGG
Source organism: uncultured Bacilli bacterium (assembly GCA_934101425.1). Lineage (GTDB taxonomy): Bacteria > Bacillota_I > Bacilli_A > RF39 > UBA660 > CAKOQQ01. Next base: position 6,350 of record CAKOQQ010000008.1, on the reverse strand, counting down.
TATAAAAGGTGGTATGGAAAATAGTATATTGATGGAAAAATTAGCAACAGAATGTGGATACTTCCCAATATTCCATTATAATCCAGTAGATAAGAAATTTACTTTAGATTCTAAAAATGTTAATTTTGACTTATATGATGAATTCTTAAGTATGCAAAATAGATATAATATGCTAAAAAAAGTAAATGAAGATCATTATAAAGAATTATTAGAATCTAATAAGAATAATGCTATTTCAAGATACAATTATTATAAAGAATTAGATAATAAATAGAAGTATACATATACTTCTTTTATTTGACTAAAATATATGATTATGTTAATATAATTAGCCGTGAGGTGGCATATGGCATTACTAGATGAGACACTTAAAGGATTAAACACTAATGATATTAGCGCTTGGTATCGTTTTCAAGGTGGAAAAAGTTTTGAACATATCAATATCAGAAGTGTAAATCCATTTAAGGATTGTGATAGATATGTATATTTTTCAAAAGGAATTAATCATCATAAATATTTTGTAGCTAAAAGATTAAAACAAATAGTAAGTGAATTAGGAAAAGATAAAGGATTTGTTTTAAGCAGAAATCATTTACTTCAAGATAAAACATATAAAGATATGGTAAATATAATTCAAAGTGAAGCTAGTGAATTAAGTTCTATGAGCTCAATAAAAATAATATATGCAAAACCTCTTGAAGATTTAGCTAATCAAAATTTTATTTTAAATCAAAGTAAAACTAGTAATTCACACTTAGTTGAAAGAGTAGATAGAAGAAAATATGGTGGAGGGTATGGTCTACCTAAAGAATGGTTAGAACTATTAAATCATTTAACTATAATGACATTAGATAATAGCTTAAGTGCTTATGACATACTAGATTATTTACATTTAATGAGAAAAGTATCTAAACCATTTGCACCAAAAAAAGATGTTGTACCATTTATAGATGATTCTAAATTTACATATAGTCTAAATGATCAATTCTTAAGTTCATTTAATAAATATGAAATAGTAGCTGATTTAGAACGTATACTAGATTTAGACTTAGTATTAAGTGATAGTGATTTAGCTAAATACCCTAAAGAAACAATAAGTAGTATAATTACTTTTTATCAGTCTTTAAGAGAAAAAGTATTAAGAGAATTAGAAATAGCATATAAAAAGAACTATAAAAAATAGTTCTTTTTCTTTTGTACTAAAAATAAAATTAAATAAGGTGAAATATGTTTGAGTATTTAAGAAATGATAGTTTAGAAGTAAATATAATAAATGATAATGTTTATATAACTAATTATCTTGAAGTATTATCATTTTCAAGAGAAGAAATTAAGTTAAAACATAAAGATGGTATTATAAAAGTAATTGGTGAAGATTTAGTTATAAAGAAACTATTAAAAGATGAGATTTTAATTCATGGCAAAATAAAAAGTATAGAATATGGGTGAAATATGAAAAATAGTATTATAGATAGTTTTAAAAGTAAAATTGTTATAAAATTAAGTGGCAGAAATATTGATAATTTCATAAATAGACTTATAAAGAACCATATAAATATAATTAGTATGGACTATATTAATTATAAAGAAATAAATATTTGTTTATATGAAAAAGATTATGAAAAAGTATTAAAACTAAAAAGTATTTATGATGTAGAAGAAATAGATTATAGTGGTCTTATTAAGATAAAGAAACTTATAAATTATAATAAAATATTATTACTATCTATAATGCTAGGTATAGCACTTATCTATACATTAAGTTTATTTATATTTAATATAGAAGTTGTACATGATAAAGAAGAGATTAGAAATATTATTTTAAAAGAATTAAAATATAATGGAGTTGATATAAATAAACTAAAGAAAAGGGATAAAGAATTAGAAAAAATAAAGAATAATATTAAAGAAAAATATAAAGATAAAATAGAGTGGATTGAAATAATTGTAAGTGGTACAAAATATATAGTAAAAGTAGAAGAAAGAAAAATAAACAATATAGAAAATGATAATACGCCAAGACACATTATTAGCAAAAAAGATGCTATTATAAAAAAGATAGTAGCTACTAGTGGAGAAGTAGTAAAAAATGTAGATACTTATGTAAAAAAAGGAGATATAATCGTAAGTGGTGATATTAAATTAAATGATAATACTAAAGATATTATAAGAGCTAACGCTAAAGTATATGGTGAAGTATGGTATAAAGTAAATATTACCATGCCTTTTAATTATAAAGAAGAAGTATATACAAGTAATAAAATTACTAATTATAGTTTTTCTTTTTTAGATAAAAATATAAAATTGAAAAAAGGTTTTAAATATAAAAATGAAGAAATAACTAAAATATTTGAAAATAAATATGTACCAATATCTTTAAATAAAATTATAGAAAAAGAAATAAAGATAAAAGAAAAAAAGTTTAATGTTGATGAAGCTATTAAAACTTCTATTTTAAAAAGTAGAGAAAAAATAGAGGAAAAACTTAGTAAAGAAGAGTATATAATAAATGAAATACAGTTGAAAGTTAATGTAAAAAATAGTAAAATAGAACTAGAAATGTTTTATACTGTTTATGAAGATATAACGGATTATTTAACTATTCGCTAGGAGGTCTTATGCTAAGAAATATGATGATAGATGTACTAAGAGATACATGGCCAATATTGGTAATATGTTCTATTATTTTTGTTAGCATGAGGATAGTATATCTAGTTAAAAGTGATAAAAAAATATATATTCATAAAGAACTACTTATGTTCTTATTTGGTATATATATAATGTGTTTGTTTACAGTTGTAACATATCAGGACGTAGAATCTTATGGAAATAACTTTACACCATTTAAAGAGATGTTTAGGTATACTCTAGGTAGCAATTTGTTTATCAAAAATGTAATTGGTAATATGGTAATGTTTATGCCATATGGATTTTTCACAGGATATTTTTTAAAAATAAATAAAGTATCAGTAGTATTATTACTCTCTATGTTAGTATCAACTAGTATAGAGGTAATACAAGGATATATTGGTAGAGTATTTGATATAGATGACATTATATTAAATGTAATAGGATCTATTATAGGATTCTTAATATATAAGTTATTTAATAAAATAAAAGATAGATTACCAAAAATTTTAAGAAATACAATATTTTATAGTATTATAATACTTATACTAATAGTATTATTTATATTATATTTAATGAAAATTATAGAGGTGTACAATGTTTGAAATAATAAATGAAACAAATGAAGAAATAAAAGAAATAAAAGATGTAGAAGGATTTTTAACTTTTGCAATTAAAAAATTAAAATTAAAAAATGTCGTATTTGATATTATTATAACTAATAATGAAGAAGTAAGAAAATTAAATAGAGAATATAGGGGAATTGATAATTATACAGATGTAATTAGTTTCGCTTTAGAAGATTATGAAGATATAAAAACTGATGTTAGATTACTTGGAGATATATATATATCTTTAGATAAAATAAAAGAACAAAGTAAAAATTATGGACATAGTTTTTTAAGAGAATTTTCATTCTTAAGTATTCATGGACTATTACATTTATTAGGTTATGACCATATGACAAAAGAAGACGAAAAAGTAATGTTTTCTTTACAAGAGGAGTTATTAGATGAATATAAAATCACGAGGTAAAAAATTAGTAAATAGTTTTAAATATGCTTTTAATGGATTTAAACTTACTTTTAAAAATGAACAAAATATGGTTATTCATATAATAGTTGCAACTATAGTAACTATATGTGGATTTATATTTAAAATAAGTTTAATAGAATGGTGTATATGTTTAAGTTTATTTGCCTTAGTAATAGGTGCTGAACTTATGAATACAGCTTTAGAAAATACAGTTGACTTAATTAGTAAAGAAAGAAGTATGAATGCTAAAGTAGCAAAAGATACAAGTGCTGCTTTTGTACTAACCTTTGCAATATTATCAATTATAATAGGACTTATTATATTTGTTCCTAAATTTTTGGAGGTATTATGAGAGAAAAATTATTAAAATTATTAGATAATAGTTATGCAGTATATTCTAATTTTCCAGTTGCAGCAATTGTTGTAATGAATGATGGACGTGAATTTTGTGGTGTTAATGTAGAAAATGCATCATATGGAGCTACTATATGTGCAGAAAGAAGCGCCATAGTAAGCGCTATATCAGCAGGATATAAAAGACATGATTTTAAAGAATTATATATAATGACTAAAAGTGATAAAGTAAGTACATGTTGTTTTATATGTAGACAAGTTATAAGTGAAATGTTTAACGAAGACGCTAAAGTAGTTTGTATGAATGAAAAAGATGAAGATGAATATAAAGTAAGAGATTTATGTGTATATCCATTTCTTGATGAGGATTTAAAATGAAATCAGGATTTGTAGGAGTAGTAGGTAGACCAAATGCTGGTAAGTCTACACTAATAAATAGTATAGTAGGTAAAAAGGTCGCTATAACATCTAATAAACCACAAACTACTAGAAATATAATTCATGGGATTTATAATGAGGAAGATACACAAATCGTCTTTGTAGATACACCTGGTATTCATAAACCAAACCATAAATTAGGTACATATTTAAATAGACAAGCTTTCTATAGTATGGATGATACTGATATAGTGTTAGTTGTAGTAGATGCAAGTGAAGATTTAGGTCGTGGTGATAAATTTATAGTAGATAAACTAAAAGATATAAATAAACCTGTTATATTAGTATTAAATAAAATAGATAAAATAAAAAAAGAAAATGTTCTATTAAAAATAGATGAATATAGTAAAATATATAACTTTAGTGAAATAGTACCAGTAAGTGCACTTAAAAATAAGAATACAAATGAATTAGTAAAAGTAATTAAAAAATACTTAAAAGATGAAGTTAGATATTATGGGGAAGATTACTATACTAATAAATCAACTGAATTTCTTATAAGTGAAATTGTAAGAGAAAAAATATTTAATAAAACAAGTGAAGAAATTCCACATTCACTTACTTGTATAGTAGAACATATAGAAACTAAAAAAGATAAATATATAATAAATGTAGTAGTAATAGTAGATCGTGATTCTGTTAAAAAAATAGTAATAGGTAAAGGCGGAAATTTAATTAAAGAAGTAGGTATTGAAGCTCGTAAAGATTTAGAATTATTATTAGGAAAAAAAGTATATTTAGAGTTATTTGTTAAAGTAATAAAAAAGTGGAGAGATAAAGAAAAATATTTAAATGAATTAGGTTTTAAAGAATTTGAATAAAAAAGAAAAGATATCACCATTATATTAATAGGTGATATTATGGATAAAGAATTATTATGGAGTTTATTTACACATACAGGTAAAATAGAATATTATTTAAAGTACAAGGAGTTAGTAAAATATGAAAATGATGAGTATTGGAAAAACATATAATGGAAAAAATTGAAGGCATCATAGTAAGTGTTAATGACTTTAAAGAAAGTAGCAAAATATTAAATATATTTACTAAAGAATATGGAGTTATTGGTGTAATCGCTAAAGGATGCAAATCCATAAAAAGTACTTTAAGAAGTGTAACTGATAGATTAACATATGGATATTTCTATATGAATTATAGGGAAGATAAATTATCAGTACTAAGTAGTGTAGATGTAATAAATCCTTTTAAAAATATAAAAAAAGATATTGAATGCATTAGTTATGCAAGTTATATCCTAGATTTAGCAACGCAAGTATATAAGCAAAATAATAGTAGTGATATATATAAATTACTTATAGATAGTTTAACAAAAATAAATGAATTATATGATCCTATGGTAATAACTAATATTTTAGAATTAAAATATTTAGACTATTTAGGAGTAATGCCAGTACTTGATAGATGTAGTGTTTGTGGTAGTGAAAAATCTATTGCAACATTATCATCATCAAGAGGTGGTTATATTTGTAATAATTGTTTAAAAAATGATAGAATGGTAAGTGCTAAAACAATAAAACTAATTAGAATGTTCTATTATGTAGATATATCTAAAATAGAAAAATTAGATATAAGTGAATTATGTAAAAATGAAATAAATACCTTTTTAAATGAGTATTATGAAAACTATACAGGATTATATTTAAAAAGTAAAAACTTTATAAATAATATAAAAAAATTAGTTTAATAGTTTAAGTTTTATTATTTAGCAAGTTATATATCTTAGTCATCACTGTTTGATGGCTCTTTTTTATATAAAAACCCCCACTTAGTGGAGGTTAAATATAATTTGAATAATGTTCTTTTTTAATAGTTATCTGCTTTTCTTTCAAAGAAAGATTTTGGATGATTACATACTGGGCATACTTCTGGAGCTT
>CAKOQQ010000007.1 GCA_934101425.1 uncultured Bacilli bacterium | reverse complement strand
AATCTAGATATTATATGAAATATAATAAGTAAAGGAGATGATTTAAATGAATGATAATAAAATAAATATCAACTGGTATCCTGGTCACATGGCAAAGACTAAAAGACAAATTAGTGAAATGCTAGATTTAATAGATGTTATCTATGAAGTGGTAGACGCTAGAATGCCATATTCTTCTAAAATAAAAGATATAGATTCCTTTACTAAAAATAAACCGAGAATACTTATAATGACTAAAAGTGATTTATGTGATTTAAATGAAACTAATAAATGGAAAAAATATTATGAAGATAATGGATATAAAGTAATTTTATTAAATTTAGAAGGTAATGCTAATTTAAAACCACTTTTTTCTCTTACTGATGAAGTTATGAAAGATATTAATGAAAAGAGATTATCTAAAGGCCAAAAAATAAGAAAATGTAGAGTATTAATAGTTGGTATACCAAATGTAGGAAAATCTACTCTTATAAATAGACTTGTAAACAAAAAAGTAGTTGTTACAGGTAATAAGCCAGGTGTTACTAAAACTCTTAGTTGGATAAGAATTAATGATAAAATAGAATTACTTGATTCACCAGGTATATTATGGCCTAAATTAGATGACTATGATGCATCTTATAACTTAGCTTCTCTAACAGCAATTAAAGAAGAAATATTACCTATAGATAAAGTTGTTATTCATATATTAAAAAAATTAAATGACTATTATCCAAATATATTAAAAGAAAGATATAAAATAGATAAAGTTGATTTTGATGAAATAACAAATACTTTAGATGAAATAGGTAAAAAAAGAGGTTGTTTAATAAAAGGTGGAGAAATAGATTACGATAAAGTATATTCAATTATTTTAAATGATATAAAAAATGGTGTAATAAAAGGAATTACCTTTGATAGATATGAATAAAAAAGATATTATAGATACACTAAAAAAATATAATTTTGATTCTACTAAATATATAGTTATTTCATCTGCCGCTATGGTACTACTTGGAATAAAAGATACAACTAAAGATATTGATATAGCAGTTAGTGATGATTACTATGAATATTTATTAAAGAATTATAATTGTAAATTTGAAAGAATAAATGAATATGGTAAAAAAGTTTACTTTATTCATGACATTATTAATTTTAGTTCTACATATTATAAAAATAATCGTTTAATAATAGAGGAAATTCCTATTCAAACCGCAAATGATATATTAGAGTTAAAATTATTTTTAAAAAGGGAAAAAGATTATAAAGATATTGAACTTATAAAGGAGTATATAAATGAACAAAAATAGTTTAGTGTTAGCATATTTAGGGGATGCATATTTTGAACTTTTTATAAGAAGTTATATAGTTAGTTTAAATGACTTAAAAGTAAAAGATTTACAAAAGATAGTTACTTCTATTGTGTCAGCTAAAGGGCAAGCTAATTTATTAAATAAACTAATTGATGATAATAAATTAAGTGATTTAGAACTTGATGTTGTTAAAACAGGAAGAAATCATAAAACTAATTCTCACCCTAAAAATACGGATATAATAACATATAAATATGCAACTGGTTTTGAAGCTTTAATTGGATATTTATATTTAAATAATAAAGAAAGATTAGAAGAATTAATGAATATAATAAAGGAGTATATATGTATATAACTGGTAAAAATGCTATAAGAGAATATTTAAAAAATAATACTAAAATATATAAAGCTTACGTAAATAAGAATATGAAAGATGAACTTATTTCTGAACTTAAAAGCAAGAATATTAGTATAGAATACATTGATAAGTTTAAACTAGATAAAATATCTAAAAATAATCAAGGTATAATTATTAAAGTTGATGATTATAAATACAAAGATATAAGTGATATTGATGATGATATAGTAGTTATATTAGATCATTTAGAAGATCCTCATAATTTAGGAGCTATAATAAGGACTTGTGAAGTAGCTGGTATTAGAAATATTATTATTCCTAAAGATAGAAGCGTTTCTGTGAATGAAACAGTTATGAAAACTAGTGCTGGAGCTCTTAACCATATCAACTTAATTATGGTAACTAATTTAACTGAAACTATGAAGAAATTAAAAAAAGATGGTTTTTGGTTTGTTGGTATGGATATGTCAGGTGATAATTATAAAAAAATTGATTATACTGGTAAAATAGGATTAGTAGTAGGTAGTGAAGGATTTGGCATGAGTAAATTAGTAGAACAAAACTGTGACTTTATTGCTACTATACCTATGAGGGGTAAAGTAAATAGCTTAAATGCTTCAGTGGCAGCTGGTATAATAATATTTGAAGCAATGAGTCAAAGGTGTGATTAAATGAACTATGAAGAATATAATGATTATGAATTAGTATACTTAGCTAAAGAAAGTAATACTGATGCAAATGAAATACTATTTTCTAAATATAGTCCTATTGTTTATAATTATTCAAAGATGTATGAAAAGTACGTAAAGAATTCTGGACTTGAGGCAAATGATTTAATACAAGAGGGAATGTTAGGGCTTAATAGTGCTATTAATTCTTTTGATGAAAGTAAGAATGTTCTTTTTTATACATATGCAGCAACTTGTATTAAAAGAACTATGTTAAGTGCTATAGTAAAAGCTAATAGGCAAAAGAATAAACCATTAAATGATTCAGTTAATTATATGGATGAAAATAATGATATAGTAAGTGAAAATAGTTTAATATTTGCAGATAATAACTATAATCCAGAATATATTATTGAAAGTAATGAGTCAAAAGAAAATTTAATTAATACTGCCAAAAAGATATTAACTGATTTTGAACTTAGAGTATTTGATTTAAGAATTAATAATTTTAATTATTCTGAAATGGCGACTTTGTTAAATAGATCAAATAAGTCAATAGATAACGCTATAAGAAGAATAAAAATGAAATTAAAGAAAGCATTAAATGAAAAAGATAATTAATTTTTTTAAATATATAATCAAGGTTATATTCGGATTATTTGGTGAGTTTATTTCTTCTAAGGCTAAAGTAGTAAAAAAGATAGAAATAAAACAAGTTAATAAAATAGAAAAAGAAGTAAACTATAAATATACAGTTGGCACACTTCCTAATGATGATAATAGTTTGCTATCCATTTATAAAGAAGAACTAAAAGAATTTAAAAAAAGTACTAGTGATAAAAAACTTAAAAGTAAAGTAGATAATATAGTTAAAAAAATAGATTTAATTTTAGATAAGAAAACAGAAACTGATAATTTAAAACTTTTTATTATCGCATCTAATGATTTACTTAGTATGTACTATGATGATTATAATTATTATTTAAATAAAGATGATAAAGAAAAGTATTTGAATAGTTTAAAAGATAAATTAAATAAATTAGCTAGTGATGTTAATAAAAAAAGTAAGGAATTCTCTTTTTATAAAACTTCTTATGAAATAAAAAAATTAGATAAATATTCACTTCTTAAAAGTACTATTAAGATAGATGAACTTGTAGATAAAATAAATAAAACATTAAAACATGATGATACTTTAGAAGTAAGTGTTAAGAATAATAATCATAAAGTAGAAAATAATATAACATCTCCTTTAGTAGATAATAAAAAAAAAGAAGATGTAAAAGAAAAAAGTGTTAGCAAAAAAGAATTTGATAAACCAGAAACTAAAAAAGGAAAAAGAGAACCTAAAAAAGACAATGATGAAGTTAAAAAAGAAAAATTAAAAAGTGAAATATTAGAAATTAAAAAGAGTATTAACCTAATAAACACTAATATTAATGAAAATGAAATATTATCTAGGCAAGTTAGAATAAAAAATAAATATGCTATTAACTCTTTAAGAAGAAATGCTATAAAAATCAGTATGGCTTTAATTCCAATTAGTTTATTTAAAAATAAATTAATTGGTACTCTTACAAGTGCTTTTATGCTAAATAATACTATTAGAGCGTTAAGAAGAGGTTTTAATAGCGAAATAGAGTATTTAAGAAGTAATGAAGAGGATTATATTACCAATGATGCTATTAAAACGAAAATAGAATATGTAAGAAGTAATACTCTTAATGAAATTGCATTATTAAAAAGTGATATTAGAGTAGAATATTTAAGAAGTAATGATACTAGTTACTTAGAACTTTATAATGAAGTTGATAAAATAGAAAATGATATGAAAAAATCTAAGGAAAAGTCTAAAGAAAAAGTTAAAATTAATTATAAAAAATATTGACATAAAATAATAACTGTGATACCATTTTGGTAGACACAAAAAAGTGTTTTTATTTTGGAAATTAGGTAAGGTGAAAAAATGAAAAAAATCTTAAAGTTCCTTCACGGAGTTAAAAAGGAAATGAAAAAGGTTAGATGGCCTAATAAAAAAGAAATGATTACTTATTCAATTGCAACATTATCTTTTATTGTAATATTTGCATTATTCTTTGCAGCATCTTATGGGATTTTCACATTAGCGTTGGGGTTATAGTCTATGGAAAAAGAATGGTATGTAGTTAATACTTACTCTGGACATGAAAACAATGTTAAAGAAAAATTAGAAATGCGTGCAAGTTCTATGGGAATGGAAGACTATATTTATAGAGTCGTAGTTCCAGAACAAAAAGTAATTGAAGAAAAAGATGGCGTTAAAAAAGAAAAAGTTAAGAAGATGTTTCCTGGATACATATTAGTAGAAATGGTTATGACTGATGAAGCTTGGTTTATTGTAAGAAATACACCAGGGGTAACAGGATTTATCGGTTCATCAGGTAAAGGGGCTAAACCTTTTCCTCTTACACCTATGGAAGTAGATAAAATACTTGGTACTATGGGTATAAGTCGTTTAGAAATTGGTAATGACTTAAATGTAGGAGATAAAGTTAAAGTTATTAATGGACCATTTGCAAATATGTATGGAAAAGTTGATAAGATAGATCTTGAAAATCAAGTGTTAGAAGTATTACTAGACTTGTTTGGACAAGAAACAAATGTAGAGTTAAAATTCACTGATATTGAAAAAGCTAAAGATTATTAATATTAGAAATAATATTGATATAGAGTGGGAAGCGCGGATGCTATTATTACCACAACGAAAAAGGAAGGAGAGTGTTTTTCGTGGCATTACAAGTAACTAAAGTGATTAAATTACAAATTCCTGCAGGAAAAGCTACACCAGCTCCACCAGTTGGAACTGTATTAGGACCTGCTGGTATCAATCTACAAGAATTTTGTACTAAGTACAATGACGCAACTAAGGACAAAATGGGTGATATTTTACCAGTAGAAATAAAAATATTTGAAGATAGATCATTTGATTTTGTTATCAAAACTCCACCAGCAGCATTTTTAATTAAAAAATATGCTAAAGTAAAGAGTGGAAGCAAAAAAGGTTCAAAAGAAACTGTTGGATCTTTAACAAAAGAACAAATTAAAGAAATTGCTACAATAAAACTACCTGATTTAAATTGCTATACTGTTGAAGAAGCTATTAAAATAGTTACAGGAACAGCAAAAAACATGGGAATTACTGTAGAAGAATAACATAGGTTTACCTATGTGGAAGGAAAATCCGCTATACCACATAAGGAGGGAAAATAATGAAAAAAGGAAAGAAATATTTAGAAGCAGCTAAATTAGTAGATAAATCTAAATTATATACTAAAGAAGAAGCTATTAAATTAGTTAAAGAAACAAGCGTAGCTAATTTTGATGCTTCAGTTGAACTTGCTATGAGATTAAACTTAGATACTAAAAAAGCTGAACAACAATTAAGAGGTGCACTAGTTCTACCTAATGGAACTGGTAAAACTAAAAGAGTAGTAGTTTTAACTAAGACTCAAGCTGAACAAGCTAAAAAAGCTGGTGCAGAATATGTTGGAGATATGGACTTAATTACTAAAATGGAAAAAGAAAATTGGTTCGATTTTGATGTAATTATAGCAACTCCAGAAATGATGCCAGCACTTGGTAAATTAGGAAAAATATTAGGACCTAAAGGTTTAATGCCAAACCCTAAAACTGGAACAGTTACAACTGATCCTGCTAAAGAAGTTTTAGAAGTTAAAAAAGGTAAAGTAGAATACAGAACTGATAGTTTTGGTAATGTACATGTATCAATTGGTAAAGTATCATTTGATGATGCTAAATTAGTTGAAAATTTACAAGCATTTGTAAGTTTAATTATCAAATCAAAACCATCTGTAGTTAAAGGTGAATATGTTAAAAATATTTCAGTTTCATCTACAATGGGTCCTGGAATTAAAATTGATTTAAATTCTTTTGACATTTAATAAAAAGTATGTTATAATCAATTTGTTCTTGAAAAATTAAATAATTTAGTACCATAGACAGTAGGAGCGAAAGCTTAATATTTCCTACCGAGGAACTTAATAATAAAGTTTATTCGGCCTTACTGTTTTAGTAAGGCTTTTATTTGGTACATTAGCCTAGGGAGGTGTGAAATGGCAAATAATAAGATTATTGAAAGAAAAAAAGAAGTAGTAAATGAAATTGCTTCAAAGGTTAAAGAATCATCTTCAATCATTTTATTTGAATACAGAGGACTTACTGTTGATGAAATGACTGAACTTAGAAAAAATCTAAGAAATAATGATTCAGAAGTTAAAGTTTATAAAAATACACTTGCTGATAGAGCATTAACAAGTTGTAATTATGATTTAAAAGAACACTTTAATGGACCTAAAGCAATAGCATTTAGTAAGGATGCAATTGCACCATTAAAAGTTTTATATGAATATGCTAAAAAGCACCCAGCATTAGAAATTAAAGCTGGTATCATAGATGGCGACATAACTGCTATCGAAACATTAAATAAGTTAGCTACATTACCATCAAGACAAGAATTACTAACTATGTTAGCAAGTGGACTTATGGGTACTGTAAGAGACTTATCTATAGGATTAAATTTATATAGTGAAAATTTAGAAAAATAATGAAGGAGGAATTTAAAATGGCTAAATTTACAAAAGAAGAATTTATAAATGGTTTAAAAGAAATGACAATTCTAGAAGTTAAAGAATTAGTAGATGCAATGAAAGAAGAATTTGGTGTTGATCCAAGTGCTGTAGCAGTAGCTGCTGCTCCTGCTGCACAAGTTGAAGAAGGACCAAGCACAGTAGATGTTGTATTAGCATCAGCTGGAGCTAATAAAATAGCTGTTATTAAATTAGTAAGAGAAATTACTGGTTTAGGATTAAAAGAAGCTAAAGACATTGCTGATAACGGTGGAGTTGTTAAAGAAAAAGTTAAATCAGAAGAAGCAAATGAAATGAAAGCTAAATTTGAAGAAGCTGGAGCTTCAGTAGAATTAAAATAATTTTATTTAAAATTTTAAGCCTATACTATATTTATAGTATGGGCTTTAAGTGTTTATAAAACTTGGATTGGGGGACGCATGAGAAATTTTAGATTTAGTAAAAAAGCATTAGCAGTTGCCATGAGTTTTGTACTGGTAGGATCGCTTTCTAATGTTTTTGTAAAAGATTTAAAAGTTACAAGGGATGTAATGTATACTGAACCTTTCAGCTTAGAAGAAAATAAAGAATATAAGAGAGTTAAAGATAAAACTAAAAAACTAGTAAAAACAAAATAGAGGTTATATGAGTTATTATTTTAGTAATGATGATACAGTAAAAAGTGAAATAAAAAAGCATGATGTTATAATAAATAATGCGAAATTTTCTTTTTATACCGATAATGGTGTATTTTCAAAAAAAGGTCTTGATTTTGGAACAAGAGCATTATTAGAATCTTTAAAAGATGTTTCTGGAGATGTACTAGATTTTGGTTGTGGATACGGACCTATCGGTATTTTTATAAAGAAAACATTTGATACATATGTTGATATGGTTGACATAAATAAAAGAAGTATTAATTTAGCTATTAAAAATGCTGATTTAAATAATGTAACAGTAAATGTATTTGAAAGCAATATATATGAAAATGTAAATAAAAAATATGATTATATAATCAGCAACCCACCTATAAGGGTAGGGAAAAAAATACTTTATGATATTTTAATAAATGCTAAAAATTATTTAAAAAGTGATGGTAAAATGATTTTTGTTGTAAATAAAGATCAAGGAGCAAAATCTATTATAAAAGATTTAGAAGAATACTATAATGTGGAAGTATTAAATAAAGTTAAAGGATTTTATATTATTTCACTTAAATCTCGTTGACAACTTGTAAGTTATTTGTTAAAATTATAAGTTGGTGGCATATACTTTTTATAGTATAAAAAAATTTAAATAATTGGGGTGAAACATGGCTTATACTAATAAAAAATTTGGGGACTACACTGTAAGAAGAAGTTACTCAAAAACAGACAATGCAATTGAATTAAAAGACTTACTAGAAATACAAAAAAAATCATATAATGAATTTATTACTGAAGGCATCAAAGAAGTATTTGATGATATTTTTCCTGTTGAAAGCTTTACAGGAAACTTAAAATTAGAATTTGGTGAATATTCATTAGATGAACCAAGACATTCAATCAAGGAATGCAAAGAAAGATATTCTACATATGCAGCACCACTAAATGTAGAAGCTAGACTTTTTAATCAAGAAACTGGAGAAGTTAAAGAACAAAAAGTTTATTTAGGTGATATGCCTATTATGACAGAAACAGGAACATTTATTATTAATGGGGCAGAAAGAGTAATTGTTTCTCAATTAGTAAGATCACCAAGTGTTTATTTCAGTCGTGAAATAGATAAGAAAAATGGTAAATCTATTATCAAATCACAAATAATACCTACAAGAGGTACTTGGCTAGAATATGAACCAGATGCTCGTGATGTTATTTATGTAAGAATTGATAGAACTAGAAAAGTTCCAGTTACTACACTTTTAAGAGCATTAGGACTTTCTAATGATGAAGATATATTAGATTTATATGGTGAAAATGATAGTTTAGTTAAAACTATAGAAAAAGATGTTAATAAGAATACTGATGAATCATTAATTGATATTCATAGTAAATTAAGACCAGGTGAACCATCAACATTAGAATCTGCACAAAATCAATTAATCACTAGATTCTTTGATTCATTTAGATATGATTTAGCTAAAGTTGGTAGATACAAATTTAATAAAAAGTTAAATGTAGCTGAAAGACTTTATAACTGTACTCTTGCAGAAGATATTAAAGTTGGTAAAGAAGTTATTTTACCTAAAGATACATTACTTACAAAAGAAAATATGGAAATATTAAAACCTATCTTAAAAGATGGATACGGAGTAGTAGAAACTACTATTAATACTGATCTTGATAGTTATAATAAAGTACAAATTATAAAAGTATATTCTAAAAATGATAAAAATAAAGTAGTTAAAGTAATAGGTAATGATCAAACTATTACTGAAAAGAGATTAACTATTTCAGATGTATATGCATCTGTATCATACTATTTAAATTTATTAGATGGTATTGGATCATATGATGAAATTGACCACTTATCTAATAGACGTGTTAGACAAGTAGGAGAATTACTACAAAACCAATTTAGAATTGGTATTAGTCGTATTGAAAGAGTAATAAGAGATAGAATGTCTACTCAAGATGTAGGGGAAGTAAGTCCTAAATCACTTATTAATATTAGACCTCTTACTGCTGCTATGAAAGAATTCTTTGGTTCAAGTCAATTATCACAATTCATGGATCAAGTTAATCCAATAGCAGAACTTGCAAATAAAAGAAGATTATCTTCTCTAGGACCTGGAGGATTATCTAGAGATAGAGCTGGTATGGAAGTTCGTGACGTTAATGTAAGTCACTATGGTAGATTATGTCCAATTGAATCACCAGAAGGACCAAATATCGGTTTAATTACATCTTTAGCTAGTTTCGCTAAGGTAAATGAATATGGATTTATTATGACTCCATATAGAAAAGTAGTTGATTGTAAACTTACTGATGAAATAGTTTATATGACTGCTGATGAAGAATTAGAACATTACATATCACAAGCTACTGTAAAAGTAGATGATGATAATAAAATAATAGATGATAGAGTACCTGTAAGATTTTATGGTGAAAATATCATTATTGAAAAAGAAAAAGTAGACTTTGCTGATGTATCAGCACAACAAGTAGTTTCTATTACAACAAGTTGTATTCCTTTCTTGGAACACGATGATGGTAAAAGAGCGCTTATGGGTGCTAACATGCAAAGACAAGCTATCCCATTATTAAAACCAGAAGCTCCTATAGTTGGAACTGGTATTGAAGCTATTGCTGCAAAAGATTCTGGAGCAGTTGTAATGGCTAAAGCTGATGGAGTAGTAGATTATGTTGATTCTAAAAAAATTATAGTTAAAAACTTAAAAGGAACAGATACATATTACTTAACTGGTTATGAAAGAAGTAACGCTGGAACTTGTTATCATCAAGTACCAATTGTAAGAGTTGGTGATAAAGTAATATCTGGACAAGTTATAGCTGATGGACCTAGTACACAAAATGGTGAAATGGCACTTGGTAGAAATGTTACAGTAGCATTCATGAACTTTAATGGTTATAACTATGAAGATGCTGTTATCTTAAATGAAAGATTAGTAAGAGATGATGTTTATACATCAATTCATATTGAAGATTATCAAATTGAATGTCGTGACACTAAATTAGGACCAGAAGAATTTACAAGAGATATTCCAAATGTTGGTGAAGAAGCTCGTAAGAACTTAGATGAAAATGGTATTGTAAGAATTGGTACTGAAGTAAAAGATGATGATATATTAGTTGGTAAAGTAACTCCTAAAGGAGTAGCTGAACTTACTTCAGAAGAAAAATTATTACATGCAATATTTGGAGAAAAAACAAGAGAAGTAAGAGATACATCACTTAGAGTTCCACATGGTGGAGAAGGAATTGTTCATGATGTTAAAATCTTCACTAAAGAAGATTCTGATGAACTTCCAGCTGGTGTATCAAAAATTGTAAGAGTTTATATAGCTCAAAAGAGAAAAATATCTGTAGGGGATAAGATGGCTGGACGTCATGGTAATAAAGGGGTTATTTCACTTATATTACCTAGTGAAGATATGCCATACATGGAAAATGGTGAGCCTGTAGATATCTTATTAAACCCACTTGGGGTACCATCTCGTATGAACATTGGACAAATCCTAGAAATGCACTTAGGTGCTGCTGCTAAAGCATTAAATATTAAAGTTGCAACTCCAGTATTTGCCGGAGCTACAAGAAGTGAAATTATTGATTCACTAAAAGAAGCTGGGTTAAGTGAAGATGGTAAAATGCAATTATATGATGGTAGAACTGGTGAACCATTTGATAATAGAGCATCAGTTGGTATCATGTATATGATTAAATTAAATCACATGGTTGATGATAAATTACATGCTAGAAGTACTGGACCATACAGTATGGTTACACAACAACCACTAGGTGGTAAAGCACAATTTGGTGGTCAAAGATTTGGGGAAATGGAAGTTTGGGCATTATATGCATATGGTGCTGCACACATTTTACAAGAAATGATGACTACTAAATCAGATGATGTTGTAGGTAGAGTAAAAGTTTATGAAGCTATCGTTAAAGGAAATGAAATACCAGCATCTGGTATACCAGAAAGTTTTAGAGTATTAATAAAAGAATTCCAAGCTTTAGGACTTGATATGACAGTATTAACTGAAGATGGTAAATTTGCTGAATTTAAAGATTTAGAAGAAAATGAAAAAGATTCTTTCTTATCACAAGAAGAATTAGATAAAGCAAAAGAAAGTATACCTGAACCAGTTGAAGAACCAGAAGAAGATGATTTAGAAGAAGAAGAATTTGACGATGGTTATGATTCATTAGATGATATTGATGATAGTGATATCGATTTGGAAGGAGTTGAATAGTAATGGATGTAAATAATTTTGAAGGATTAAGAATAGCCATTGCTTCTCCTGAAAAAATCCGTTCATGGAGTTATGGTGAAGTAAAAAAAGCTGAAACTATCAATTATAGAACATTAAAACCTGAAAGAGATGGACTTTTCTGTGAAAAGATATTTGGACCAACTAAAGATTTTGAATGTTCTTGTGGTAAATATAAAAGATTAAGATATAGAAATATAGTTTGTGACAAATGTGGAGTTGAAGTTACTAGAAGTAAAGTAAGAAGAGAAAGAATGGGACACATCGAACTAGCAACTCCAGTGTCACATATCTGGTTCTTTAAAGGTATTCCATCTAGAATGGGATTAGTACTAGATATGTCTCCAAGAGATCTTGAAGAAGTATTATATTTCGTAAGTTATGTAGTATTAGATCCAGGACCTACTGGACTTATAAAGAAACAAACTATTAGTGATAGAGATTATAGAGAATACTATCAAAAATATGGTGATTCATTTAGAGTTGGCATGGGTGCTGAAGCTATTAAAGAATTACTAAAAGAAGTAGATTTAGAAAAAGAAGTAAATGATCTTAAAAAAGAAATAGAAGAAATAAAAGATTCTACTAGTCAAAAGAGAATTAGATTAATTAAAAGACTAGATGTACTAGATGCATTCTTAGAATCTGGTAATAGACCAGAATGGATGATAATTGAAGCTCTTCCAGTTATTCCACCTGATTTAAGACCAATGATACAATTAGATGGTGGTAGATTTGCTACATCAGACTTAAATGATTTATATAGAAGAGTTATTAATAGAAATAACAGACTTAAAAAACTTATCGAATTAAATGCACCATCTATCATTATTCAAAATGAAAAGAGAATGCTTCAAGAAGCTGTAGATGCATTATTTGATAATGGCAGACGTGGAAGAAATATAACAGGAGCTGGTAATAGACCACTTAAATCACTTTCAAGTATGTTAAAAGGTAAACAAGGTCGTTTCCGTCAAAACTTACTTGGTAAACGTGTAGATTATTCTGGTCGTTCAGTAATTGTTGTAGGACCAAGTCTAAAGATGTATGAATGTGGTGTACCAAAAGAAATGGCTCTAGAATTATTTAAACCACATGTTATTAACGGATTAGTTTCTAAAGAAATAGCATCTAATATTAAAGCTGCTAAAAGAATGATTGAAGATCAAGATGATAGAGTTTGGGATATTGTAGAAGAAAAAATTAAAGAACACCCTATATTACTTAATAGAGCACCAACTCTACATAGATTAGGTATTCAAGCATTTGAACCAAAATTAATTGAAGGTAGAAGTATAAGACTTCACCCCCTTGTATGTACAGCATTTAATGCAGACTTCGATGGAGACCAAATGGCAATCCATGTACCTATTTCTGATGAAGCTCAAGCAGAAGCCAGAATTCTTATGTTAGGTGCTAATAATATCCTATCTCCAAAAGATGGAAAGCCAATTGTTACACCTGGACAAGATATGGTACTTGGTAACTATTATTTAACTATTGAAAAAGCTGGACTTCCTGGTGAAGGTAGAGTATTTAAAAATGAAAATGAAGCTTGTATGGCTTATGAAAGAAGAGAAATAACTCTTCATACTAGAATAGTCCTACCAGTTAAGTCATTTAAACATAAAATATTCCCAGATAAATACATAGACAAATATTTAGTTACTACAGTTGGTAAAATATTATTTAATGAAATATTCCCAGATACTTTCCAATATATTAATGATGGAAGTACTGAAAATATTGAAGTAATGGTACCAAGTAAATACTTTATAGATAAAGGTAAAGATATTAAAGCTGAAATAGCTAGTATGCCATTAGTTGAAGCATTTAATAAAGGTGTATTAAGTAAATTAATTGCTCAAATATATAAGAGATATCATACAACAGAAACTTCTGTTATGCTTGATAGACTTAAAGATTTAGGATTTAAACATTCTACATTGTCTGGTATTTCAATTGCTATCAGTGACTTAAAAGAAAGTGTTATTAAACCTGAAGTATTAAAAGAAAGTCAAGCTGTTGTAGATCAAATAAATAAACAATTTAAAAGAGGTTTAATTACTGATCAAGAAAGATACGAAAAAGTAGTTGAAACTTGGACAAATGCAAAAGCTAAAATCCAAAAAGAAATTGAAACTATTGTTAAATCAGATCCTGAAAACCCAGTATCAATAATGATGATGAGTAAAGCTCGTGGGGATATTAATTCTCAAACTCAATTAGTTGGTATGAGAGGATTATTCGCTAAACCAAGTGGTGGATATGTAGAAATTCCAGTAGTATCTTCATTTAGTGAAGGTGTAACAATATCTGAATTCTTCTTATCTACTCATGGTGCTAGAAAAGGTGCTGTAGATACAGCTTTAAAAACAGCCGATGCAGGATATTTAACAAGAAGACTTGTTGATGTATCACAAGATATAATTATTAAAGAAGAAGATTGTCATACAGATGCATATGTAAATGTAGAAGCATTTGTAGATGATAAAGATGGTTCTGTAATAGAATCACTTGCTAATAGAATTATTGGTAGATATACTAATAAGAAAGTATTACATCCAGAAACTAAGGAAGTAATAGTAGATGAAGATACTTATATAACTGAACAAATCGCAGATAAAATTATTAAAGCAGGAGTTACAAAAGTACCTATTAGAACATTACTTACATGTAAAACAGAAAATGGTGTATGTGTTAAATGTTATGGTAGAAACTTAGCAACTGGTTCAGTAGTAGAAGTTGGTGAAGCTGTTGGTATAATGGCTGCACAATCAATCGGTGAACCTGGTACTCAATTAACCATGAGAACATTTAATACTGGTGGTGTTGCTGGTGATGATATTACTCAAGGACTTCCTAGAGTTCAAGAATTATTTGAAGCTAGAAATCCTAAAGGTAAAGCTACAATAGCAGAAATAAATGGTGAAGTTATTAGTATCGAAGATGAAAATGGCAAATTTATCATTAAGATTAAAAATGATGTCGAAACAAGAGAACATGTTACAAATTATGGTTCTAAATTATGTGTATCAGAAGGATCTATAGTAAAAGCTGGAGATAAGTTAACATTTGGAGCTATCAGTCCTAAAGAATTATTAGTTGTTACAGACCCAATTACTGTACAACAATACATCTTATCTGAAACTCAAAAAGTATACTCATCACAAGGTGTAGATATTAGTGATAAACATATTGAGGTTATTGCTAAGAGAATGATTTCTAAAATTAAAATTATTAATTCAGGAGATTCATTATTCTTGCCTGGTACTATGGTAAACATAAATAAATTTACTAGTGTAAATAAAGAATTAATTGTTAGCGGTAAGAGACCTGCAACTGGTAAACCAGTATTGTTAGGTATAACAAAAGCTTCATTAGAAACTGATTCATTCTTATCAGCTGCATCATTCCAAGAAACAACAAGAATTCTTACAGATGCTGCAATTCATGGTAAAGTTGATCATTTAAATGGCTTAAAAGAAAATGTTATTATTGGTAAATTAATTCCTGCTGGTACAGGAGCTAAAAAATATCGTAAAACAGATTATGATTTAAAAGTTGATATGTTAAAAGATGAACCATTAGAAGCTTTAGAACAAGAATTAATGGATTAAGAGACAATGTCTCTTTTTCTTTTTATTATTATTGAAAATATTTTTAGCATATGATATCATTAGAATAGGTGGTAAGATGAAGAAGATAATTGCATTATTATTGGTATTTTTATTAGTTGGATGTGCTAAAGAAAAAGAAGTAAAAGATTATTATATATATGTTACAGATTCTAATTTATCAACTGTTTATACATTATTAAATTTAGTAAAAACAGATGATAATAAATCATTTATATGGTATACAGATACTGATTTAATAAATACTGATTATTTAAATGCTAATAAAAATATTAAAATATCAAAAAATAATGGTAAATTTGATAAAAATTTAATAAAAGAAATAAATGAGTTTATAAAAGATAATAATAGTAATTCTAAATTTCATTTAATGTTAGATGAAAAGTATTATTTATTAGAATTTGAACTTAATTTAAAAGATAATTATGATGTAACTATATTTTCAAATGGTATAGATTCATATAATAATTATTATGATTATGAATTTGAAAATGGCTACGAAATATATAAAAAACATGAAAATGAATTTAACGGCTTTAAGGATAATTTTGATTTAGATAATTATAATCATAATTATTTATTAATATCAGCAAAGAGAGATAATACAAGATATTATTTACAATATCCAGAATATATTACAGCTTACGAAGATAAAGTAAATGATGAAATAAAAAAAGTTAATTTCGTTTTAGATGATCCAAAAACTATATACAATAGTTTAACAACTGAACAAAGAGCTAGTTTATTAAAAATTATAAATGTAGACAAAAAAGATTATGATAATAAGTATTTTACTTCTACAAAACCATTTTTAGTTATAATTGGTAGTAACACTTCTAAGTATACTAAAGCTGAAATGAAAGATATGATTAAACAAGTATATGATACTTATAAAGATAACTATACAATTCTATATAACGTAAATGATTATAGTTTAACAAAAGCTGAACAAGAATATTTAGATGAATTAAATATAAAAGTATTACCAGAAAATATTCCAATGGAAATTATTACTTTTATATATTCTGAATTAAAAATAGGTGGTTTTCCTAATTCATTACTTTTAAGTACAAAAACAGAAGATGTCATTTTCTTATTTGCAAAAAATAATGAAGAATTAGATATTCCATTAAACAAAATGATAAATGAGGAATATAAAATTAACTATATTCAACCTATAACAAAATAACATAAAGTTATTTTGTTTTTTAATTGAAAATATATATAAAATAATGTATTATATAATTGGAGTTGATAGTGTGGACTGGTTGGATATTAAAGAATTTATAAAAGATAGCATTAAATACATATTATTTGTATTAACAATTATTATTATTGCTATATATGTAATTGGTTTTAATCAAGTGATAGGATCATCTATGAATCCTACACTAAATAATAATGATGTACTTATATTAGATAAATTAGTATATAGATTAAAGAATATTAAAAGATATGACATAGTAGCAATCAATGATGAACAAAGTAAATACATTGTAAAAAGAGTTATTGGACTACCTAATGATAAAGTGGTATTTAAAGATAATATTTTATATATAAATGATGAAAAAATAACTGAGGATTATAAAATTGGCACTACTGAAGATTTAGAAGTTATTGTTCCAAAAGATATGTATTTTGTTCTTGGTGATAATAGAGAAAATTCATCCGATAGTAGAGATAAAAAGATAGGATTTATAAAAAAAGAGAACATTTTAGGAAAAATTAGAATAAAATTGTGGCCATTTAATAAATTTAAGATATATTAATATAGACAAATTTTAAAAATGTGTTATAATAAGTGCAGTTTAGAAAAAAGGAGGGTTTATATGAATAAGAAAAAGTATATTATTGCAATTATATTATTTTTATTCATTGGTTTTACTATTTTTTCTTTTGCTAATCCAAAAGATGAAGAAAAAGAAGAAGATATAAAAAAACCAGAAATAAAAGAAGAAGAGGATAAAGACAAAGATAAGGATAAAGACAAGGACAAAACTGAAGATAATAAGGATAACGAACCAGTTATAGTTAAACCGGTTGCAGATAATTCTTATGAACTTGCATTAAGTGCAATTACTAAACTTAATGAATTAATAAATAATGGTAAGAATGCTAGTTATGCTTATAATAATGCTTCAAATTTAGTTTCTAAAGTTAAAGATCAAAATAAGAAAAAAGCTTTAGCATTAGAATTAAAAAGAGCTAAAGATACTATGAATATAGTATCACTAGTTAATGAACTTGCTAGTAAAGTAGAATCTGCATCAAATGCTTCTGAAGTAGAATCTGCAAGAGAATTTAATAAAGAAAATGAAATTAGTGATAAAATTTCTAATATTCATGAATCTTTTAGTGATGTAAAAAATGAATTAACTAGTCTATTAGATTCATTATCTAAAATATTAGATGACATAGTAGCTCCAAGCTTAAATGTTAATAATAATGACTATTTTAATGAAGATGTAGAACTTACTGTATCTGATGAAAATGAAGTAGTTATTACTATTACTAAAAATGGAGGAGAACCTACTGTTATTGAAAATAATAGTATTTTAACAGAAGGTGAATATGAAATTACTGTAGTAGATAGAGCATATAATGAAATTACAGTAAAAATTACAATTGATAAAACAAGTCCAAATGCCACTACTAACTATTCAACTACTGATAAAACAAATGAAAATGTAGTAGTAACTATAATCGCTAATGAGGAATTAAAAGAATTAGATGGATGGACATTATCATTAGATAAAAAAGAATTAAGTAAAGAATTTAGTGAAAATGAAACAAATATTGTAGTTATTGAAGATTTAGCTGGTAATAAAACTAATGTAGCTTATTCAATTTCTAATATTGATAAAGTGCTTCCAGAAGTAGTAGAAGTAAATCAAAAATTTAATTCTACAACTAATATGGTAGATGTAACTATTAAATTTAGTGAAGAAGTAACAACTAAAAATAGTGAAAATATAGAAGTAACTGGTAATGAAGTAACATTACATTATAGTGAAAGTAAAACAGAAACTATAGAATTTACTGATTTAGCTGGTAATAAAAATACCTATGAATTAGTAGTAAATTATGAAGCACCAGTTAATACAGTTAGAATATTTAATAAAGCTGATTTAATTAAATTTAGAGATGATATTAATAATGGTTCATTAGCTTATCAAAATAAAGTAATTGAAATTCTAAATGATATAGATTTAGATGGAGAAGAATGGAGTCCAATTAACGCTATAAAAGGTGAATTAAGAGGTTCTATTATTGATGGTAAAAATAGTACTATCAAAAATATGAAAGTTAATACAACTGGCGAACAATCTGCTGCATTTATTAGTTATGTTGGTGGTATTACTATTAAGAATTTAACATTTGATGGTGCTGTAGTAACTCAAGATAATGCCAGTCAAAGATACGCTGGTGTAGTATTAGGTAAAGTATATGGACCTACTTACATAACTAATGTTCATGTAAAAAATAGTCATGTAACTAATAATTGGCAAGCTGGTGGTATAGTTGGATATGGTGAAAATACAACTATAGTATTTACTGATAGTTCAGTAACTGATTCGGTAATAGGTGGTGCTAATGCTACAGCTGGTACCTTATATGGACTTGGTGTATGTGATGTAACAGTTACTAATTCAAGTGCTAAAAATGTAAAATTATATACTGATAGTTTAACTTGGGCTTCATCTAAAGCAATATATAATAACTATTATACAGGATATATTTATGGTAAAAAGCTTACTGTTACAGATAGTACTGAAGAAAATGTTTCTATAGCAGTACATACTCCAAAAGAATTTGCTAGTGCAATTAGTAGTCCATATTTAGATAATACAATAATTGATATTGAAGAAGATTTAAATATGACAGGTATTACTTGGAAAGCTAATAAAGATGTTAATTTAGTAGTAAGAGGTAATAATCATACTATAGAAAGAATAACATATGAAACTAATGGTGATGCCGGCATCTTCTTAACACATTTAGGAGCTGGTAAGAGTGCTACTTTTACTGATATAATAATTGAAAATACAAAGTTAGTTAGTAAATCAACTGGCCAAAACGCAACTGGTATATTTGTTGGTATGGCTGATGCCGCTAAAGATATAACCATTGAAAACTGTAAAGTTAGATATAGTAATATCGAAAATACTAGTGGATGGACTGGTGGATTCGTTGGCTATACTGCTGGATATAATGTAGTAAATAATGGACCAGTTTATACAACTGTTACTATTACTAATAGTGATTTCCAAAATAATACAATTACAGGAACTGGATCAGTTGGTGGATTTGTTGGCCACGCTGGTGGAAACCCTGATACTACAACTAGAATGAAAAATGTATTAGTTTTAGATAACGCTATTAACGGAGCAAATACTAATAAAACAGGTCTTATTGTTGGAACTGCTCATGTAGGAACTACTATTATTGATGATTATACTATTTATGGTAATACTATTTTAGGTAGTTCAAGTAATAATTTATATGGTAGATTTGTTCCAGGGGAAACTGGTAAATTAATCATCGATGGCGAAAATAAATAGAAAAAGTCTAAATTGACTTTTTCTTTTTTATAAAATATAATTATAAAGAGGTGGCATATGGCATATATAAAGTTTAAAGAATTAACAAAGTATTTTGATTTTAGATTAGAAGTAGATACTAAAAACTTACCAGAATATACAATAGAATATTTAAATGCTAATGAAGATGTATTACTTGCATATAAAAATAGTAGAGATTATGCTTTATTTACAGGTGAACGTATGATATTATTTGATAGAGATGCATTAGGCTTATACTATAAAAAAATACATATAATACCTTATAATAGAATATCAACTTGTGCAATTAATTTTAAACCGGGTAAAGTAGAGTTATTATGTAGTTTAGATAGTGGATATCAAATGCATTTAAATTTTATTGATATGAATCATGATAAAAAAGAAAAAATAAAGAAAATATTTAAGATTATGATGGCAAAATAAAAGAGAAATTATTTTAATTTCTCTTTTATTTTTTCTGTATTTTTAAAATTTAATTTAGCACATTCTTTTAATTTATCAAATCCATACATGTTAACAATTTTAACAGCAGTATCATCAACACTAGTTGAAGCTCCTTTAGGTAGTAATACTTTTAAATCATTTGATAATTTACTAAATTCTTTTATAAATATATATCTACTTATTAGTGAAGATACAGCAACCGCTAAATGTCTTGATTCACCTTTAGTTAAAAAAGTAATATCAGTAACTACATTACTAGATTCTTTTAAATAACTAAAATAAACATATTTTTTACTAAATTCATCTACAATTATATAATCATATTTATAACCGTTATTTTTCATTTTTAAAAGCACTTTATTATGTAAAATAGCTTTTATTTTATTCATATTATAATTATCACTATATTTATTATATTCACTATTAGTTAGGATAAAACTTTCATAAGGAATTCTTTTTATTATTTGTGGAACTATATTAAGTATTTTTTCATCAGTAAGTTTTTTAGAATCTTTTACTCCAAGTTCTTCTAAAAAAGGAATATCATCTTTTTTTACATATGATGCTGTAACAACGATAGGTCCAAAATAGTCACCAGTACCAACTTCATCAGAACCTATACTAGAGGAATTATATATTTTAGGATCTATATAAATATCATCTTTTTTAGTTTCCTTGTTATCACTATTAGTAACATCTAATTTCTTATTAGGATTTAAGTATTTTTCTCTTTCTATCCAAAAATTTGAACTTAAATCGGCATCTTTGCCTTGAAATACAGCTTTACCGCTTTCGTATACAGTTATAACAGTATCAGCATCATCAGCTTGAAAAACAGCATAAGGTGGTGTTTTAACTCTTATATCATCTTTTAAAAATTCCTGCATTTCTTTTATAGTATTTTCACTAACTTTAAAAGTAATTGTCATAATATCACCATTTACATTTTATCATAAATAATATTATAAATATACTTTATTTTTTAAAAAAAATATAATATAATTATAAAGATGGGAGAGTAATATGAATATATTGGATATAATAATTATTGTACTTATAATAATTGGTGCTTTATTAGGTTTTGTAAATGGAGGAATAAAGACATTTGTTTCTGCTATAGGTTTTATAGTTGTAGCTGTGCTATCTTTTATGTTAAAAGATATTGTAGCGGAAGTTTTATTTAAAATATGCCCATTTTTTAATTTTTTTGGGGTTATTAAAGGTGTAACATCAATAAATATACTTTTATATGAAGTTATTGCATTCATAGTTATATTTGGTATATTATATGGTATTCTTAAACTAGTTACTTTCTTTACTGGAATAGTAGAAAAAATATTAAGCGCAACTATAATACTTTCTATACCATCAAAAATTATTGGTATGGTAATAGGAGCTATTGAAAACTTTTTATTAGTATTTATTACGTTATACTTTTTATCTTTACCATTCTTCAATTACGGATTTATAAATAATTCTAAGTTAAAAGATAAAATACTATATAATACTCCAATTTTATCTAATTTCGTAGAAAAAAATGTTAAAATAAATCATGAATTGAATGATTTAATTGAAAAATATAAAAATGAAGAAGATAAATCTAAATTAAATTTAGAAACATTAAATTTAATGCTTAAATATAAAATTGTTTCAGTAGATACAGTAGAAGATTTAGTAAAAAGAGACAAATTAAAAATAGATTATGTATATACTGTATTAGATAAATATAGATAGGAGAATATATGATAAAATTATTAGATTTTTATGCAACGTGGTGTGGGCCTTGTAAAATGTTATCACCAATTATTGATGAACTTAGTGAAGATAGGAGTTTAGAAGTAGTAAAAATTGATATAGATAAAAATGAAGATTTAGTAAAAGAATTTGGGATTATGAGTGTTCCTACTATAGTTCTTTTAAAAGATAATAAGGAAGTTGCAAGAAATATTGGTTTTATTAGAAAAAATGATTTAGAAAGTTGGATAAGTAAAAACATATAGATTAATATATGTTTTTTTGTTATAATTATATATGGTGATTATATGCAAAGATATTTTACTAAAGAAAAAATTGGTAATGATTTTATTTTATCAGCTGAAGATTTATATCATATAAAAACCGTTATGAGAATGAAAGAAAATGATAAAATAGAAGTTGTATATAATAATGAATTATATATTTGTAAATTAAATAATGGTTACGGTACTATTTTAGAAAAAGTAGATAGTAAAAGCTATTTATCTAATGTTACTTTAATTATTCCTTTGCTTACTGAAACTAAAATGGATTTAATTTTACAGAAAAGTACAGAACTTGGAGTTAAAGAAATAATTCCGGTAATTATGGAAAGAAGTAAAATTAAATTGGATGAAAATAAATATGATAAAAAGGTATTAAGATGGAATAAAATATGTAAGGAAGCCTCTGAACAATCAAAAAGATTAGATATACCTAAAGTATCTAATATATTAACATTAAAAGACATAGTTTCTTTAGAAGGCGAGAAACTAATATGTAGTACTAAAAAAGGTAGTGTAAGTATAAAGAAATTTTTGACCAATCATAAAAATTGTGATAGAATTATTTTAGTGATAGGACCTGAAGGTGGAATCTCAGATATTGAAGAAGATTATCTAATAAATAATGGTTATGAAGCAATAACTTTGGGTAATTTAATACTGCGAGTTGAGACGGTACCTATATATTTAATGAGTGTAATAAATTATGAAAATATGGAGTGATTAATATGGATTTACCTAATTGGATTTATATAGTTGGGATTGTAATACTAAATATACTTTTAATATTAATAATATGTATGATAGTATTTAAAAATAAGGAATCAGATATTGAAATAGAAAAAGAAGTATTCAAAGATGAGACTAATGAAAATTTAGCTTCTACAAATGAAATTTATAAAGCAATGGAAAAAGCTAGTGAAGCTCCATCTAAAGTAGAATCATTTGAACAAGAACAAGAAGAAAATGCAATTATAAGTTTTCAAGAATTGTTAAAATTTAAAGAAGAACAAGATAAAAAAATGGCTTTAGAAGAAAAGGAAGAAATAAAAAAAGAAGAAAAAATTGAAGAAGCAAAAGAACCTAAAAAGTTTGAAAATACTGAAGTTATTTCACCTGTTTTTGGTAGATTCAGTTATCCTGAAAATACTAAAGCTGATGAACATAAACTAGAAAAAACACTTAATTTAGATCCTATAAAAAAAGAAATAAAGGAATCAGAAGATTTCTTAAATGCATTAAAAGATTTTAGAAAGAATTTATAAGGCAGCTTATAAATTTTTTGGTGATATTATGAAGTTTTATATTTATACATTGGGTTGCAAAGTAAATACTTATGAAAGTAACATTATGAAAGAATTATTAGAAAGAAGTGGGTATGTATACAGCATAGATGCTGATATATATATAGTAAACACTTGTACAGTAACTAACACTAGTGATAATAAGTCTTTAAAGTTATTGAGAAGATTAAGAAGAGAACATGAAAATGCTATTTTAGTAGCAGTTGGATGCCTATCACAAGTAAATCCTGATAATATAGATGCTGATATAATATTAGGAAATGTTGGTAAGGGTAATATTATAAAGTACATAAGAGAATATGAAGGCAAAAAAATAGTTGATGTAAGGGATATTATGGAAAGTCCATTTGAAATAATGGAACTTACTAATTTTGATAAAACTAGAGCATTTGTAAAAATAGAAGATGGATGTGAAAATTATTGTTCTTACTGTATTATACCTTATACTAGAGGTAAGGTAAGAAGTAAGAAAAAAGAAGATGTTTTAAAAGAAGTAAAAAATTTAATTTCTAATGGGCACTCTGAAATAGTTCTTACTGGTATACATACAGGACACTATTATGATGGTGATTATTCTTTCTATAATTTATTATGTGATCTAGTAAAAATAGAAGGACTTAAAAGACTTAGAATATCTTCTATAGAAATAACAGAAATTAATGATGATATTATAGAATTATTTAAAAATAGTAAAATATTAGTTGATCATATTCATATCCCATTACAATCAGGTTCAGATACAATATTAAAATTGATGAATAGAAAATATGATAAAAAATATTTTATTGATAGAATAGAAAAGATAAGAGAGTCTAGAAAAGATATATCTATTACAACTGATATAATAGTTGGTTTTCCAAACGAGTCAGAAGAATTATTTAATGAAACTATGGATACTGTAGATAAAATTAGATTTAGTAAAATACATGTATTTCCATATTCCAGAAGAAAAGGTACAAAAGCTGATAGTATGGATAATCAAGTACCTGAAGAAGTTAAAAAAGCTAGAGTTAGAAAATTAATTAAAAAATCAGAAGAATTAGAAAATGAATATTTTAACAAGTATGTTGGCAAGGAAGTTACTTTTATTAAAGAAGTATATAAAGATAATTATTTAATTGGTCACACTGGCAATTATTTATTAGTAAAATGTTATAGTAAAGAAGATATTTGTGGTGAAATAACCGCCAAAATAACTAAAGTAGAATATCCATATTGTATTGGAGATTTGACAAAATAACAATTTAATTATATGATATAACTAATTAAGGGGTGGAATTATGGGTAAATATGAAGAAGCTAGAAGAAGATCTAGAGATGTTATGGTAGTAGAATATAAGAAAGAAAGATGCAAAATTGATGTAAATAAACTTAAGAAGTTATTTATAGCAGCAGGATTAACTCTTGTAATAGCATCTAGTGCACTTACTGCGTTTATAACACATAGTGTTGATAGCATTAAAGATAAAATTACTATCAATGAATATTTATCACAATATAGTACTATATTAAGTGATAACACACATAGAACACAAGATAATGAACATTTTTATTATGATCACTATGAAATTGGTAAAGAAATATCTGATGATGCAGAAACATTTGATGAAGAATTATATGCAGTATATACAAATATGAGTTATCGTGATAGTAATATAGATCAAATAGTAAGAGCAACAGGTGAATATAGCAGTTTAGATGAATATTTAGTAGCTAATAAGTTTGTAGATGAAAATGGTAATCCATCAGAAGAAAAATATAAAGCTGTTATGGATACTCAAATATTAGCAAAGGCTGCATTAAAAGCATTAGATAGTAGTGAAGAAGTTAAAGATGCAATTAAAAGATAGAGGTTAATATGGAAATAGATACAATTGTAATTGATAATATTAGATATGTTATTATTAAAGAAATGGTTATTAATAATCAAAAATATGTATATTTAAGTAATATTGATGATCCAAGTGACTTCTTTATTAAAAAAATAAAAGTAATTAATGATAAAGAAATTTTAACTGGACTTGATAGTGATGAAGAATTTGAACTTGTCCTACTTACTTTCACTAAAGAATTAAATAAATAGTTTAACTATTTATTTTTTTTATGATAAAATTATAATGGTGATAAAATGAAAACGTATATAAAGGGATCATATAGAAGAAAAATTTATTCATCTGGTAATTATATAATTGGTTTATTTAAAGTTAGAGAAACTAATGATGAGACTATGAAGGAATACATAAATAAAACAGTGACATTTACTGGATATTTTTATGAACTAGTTATTGATGATAATTATTTTTTATATGGTGAGGTAAATAATCACCCTAAATATGGTTTTCAATATCAAGTAACAGATTATGAAAGAGTAAAACCAGAAGATAAAAATGGCCTTATTGATTTTTTATCTTCTGATTTATTTAAAGGTGTTGGACTTAAACTTGCAACAAGTATAGTTGATACATTAGGTGAAGATGCTATAGACAAAATATTAGAAGATAAAAGTGTATTAAATTTAGTGCCACATATCACTGAAAAGAAAATTAATTCTATATATGATACTTTATCTAGGCATGAAGGTAGTGATAAAACTATAGTTTATTTAACAAGTTTAGGTTTACCAGTAAAAGATGCTATAGATATATATAATAAGTATAAAAATGATACTTTAAATATAATTAAAAATAACATCTATCAAATAATAGACGATTTTGAAGATATCGAATTTAATAAAATAGATAAACTTAGAAATAATTTTAATATTAGTGATGATAATCCTAATAGAATTAAATCAGCCATCATTTATTTGATGAAGATGTTATGCTATAAAAATGGTGATGTATATTTAGATAAATATAGTATATTAAATGCTCTTGATAATACATTAGGACTAAGCTTAAATTTAGAAGAAATAGATACATACTTAGAAGACTTGGCTTCTAATAAAATTATTATAGAAGATTCTAAATATTACTTAAAAGATTTATATGACGCTGAAAATTATATAGCTGAAAAAGTAATAATGTTAGCAACTAAAGATACTAAAAAAAATAAAAAAATAAAAAATTATATTAATGATTTAGAAAACATTTATTCAATAACTTATAATGAAAAACAAAAAGAAGCTATAACAAAAGCACTTGAAAATAATATTCTTATTATTACTGGTGGTCCAGGTACAGGGAAAACAACTATTATAAAAGCTATTGTAGAAATTTATGCTGAAATAAATAAATATAATTATGAAACATTAGTTGATAAAATAGCTTTATTAGCACCAACTGGTAGAGCAAGTAAAAGAATGAGTGAATCAACTCTTTATCCAGCAAGTACAATACATAGGTTTTTAAAATGGAATAAAGAAGAGAATGAATTTTTAATTAATGAATATAATAAAGATTATAGTGAACTTGTAATAGTTGATGAAGCTAGTATGATAGATGTTTTATTATTTTCTAATTTACTTAAAGGCCTTACAAATAATATAAAACTTATAATTGTTGGAGATTCTAATCAATTATCAAGTGTAGGACCTGGTAATATGCTTAAAGATTTAATTGATTCTAATATAATAGATATCGTTAAATTAGATTTATTATATAGACAAAAAGAAGATTCATATATTTATACATTAGCAGAAGAAATTAAAAATAATTCTTTGAGTGATAATTTTAATGAAACAAAAAGTGATTATACTTTCTTAGAATGTATAGATATAAAAAATAATTTAAAAATAATATCTGAAAAATTAAAAGAAAAAGATTATAGAAAATATCAAATTATGGCACCTATGTATATGGGTGAATTTGGTATTGATAATTTAAATAAAGAATTGCAACAAATATTTAATCCTAAAAGTGATACATTAAATGAATATAAATATGGTGATGTTGTATATAGAGAAAATGATAAAGTAATAGAACTTACTAATTCACCTGATGATAATGTTTATAATGGTGATATAGGTATAATAAAATATATAGAAGTCACTGATAAAAAAACACTTATTCATATTGATTTTGATAATAATTTAGTAAAATATACACCTAAAGATTTAAACAAAATTAAACATGCATATATAATTAGTATTCATAAATCTCAAGGTAGTGAATTTGATATAGTAGTAATGCCTATTAGTATGGCTTATAAAAGAATGTTATATAAAAAACTTATATATACAGGTATAACAAGAGCTAAAAAGAAACTTATAATGATTGGTTCTAAAGAAGCGTTTATATATGCAATTAGTAATAATAGCGAATATGTAAGAAAAACAAGCCTATATGATAAAATCATAAATAAATTGCATAATATTTAAATTATAGTGCATAATAATAATGGTGATGATATGAAATTTGTGAAAGATATGAGTCTTATTTCTTTGGGTGTAGGAGGAGTGCTTTTATATCAAAAATATAGTCCTATGATGCTTGGCATGATAAAAGAGAAAATCTCTTGTGCTTGTGAAGATATTGAAGACTTAACAAACTAACTTTTATAGTTAGTTTTTTTATGTTATAATTAAGTAGGTGATAATATGAAGAAAATAATAATTATAGTAATACCTATATTAATTATTTTATCTTTTATATTAATTTTAAATAGAGATAAAAATTTAGAAAATTATAAAGGTACTACTTTAAATGATTCAAAAGAAGTAAAAAAGATAATAGGTAAATTAGAAATTGATAATAGTGGTTTAATTATTAATAAAACTAATAATAGTATAGAATTATCTTTAAATAAAAGATATGATTATTATTTGATAGAAAAGTACTCTAATACTTTACTATATCTTATAAATGATTTAGATTATATAAAAACTATATATGAAGATAGTGAATATATCATAAATAAGAATATGTATTTTAATAGTATTGATGATATAAATAGTTATTATAGTGATAAATATTTTGATGAATATACTTATATGGGAACTATAAAAAATTATAAGGTATTTGATAAATCAGATATGTGTACTAATGAAAAACAATATGTTGGGAAAGATGATAAATATAATTACTATGTATTTTGTAGTAATATAAATAATATATATTTAGTATCGAAAGATGAAATATCTTTAAGTGAAGCTATATCATCTAGTATAGTAAACATAGAAGATATAAAGAAACTTAATATCAAAATTATTAAAGAGGAACTATGAAAGTATTAGTAAGTGACTTTGATTTAACTCTTTATGATGATAATTATGCTAATAATGTATTAGCAATAAAAAAGTTTGTAAAAGAAGGAAATATCTTTATAATTGCAACTGGAAGAAGTATGTATGATTTAGAAAGAGATTTAGTAGATATACCATGCAAATGGTATATTTGTAAAGATGGTGCAAGTATATATAATGATAAAAAAGAACTTATATATAGATGTGATATAGATACTAAAGAAGCTTATAATATATATAATTATCTATTAGATACTAAAAATTATAAAGAGTTATATATAGATAATGGAGATGCTAAAACATCTAATATAGATAATGTTAATTCTATAATAGGTGTTCCAAATGATTTTAATGTAGCTTTAAAAAATCTAGAATATTTAAAAAATAATTACAATATTGATGGTTATATTAGTAGACATTGGATAAACATAAATAATAAGAAATGTAATAAAGCTAGTGGTATAGAATACTTAAAAAATAAATATAATTTAGAAAATATATATACAGTAGGAGATACTGTAAATGATTATCTAATGATTAAAAATTACAAAGGATATGCTATGGATGTTGCTAACAATTACATAAAAGAAGTATCTGTTTCAACTATAAGTAGTTTAGAGGAATTAATAAAAAAGATATCTA
Source organism: uncultured Bacilli bacterium (assembly GCA_934101425.1). Classification (GTDB taxonomy): domain Bacteria; phylum Bacillota_I; class Bacilli_A; order RF39; family UBA660; genus CAKOQQ01. Next base: position 47,873 of record CAKOQQ010000007.1, on the reverse strand, counting down.
ATTTAAGTTAGATATCTTTTTATATGTATTATAATATCCATATATTGCTGCTATTTGAAGAAAAGTGGTTAAAGTAAATAATGATGGCACTATTTGTTCTGGTATTCTATTATTGATACTTAAATAACTAGTACAAAGTAATGTAAATAAAGTTCCTGTTTTAATTTTACCTAAATAACTGCTTTTAGTTATTTTTTCTTTTCTATACTTTAAATTAATTATAGAGATAACTCCTTCTAAAAATAATGTTATTAAGTATAATAAATTATAAAATAATAAAGGTATTGTTATACCTAACACAAATAATTTATCACATAATGGATCTAAATCCTTACCAAAATCAGTAACAGCGTCTAATTTTCTAGCTACAGCGCCGTCAATTAAATCTGTTATAGCAACTAAACTACACACTATTGTAGCGCCAAGAATATTGTTTTTAAGTGCCATAGGAACTATAAGTAGTGGTCCAAAAGCTCTAGACATGGTAAGTAAATTAGGTATTTGTTTTTTAAAAGTCTTTTTATGAGTTATATCTTTAGTAAGATTTTTAAGCTCATCTTTTGGACTATAATCTAATATTTTCATAAATCACCAATTAAATTATAACATAGTTTATTTTTAAATTAAAGTATAAAAGAAAATCTAGAACATATAATTAATTGTATTAGAAATAATACAAGAAAACTCGTAGCGTTACGGTTTTCTTTTTTTTGTAAAATAATTGTATATTTTATATAAGGTATGTAAAATAGTGACATTTTTTGATATAATAATATATGGTAAAGGAGTGATAATATGAAAAAAACATTTATAGCGTGTATATTTATATTTTTATTTATTTTCACTTCAAAAGTATATGCTAGTGACTATGAAGTATATAAATCATATTATGATGGTGATGTGTTAGTTAGTAGTTATAAAACATATAATGAAGCATTAACTAAAATGAAAGAAATAAAATCGGATACTACTTGTGTAGCAGTATTAAAATACAATAATGTTATATTAAATGCTAATTATGCATTTGTAGAAACAAATAAGTGGCAAATAGATCACAATGATTATGAAGATAATTTAAATTTATTCCAAGATCCATCTTTTGGAAGCTCTAATGGTAATGCATATACTTATGTAAATGGTGGATGGGGAGTAGATTCTGCTTTTATAGATTATAATCCAACATATAGAATGGTAAAATTAAAAATTAGTGGTTTTACTGGATGGGCTAGAATTGGTAGTGTAAGTATAAAACCAATATCAAAATATTTTAAACCATATTTAGTATCAAATATCACTATAGGTGCTAATATAAGAAGTGAAGCTAATACAACTAGTGAAGTAGTAAAGACTATATTCCCTGGTATAAAATATACTTTTTTACCTAGTAAAACAGTAAATAGTGATGGTTATGATTGGTATTATGTAAAAGATGGTAGTGTGGAAGGATATATAAGAGATGATTTAGTACAAACGATTTATGCTGATGAAATAGGTACATATTATTATTCATACAATACTGGTAGTGGATCTAATATGGTAAGAGAAATATACCATAGATATAAAACAAAAATAGGTGGATATGATTCAGCATCTAACTTTGTTATAGGTATTGCTCCTAAAGAGATGTCTAATGTATCTAATAGTACATTATATAAATATTATAGTTTTGATAGTAATTATTTTTATACTGATATTCTTTTAATGCTAGATGATTATAAAAATAATACTAATGGTAACGCAATAAATAAAGATAATCCATATTATTCATATTATATGTATTTACCTAGTCATTCTAAATCTGGGTATAACGCTGAAACGTTTGATATGATAGTTAGAAATGCTGGTTATACAAGTCAACCTGATAGTACTAAAGTTTATGCTAAAAATTGTGCATGGACAAGTGAGAGTAGAAAAGGATTATCTAAACTATATGGTACTGGTGTTTATTTTATTGAACTTCAAAATACATATGGAGTAAATAGTTTAATGGCTTTTGGTAAAGCAATGAGTGAATCTGGTACAGGAACAAGTTTAATTGCCATGCAAAAAAACAATTTATTTGGAATAGGCGCTTCTGATAAAAATCCTTGTACCAATGCTGCTACATATGATAGTCCTAGATTATCAATAATGGCATATGGGACTTTAGGCAACTCATATGCATCACCATCATCTAGTGTTTATGCTGGAAGTCATTACGGTAATAAAGCAAGTGGTATGAATGTTAAATATGCATCTGATCCATATTGGGGTGAAAAAGCAGCTATGCATGCATATTCATATGACTCTAGATATGGTAAATTAGATTATGATTATAATACCCTTGGAATAAAAAAATCTAGTGAAGTAGTACCAATACTTAAAAAACCGGGAGATGCTACAGCAACAAACACTATATACTATACCAAAAATTATTCAAATAGTACTTATAAAATAGAAAATATGGCATTTATAGTATTAGATAAAGTAACTTATAATAATACTGAATACTATAAAGTACAAACTGATCCAGCACTTGATAATAATCAAAATATGGCAAATACTAATTACACATTTGAAAGAAGTTATGGATATATTAAAACTAGTTATTTAAATGTAAACAACTCGCAACCAGAGTTAACAGTAGAAGATAAAACTATTAAGCAAGGTGACACTGTTGATTTACTTAAAAATATAAAAGCTTATGATAAAGAAGATAAAGATATAACTAATAATATAACTTATGACGATTCTAAAGTGGATTACTACAAAGAGGGTGTATATGAAATTACTTATTCAGTAAAAGATAATAATAATTTCAATAAATCTGTTGTAGCTAAAATAACAGTAGTAAAAGCTGATAATCCTATTGTTACGGGTAATGATGTAGAAATAGCTGCATTAAAGAAATTTGATATATTAAGTGGCTTAAAAATATACAATGATGAGTATTTAGAAAAAGTAGATTATATAATAACACTTAATGATAAAGAAGTATCACTTACAGATATGATTAATAGTCCAGGAATATATAATGTTTCTTATAAAGCTATAGATAAATTTGGTAATACATCAAATACATATAATAGAAAAATAACAGTTATAGCAAATGAATTACCAGTAATTACAGCATCTGATATTACTTTAAAACAAAATTCTAGTTATGATTTAAAAAGTTATGCAAAAGCTAGTGATAAAGAAGATGGAGACTTAACTAGCAGTATTATTTTTGATACAAATTTAGATATAACTACACCAGGTACTTATAATGTTACTTATAAGGTAAAGGATAAAGATAATCAAGAAGTAACTAAAACAGTAACTATTACTGTAGAAGAAATATCTTATACAGAAAAAGATGGATATTTGCATTTAGAAAGTTTAACTTATAATAATAATACGAAAACACTTGATATAAAAGGATTTTTAAATGTAAATGGCATAGTTATTACAAAAGATATGTTTGTAAAATATGATTTATTACTCATAAATGAAGAAACTAAAAAGACTACTATTGTTAGTTTAGATAGAATACTTGCTAATGAACCATTTGAAGCTTTAAATAAGAATAAGTCATGGTTCACAGGAAAAATAAATTTAAAAGATATTGAAAAAGGTAATTATAAAATATATGTACGAGCTAGAGTAAATACTTTTGAAACTAAAAAAATATTAAAAAATGTATTTTTCTTAAATAATATTCCATCTAGATTTGAAAGTGATGGTAGGGGATATACTTTAAGAACTGATTATTCATCTAAAGAAATGCCTCTAGAACTAACCGTTAGAGATAATGAATTAATTACAAATTATAATACATCAATTTTATATAATATGTATAATCAATATTATAAAATTGAGTTTAGTGGTTTTAATTTAAAAATAAAAGGTACATCACATTCTTACAAAGGAAATTACAGTCTAAAATCAAATGTAGAAAGACAAATTATTTTTGAAAATATAAATACATTTGCAAAAAAAGAATTTGATTTAGGGTATATAACTAACGGAGATTATAAAGTTAGTTTAGCTGTATCTGATGGTTTTGATAAAACAAAAGCTTGGTATGATAAAACTATAGATATAAGTTCTTTAGAACCAGGAAGATATGCAATTATAATTAGAACTAAAACAGATAATATAGATGATTACGGAGAACTATATGATTATATGTGGTCAAATATTAATTTTACTACTACATATGATAATAATGGTAAAAAATATAATGCTAAAATAGTTAGAAATAATAGTATCCGCATGAGATTAGAATTAATAATAGAAGAAGCATAGTTTTTATGCTTTTTTTATGTTATAATTATTAAGGTGATAAAATGATACTATTACTTATATTATTGATACTTATATCTATCTATGGTATTAATTTTAAGAGTATAAATACGATAGATAGTGATGCATTATCAAAAAATAGAACAACAATGATAAATGGTGTGTTTGTTTTGGCGGTGCTTATAAGCCATTTTAATTCATATGTTTTAGAATACCAAGAAACAAATAGACTATATTTTACTTTTTTTAATTTAATAGGTCAACTAATGGTAACCACTTTTTTATTTTATTCTGGTTATGGTGTATTAGAATCAATTAAGAATAAAAAGAACTATATGGATACTTTCTTTGAAAACAGAATATTAAAATTATTTATTAGATTTTCTATAGCTATACTATTTTTCTTATTTCTTGATATATGTATAAATGAACCATATAGTCTAAAAACTATTTTACTTTCTTTTATTGGATATGAAGCAGTTGGTAATAGTAATTGGTTTATATTTGCTATATTTTGTATGTATTTTATAACTTTATTTGCATTTAAAATATGTAAAAACGTCTTAAAATCTATAAATATTGTTACTATGTTATCATTTGTATATATATTATTTATCGTAGTAATGAATAAGGATAATCATTGGTGCAATACAATTTTATGTTATAGTATTGGTATGTATTTTTCTTATTATAAAGATAAAATATTATTATTTTTAAAAGATAACAAAAAATATTATTTAACACTTTTTATATTAATGGTATCATTTATATTTTTATATCTAATTTCAAGAATGCTTTATTATAGAATAATTAATCTTATATTATATAATTTAATTTCTATTTTATTTGTACTTATGATATTATTTTTATCTTTTAAAGTATATATCGGTAATAAAATATTATATTTTTTAGGTAAAAATACATTTAACATTTATATACTTCAAAGAATTAGTTATATATTATTCAAAGAAGTAGGATTAAACGAGGTAAATGTATATTTATATTTTATTGTATCTATTATATTTACTTTGTTATTATCAATTATATTTGATAAAATAGTTAATACAGCATATAAATATTTATTAAAGGAGAAAGCATGAAAAATATATTAAAAAAGATTCTATCTTTTATAAATGGATTAATTCCTAAAAATAAAAATAAAATAGTTTTAGAAAGTTCACCAGATTTTTCTGATAACGCTAAAGCTATATATGATTATTTATTAAAAAAGGGTAAGAGAGATTATACTTTTGTTTGGTCAGTATATAATTATGAACGATATAAAAAATTAGAAACAAAAAAATTAAAGTTTATTACTAAAAAGAAAAAAATAAGATATTTTTATCATGTTTTTACTAGCAAATATGTATTTTTTGGTAATAGAGGTGTTATTGGAACTAATATAAAAAAACAAATAGTAGTTAATTTAACTCATGGATTACCATTTAAATGTTCAAAAGGTCTTATGCAAAAAGATGAAGACTTTACTTATGTATTAAGTAGTAGTGATAATGTTTCTCCTGCTATGGCTAGTGAATTCTATAGTAAGGTAAGTAAATGTCTTGTAACTGGTTTACCAAGAAATGATGTATTATTTTTAGAAAATAATGAAGTAAGTAGTATTACAAAAGGGTTTAGTAAGTTTATATTATGGCTTCCAACTTATAAAAAACATAAAGATTTAAATACTTCTGTTACTAAAAATTATAATCCAGTACCACTTTTTAATAATGCTGAATTAGAATCTTTAAATAAAGTATTAAAAGATAAAAATATATTGCTGATACTAAAATTTCATCCCGCCCAAGATTTATCAACTCTAAATAGTAGTTCACTTAGTAATATCTTTTTATGGAAAAATGATGAGTTAGTAGATAGAAATATAGATCTATATAAACTTATGAGTAAATCAGATGCTTTGATAACAGATTATTCATCTGTATTTGCTGATTACCTATTACTAGATAGGCCTATTGCATATATAGTAGATGATTATAAAGAATTTAAAGATAATAGGGGATTTTGCTTTGATGATATTGAAAAATTAACACCAGGAGACAAAATCAAAAATAAAGATGAATTTATAACTTTTATCGATAAAATATCTAATAATATAGATTCTTATAAAGAAGATAGAAAAAGAGTTAGAGATTTCTATCATAAATATCAAGATGGTACTTCAACAAAAGTATTTGTCGACTATTTTGATTTGTAGGAGGGTTTATGAAAAACGAAATTAAATCCGGAGCTATACTTGGTTATCTAAATATATTTGCAACAATAATTGTAACACTTGTATATACTCCTATAATGCTTAATTTAGTTGGAAAGAGTGAATATGGATTATATTCTCTTGTTTCTTCTATAACTATGTATTTATCTGTGCTTGATATGGGATTTGGAAATGCTATGATTAGATTTTCATCAAAATCTCAAGCCAAAGGTGAAGATGACTCTAAAATAAATGGTATGTTTTTGCTTTTATATATAATAATTGGTATAGTAGCGTTTATTATAGGAATTATAATGGTTATTAATGTTGATGCTATATTTTCAGCATCACTTACAGAATCTGAACTAAATAAAGCTAAATTACTTATGTTTATAATGGTACTTAATATAGCACTTACATTTCCTCTTAGTACATTTACATCATATGCAATGGCACATGAAAAGTTTAAGTTTTTAAAATTATTAGCACTTTTAAAAACTATAGCAACGCCAGTGTTTACTTTACCATTACTTATGATAGGATATAAATCAGTAGCAATGGTACTTGTTGCTGTATTAGTATCACTAAGTATTAATGTAATGATTATGATATATTCATTACTAAAATTAAGAATGAAAATTGATTTTAAATTAAAAAGTTTTGATACAGGTTTATTTAAAGAAATATCTGTTTATTCTTTTTATATATTTTTAAATTTAATAGTTGATCAAATATATAGAAATACTGATCAAGTTATACTAGGTGCTGTATCTGGTACTATAGTTGTTACTATTTACTCATTAGCAAGTCAAATAAATCAAATGAATACATTATTTTCTACTGCAATTAGCGGTTTGTTTTTGCCTAAGATAACTAAAACATTAGAAACTAAAGATGCTGATAAAAAATTATCAAATATATTTATAAAAGTATCTAGATTACAAATATATGTACTTCTTCTGTTTCTAACAGGATTTATTATATTTGGTAATACCTTTATTACATTATGGGTAGGCAAGGACTATATTGATGTTTATTATATTGTACTTTTACTAATAACACCATCCATAGTTCCACTTACTCAAAATATTTGTATATCAATAATTCAAGCTAAAAACAAGCATAAATTTAGATCTATTGTATATATTTTTGTTGCTGTATTAAACATAATAATAAGTATACCACTAGCTAAAACGTGGGGTGGAATTGGAGCTGCTATAGGAACAGCTCTAGCAACTATACTTGGACAAATTATAGTTATGAATATATATTATTATAAAGTGATAAATATAGATATTCCTACATATTGGAAAAATTTTACAAAAATATTATTACCTATATTAATAGTATCTATAATACTTAAATATTTAATTGCTAATATAACTTTAGGTTGGATTAAATTATTTATATTTGCATGTATATATGGAATCATATATTTAATATACATATATTTATTACTTGATAAAGATGAAAAAATATATATAAATGGTATTATAAAAAAAGTATTTAAAGCATAGTTATTATGCTTTTTTTATGTTATAATTATTAAGGTGATAAAATGAAGAAAAAGTGTGTTATAATACCATTTATAGTATTATTTATAGATCAATTAATTAAATATTTAATTACTAGTAATTTTTCTTTATACGAAGAAAAGATAATTATAAATAATTTTTTTAGTTTATTATATGTTAGAAATATAGGTGCTGGATTTAGTATATTAAGTGGTGAAGTTTTATTTTTAGCATTTATAAGTTTAGCAATAATTATAGGAATTATTTATTATTTAATAAAAGATAAAAATATAAAAAAGTTAGAATATATATTATATTTAATTTTAATAGGGGGAATACTTGGTAATTTAATTGATAGAGTAGTAAGAGGTTATGTAGTAGATTACCTATCATTTAACTTTTTTGGATATAGTTACCCAGTATTTAATTTTGCAGACATATGCATTGTAATATCTATATTAAGTATAATATTTTTAGGAATAAAGGATGATAAGAATGCAAATAAAAGTAAATGAAAGTGGTAAGAGAATTGATGTATTTTTACTTGATGAAATCTCATTATCTAGAAATCAAATACAAAAAGCAATTAAAAATAAACAAGTACTAGTTAATGGCGATGAAGTAAAAACTAATTATGTAGTTAAAGAAAATGATATAATAGATTTTAACTATGTAGAAGATCCTATCGAAGTAAAGCCAAAGAAAATGGAACTTGATATTGTTTATGAAGATGATGATGTCATGGTAATAAATAAGAAAAATGGAGTAGTAGTCCATCCTGGTAATGGCAATTATACTGATACTTTAGTAAATGGTCTTATGTATTATACTGATAATTTATCTGAAAGTAGTTTTAGACCTGGTATTGTTCATAGAATAGATGCTTATACTACAGGACTAATTATGATTGCTAAAAACAGTTATGCTCATGATTTTTTAGCAGAACAATTAAAAAATAAAACCGTAACTAGAAAATATATTGCATTAGTATGGGGAGTTATAAATAATGATACAGGTACTATTGATGCTCCAATAGGTAGGAATAAAAAAGATAGAAAGAAAATGGCTGTTACCGATGAAAATTCAAAGAAAGCTATTACTAACTTTAGAGTACTTGAAAGATATAAGAAAGCTACTTTAATAGAACTTAAACTAGAAACAGGTAGAACACATCAAATAAGAGTACATATGGAATATATAAATCATCCAGTAGTTAATGATCCTGTTTATGGTAATAAGAAAATTATAAATGATTTTGGACAATGTCTTCATGCCAAAGAATTAGGTTTTATTCACCCAACTACAAAAGAATATATGCATTTTGATAGTGAGTTACCTAGTGAATTTGTAGATATAATAAATATGTTTAAGGAGGAATAAATAAATGGAAGTAAATAAGCTTGATGAAATAACAATTAAATTACTTCATTATTTTATAGTAGAAAAGTCATATCAACCTATAATATTGCAAGGCGCTAAAAATGAAATATGGCTTGAGAATTTATCTAATGACTATAAAATAGTTAGAATTGTAACTAATTATATTCACAATAATGATCAAATGGATTTTGATTTATTTAGAACAAAACAAATAGTAAAGAAAATAAAGAAAAAAACATTATCTTTAAACATGAATACACTTAGTATATTTGTTAATATTGGAGATAATGTTTCTAAAGAAAAATACAGTGATACAGGGAATATATCATGTGTAGAAATAAAAGAAATAGAAGATTTAAAGAAATTTGATGTAGTGAAAGAATATTTCCCTGATATTTATAAAAAGACTAAATTTAGTGAAGAAGGAATAGAACTTTTTGAAAAGTTATCAATAGATATAAATAAAAAAGGAGAAAAAGAAGCTAAAAAGAATGAAGCAACTTTTCAAGAAAAAAAGCCATATGCTACTAATGCATTAATTATAATAAATACCATTTTATTTGTTATAACATGGTTATCAAGTAGTAGCTTTACTGATATAGATAATATAACTTTACTAAAATTTGGCGCTTTATATCCGTTTTATACTGTAAATGGTGAATATTATAGAATTATAACTTCTATGTTCTTACATGCTAATATAATACATTTTTTATTTAATATGTATGCATTATATGTAATAGGTACCCAAGTAGAAAATTTCTTTGGTACTAAAAAATTTATATTTATATACTTTATAAGTGGCATTACAGGATCACTGCTTTCTATACCATTTTTAGGTAATAGTATAGCTGTTGGAGCTTCAGGAGCTATATTTGGATTACTAGGTTCATTATTGTATTTTGGATACTATTATAGAACATATTTAGGAAATGTTATTATAGCTCAAATATTACCAATAATAATTATTAATTTAATTATAGGATTGATGCCTGATATTGCAAATACAGCACATATAGGTGGACTTGTTGGTGGCGTTTTAGCTAGTAGAATAGTAGGAGTTAGCAATAAAAGTGATAAAAGTGAAAGAATAAACGGAATAATAATGTTAAGTATTATTATTATATTCTTAATTTATATTGGTTTTATAAAATAATAAAGAGTCTAAATTAGACTCTTTATATTTTTCTATATAATCCTATGGCTTTCCCTAATATAGTTACGTTAGGTAGTATAATTGGATCCATAAAATCATTTTCAGGTTGTAATCTTATATAACCATTTTCTTTATAAAATCTTTTTAAAGTAACTTCATTTTCATCTGTCATAGCAACTACGATATCACCATTTCTAGCGTCATTTCTGCGTTCTAGAATAACAATATCATCATCTAATATACCAGCATTAATCATACTTTCTCCACTTACATGTAGTGTAAATACTTCTTTGTTTTTAGGTATTAAATACGCTGGTAATGAAAAGAATTCGTTTGGTGTTTCAATAGCTTCTATAGGGCTTCCAGCAGTAACTTTACCAAGTAAAGGTACATCAACAACTAGTTCATTTTTATCTACATATTCATTTTCTACTAATAATTCAATTGTTCTATTTTTTGTATTTTCTTTTCTAATATATCCTTTATTTGCTAAATGATTTAAATGTGCTTGTACAGTAGCTGGGGATGAAACATTTATAGCTTTTCCAATTTCTCTTACAGTAGGTGGGTAACCATGACTAACTATATATTCTTTTACAAACTTAAGTGTATCACTTTGTCTTTTTGTTAGTTGTTCCATATATCCTCCTTAATCTTACAAATACATTTTAGCATACATATGTAAAGTTGTCAAACATTTGTTTGTAAAATGTATTGACACATACACTTGTTCGTGTTAATATTAATTTGCAAGGAGATGTTAGAATGAAAAAATTTATGGAAGAACACATTTTATTATTATTTATGGTATTTGTAGGAACTTTAACTTACATGGTAGGCTTAAGAGATAAAGAAGCTATGAAACAAGAAATTGATAATAATATAATTTATGTCGAAAAATAAAATATTTAATTACAACTTTTTATGATATAATTATCATAGTAGAGGTGTGATATGAACGATAGAATAATAAATAATATAAAGAGTTTATCAATTGATATGATTAACGAAGCTTCTTCTGGTCATCCAGGAATAGCTTTAGGAGCAACATCAATTATATATACTATATTTAGTAAATATCTTAATTATAGTGTAAAAGATGATAACTGGGTTAATAGAGATAGGTTTGTATTATCCGCTGGTCATGGTTCTGCTTTATTATATGCGACTATGTATATGGCAGGATATAATATATCACTAGATGATTTAAAAAAATTTAGAACATTAAATTCTAAAACTCCAGGTCATCCTGAATATGGAGTTACTCCAGGGGTTGAATGTACTACTGGTCCACTTGGACAAGGAATTGCTACATCTGTTGGTATGGCAATTAGTGAAAAAGTTTTAGAAAACAGATATAAAATAGATAATGGCAAATATACTACACCACTTGTAAACTACAAAGTATATACACTTGTAGGTGATGGTGACTTAATGGAGGGTGTAAGTTATGAAGCTTGTTCATTAGCCGGTAATTTGAAATTAGATAATTTAATAGTTTTATATGATTCTAATGGTATTACTTTAGATGGTGAACTAAAAAATAGTAATACTGAAAATATAAAAGAAAGATTTGAAGCCATGAATTGGCATTATGAATTAGCCAAATTTAATAAAGTTGATGATATATCTAAAGCTATAGATAAAGCTTCTAAGTCTGGTAAACCAGCTATCATAGAAGTAAAAACAATAATAGGTGAAGGTTCATACTTAGAAGGAACTAATAAAGTTCATGGTGCTAAATTAGAAGAACATGACTTAGAATCAATTAAATTAAAGTTTAATTATCCTGAAGATAAATTTTATGTTGATAATGAAGCTAAAGAATATTTTACTAAAGAACTTTTTTCAAGAAGTATGAAAAAATATGAATTATGGGCTAGAAATTACCGTGAATATGTATCAAACACTTTTGGCGGAGATTATGATAAACTTAAATATTTAATTAGTAAAAATATAAGTGTTGATGTTTTAAGTCGCGATTTTCACTTAAAAGAAGATTTATTCGAAGCTACTAGAGTTACTAATGGCAGAATATTAAATGAATTAGTAGAGTTAGTACCTGATTTAATGATTGGTGGAAGTGCTGATTTAGCAAGTTCTACAAAAACTAATTTAGAACAATATAAAGATATAACGAGAGATAACTACAATGGTAAAAATATATGGTATGGTGTAAGAGAACATGGTATGGCAGCTATAATGAATGGTATTGCTTTATCAAATTTAAGACCTTTTGGTTCAACTTTCTTAAGTTTTTCTGATTATATGAAGCCATCAATTAGGTTAAGTGCTCTTATGAATATTCCCGTTACCTATATATTTACACATGATTCAATTAATGTTGGTGAAGATGGACCAACACATGAACCTATTGAACAGTTAGCAGCTCTTCGAAGCATACCAAATTTAAATGTTTATAGACCAGCTGACGCTAAAGAACTTATCGGTTCATGGCATCAAATACTTAATGGCACTGCTCCATCTGCTCTTATATTATCAAGAGTAAATACTAAACTTATTCCAACATCTAATCCTAAAGAAGTTAGTAGAGGAGCTTACTTAGTAAGAAAAGAAGCAGTAAAACTTCATGGTACTATAATTGCTACGGGAACTGAGGTTAATACAGCTTTAGAAATAGCTGAAGAATTATATAGTGCTTATAAACTTGATTTAAGAGTTGTTAGTATGCCATGCATGGAATTGTTTGATAAAGAAAGTGTTGAATACCAAAAAGCTTTAATACCAGAAGGATATAAAACTTTTGTAATAGAAGCGGGATCAAGTTTTGGTTGGGGCAAATTTGTATATAATAGTGACTATTTAATAACTTTAGATAGTTTTGGTAAAAGTGGGAAAACCGAAGATGTACTTAAATATATGAATTTTGATAAAGAAAGCATTAAGAAAAGGATTATTAATATGTATAAATAATCCTTTTTTGTTGTATTTTTAATTAAAATTTAGTAAAATATTTATAGAGAGGAATGATAACAGTGGGATTCTTTGGAGAATTAATACTAGCAATAGTATGTTTATTAGTTGGTGCTGTAATCGGATTTTTCTTAGCACGTCATTATTTACAAAAATATATGCAAAAAAATCCGCCTATAAATGAACAAATGATAAGAGCTATGCTATCTAGCATGGGAAGAACACCAAGTCAAAAACAAGTTAATCAAACAATGAAAGCAATGACTAAATATATGTAGTCATTTTTTTCTTATATTAGCATAATATTTAGTGGTGATATTATGCTAATAAGCGAAATAGTAAATATTGTTAATGGAACAGTAGAAAGAAACTATAAAGACTCTAAAATTAAAAAAATAAGAATAAATTCTAGAGAAGTAAAGAAAGATGATATTTTCATATGTTTAAAAGGAAAATATAAAAATGGTAATGATTATATTTTAGAGAGTATTAAAAATAAAGCAAAAGCTATTATAACTGATGAAGATGTAAAATCTAATGATATTGTAGTTATTAAAGTTAAAGATACTTATGATAGCTTATTTAAACTATCTAAACATATCTTAAATACTAATCCTTTGAATATAATAGCTGTAACAGGCAGTATTGGTAAAACAACTACAAAGAATTTAATATATGAGATATTAAGTAAAAAGTATAAAGTATTAAAGAGTGAAAAAAATTATAATAATCATATAGGAATTCCTTTAACAATATTTAATCTTGATAAAACATATGACTTTTTAGTAGTTGAATTAGGTATGAATCATAAAGGGGAAATATCTAAATTATCTAAATTACTAAATCCAGATATTGGAATAATTACTAATATATCTAGTTCTCATATTGGTAATTTAGGTAGTATTAAAAACATATTAAAAGCTAAATTAGAAATATTAGATGGTTTAAATAATAAAAGATTGATAGTTAACGGCAAAAATAAATATTTAAATAAATTAAAATATAAAAATATAGATAAAATTGGTAGTGATGAATTAATTCCTTTTGGCATAAAAAGTGATATAGATAAAACTATATTTAAAGTTAGAATAAATGGAAATGTAGAAGAATTTATATTAAATGGACCATATAAACACCTAATACCTAATTTCTTAATTGCAATTAAAATAGGTATATTAAATAATATAAAAATAAATGATATTAAAGACGTATTAACTAATTTTACAAGTAAAAATAATAGGTTAGAAATAATAAGAGGTAAAAATATAGTTATAAATGATACTTATAATTCTAGTTATGAATCACTTATGGGAATAGTAGATATAATTAAAAATTATAAAAATAAAGTATTTATATTAGGCGATATTTTAGAACTTGGTAAATATAGTAAAAAAATACATAAAAAAATAAATAATGAATTAAGTAAAATAAATGATTTAGAAGTAATTACAGTTGGTAATTATTCTAAGTATATTAAAGGTGAACATTTTTGTAATTATAAAGAATTAATAAATTATTTAAAAAGTCATAAATATAAAAATAAGATGATTTTAGTAAAAGGATCTAGAGGAATAAATTTAGATGAAGTAATACCATTTTTAAGTTGAAAATGGTATTTTTTTATGTTAATATAATTAACTAATAGGTGATTATATGTATATAGTTAGTTTTAAAACTCCTGTGATTGAGCTTGAAAAAACAGATTATGATATAGATACATTATCAAAAGAAATTAATACTAGTCCATATGATATTCTTCATAAACCAAATTGGTTTAAAATAGGTGATGAATGGTATTATTTTAAAGCTATGGATAAATTAGAGAGATTTATAAATGAAATATTAGGGAGTTTCTTAGCAGAAAGTAATGGTATTCCTACAGCTAAATTTAAAGTAGCTAGTTACTTTAATGGTAGATATACTTCTTATGGTCTTATATCAAAAAATTTTAAATTGCAAGGTAAAACATATACTACTACATATGATCTTAAATTGCCAGTATATGATCAAGGACTATCTAATATTGTTACTGCAAGAGAATATTTTAAAGAAGAAAAAGATTACTATAATTTTATAACTAGCTTACTTATTTCTACAGCTATAGATTTTTATATGAATCAAATAGACAGAGTAAATGAAAATTTATTATTTATAAAAGATAAAAATAGTTTATCATTAGCACCAATGTTTGATTATTCACTTTCGATGGATATAGGTAGAAAAAGTGTATGCGCTAAATTTGATGATATTGCAAGACTATATACATTTTATTATAAAGAAAATGAAAGAAAAAAAGAACAAAAATTCGGTAGTGCTTTTTTAAATATAACATTTCCATCAAGAGAAGCAAGAAAGCTATTTTATGATTATCCTAAATTTTATGAAACTTTTAAAAGATTAATAGATTTTGATATGGAATCATTTTTAAATATGGTAGAAGATAATTATCCAATTGCTATACCTAAATATTTAAAAGAGCATTATTTAGGTTATTCTAAGGAAAAACAAGCATTTATTAAAAAAATGATTTGACAAATACATATTTTTGTGTTAGTATATGTGGTACCAAGAGGGGTAAAGGGGGAAAAATTATGGAATATTTAACAAAAGAACAAAGAAAATCAATGGAAGCTAGATTAGCTGCTTTAGAAGTTAGTAGAGCAAGTTTATCAGAAAGTTTAGCAGAAGAAATCAAAGGATTCAAAGTGGGTAGTGGTGATTCAGTATCTACAACAGTTGTACACGCTAGAGAAACATTATATGCAATCGAAAAATCAATTCAAGAACATAGAGATATCTTATCTCGTGCTGTAGAACCAGTATATGATTCAGAAAAAGTTGATATTGGTACTAAATTTAGTGCTGCTTTAAGTGTAGATGGTAAAGTAATGGAAGATAATTATGTATTAGTTCAAACTAATCCTAACTTTGATGCTGAATATAAACAAATATCAATTTCTTCACCTATAGGAAAAGCTGTTTATGGTAAAAAAGAAAATGAAGTATTTGAATATTTAGCACCTGCTGGAGTATTTAAAGGAGTTATCACTTCTATCGTTAAAGAAAATGTTAAAGAAGAAACAAAAGAAGTTGGTAAACAAAAAACAATTGGTACTCATCCACAAGCTAAAAAAGGAAAATAATAATTTTCCTTTTTTTATTTGTTTTTATATTTATTTTAAGGTATAATTAGTTAGGATGTGAAATATTATGAAAATAAAATATGAATTAAAAAAACAATATAATCATGCTAGATATGGTGTTTTACATACTAATTATGGTAGTTATGAAACTCCGATGTTTATGCCAGTTGGAACACTTGCTAATGTAAAAACATTAACTCCTGAAGAATTAAAAGCTATGAATAGTGCTGTAATATTATCTAATACTTATCATTTATGGTTAAGACCAGGAGCTGATATAGTTGAAAAAGCAGGAGGACTTCATAAATTTATGAATTATGATGGGCCTATTCTTACTGACAGTGGCGGATTTCAAGTTTTTTCTTTAGCTAAAAAGAAAGATATCAGTGAAGAAGGCGTTGTATTTAAAAACCATTTAGATGGTTCTAAATTATTTTTGACTCCTGAAATATCTATAGGGGTACAAAACAAATTAGATAGTGATATTGCAATGAGTTTTGATGAATGTATTCCTTATCCAGCTACTTATGAATACGCTAAAAATAGTACAGAAAGAACTCTTAGATGGGCTAAAAGAGGAAAAGATGTTCACAAAAACGAAAGACAATCATTATTTGGAATAGTACAAGGCGGAGAATATAAAGATTTAAGAGAATATAGTGCCAAAGAAACAGTAAAAATGAATTTTGATGGATATTCTATTGGTGGTACTAGTGTTGGTGAAGATAAAGATACTATGTATAAAATGATTGATTATGCAATTACCTATTTACCTACTGATAAACCAAGATATTTGATGGGTGTAGGAGATCCTATAGATATATTAGAAGGAGTAAAAAGAGGGGTAGATATGTTTGACTGTGTCTTACCAACAAGAATTGCAAGACATGGTAATGCATTTACATTAGATGGTAAAATTAATATTAAAAACGCTAAATATAAAGAAGATTTTACACCGATAGAAGAAGAATGTGATTGTTATACTTGTAAGAATTATACTAAAGCTTATGTAAGACATTTAATTGTATGTAATGAAATGTTAGGTGGTAGATTATTATCAATACATAATATTAGATTTTTAATTAGAGAAGTAGAAAATATAAGAAAAACTATAAAAGATGAAACATTCGATTCATATATGGAAGAATTTATTAAAAGGTATAAAAAATGAAAAAAATATTAATATATGTATTTTCTTTAATACTATTATCAGCTTTAATTATCCTTAATATTTTTAAAGAACAAACTTATTTGAAAAATATGTTTTATATGGATACATATATATCTGTAGAAGTGACTAGTAGAAATAAAGCTAAAGCATTAAAAGCTATAGATGAAATAGAAAATATATTTAAGAAATATGATTCTATTACTAATAGATATGATACTAATAGTGAAATATATAAAATAAATAATAAAGTTGGAACATTTGAAATCAGCCATGAATTATATGATATTTTAAAGTATAGTATAGATTTTTACTCTAAATCTAATGGATTATTTAATATAAACATGGGAAGTGTAATAGATGTTTGGAAAAAATATAGAGATTCTTCTATAGGTATCCCTACAAAAGAAGAATTAAATAAAGATACAAATATAAATAATATAAAACTACTTTCAAATAATAAAGTTTATGTAAATAACGCTAACATAGATTTAGGTGCTATTGTAAAAGGTTATGTAACTAATTTATGCAAAGAATATTTGAGTGATAAGAAAATAAATAAATATATTATCAATGCTGGTGGTAATGTAGTAGTTGGTAAAAAAAATCCATATTACAAAATAGGTATAGAAGATGCAGATAATACAAGTAATATTATTGATGTAGTAAATAAAAATAATGTATGTGTAGTAACCAGTGGCGGATATAGAAGATTCTATACTTACAATGGAAAGAAATATCATCATATAATAGATCCTAATACTAATTTTCCTACTGAATATATGAAAAGTGTAACAATTATTTCTAGTGATTGCACACTTGCAGACGCTCTTTCAACAACACTATTTTTAATGGATATTGAATCTGGAAAAGAATTTATAAAAAAGTATGATGTAGATGTTATATGGTATAGTAATGATAATGAAGTAATAAGGAGTTTTAATGAATAAAAATGATATAAAATTAATAATAATTACTATTTTTATTGTAATTATCTTATTGCTTATATTTAATTTATTTAACAAAAATAGCAAAAAAGCTTATGTTTATTATGATAATAAAATTGTATTAGAAATTGATTTAAGTGAAGATAAAACATATAATGTAGAAGGATATAATGGTAACATTAATATAGAAGTTAAAGATAAAAAAATTAGAGTAGTAGAAGAAAATAGTGATAAACATATATGTAGTAATCAAGGCTATATAAGCAAATCATATGAAACTATAGTCTGTTTACCAAATAAGGTAGTTATAACTATAGATGATGATAATTACTATGATACAGTTGTAAGGTGATTTATGGAAACAAAAAAATTTATAAGATTATCTATGTTTTTAGCTTTAGCTGTTGTATTAAATATTATAGAGAGCTTTATACCTCTTTTTAATGGTTATATACCAGGATTAAAACTAGGACTTGCAAATACTATTACGCTTACTGTTTTATACGTATATGGCTTTAAAGACGCCTTATATTTGTCTATTTTAAGAGTATTTTTAGTAGGCATACTTAGAACAGGATTATTCAGTATTCCATTTTTCTTTAGTTTATCAGGATCACTACTTAGTATTGTAGTTATGTATTTGGTAAGTAAAATAAAAACATTTTCTATAATAGGAGTAAGCATAATTGGTTCTATCACTCATTCACTAGGACAAATATTGATTTCATTTATAATAATAAATACAAAAATGATTTATTACTTACCAATTCTACTTCTTTTTTCTATTCCAACAGGAATAATAGTGGGGATTATAAGTAAAGAACTTATTCGCTATATTGAAATTGACTTGAATAAATAATTAATATATAATTAAAAATAGAGGAGGATTTATGAAGAAGATATTATTAAGTTTTGTAGCATTAGTAGGATTATTTACTTTAGCAGGATGCGAAAAAGTAAATAAAGGTGAATATAAAGAAGGAACATACTTTGGTTCAGTTGAATATGAATCATATGGAGCTAAATATGTTACTACAGCTACTGTATATGTAGACGAAAATGGTTTAATTAAATCTGTATTTATTGATTCAACATACAATAAAGATAATGTTTCAACTACTAAAAAAACACTTAAAGATGCATATGGAATGAAAGAAACTTCAAAAAATATAGGAGTTATTCCAAATGGCGCTGAATGGTATGAACAAGTAGAAGTAATTGAAAAGAAAATTGTTGAAGAACAAAACTTAGATTGGGTAAAATGGTCTGATGCAGAAAAAACTAAACTAGATTCAGTTAGTGGTGTAACTATTACAGCTGATACATATATTAAAGCTGTAGAAAAAGCACTAGAATTAGCAAAATAAAAATCACACAAAAGTGTGATTTTTTTAATTTATAATATAGAATGTATAAGTTTTACCTTGAGTAAATGAATTTTGACCGCCTCTAGTAGGAGATGATTCATGTATATAACCAGCACTAGCACCAGTATTAGAACTTCTTTTTTCAAACTTAAATGTTACTCCAGGACATAAACTTGTTAATTTGCTTCTTAATGTACTAATTGTTGCATCAGCAGTTCTACCATACCATTCTGATTGTATATAAACATTATAAGTTTTAGCAGGGCCACTACTTAGACCAATACTAACATAAGTTCCACTCATAACAACTGTTTTTGCTCTTACATTTTGACTTTTTGCAATATCTTTTGCTGTAGATGAGTAACCTGTATAATAGAATGTACAATTTAATCCTAAATTTTTACAAGTAGTAGTTATATTATATTTTGACATACCAACAAAATTAGGTACTGTAATTGATTTACCATTAGATACGGTAACTGTTATGCTATTATCGAAATCTATAATTGAATCAATTTCAATAGAGTATTTTATAATAGTACCTTTAGATACGGTATCACTATATTCATATTTAATTGAATAATCAACTTTATATTTATCAGCCCAAGTTTTAAATTCTGCTAGATTATGAGTGTTTATAAGTCTTAATGGGCCTTTTGAAGTAGTAATTGTAATATTAGTTCCTTCAGCAATAATATTATTTTCTTTTTCACTAACACTAATAATTTGACCTAATTTTATATCTTTATGATATTCTTCATTGAAACTAAGTTTAACATTATTTTCACTTGCCCATGAAACTATATCTTTCATTTCCATATCTTTTAAATTAGGTACTGTAATTGATTTTCCTTTGGATACTGTAAGAATTACTTTGCTAGATAAAGGAGTAACTTCACCACTAGAAGGATCAGTACTTATTATATGATCTTTATTTATAGTATCACTAAATTCATATTTAAGTTCATAAGATATTCCATTTCTTTTTAAATATAATGTAGCGTCAAATAATTTTTTGTCTCTTAAATCTTCAAGACTAATAGGACTAAGTGAATCTTTACTGCCTAAGGAAACCTTTACTGTTATAAGTGAGCTTCTTTTGGTATTTCCTTTTACGCTTTGACTAATTATAATATCTCTTTCAATTTCATTATTTATTTCATAAACGATATTTACATTATTTAGATAATTTTTGCTAATAAAATCAATTAATTCATCAATTTTAGTCCCCTCAAAATTAGTAAGAATAATTTCTTTATCATAATTAGGGCCACCTGATACTACAAATGATACTTTATCTATTTTCTTAAGTATAGTACCTGGTAAAACATCTTGACTAATAATTTTTCCTTCTTCTACGTTGTCACTATATTCATAAGAATAATCAATATCTAATTTTTTTTCATCTGCATATACTACTACATCTGCAATATTTTTATTTATAAAATTAGGTAGAGTATCCATTTTTTTTATTTTGATAATATCATTATAATCTAATACTGTAAAAGTTATAAATGATATAAAAGCTAAAGAAGAAAATATATTAAGTGCATTTTTAACTTTGTTTTTAACTAATGAAGTTAGAAAGAAAAGTAAACTAAATAATTCTAGTATAAGAGCACCTATTAAAAGTGACATTCCATTTACTTTATCATACATATTTTTTACTATATAAGCCAAATACACGCTTGAAGAGGCAAGTACCAGAACCCCCATAAGTTTGTTCATTACATTAATACTTTTATTTTCTTTTTCCATATCATCACCATTATAATTATATCTTATTTTATGATAAAAAGAAATGGAAAGAGTATTTATCGTGTAAAGTTTTATATAAATGTTTTATTTTACTAAAAAAAATGTTATAATTTTATAAGTGAATAGGTGGATGAATATGGTAAAAATAAGTATAATAGTACCAACTTACAATGGTGAACAATATATATTAAAATGTATTAATTCATTACTTGATCAGACATTAAAAGAAATCGAAATAATTGTTATAGATGATGGTTCTACAGATAATACAAAAAATCTTGTATTGCAAATAAAAGATCCTAGAGTTAAATACTATTATCAAAAAAATCAAATGCAAGGAGCAGCAAGAAATTATTGTATTAAATTAGCCAAAGGAGAGTATATTGCATTTGTGGATGATGATGATTATGTTGATAGTAAAATGTACGAAAAAATGTATAATAAAGCAATTTCATTTGATTCAGATTTAGTAGTATGTGATATGGAAAGATTTGAAATTGATGGTAAAAATAAAACTATAATAAAGGGTATAAATTATTATACAAGTGATATAGTAAAAAATTATATCGTTTCTTCAAATGGTCCAACAAATAAAATAATAAAGAAAGATATATTATTGAAAAATGATTTGTATTTTCTTGAAAGGCATATATATGAAGATTTAGCAGTTGTACCTATATATGCAATATATGCAGAAAATATTGCATATATGAAATATGCACCTTATAAATATGTTAGAAGAAAACATTCTACGATGAATCAAGAAAAATATACAAAAAGATTAAAAGATATATTTTACGCTTATGATTTTTTATTTGATAAATATAAAAAGAGTAAAGAAAATTATGATGAAGAATTTGAATTTATATTCATTTACCATATATTTTTATCTGCTTCTTTAAGAATTTTACCATTTAAAACTAAAGAAGCAAGAGAAGATTTACTTAAAATAAACAAAATGTTAAAAGAAAAATGCCCAAATTGGAGAAAAAATAAATATTACAAGAAGAAAAATTTAAAATTTAAGATAGCTTGTAATTTGCTATATTACAAAAAATACAAAACAGTGAAATTATTAACGAGGTTTATATGAAAAAGATTATTTATTATTTATTTTTAATATTACCATTTATAGATTTAATTACATCTTTTACAGAAAGAATAAATGGTAATATAGTATCAATAGGAACAATTTTTAAAGGAATATTAATTTTATTCAGTGGTATTTATATATTATTTATAACTAAATCAAAATATAAAAAGAAAAGTATTATTTATTATTTATTATTATCAATATTTTCTATAATTCATATATTGATTGGTAATAATAGTTATGTAAGCAGTGGAACACAACTTATAAAGTTTATGTTTTTACCAATAATTTTTATATTTTTACTTAATTATAATGATGATTATAAAATATCATATATAGAAATGAAAAAGATTTTAAAATATAATGTATTTTTCATTTTAACAACTATTTTAATTGCGAAGTTAACAAATACCGGATTTAATAGTTATAGTGATACCGTTACTACAGGGGTTGTAGGATGGTATTATTCAGCAAATGAAATAAGTGGAATAATAACAATTCTATTCCCATTATTTTTAGAAGACATTTTAAAGAATAATAAGTATAGTTTTATACTTGTTATGTATGTTATATTTATGATGATGATGCTCGGTACTAAAACACCACTTCTTGGGGTTTTAATATCACTAATCGCGTTATTTATTCATATATTGCTTAAAGATAAAAATAAGAAAAATATATTTAAAATAGTATTTTTTATAAGTTATACAGTTATTTTATTTTTTAATTCTTCATATTTAAGTAATTTAAATAGTGGAAGATATATAAGTACTACTAATGCTGTATTTTCATCTAGAGATATATATTTAAATAATACAACTAGAGAATATATAAATCATAATTTAGAAGAAAAATTGTTCGGATTAGGATCTACAAATAATAAAGTATTAGAAAAATATGTTGAAATGGATTTTTATGATTTATTATATAGATATGGTATTATAGGATTTATAATATTTATGATTCCATTCTTTAAAATTGTATTAAAAATGATGGAGTATGCATTATCACATTTAAATAACTATAATTATGATAAAATGATATTAATATTAATAACTATGTTGTCTCTTTTAATAGCTTTTTTTGCAGGTCATATCTTAAGTGCACCAGCAGTTTCTATATATTTTGGAATAACAATTATTTTATATTTGAATATAGATAAGGAGACTTTATGAAAATAAAAATATTAGCAAAAAAACTTAGTTTAAGTGGTATTGATAAATCTTTGTGTAGTATTGTAAATATGCTATCAGTAAATCATGAAGTAACACTAGTACAAACATATAAAGAAGAAAATGGAACTCATAAGCTAAACGATAACGTAAAACAAGTATTTTTACTTAGCAGTGAAAAAGAAGAAAAAAGAAGTATAGTTAAGAAATTATTATTAAAAATAAAAGTTGGATTTTTAAATAAAAGTGTAATAAAAAAAGAAATAAAGAAAAATGATTATGATGTGCTTATAACTAGTAATAGTACTTATGTAAAATGGTTTAAATATAATAAAAAGAACAAATATAAGGTGTTTATAGAAAATAATTATCATTTGGATAACAAAAAAGAAATAAAAAAAGTAAGAAAAAATTATAAATATGCTAATTATATTCTTACTGTATCAAAAGAAATTAGAGATTATTATAAAAAATATTTAAAAATGCCATGTTATCATATGCCTAATGTACTAGATGATATACCAATTATAAATTCAGATTTTTCTAAAAAGAATATTATTACTGTTGGTAGATTAACTAGTGATAAAGGTGTTTTAGATATAATAAACATGTATTATCAAGTTCAACTAGAACTTCCTGATGTTACATTAGATATAGTAGGAGATGGACCTGAACTTAATAAAATCAAGAAAAAAATATTTGATCTTAGAATAAAAGATAAAGTAACATTACATGGATACCAAAATAAAGACTATATAAATGATTTATTAAGTCATTCATCTGTGTTTGTATTAGCAAGTAAAAAAGAATCATTTGGACTTTCCTTATTAGAAGCGATGTCATATGGGCTTCCATCTGTAGTTTTTGATACAGCTACTGGTGTATTAGAGTTCATGGAAGACAATTCAAATGGATATATTGTAAAAAATAGAGATATCGAAGAAATGGCTAGAAAAGTAAAACTTTTATTAAGCAGTGATGAATTTAAAATACTTATTGGTAACAAAGCAAAAGAAACAGCTAAAAAGTATTCTTATAGTTCACTTACAAATAGATGGAATGATTTTATAGATGCAATTATAAATGGTAAAGAATTTGATAAAGAAGTAAAAATTGAAGATATAAAAGAAGATATATATGCAAAAAATGATATACAATCATTATTACAACAAATCGCAGATAAAGATAATCAAAAACCAGATACAAGTAATTTAATAGAGTGAGGTAGTATGAAGAGTTTATTTAACAAATTATATTTAGATACAAAAGAGAGTTTTTATAAAGTATTAGATGAAAATTTAGAAAACAATAAAAAAATGTTTATAGTAACAGCAAATCCAGAAACATTTAATATAGCAGAAAATGATGATAGTTTTAAAAAATTATTATTATCAAAAGATACTACGATAGTTCCTGATGGAATAGGTATAGTGAAGTCAGCTAAAATGCTTAATTATGATATAAAAGAAAGAATACCAGGCGTTGAAATAGCAGAAGAACTATTACGCCTTGGTTCTTTAAATAATAAATCAATATATATATTAGGTTCTAAAGAAGAAGTATTAGTAAAACTAAAAGATGTTTTAAAAGAAAAATATCCTAATTTAAATATTTTAGGTATGGTAAATGGTTATAGTAAAGATAAAGATAAGGATTTTGAAAAAATTATCAAATCAAAGCCAGATATAATCTTAGTTGCTCTTGGTATACCTAATCAAGAAAAACTTATCTATAAGCATTTAGATAAGTTTGATAAAGGTATTTTTGTTGGAGTAGGTGGATCACTAGATGTAATAAGTGGTTCAAAGAAAAGAGCACCAAAATTATTTATTAAAATGAATATGGAATGGTTATATAGAATTATGTGTGAACCATCTAGATTAAAAAGATTTTATAATAATAATGTAAAATTTATATTCAAAATTAAAAAAATGAAATAGTAATTGCTGATTAGGAGGATATATGATAAAAGTAATGACAATTTTTGGTACTAGACCAGAAGCCATTAAAATGGCACCACTTATTAAAGAATTAGAAAAAAGGGAAGAAACAGAGTGCATAGTATGCGTAACAGCACAACATAGGGAAATGTTAGATCAAGTATTAACAACATTCGATATTAAGCCAGAATATGATTTAAATATTATGAAACAAGGCCAAACATTAGGTGATATAACTACTAGATCACTTATAGCTTTGGAAGAAATAATTGAACATGAAAAACCAAATATAGTTCTTGTTCATGGTGATACTACTACTACATTTGTAGGAGCTTTAGCAGCATTTTACAAACAAGTAGATATAGGGCATGTTGAAGCAGGACTTAGAACATACGAAAAATATTCACCATATCCAGAAGAAATGAATAGACAAATGGTTAGTTGCTTAGCAGATATGAATTTTGCACCAACTAAATTAAGTGAAGAAAATTTACTTAAAGAAGGTAGAAAAAATATTTATGTAACTGGTAATACTGCAATAGATGCTATGGCTACTACTGTTAAAGAAGATTATGAAAATGAAATATTAGATTTTGCTAAAGATAAAAGATTAATATTATTAACAGCTCATAGAAGAGAAAATGTAGGAGAACCTATGAAGAGAATCTTTAGCGCTATAAATAAGTTAACAAGTGAATATGAAGATATAAGAGTATTATATCCTGTACATTTAAACCCAATAATTAAAAATATTGTAGATGAATACTTAGCTAATAATGATAAAGTTAAAATTGTACCGCCACTAGATGTGCTAGATTTTCATAATATAATAAATAAATCATATTTAATACTAACAGATAGTGGTGGAATTCAAGAAGAAGCTCCATCACTTGGTAAACCAGTATTAGTTCTTAGAGATACAACAGAAAGACCGGAAGGAATTGATGCGGGTACATTAAAATTAGTTGGAACAAAAGAAGAAGACATAATTCGTGAAACTAAAGAATTATTAGATAATAATAAAAAATATGAAAAAATGAGTAAAGCTTCTAATCCATATGGTGATGGACATGCAAGCGAAAGAATTGTTGATGCAATTATTGAAAAATATGCAAATTAAAGAAAAAGAGTTGTGATAAAATGAAAAAAATTGCAATATTATCATTACATTTAAATTATGGTGGTGTTGAAAAAGCTGTAGCAACACTTGCAAATATGCTTTGTGATGATTATAAAGTTGAAATAATTTGTACTTATAAAATGGGAAAGAAACCTGTATATAAAATAGATGACAAGGTAAAAATAAAATACTTAATACCTTATGGTCCAAATAAAAAAGAAATTAAGCAAAACTTTAAAAACTTTAAAATTTTTAATTTATTAAAAGAAGGTATAAAAGCTATAAAAGTTTTATATTTGAGAAAAAAAACTATGATAGATTATATTAAAAATAGTAATGCTGATGTAATAATATCTACGAGAGTATTATTTACAAATTATTTAAGCAAATACGGGAAAGAAAGTATTATTAAAATAGCTCAAGAACATCGTCATCATTTAAATGATCAAAAATATATACAAAATTTAAATGATGCATGCAAAAATATAGATTATTTATTGCCTGTATCAAAAGAACTTACAAATTTTTATACTGCAACATTAACAGGGAAAGTAAAATGTTATTATATGCCAAACTCTCTTGATAATATTCCAGAAATAGATAGTGATTATACTAAAAATGTTGTAACAGTGGGGAGATTATCAAAAGAAAAGGGTTTTGATGATTTAATAGATGTTTTTAAAAAGGTTGTAGCAAAAAATCCTAATTATAAACTAGATATAATTGGTGATGGGCCAGAAAGAAATAATTTAAAAGATATAATAACAAATTTACATTTAGAAAATAATATCATCTTACATGGCTTTCAAAACAAAGATTATATCAATGATGTTTTAAGTCATTCTAAAGCTTTTATTGTTACATCATATACTGAATCATTTGGCATAGCTCTTTTAGAAGGTATGTCATATGGTCTACCTGGAATTATTTTTGATAGTGCTTCTGGATCTTTGGAACTTATAAAAAATAATTTTTCTGGATATGTAATAAAAAATAGAAGTAAAGATGTTATGGCTAAAAAAATAATTAAACTATTGGATAATAAAAAAGAAATAAGTATAATGGGAAAAAATGCTAAAGAGACAGCTAAAAAATATTCTTTTGAAAAAATTAAAGAAAGATGGTTAAATTTTCTAGAAATTATTTTAAAAGGGGAAGAAATTAATGAGTAAATTACGAATATATTTTTGTTATATTTTATATCATTTAATAGGTAAACATTTACCAGCATCTGATTTTCCAATTAATTTATTTGGTAAGCAAATAAGAAATTTACTAGTAAAAGGATTTGCAAATAAGACTGGTAAAAATATAAATATAGATAAAAATGCTAATATATCGCCAAATATTGAAATAGGTGATAATTCTGGTATTGGTATTAACGCTAAAATAACATCTTCAGTAACTATTGGTTCAAATGTTATGATGGGACCTAATGTTTCTATATATACTTCTAATCATAAATTTGATAGAACAGATATACCAATGATTAAGCAAGGAAATAGCGAAATAAAACCAGTTATTATAGAAAATGATGTATGGATAGGAGCTAATGCAATAATATTACCAGGTGTAACTATTCATGAAGGATCAATTATTGCAGCTGGAGCTGTTGTTACTAAAGATGTAGAATGTTATACAATAGTTGCAGGTAATCCAGCCAAAGTAATAAAAAAGAGAAAATAATTGTCAATTTGACATTTTTATAAAATATGATATAATTTATCTATCAAGTGGCACATTATTCTAGTCTATTTGATTTATTAGGAAGCCGGGGCTAAAAATCCGGTAAAGAGCACATCTGTGAAACTTTTGGTGTTTGCTTCTTACGCCCAGTTTGGGGTGGATGCTGAAAGGTAGAGTGATGGGCGTCCGTAATGGCATACGCAAACGACCCAGCATTCATGGAGACCTAATCTTGTGTTTGGCCTATACACTATTAGTTGACGGACCAGATACGAATTAGGCGTGAACCTATTTTGTGGCGAAAGTTATGAATAGCGTAGCTTGTCTTGAGTGAGTTATGGGGATAACTGATCTATTTTAAGTAGTTTATAGCTAAGATTATTTAAAAATCGCAGTTTGAAACAATACTTGCAAAAAAGAATTAATAATAAATTAGTAGCCGGGGAAATCCCCTAGAGTGACGTAATATAAGATTACAGTGCGTACTAAGTGGTAATCAAGTCATATATTTGGAGACGATATATTGAATCTTTTAAAGGGAAACCGCACCCATGGTAACGTGATGCAAGATTCAGGGAAAACCTACTTGACCTAAGACGCAAAGTTAATTATGTTAATAGCCATTTAAGATGTATATAAAGGGACTTGGTCCCTTTTTATTATAAGGAGTAATATGAAAAAAAATAATAAAAAATGGATAATAACTATAACTATAATGGCATTTGCTATATCAATGTTATTTTCTTTCTTATCAGAAATGGTACTTAAAGATGCTAGTTTAATACTTGGTATAATATTAGTACTTATATTTATTTTATTAGGTATAGTATTTGATATGATTGGTGTTGCAGTAACATCTGCTGATGATAAACCAATTATTTCTATGAATGCTAAAAAAGTAAAAGGTTCAAATATAGCCGTTAAATTTATTAAAAATTCTGATAGAGTATCATCTATTTGCAACGACGTGGTAGGTGATATTTGTGGTATCGTATCAGGTACTGCAGGTGTTGCAGTAGCTACTTCTATAGCTTCAAAATTTGATATAAATCTATTTATAGTATCATTATTAGTAACTGCTACTATAGCAGCTCTTACAATTGGTGGTAAAGCTATGGGAAAAGGTGTTGCTATTAAAAATAGTACAAAAATAATTACTATGTCATCGAAAGTATTATCTATTTTTAAAAAATAAAAAGCATATCATTGATATGCTTTTTATGTCCTAATTATTTAAATTTTGTTCATTAGTTTGATTAACTGTTGGTTGTGTATTTTGTACTACTGGTCCAGCGGGATTTATAGATACTAAATCATATAATTTTTTATCTACAAAACTACTGAATTTATTTAAATATTCACTAATTTTACTAAAGATACCTTTATTTGGTAATTCATTACTTATAATAGCTACTATGAAGCTAAATTTAGCAAAATAAATAGCTAAACTAACTAAATTAGCAATTAAAGCTTCTACTTTATCTAAAATAGCTAATAATGTAATTACCCATTCAGGTCTAGTATAAGTGTCATCAAATAATTTAATAATACTATTTAATAAATTAGCAGCACTTTCAACTACACTAAATCCATTGCTAATAGCAGTCCATAATAGTGAGAATAATGCACAAGCTGATGAAATAGCAACTACTTGAATAGCTAGTTTTCTTAATTTTTCATTTTCATTCCATAATACAAAAACTAAGAAAGCAAGAATAGCCATGTATTTCCATTCAGCAAATAAAGATGCAACCAACAATAATGCAAAAAAATTAGGATTAATTTTCCATTTTGACATTTCCTTCAACTCCTATCCTAAGCATAATTATATATTATTAAAAAAGTGATGTCAATTAAATTATAATATGATATAATGAAATAGGTGATAGAATGGATAAACTACTTAAAGATGCTTTAAATAAAGAACTAGAAAGACAAAGAAGAAATATTGAATTAATTGCTTCTGAAAATTTTGTTTCTAAAGATATATTGGAATTACAAGGAAGTATTTTGACTAATAAATACGCAGAAGGATATAGTGGCAAAAGATATTATGGAGGTTGTGAATATATAGATATATTTGAAAATCTAGCAATAGAATATGCTACTAAATTATTTAATTGTAAATACGCTAATGTACAACCACATAGTGGTAGTAGTGCCAATATGGCTGTATATAAGGCATTATTAAATTATAAAGATAAAGTAATGGGTATGAATTTAAGTCATGGAGGGCATTTAACTCATGGACATAGCATTAACTTTAGTGGATTAGAATATGATATTGTATCTTATAATGTTGATTTAGAAACTGAAGAAATTAATTATGATGAACTTATTGAACTAGCTAAAAAAGAAAAACCAAAAATGATTATTGCTGGTGCTAGTGCTTACTCTAGAACAATAGATTTTAAAAAGTTCAGAGAAGCAGCTGATGCTTGTGGAGCTATTTTAATGGTTGATATGGCACATATTGCAGGATTAGTAGCATGTGGTCTTCATCCAAGTCCTTTTCCTTATGCAGATGTAGTAACTTCTACAACACATAAAACACTAAGAGGACCTCGTGGTGGGCTTATTTTAACAAATAATGAAGAAATAATTAAAAAAATAAACAAGACTATTTTTCCTGGTATACAAGGTGGACCTTTAATGCATGTTATTGGCGCCAAGGCAGAATGTTTCTATGAAGCTTTACAACCAGAATTTAAAGATTATCAAATTCAAGTTTTAAAGAATATCAAAGCTTTATCTGAAACTTTAAAAGAAGAAGGCTTCAGAATAATATCTAATGGTACTGATAATCATTTAATATTAGTTGATGTTAAATCTACATTAGGTATAACAGGAAAAGATGCAGAAAAAGCACTTGATAAAATATGTATAACATGTAATAAAAATACTATTCCAAATGAAACAGAATCTCCATTTAAAACAAGTGGAATTAGATTAGGCAGTCCAGCTATGACAACTAGAGGTTTCAAAGAAGAAGATTTTATTAAAGTAGGAAAAATTATTTCTAAAGCTTTAAGAAATATCGATAATGATGAAGTATACGAAGAATTAAGAAAAGAAACTAAAGAATTAACTGATAAATATCCATTATATGAATAGGATGTGATTAAATGATACTAGATGGAAAACTAGTTAGTAATAAAATCAAAGAAGAATTAAAAGACTATATACAAGAAAATAACTTAGAATATGGTATAGCAGTTATACAAGTTGGTGATGACGCAGCAAGTAATGTATATATAAAAAATAAAAAGAAAGTTGCAGAATATTTAAATGTTAACTTTAACCATTTTAAATTTGATTTAGATATAACAGATGATATTGTAATTAGAAAAATAGAAAGTTTAAACAAAGATAAAAAGATAAATGGAATAATAGTACAACTCCCATTACCAGATCATTTAAATGTAGACAAAATTATAAATGCTATAGATGAAACAAAAGATATTGATGGTCTTACTATAAAAAATTGTGGTAATTTATTTAGCAATAATCCTGGTATAATATCTTGTACCCCATATGGAATTATTAAATTATTAGAGTACTATAATATAAATTTAGAAGGTAAAAATGCCGTTATAGTTGGTAGAAGTAAATTAGTTGGTAAGCCATTAATTGAACTACTACTTAGAAAAAACGCCACTGTAACAGTTTGCCATAGTAAAACTAAACGCTTAAAAGATTATACAAAAAAAGCAGATTTATTAATCTGTGCAGTAGGATGCAAACATTTAATAACTAAAAATATGGTAAAACGTGGTTCTATTATAGTAGATGTTGGTATAAATAAAGTCGATAATAAGTTATATGGTGATGTTGATTTTAAACATGTAAGTAAAAAAGCAAAATATATTACTCCAGTTCCAGGTGGAGTAGGACCTATGACAGTTGCTATGTTATATTATAATTTAATAAAAAAAGAAAGTTAGGAAATTCCTAACTTTTTATTCTTTTATATCAAGTTCTGCTGTTACAGTGCCATTTACCCCAGGAAATTCAATGTAATATTTACCATATCCTAAAAATGGGAATATCATTTGTGCACTAGCCTCACCATTCGGACGAATTTCTGTTATATTATCAATTGAATTAGGATAGTCAGAACTATAAATTTCATTAATCAAGGTATTATTTGGACTGTAGATTTTATAACTATTATTATACAATTTGTCAGATGCAGTACCTGTGTTTTTAATTTTAACATCTAAATATATTAAATCTTGATATTCATCATCAGGATCAATCGCTTTTCCTATTGTATAACTAACTAAAGTAACTTCAAAACCATCCATAATAACGGTATCACCAAGTTTTGGTGTAACAGAATTATCATATTTATTACCACTATTTCCACAAGCTGTTAAAAGTAGCATAGAACTAACTATCATTAAACTTAAAAATATTTTTTTCATATTATGCCTCCATATAAGATATGATAATATTTTTTTTAATTATTGTCAATATTTGAAAAACAAATGTTTTTATATTTTTTTCAAAAAAAGTATTGTTAAAAATATCATTTTATGATATATTTATATTGCTTACTTATTTATGGCGATGTAGCTCAGCTGGCTAGAGCGATTGGTTCATACCCAATAGGTCGGGGGTTCGATCCCCTCCGTCGCTACCATTAGTTTATAAATACGATTTATATCGTATTTTTTTATGTATAGATAAGTGTATAGTATTATTTAATATAATTTATTTTTATATTAATGTGGTATAATAGGTAAGGAATTAGTGGTGGTATTATGAAGGAAAATTACAATAATATATTTGAAGATATAACATCAAAACTTAATTATAGACCAAAGGTATTACTACATAGTTGTTGTGCACCTTGTAGCAGTCATGTAGTAACTCTTTTAAAAGAATATTTTGATGTAACAGTATTATATTATAATCCAAATATATATCCTTTAGAAGAGTATTTAAAAAGGAAAAATGAACAAATTAAGTTATTAGAAATATTAAATATACCAATTATGGATATTGATTATGATCATAACGAATTTAAAGAAAATGTAAAAGGTTTAGAAGATGAAAAAGAAGGTGGAGCTAGATGTAATAAATGCTTTGCCTTGAGACTTGAAAAAACGGCCATTTTAGCTCAATTAAATCAATTTGAGTACTTCTGTACTACTTTGACAGTTAGTCCTTATAAAAACAGCCAAATAATCAATAAAATAGGGGCTATATTAGAGCAAAAATATAATGTTAAATATTTATATTCTGACTTTAAGAAAAAAGAAGGATATAAAAAATCAATCGAATTATCAAAAAAATATGATTTATATAGACAACATTATTGCGGATGTGAATATTCAGTAGAGGGTGAATAGTATGAAAAAATTACTTATTATATTAGGAATAATTTCTTTAATAGCAATTTCATATATAATATATAATTTTAAATTTATAAAAGAAAAAAATGAAATTGAAAATATTATAAATAGTTTAAGCATTGAAATAAAAGATACTATAAATTTAGAAAAATATTATGTATATGGTAATCATTTAAATTTAGAGGGTAAACTAAATAATACTAGTATTAAAGAAATAGAACTTTATATTCATTCGAAAGAAGATAAAAATATACCTATTAATTATGAAGTATTAGATGATTATATTGAATTTAAAATTAGCAATAAAGTAAATGATGGACTATTATTAGATCAATATAAAGATGTATATTATTTAATATTTTTAAAAATTACTGATAATAGTGGAAATGCTTATTATTATAGTTTAAATAGTAAAGATGAAATAGATTATTACACAACTACAGATAGTGAAAATAATAATTATAAATTAGAAATAAACTCTAATAATAAATATAATACGTTATCTATAAAAAGTGGTATAACAAAAGATGAAACATACGATATAATAATTGATCCTGGACATGGTGGTACTGATTCTGGTGCTTGTCATAATAAGAAATGTGATATAAATGAAAGAACTTTTACTCCAGAGATTGCTTCTAGGTTAAAAGAAAACTTAGAAGAAAAAGGATATAAAGTAGCATATACTTGGGACGTCGATAAAATAACTAATAAAGATGTAATACCTACGTATGGAACAAAATCTAGAACAGCTAGACCATATGAAACACATTCTAAATTACTTATTTCAATTCACTTAAATAGTAGTTCTAGCAAAAAGGGTAGTGGTTACGAAATTTATACTCCGTACAATATTGATTATTCTTTTGCTAAATCATTAAGTGAAAATTTAAGCAAAGTATCTCATGCTTCTACTAATAAATATTATCAAGTATATAACGGCATATACACTAGAACATTTTCTACATATGAACTTAATGAAATAAAAAAAGAAAGAGAAAAAGATAATTTACCATTATTAGATATAAATACTAAAACTAACTATTATTATATGATAAGAGAAACCGGTGGTGAAATAACAGATGCTTATGTAGATGGTACTACTAATAAAAATAAATCAGTTAATCCATATAGAAATAATATAGTAGCTAGTGAATCATATATTATAGAACTTGGATACATGAACAATGCTAATGACATTAAAGATATAAAAGATAATATGAATTTATATATAGATGCTATAGTAAATGCTATAACTATAAAAATGCAAAAATAAAAGTGCTATTTAAGCACTTTTTTTGAATGTATAAATTTTTTCATTTTCTTTTTCATCTTGTTTAGTAATTAATTTTTCCAAACGATTATGAGCTCTTAAGAATGGAATAGCACCACATTCATAAAAACTATCATTTTGTTTAAATACTATATCAGTTGATTTTTTTCTTTCGTCACTTACAAATATTAGCTGATAATTTTCACCATTTTTATTTATAAATACAGAACTAATAGTATTTTCGTCATCACTATACCATTTAACCATATTTGTATTTGGATCATACATTTCACTAGCAGCAAATTTAACATTATTTCCTCTGTTAGCTTTTCTAAAATCTATATTAACTGAAATATCATTAACAAAAATTTGTCCATTTTTAATTTCATTATATAATCTATCAATTATACTATGTAGTTCATGATCACTCTTATCTACTGTAAATACTTCATAATGTTCAGAACCTTGATTAGGAGATATATATTTCCATAGTAAATCACCA
This sequence comes from uncultured Bacilli bacterium, assembly GCA_934101425.1. Lineage (GTDB taxonomy): Bacteria > Bacillota_I > Bacilli_A > RF39 > UBA660 > CAKOQQ01. Next base: position 11,882 of record CAKOQQ010000007.1, on the reverse strand, counting down.
TTATTCTTTAATTCCCATCTTAATACTTGATTAGTATTAGGATTATGAATAACGTAAGTATAAAAACCAGTCAAACTATCTCTTTTTGATCTTATATTTACCATTTCCCCCACCTCATGTGCTATACTATATCACAAAAACACTAAAAAAGCAAGTTTTTATAAGGCTTTTCTTATAAAAACAAAGGTTTAATCAAAAAATTTATATTTCTTTTATAATGATTAAATGTTATAATTAAATAGGTGATTGTATGAACTATCTATTATATGGGAAACAAAGAGTACTTATCGATGATGAAATAAAGAAAATTATTAGTGAAAATAATATAAATGACTTAAATATAAGTAAATATAATCTAGAAGATGATGAACTTAAAAATATAATAGATGATGCACTAATGTTTTCGATGTTTGGAGATAAAAAACTAATAATAGTAGATGATGCATTTATTTTTTCGACGATAAAAAGGAAAAAGGAAATTGATACTAAAGAATTAGAAAAATATTTAGATAACAGTCCAAAAGAAACTATAATAATTTTTATATCAAACGATGAAAATATAAACAATGTAAAAAAAATTGTTAAATCCATTAAAAAGAATGGTAAAGTACAAGAATTTAATAAAGAAATTGATAAAGAATCATATATAAAAAGAGAATTAAAAGATTATAAAATATCAGATAGTAACATTAAATTATTTGCAGATAGAATAAATAATGATTTAGGAATTATAAATAATGAAATAAATAAATTAAAGTTATATAAAGAAAATGATAAAGAAATTACTAAAGATGATATTATAAGTGTCATTTCTAAAACATATGAAATAGATATATTTAAGTTTATAGATAACATAATATATGGAAATATAGAAAAATCTTTAGAAATGTACTATGAAATGCTTAAAAATAATGAAGAACCGATTAAAATCATTAGTATATTAGCAGATAATTTTAGATTAATGTATCAATCAAAAGAATTATCTAGGGTAGGGTATAATATTTTTGACATAGGTAATATGCTAGAACAAAATCCTTATAGAATAAAATTTATTTTAGAGAAAGGTAATGGTTATACCAATAAAAAATTACTTAGTTTAATAGATACTTTAGCTGATTTAGATTTAAAAATTAAAACAGGAAAAATAGATAAAAATTTAGCATTAGAACTATTTATAATAAATCAAAAAAGGAATTAATTACTAATTCCTTTTAATTTATCATTTATATTTTTTAATGATGTTTCATATTTGCTAGTTGTTCTAGCTTTATAATATCTTCTGTCTTTTATATTATCAGGTAAATATTGTTGTTTTACGTAAGCATTTTTATAGTTGTGCGGATACTTATAATCTTTAGAATTTGTTTTAATATGATTTGGAACATTACCAGTTGATCCTGATCTAATATCATTTAAAGCTAAATCTAAAGCAACATGGGCAGAATTTGATTTAGGAGATAATGCCATTTCAACAATAACTACAGAAAGAGGTATTCTAGCTTCTGGCATACCAAGACGTTCACATGCGTGAATTGCTGCATCTACTTTGGGGCCAATTGAAGGATTAGCAAGTCCTATATCTTCATAAGCTATAACACTCATTCTTCTATAAATACTATCAAAATCGCCTGATTCAATGAGCCTAGCTAAATAATATAAAGATGCATCTACATCACTACCTCTAATAGACTTTTGAAAAGCAGACAATAAATCATAATGTCCATCACCATTTTTATCAGCAAAAAATATAGTTTTATTACTTATTTGTTTTAAATATTCTACAGTAATTACTTTATCATTAGATGAAAAATAAGCTACTTCTATTAAATTATAGGCACTTCTTAAATCACCGCTAGAGTATGTTGCAATATAATTAATTGCCTCATCATCTATAGTTATATCCTTTAAATATTCACTATTACAAGCATTTTTAATAGCTAATATAATATCTTCTTTAGTTAATTCTTTAAGTTCAAAAATTTGGCATCTACTTCTTATAGCTGGATTAATACTATGATAAGGATTAGAGGTTGTTAAACCAATAAGTGTTATTAAACCATTTTCTACATAAGGAAGTAATAAATCTTGTTTATCCTTATTCATTCTATGTATTTCATCCATAATTAAAACTATATTGCCATACATTTTAGCTTCTTCTACAACTATATCGAAATCTTTTTTATTATTTATAACTGCATTAAGTGAACGATATTTTAGTCCTAATTCATGCACTAAAGCATTTGCAATAGTTGTTTTTCCAATACCAGGTTTGCCATAAAAAATCATAGAAAATAAATGTTTATTTTTTACAATATTACTTAATATTTTATTTTCACCAATCAAATGAGTTTGACCAACTACATCATTTAAAGTTTGTGGTCTTAATTTAATTGCTAAAGGTTCATTCATAAAATCACCATATATATTTTATCATAAAAATAAAATATATGGTATAATTAAATAGGTGATAATATGAGTAATTATGACATTATTACTGAATATGAATTATACCTAAAGGTAGAAAAAAAATATTCAATAAATACTATAAATACTTACATAACGAATATTTCTAGTTTCAGCGAATTTGTAAATAAAAATTTTAAGAATGTAGAAGAGGAAGATATAAAAAAATATTTAATGCACTTAAATAAAAATAACATTAGTGAAAAAAGTGTTGCTAATAAAATATCTTCATTAAAAAGTTTTTATAAATACTTAATAATAGAAAAAATAACTTCTAAATCACCACTTGATAAAATTGAATTACCTAAAATTAGAAAAACTTTACCTAAAGCTTTATCAATTGAAGAAGTTAATATACTATTAAATATTCCTTTAAATGATAAATTTGATTATAGAAATAAAGCTATGATAGAATTATTATACGCTACTGGTCTTAGAGTAAGCGAACTGGTAAATTTAAAATTAAACAATATAAATTTTGATCAAGAATACTTAAAAACTATGGGGAAGGGGAGTAAAGAAAGAATTGTGCCCATAGGTGAATATGCAATGTATTATTTGAAATATTATATAGATAACTATAGAAATGATTTTTTAAGAGATAAAGAAAGTGAATATATTTTTATAAGTAACCAATCAAAAAAAATGACTAGGCAAACTTTTTTCTTATTGCTTAAAAAAATAGCAAAAAAAGAAGGTATTAAGACTGATTTTTCTCCTCATACTCTTAGACACAGTTTTGCTACTCATTTACTTAGATATGGCGCTGATTTACGTAGTATTCAAGAATTACTTGGTCATTCATCCATTTCAACTACACAAATATATACTCATGTAGAAAAAGAAAAAGTAAAGGAAGAATATAAGAATTTTCATCCTCATGGATAAAATAAAAAAGAGAATAATCTCTTTTTTATTATTCGCAATTTTCACTCATGTTAGATCTTGCATTTGATCTAGCATTTGAGCGTGCTGAAGAACGAATAGATGACTTAGAATTTTTTCTAGCTCTTGAATCATTCTTTTTTTTCATTATTTCATCACCCATTATTATTATGGATTTATTTTTTTAATATATACTATAAATTATCCAATAACCATAGCAACAACATACATTGATATCATAGCTAGTAATAGAATTACTATAACTATTCTTGTAAATATACTATACTTTTCACTTTTTTTCTTCTTTTTATTTGCCATTTTATCACCTATATCAATTATAATATATTTTTTAATATTTTGGAATAATTTTTAACAGATTTAAATAAAATTATTTAGGTGATTCAGATGAAAAAGGACAAGTTAAAAAATATATTTAATAAAAAAATAATTGTATTTTATGTTGTAATATTCATAATTGCACTTATAAGTGGAGCATTTTTTGGACTGATACTAAATGATAAAGATTCGTTATTGGTATTAGACCACTTTAAAGAATTTTATAGTATAGTAAAAAATGGTAATATAAATTACATTATGACACTTTTAAATACTTTTATATTAAACTCTACTTATATACTAATAATATGGATATTATCCTATTTTATAATAGGTATACCAATTGTTTTGCTTATATATTTCTTCAAGGTATTTGTAATAGGGTTTACTATTTCATCATTTGTAATCAATTTTAAGATAAAGGGAATATTATATTCTTTCTTATATTTATTTCCTCATACAATAATTAATATAACTATAATTACTTTAATTTCTATGGTATCTATAATAATTTCATTAAAATTATTAAATTCCATTATAAAAAAGAAAAAAATAAATCTTTTCACTATTATAAAAAAACATTTTTTACTACTAATTATAATGCTTCTTCTTATATTTATTACATCAGCATATGAGACTTTTTTGGTACCCAAAGTCTTTAATTTAATAATATAATATGATAAAATTAATATGTGATGTTTATGAAAAGAGTATTAGTTGGAATGAGTGGAGGAGTGGATAGTAGTGTATCTGCGCTTTTATTAAAAAATATGGGCTATGAAGTAATTGGCGGAACTATGAAGTTATTAGATGATGAAAATACTAATTCTTCAATTGAAGATGCCAAAAAAGTATGCGATAAACTAGGAATAAAACATTATGTATTTGACTTAAGAGAAGAATTTAAAAATATTGTTATTTCTTATTTTATATCATCATATCAAAAATGTGAAACCCCAAATCCATGTGTTATATGTAATCATTACTTTAAATTTGGATTATTTTTTGAAAAAGCTAAAGATCTAAATTGTGATTATATTTCTACTGGACATTATGCTAATATTTCTAACGGATTATTATACGAATCAAATGTAGAAAATAAAGATCAATCATATTTTTTATGGTATATAGATAAAAATATATTGCCATATATTATACTACCTTTAAGCAAATATAAAAACAAAGATGAAATAAGAAAAATAGCTAAAGAAAATGGATTAGTAAATTATAGTAAAAAAGATAGTCAAGATATTTGCTTTATAAACGGAAATTATAAAGATTTTATAAAAGAAAAGGTAAATAATATTAAATGTGGTGATATCACGCTAAAAGATGGCCAAATAATAGGAAAACACGATGGTTTGATAAATTATACTATTGGGCAAAGAAAAGGCTTAAAAACGTCTTTAAATAAGCCATTATATGTTATTAATTTTGACTACAAAAATAATAAATTAATAGTAGGTGAAGAAAATGATTTATACAGTGATGTATTATCAGTAAAAAATGTTAATTTATTAGTAGAAAAGTTACCAAAATCTGTAGATGCAAAAATTAGATCAAGAGTAGACAAAAAAGAAGCACAAATATTTTGCAAAGATGACAAAATGTATGTAAAATTTAAAGAAAAACAAAGAGCAATAACATCTGGACAATCTATAGTTTTTTATAAAAATGGTATATGTCTAGGTGGTGGAATTATAGAAAAAATATAACACTATTTTACTGGTTTTTACATTGCTTAATTACTTGACAACTAGCACCATTGTGATAAAATGTATATAGAGTGGGGAGGTAAAAACACTATGGATAAATTAAACGAGCTATTAAAAGAATTAGGAATATCAAAAGTTAATTTAGCTAAGTTTTTAGGTGTTTCAAGACAAATGATTTATAATTATTTAGAACTTGATGATATAAATAAATGGCCTAAAGATAAAAAAATAATGTTATTTAACTTATTAGAAATAAAATCAAGTGATGAAATAGATAAAATTAAAATAGATACAGATTATATGTTAGGTGTAGAAGCTAGATTAAATAACTTTACGGCATCTTCAAGAAATGAAACTATTAGTAATACAGAAGGTTTAAGTAAAAAAAATAAAGAACTATTTAATACTTTAGTTGACTGTATAAGAGAAAACTTAGAAGATGATGATGATAATGCTTATTACACTTTTAAATATTTATATCATTATATACAAGCAATGAATAATTCAAGAGAATTAAAATATATGCTTGCATATGTATCAAAATCAATAGGAAGTACTAAACCACTAGATTTTGTATATGATGAAGAAGAACAATTCATTTTTGAAAGTATAATGTTCTCGGCAATGACATTATATAATAATAATGGCGGTACATCTAGAACAAAACTTGCAGAATCACATAAAAGATTTGAAGCACAAATTGAACATAAAATGGAAGAAAAATTAAGTAGAACTCTAGAATTAAATTCAGCTAAAGTACAAGCATTAAAAGAACTAAATTATAGTGAAATCAACGAAAAGAATGCTGCAGAAGTATTAGAAAAAATAGCTGAAATACAAGCCAGAAAGATATCTGGATAAAATATACATAACTTCGTATAATGTATATAATAAAAAGACCAATTAAAGGTCTTTTTTTGATGTTTTTGTAATATTTTTTTCTTTAAAATTATATAATTTACCACATTTTCTACATAAAAAATCATAATCAAGTGGGTTACAACTAACTAATGTATAGTCGTCACATTCTTTACATTTTTCATTATTTTCTATTTCAATTGTTTCTTTTAAAAATAAATCATAATTTCTGATATTAATTTCACCAAGTAAATAATCAATACTAACATTATAGAAATTTGATAATTTAACTAGGCCACTATAAGATAATTCACACATTTCTTTTTCAATATTACTATATTGTTGTTGCGTTATATTTAAAATTGTTGAAATATCTTTTTGTAATAATTTCTTTTCCTCTCTTAGTTCTTTAATTCTAGTTTTCATAATATCTCCAAATTACTTTTATTTATTAATTTCTTTCTTGTTTGTTCTTCCTAGTATATAATCAATACTTACTTTATAAAAATCTGCTAATTTTATTAAATTTTCATAATTTAATTGATTTATTCCTAATTCAACTTTGCTGTATTGTTGTTGTGTTATATTTAGTATATCTGCAATATCTTTTTGTAATAAATCTTTATCTTCTCTTAAATCTTTTAAACGTATCATATTTTTCCCTCTATAAATTAATTTTATAATACAATTAAAATTTGTATTGACAAAAACAACTTGAAGTTGTATATTATTTATAGACACAACCTTAAGTTGTCTAATAAAATTTTGAGAAACATAGCTTAATGGGGAAAGCTTGTGTCGTTATAACCGGGAATATGACACTTAATGCCACGGTTGATTAAGGTTCGAGTCCTTATGTTTCTTATTTTATTATTTGTGAAAGGAGAAGAACTATGACAGATATTGAAGTAATAGGTAAGTTAGTAAAGAAAAATTTTACAGATAGTGATGGACATAAAAGAGAATACTATGTATTATCAATTCCATTATTTAGTTATGATGGTACAGAAGAAGAAAATATCGAAATCACAATAAAAGGTGACAAGGCTAAACTTATTTTAATGAGCGAAAGCTTAAAACTTAAATAGTGAATTATTATAGTATTGTAGTATTTCAAAAACAAGATAGTACATATTATTTTAAAAAAATAAGGTCTTTAGCTCATCATTACGTAGTAGGCGAAGAAAATGGCTATGGACATAAAGTTGTCCTGGTAATTGATTTATTAGACTTATTTAATAAAAAGAAAAAGTCATTACGTAATAGAGTTTTAGATATATTAATCTTGAGATTAGAAAAAATGAAAAGAAGATAATATACCAGGAGGTAAAAAATGGATGATGTAGTTGTAGAAAAATTAGAGGTTATTATTTCAAATCAAGAAATTATAATAAACATATTCGGAATTATACTTATAATAGTTCTGTTTGCAATAGTATTTTATTTAACAACTAAATTATGGAATTTTCTTCTAGGTGGTATTTAGAAAGGAGTTTATATGAACGGATTAGCATTAAAAGGTTTATTATTACTTGGAGAAACTGAACAAGCAGCAGCTTCTGCAGTTGACTTCAGTAAGTTTGATACATCTGCAGTTATTCCAACAATAACAGCTGGTATCGTTGCAGTTTCTGGAATTGTTATCAGTGCAATTTTAATAAGAAAAGGCTATAACTTCGTAAAAAGTCAAATTAAAAAAGCATAGTGAAAGTGGAGTTATTCCACTTTTTTATTTAGAAAGGAAAGAGTGATTAAGTATGTTTAATATAAGAATTTATAATAAAAAAGATAATGTTTATTTTGAGGAAACATTTTACAATTATAGTTCTTTTATAAAAAGAATGAAAAAATTAAAATATAGTAAAAATTTTGTAGTTACAAGTTGGTGGCATTTATGCTTAGACAAATAAAAAAGATAGTAGGTGGTATATTTGAAAAAGAATACAATAATTTTTTTGAGTGCTATTTTTATAATAACGATTTTGAGTTTGCCGATTAAAGCATTTGCTTTATCAAATGTGACATTAAATGCAGATTTTACTTTTAGTGATTATGTATCAAAAAAAGAATATTTTGAGGAAAATTTAGAAACTTGGAAAACATCATGTTCAGCTTATAGTGATAAATTTATTTTAAGTTATTATAATAATCAAATTTGGTGTTATGATATGTCAGCTTATGAGTCTTTAGGCTTTTATGTTGAAAGTGGTGAAAGTTGGACCGATTTAGTAAGTACATATAGTACACCTATACCTATTTATATTTTAGATTTAACAGGTAATAAGATAGGTAATGGAACAGCTTCGAGTGGTATCACTACATTTTATAGCAGTAATAATACTAAAAGTGATGTAGTTCGTTCCTGGAACGATTTAAACGGAGTTATATTGCATGTATCTGATACATTACCATGTCTTTTTCAAATTCAAGATAATAACAAATTAATAATAAATGATAAGGAGATAGAAGATGGTTCACGTATTTATTTTGATCCTAATTATAAGGATGTTTCTATAAAATTTACACCAACCTATTATACTGACACTAAAGATATTAAATCTTTAAATATAACTTATAATGGCTACCCAACATCTTATGTAAATAACGTATGTTATTATAGAAGTTCTAATATGACCGATTGGGAAGCAGTAAAGTGTAGTGATGGAGTAGATTTATTTTTTACATCTGATTTTAATAAATCAGATAGTTCAGTATTAGGAGATAAAGATAGTATTTTTTATGAAGCTAAAATAGTAAAAAATGGCGAAATAGTTGCATATAACATTTTTAATTATGGAGATAATTGTTATAGTTATGGAGATATATTTTATATAACACAAAAGGTAGACTATCCTAATAGTTTAGAGTTTATATTTCATTATGATAATAATAGACTTCCAAGTCCTTATGTAAAACCTATTTGTTACTATATGAAGTCTACAGATAGCGAGTGGGTTAAGACTCCTTGTAGTTCAGTGAAGTTTACTATGCCAACGAATAATGTAACTTATTCTGCAAAAATTGAATATAACGGAGTTGTACAAGATTATGTATATTATGATTTTAAATATAACCCACTTATTCCAGGAGATACTTCTTCTAATGATGACGGCTCTATAATATTAAGTTTTGTAGATAAATTCATATCTAAAATACCAATTTTTGGGGATGTATATAAATTCTTTGATTTCTTTATAAGTTATACTCCTCCAGAATATGAAGAGGGCTATAGTCCAATACCTCCTGTAGATTTTACTTATATGGGTATACATTTTTATGCACCTATGGACTGGAGTTTTTATCTACAATATAGACCAACTATATTTTTACTAATGAAATTGACTTTAGTGGCTCACTACATAATTAAATTATGGCATACAGCAAATAAAACAATGGAGAAGGGGATGAGTTAATGAAAACAGCTTTAAAAGTAGGTTTAATTATTTTATTTATATCAATTATTCCGACTATTGGTATGAATTTAGGCATAGACGAATTTAAAACATTTTTAACTTCAATTTTAGATAAATTATGTTTCTTTATGCCTTTAAAAGAAATGTTTGCATATTTTGGTATTTATATATCAATAAAGTTCTTAATTTTAAGGTTTAATGTAATAAAGTTTATTTTCTCATTTTTGAAAGGTAATTAATTATGAATTTAACTAAAATAGTAATACAAAGTGTAATAACACTAGCTAAAACCTTGTTTAAGTTCGTTTTACCGCTTGTTTATGTTGCTTTAGGTATGTTTATACTAATAATACTTAATATTCTTTATTATCGATTTATTAAAGGAATAAAACCTAAAAAGAACAAGAATAGTATACAATCTTCTGAACCTGGCATTTTAAAAAAATTACTTGTAATGTTTCCACGTCAGGTTGCACTTGATTACCTGGAACAGGATCCAGAAGATTTTTCAGAATTTGGTATAAATTTAGCTTGTGGAGAGCAGGGGAGCGGTAAAACAATAACACTAATCTATATATTAGAAAAACTACGTAAGAAGTACCCTGATTTGATTATAAACGCCAATATGTACTATAAATATGCAACAAATGAGTTAAATAGTGTATTAGATATAATCAAGTATAATAATGGCAAAAAAGGTGTTGTAAATGCGTTAGACGAGCTTCCTACGATGTTATCTTCTTCAGATAGTAAGAATGTACCACCTTTTGTATTAAATGAAATTTGCCAACAAAGAAAGCAAAAAAAATGCTTGTTTGGTACAGCTCAAGTATTTAGTAGAGTTGCTAAACCGATAAGAGAACAAGTAGGTAAGGTATATTTACCTAAAACATTTTTAAATTGTTTAACATTTGTCAGAGTAACAAAAGCTGAATATTTTAATGAAGAAAAAGGCACATTTAAAAAATACGTTGATTTCTTTTTCTTCGTACAAACTAAAGAATTAAGAGAACTTTACGATACTTACGAGAAAGTACAAAAGTATAAAGATATGACTTGGTTACAAAATGAATACAATTCATTACAAGATAACTTAAAGAATTAACTTGTAAACTTGAAAGTGGAGCTGGTTATTTTTCGGAAACGAAGTCCGAAAAATGGCCACGCAGCTTCAAGTAGGCTAAGGCCAAATATAAGGAGTATATTATGTACGAACGAACTACCAAAAGGGCTATGACTCCTCAAGATAAAGAGGCTTTTAAAATTAGTCAAAAAATGTATCTTGAAACACCAGGATGCATTTTACTTGATAGTAGTCTCAATATTCAAACTAATGTTTATCCTAGTAATATAAAAATTATTAAATGCGGCGATTATTATCAAGTTTATAATTATAGTAATTTAGTTAAGCGAACTAATAAAGATTTAGAACCTATTTCAGAAAATAATTTATTTAAAAAGAAAGAAAAAGTAACTTTAAAAAATAATAAAAATGTAGAATATAGAAATTTAAATCGTGCACGATTAAATTGTGATAGGCTAGTTAAAGCTAATATAAATAAATTTAAATCATTCATAACTTTAACACTAGCTGAAAATATAACTGATATATCTTTAGCTAATAAAATATTTAATGTTTGGAGAACTAAAATAAAGTCGATAAAAAAAGATTTTGTTTATATTTGCGTTCCAGAATTTCAAAAAAGAGGAGCTGTTCATTATCATATATTAAGCAATTTAGATATTGATTACGATACTAATATAATTATTCCTCAAGTTAATAGAAAAGGATGTTACGATGTAAAATATTGGTCATATGGGTTTACTTCTGTTTTTCGTACAAAAAATATAAAAATTGTAGGTTATATGACGAAGTATATGTTGAAAGAACAAGATAATCGTTTATATGGTCGTTGTAAATATATGGCTTCTAAAAAAGGATTAAATTATCCTGAAGAAATAAATGTAGATTTTAATAATAGACATCATGTAGAATTAGTGATAAAATTATTACATGAATATAATGCTACATACGAAGATAAATATTATGACAAATTTGAAAATGAGATATTATTTAGAGAGTATGATTTAAACGAATATGAAATAGATTTTGAAACTTTTATAACTTCGTATAATGTATATTATGTTAAATTATAGATTTTAAATAAAAGATGGTTAGTTAACCATCTATTTTTTATATATTATACATATT
>CAKOQQ010000006.1 GCA_934101425.1 uncultured Bacilli bacterium | reverse complement strand
TATTGTCTTTAGCCCTTATTTTATCGGCATTTATTTATTTTTATATTTGGGTATCACTTATTCAACCTCACCCAAGGTGTTTTAACAAGTCTTGGACCATTTTCATCTTCATATCCTTTACTTGAAGGTATTACATAACCTACACAATCAACTAATTTTATATTAGCAAAAAAATTATCTATTTTAATTTTTGCTCCATTACTAGGTACAAACTTAGGTTCTGTTGTCATGATAGTTTTTCCTTGAGCTGATTGTGGTATTTCATCTAACGCTCTTTTTTTCTCATATTCATCCTCTAAATTTGGAACAACTAAATTTTCAATAACTTTTTTAATAAAAGTTGATTTACCAGTTCTTACTGCACCTACTACCCCTAAATAAATATCTCCACCTGTTCTATTTGTGATATTTTTAATTATTTCAATCTTTTCCATTCGATCCCTACTTTCCTATTCAATAAAATATATGTATTAAATAAAAAAAAATATCTAAAATTAGATATTTTACATTAATTTAGTTATATCCTTAGGAACTTGATCATTTACAACGGCATTTATTATCTTATCCTCTTTTTCTTTTGATACTTCTTTTCCTGTCATTTTAGAGAGTTCTCTTACTACCTCTCTTAATGTTTCTTCATTTTTTAAATCATTTTGTTGTAATTTTTGTGCTAGTGACATAATTGTTTCTTTATTAACATTAGTTTTCTTTTCAATTTTATTAAAAAAACTATCTGACAGATTCATATATCCTCCTCTATAGATAGTTTATGTATTTATAGTTTATTTGTTATTAGTTATTACAACTTTTTTCTTTTTTGCTAGTTCTTCTAAATATATTAAGTCATCTACTAAGAATGATGAACTATATGTAACAAATTCTGAAAATCTTGGTTCTATTTCACTTCTATATTGTTCTACAGGATCTTCACCTGTTAAGAATGATGATAGACCAATACCTTTTCTTGATTCATCTATTTGATTACATAAGTTTGCCCATTCAGTATCTGCATTAGATAAAAATCTATTTCTAAGTTTCTTTTCTACTTCAAAAGGTAATGTGCTTAAAATAGCATTAAGTCTTTGTATTATCATACTAGATACATATTCTGTAGCTTTTTGTGTTGAGGCCCCGACTAAATCTTTAGGATCTATTACTCCTTCATATAGTCTTTTATCAAGTTTAGTAATATCAAATTTATTTGTTTGTTCATCTATAGCGCTTTCAGTAAGACCATCAACTGCTTTAGTAATTATACTTGATAAATTATTATGTAATAATTCATCTTCTAATAATTTACTCCTATCAGTATAATATATTTTTCTAAATGTATCTACTACATCATCATATTGGTTAGTACATTTTCTTCTAGTATAAGAGAGTCCTTCTCTTCTTTTTTGTACTTTATCTAATGCTCTAGTAACAAATGCACCTTCTAAATTAGTTGATAAAGCTTTTCTTGTTGAATCATCAAAGAATGATTTTAACATATCATCTTCTAAACTAGAATAGAAAAGAATTGTTCCAGGATCACCTTGACGACCGGTTCTTCCTTTTAATTGGTCATCGATTCTTTTAGAAATATTTCTTTCAGTACCAATTACCATTAAGCCACCAACTTTTTTAGCTTCTTCATCTACTTTGATATCAGTACCACGACCAGCCATATTAGTAGATATAGTAATTGCTCCCAAGTGTCCAGCTCCAGATATTATAGCTCCTTCTTTTTTACTATTTTCTGGATTAGCATTTAATAAAGAATAGTCTAATTTAAAATAATCTAAATACTTAGCAATTATAAGAGATTCTTTTATACTACTTGTACCAATTAATATTGGTTGTCCTTTTTTATGAGACTCTAATATTTGTTTTACTATTGCTTCATATTTTTCTTTTTTAGTGCCATAAATTTTTTCTGGTCCTTCAACGGCTTTTTTCTCTTTATTACGTGGAACTTGTAATACATCAAGGCCATAAGTTTGTTTGAATTCATCTTTTATACTATAAGCAGTACCAGACATGCCACCTATTGATTCATACATTTTTAAATAATTTCTAAATGTTATAGAGCTTAAACTATATGTTTCATCATCTACTTTAGTATAAGTTTTAGCTTCTTCCATAACTTTATCTATTTCTTCTTTACTTCTATGTTCTGCTACCATTTGAGATACTTTAGCTCTATATTTTTCCATAAGTCTATATATTTCTTTAGCTTGAATAGCTTGATGAAGACCATCACCATATTTTCTACCTTTTAAAACTCTACCTGTATTAGGATCAACTATTTCAATATGAAGACCATTTTTATCTAATTCTACTATATAATCAGTATCTTTTTTTCTAGTAAAATTAGCATTTAAAGCATTTTGAATATAAAATGTCATATTTCTACCAAGTTCATCATATTTATCTAAATCATATCTAGCTTCCATTTTTTGATACAATCTATCAGTCATTCTAACTGTATTAGTTTTTTTATCTACTACATAATCAAATTCAGATTCATATTCATCTTTAAATGCATCTTCATTAGGTATACTAATTCCTCTTAAAGTATTTACAAATACATCAGCATCAAAATATTTTTTAGTAGCTTTTTCTTGCTTTTTAGAAATAATTACTGGAGTTTCAGCTTCATCAATTAAAATTGAATCAGCTTCATCTACTAGTGCATATCCAAAACCTCTTTGAACAGTATTCTTTTTATCATATACTAAATTGTCTCTTAAGTAATCAAAACAAACCTGACTACTAGAACAATAAGTAATATCAGCTGCATAAGCTTTTTTTCTATCATCATGAACTGTACTACTTTGTATAAGTCCTGTAGAAATTCCTAAGAAACTAAATAGCTCACTCATTTCATTATAATCTCTTTCAGCTAAGTAGTCATTACTAGTGATAATATGTACTCCCTTACCTTCAAGGGCTTTTAAATACGCTGGTAAAACAGCTGATAAAGTTTTTCCTTCACCAGTAGCCATTTCAGCAATCTTATTATCAACCATAGCAATACCAGATTCTATTTGACAGGCATAATGCGATTTACCTAAAACTCTTCTAGAAGCTTCCCTAACTAACGCATAAGCTTCTACAAGTACTTCTTCATTAGCTTCACCATTTCTTATTTTTTCCTTTAAAGCTTCAGTTCTTCTTTTAAATTCTTCATCAGGTAAAGATGTGTATGAAGAACTTAATCGCATTATTTCATCAACCGCTGGCTTAATTCTTTTTAAATATTGTTTTGAATCATCAAATATACTTAGCATATTATTCACCAATTTTATTATATCATATATGTTTATTAATTTAAAATAAAAAATGTTTTCGCATTTTCTATTTTAATATAGTTTTGTCTGCTTCTATTACTGGGCCTGCTCTATTCAGGGGGCAATTCTATGAAAAAAGAGGCTAGCTGAAAAGCCCCATAATATCGACATATAATTCATTTTAAGTTTAATACAATTTAACTAAAAAATGGCAAATTTAACACAATTTGATGGGTAGGAATACTCATCAGTTTTTTTATTTTAAATGACAACATGACATTATAAATAATTATACTCTAGCTACCCTTTAGTGTAGTAAAAAAATAAGAACTATATAGTTCTTATTGTTCACCTTTATTTTTAAATTGTAATACTATTGGAGTGCCTTCAAAATCAAATGATTCTCTTATTTTATTTTCTAAATATCTTTCATATGAGAAATGTATAAGTCCTTTACTGTTTACTTGAATATTAAATGTTGGAGGATTTGTACTTACTTGACTAGAAAAATATATTTTAAGTCTTTTACCTTTATATGAAGGTGGTATATTTAAATTATATGCATCTAGTATAACATCATTAAGTACATTAGTTTTTATTTCTCTTTTACTATTTTCATACACTTTTAATACTTCTGGCATCAAAGTATGTATTCTCTTTTTAGTTTTTGCAGATAAAAATACTATTGGTGCATATGGCATAAATTGAAAATTAGCTCTTATTTTTTCTTTAAATTCTTTCATTTTAGCATCTTTATTTTCAATTAAATCCCATTTATTAACTACTATTATAATTGCTTTACCTGCTTCTATAGCATAACTAGCTATATGTTTATCATGTTCTATAATGCCTTCTTCTGCATTTATTACAAGTAAACATACATCAGATCTATCTATAGCTTTTAGTCCTCTAAGTAAACTATATTTTTCTACTGCTTCATATATTTTTCCTTTTTTTCTCATTCCCGCAGTATCAATAACAGTATATTCTTTATCATGATATGTAAAATTAGTATCAATAGCATCTCTAGTAGTACCAGCTTCATTAGATACTATAACTCTATCTTCATTTAAAATAGCGTTTACTAAACTACTTTTACCTACATTTGGTCTTCCTATTACTGAAAATTTAATATGAGTATTATCTTCTTCTACAGTTTCGTTAAAATCTTTTACTATTTCGTCTAATAAATCATATATTCCTTCATTTTGTTCTCCACTTACTTCCATATAAGTGTCAAAACCCAATTCATAGAAATCATATTTATGTTCTTTACTTAATTTACTATCTATTTTATTTATTACAACAATTACTTTTTTATTAGATTTTAATAATATATCTCTAACTACATAATCATTTCTAGTTAGTCCTTCTTTACCATCAACAACAAATAAAACAACATCAGCTTCATCAATTGCTATAGTAGCTTGTGCTATTATTTCATCATTAAACACTTCTTTAGCTACATCAATACCACCAGTATCAATTAAATGAAAATTATATTTGCCATGTTTACATAATCCATATATTCTATCTCTAGTAATACCCGGTGTATCTTCTATTATTGATATTTTTTTACCAACTAATCTATTAAATAATGTACTTTTACCTACGTTTGGTCTTCCTACTAATGCTACTACATTTCTTTTCATAATATCACATCCGCTTGTATTATAACATATTATTTATCTTTTTACCATTTTTTATTATACTATTTTCCTTATAAATTATAGTACTATATTCAAGTACTTTATATAAATCTTTTTTATTATTTATATCTACATATATTTTATTATTATATAAATATATATCACTATTTAAATTATATATATAATCATTTATTTCATATAAAAAATGACTATCAATTATATTTATAGTTAAGTCTATAGCATTAAAGTAGTCATAATAATCACTATCTTTAGTTATTTCTAATACAGCTCCGTATATCTTATCTTTATATAAATTTATTTTATAACTGCCTTTTATATCTATATTGTATACTTTATTTAATTTATCTAATAAGTGTTTGAATTCATCTTCTAAATTTTCATCTTTATAAGAAAATTCCATTAAAAAAACAACTATAATATCATCAATTATTTTAACCATCATATCCACCTATGATATTTTATGTGTTTTTTATTATTATGATATTAATAAATTGTTCTTTTTATTTTTTCATATATTTCTTCTTTACCTAATTTAGTAACATTTGAAAACATAATAAATTCATCACCAGTAAGTAATTCTAAATCATCTAAAATTATATTTCTTTGCTTTTGTTGTAAAGTAATACCTATTTTATCTACTTTAGTTGCTACTATAGTAACAGGAATATTATAATGTTTTAAAAAGTCATACATCATCAAGTCATCACTAGTAGGTTTATTTCTAAAATCTATTAGCATAAAAACTTGTTTTAATGCTGGTCTATTTATTAAATAATCTTCCATCATAAGACCAAACTTTTTTTGTTTCTTTTTATTTAAGTTAGCGTATCCATAACCTGGAGCATCTACTAAATAAAATTCATCATTTACTAAATAAAAATTTATAGTTTGTGTTTTACCAGGATTAGATGAAGTTCTAGCGTAGTTTTTTCTATTTATAAGCGTATTTATAAAACTACTTTTACCTACATTACTTCTACCAACCAATAAAAATTCTGGTTTTTCATTTGTAGGATACTGACTTCTTCTTACTGCTGAAACTTCTAAATTAACTGAATTTATTTTCATTTTATCACCTAAGCCTTTTAATTATAACATTATCATTTACTCTATGTCAAAGATTACTCTAATTAAATTATACTACAAAATACTTACAAATAAAATAACTATAATTGTATATTTATATTTTTTAGTATAAAATAATAGTGGTGATAACATGAATAAGATATCAAAGTATAAAGTAGAATATGGCATATTAATTCCTCTTATCATTTTTGCTGTTATATCAATACTTACTATATTTAGTGCTACTAAGGTGTTACCAACTTCTTATAATAGTTTACCTATAAAGCAACTTATATGGTACATACTAGGTTTTATACTAGCTTACAGTATAATGTTTATTGGCAATGAATCATTAACTAAAAATGCTAAAATATTATATATAATAGGTATTATATCTCTCATAGGATTATTTTTCTTTGGTAAAAGTATAAATAATGCTAAATGTTGGTATGAAATAAAAGGTATTGGAACAATTCAACCAAGCGAATTTATGAAAATAATACTTATTATAGTATTAGGCAATATGATAGATAACTTCCATAATAATTATAATGATCCTACGGTTATGGAAGAATTTAAGTTTTTATGTAAAATATTTATAGTAGTACTTATACCTAGCATATTAACCTTTTTACAACCAGATACTGGTGTTGTATTAATATATCTAATTATTACAGTAATTATGCTATTTGTAAGTGGTATTAGATATAGATGGTTTGTAATAGCTTTTAGCTTACTTGCAATTATAGTTGGTATAGTATTAGCTATATACTTTTTAAATAGTAATTTATTTGTAAATATATTCGGGACTTCCTTTTTCTTAAGAGTTGATCGCTTACTTGATTGGTCAAATGGTAGTGGTTATCAATTAGAAAAAGGACTTTCAGCTATTGGTTCTGCCAATTTATTTGGTTACGGATTTTTAAATACACCACTTTATTTTCCTGAAGCTGAAACAGACTTTATATTCGCTGTTTATTCATCAAACTTTGGATTTCTAGGATCATTATTTTTAATATCACTTATTACATTTTTTGATATCAAACTAATTTTAAGTGCTTCCAAATGTGATAAGCCTATATATAAATATATAATGGCTGGTATTATTGGTATGTTAATATATCAACAAGTCCAAAATATTGGAATGACATTTGGGCTATTACCTATAACAGGTATTACACTACCATTTATAAGTTATGGTGGATCATCGCTTCTTTCATATATGATAATGATGGGAATAGTATTTAATATATCAAATGATTCATTAAGATACCGAAATTGACAAAATGATGATTTTTTGATAATATATATAGCCGAAGGAGAGATTTTTTAATGATAGATCGGTTTAAAAAAGTCTTTGTTATCTGTTCTACAGAACAATATAGTTTTTTAGAAGAACACAAAGACGAAATATTAGAACCATACAAAAAACAAAAAATTGAAATGCCTTATTTATTTGGAAATGTAGATAGTCGTTATGAAGAATTATTAGTAGAAGCAAAAAGAACTCTAGGAGATGTAGATGTTCAAGAGCTATTTGATTTTGCAGCTAGAAAATTACAAGAAGAAAAATACACAGACGCTGAAAGAAGAATGAAGAAAGCTAATACTTGTATTTATATAAGTCCTATAATTGAATCTGAAAAAGATTCTAAAGCATCTAATGAAACAATATTAGAACTTCTAGAAGCTAGAAAAAATAAATCACATATAGTATCTATTCATCCAACTGAATTTAAAAAGGCAAAACAAAAAAGTTTGTAAAGAGTTTAAAAACTCTTTTTTTATAAAAAAATATCAGAATTATCTGATATTTTTATTTTATTACATCTTTTAAGACAGTGATAGCTGGGCGCACACCATTACTATCTACACTATTCACACCGCTATCACTCAAGCTACCACTGCAACGTACGCGCCAAGCACTAGTAGAACTTCCAAAATGTGCAGTTGCTGTCCAGTATCCACTGTTACTAGAATCTTCTACATTACATCCGTATGTTGTACAACCAGTTGTATTATCGAATAACCATGCATATTTATTTGTTCCGGCATCTCCTTTATATGATGTTTTTGAATTATCATGAAAATAATAATAACCTTTACTAGATGTCCATGTTGTATTATTAGTTATTTTAGCTATTTCACTTGCTTCTATTAGTCTAGCATTTATACTTTTGTTCCAACTAGATGTATCACTTTCTAATTGTGTTTTTACTTCTTGTGGACCTGCTTCATTAGTATTGCTTGATGCCCATGCAACTTTTGCTGTTGTATTATGATCTAATAGTAAATTTATTGTATCAGAACCATCATCATTAAATGCATACCATTTCATACATCCTGTTTTAGTTCCTGTAGCACTTACTGCTTCACTACTATCACATTTAGTATTTGTTTCTGGATTATAATATACAACTTTTCCGTTTACATGTGTAACTATTTTTGGTTCTTCTATAGTGCATTCATCTTCACTAATTTTATCGCTTGCAAGAGTTCCATCACTATTAACTTCAATGCAGTAACCACTTATATACATCTTACCAATTACATTACCATTAGCATCATAAGCAAGATTACCTTTCTTAGCCTTGTCTCCATCATAAGTAAGCACACTACCTGATAAGTCTATACTGCTTACTGATTCTCCTTCCATCATTTTTAACATATAATGCGTTTTTGCAGCATTTGTAATATTTCTTACACTTGCTTCTGCTGCACTTTTTCTAGAATCTTCTATAATATTTAATACTGCTGGAGTAGCTATAAGTGCTATTACTGCTAGTATTACTATTACTGCCAAGAGCTCTATTAATGTAAATCCTTTCTTTTTCATATATCCTCCTTCTATTTATATATATAACTAATATTTTTGTTACTAAATAATACTCCTCCACAAATATGGGCATAATTATTAGTCATATTTTCACATTCCTACTTTATTAAGTATACATTTTATTATTTTGTTTGTAAAGCTTTTATTTTCATCTTCACAAATTCATGAGAGTCATGGCACATATCTTCTATTGTTTTATCTGGTTTGAATCCTAATTTCCTTTCTTCTTTAGTAGTCTCCTATAATATAAATCAACATTTCCAAGTCTTCTTGGTACTATTTCATCGTTTGTTTTTCATACGTTCTTACTAAATCAAGCACGCTAATTTGTAAATTAATTTTGATAAAAACCATAATTTATACTTTTGTAACAAAAAAACTACTAGTCTTTAGTAGTTTCTTTAACGTCTAATACTTCTTTTCCTTTATAAGTTCCACATTTTGGGCAAGCTCTATGTGGTTTAATTGTTGCACCACATTTTGGACAACTTGTAGTAGTTTTGCCTTCAATTTTGTAATGTGTTCTTCTCATTCTTTTGCTAGTTTTACTAGTTTTTCTAAATGGAACTGCAAATAATTGAATATTTAATTTCATCATAACACCTCTATTCTAGTATATCCTTTAATTTTTCTAATGCTAGATTAGTTTTAACTTCATCTTCACTAACTAATCTCCAACCATCACCAGATGTAACTATATCACTTTCTGGATCTGTAATCCTAATTGGAATTTCTACCAATATATTTTCCCATAAAATAGGTAAAATATCAATAGTATTATTGCTTTTTTTAACATTTTTTTGAATTTCTTCCAAACTTTCATAGTAATTTTGATTTATTTTTATATCAAATTCATGTTTTACTGGTTTTAATGATATTGAACAAGGTAGCACCATAGTACCTTTTAATTCTAAATCTAATTCGTAGTCATCATCATCTCTATATATTTCACCTTCTACAGTAATTTTATCCATAGAAATTATACTAGAGCTACTAAGTAATTCTTGTGATATATTTAACTCTTCAGATACTTCTATATAATCTACAATGCCATTTTTTAATCTAACTATATCAATATTCATTTTATCACCGCCTTAACATTATACATATTTATTAAAAAAAAATCAAGTTATATGATATAATTATTAAGGTGATAGTATGGAAAAAATAGGTATTATATGTGAATACAATCCTTTTCATTATGGACATAAATATCATATAAATGAAATTAAAAAAATGTATCCCGATTCTATGATTATACTTGTTATGAGTGGTCCTTTTACTCAAAGAGGAGATGCCAGCATTATAAATAAATGGGATAAAGCTAGAATAGCTTTAGATAATAATGTAGATTTAGTTATTGAACTTCCATTTGTTTTTGCTACACAAGGAGCTGATATATTTAGTCATGGCGCTATTGAAATACTTAAATATTTAAAAGTTGATAAATTAGTATTTGGTAGTGAATCTAATAATATTCGGGAACTTAAAGACTTGGCTATGAGTGCTCTTAATAATAAAGCTTATGATATTTTAGTTAAAGATTATTTAAGTAAAGGCGTTAATTACCCTACTGCTTTATCTAAAGCTTTATCTGACTTAAATGGTACTATTATAAATACTCCCAATGATCTATTAGGATTGTGTTATATTAAAGAAATTATTAAACAAAAAGCTAATATTGAACCTATTAGTATTAAAAGGACTAATGATTATCATGATAAGGAATTAAAAGATTTTATTACAAGTGCTACTAGTATAAGAGAAGGAATTAAAAACAAGCAATCAATAGTTAAATATTTACCTAATAATGTTATAGAATATATAAATAATGTATTTATTGATGATTATTTTGATTTAATTAAGTATAAAATACTTACTGAAGATATTAGTAATATTCAAACAGTTGATGAAGGTATTGAAAATAGAATTAAAAAATATATTTATGTATCTAATAGTTTAGAAGAACTTATTAATAATGTTAAAACTAAAAGATATACCTATAATAAGTTAAAAAGAATGTTTTTACATATCTTATGTAATTTTACTAAAGATGAAGCTCGTAAAAATAAAAATGTAAAATATATTAGAGTCTTAGGATTTAATAAAGTAGGACAAAAATATCTAAAAGAGATAAAGAAAGATATAGGTGTTCCTATAATTACTAATTATACAAAAGAAAATTCTAAGTTATTAGAAATAGATTTTAGAGTTAATAGTGTTTATTCTTATATATTTACTAATGCACTTACTCTTACTCAAAATGAATTTAAAAATAAGCCCATAACAAAAGCGTAATTACTTACGCTTTTTTTGACAATTACTACAATAATAAGTACCTCTAGAACCAACTTTTATTTTTTCTATTTTATTATTACATACTGGACATATTTCTTTTGTATGTACTAATAAATTTTGTTGAAACCTTCCATGTACTCCCTCTTCTGATGTATAACTTCTTATTGTTGTTCCACCTGATTTAATAGCACTAGAAAGTACTTCTTTTGTATATTTTATAATATTATCTAAATCATTATCATCTAGTTCACTTGCTAGTGTTAAAGGATTTATTCTAGATAAAAATAATATTTCATCAGCATATATATTACCTATACCAACTATTATACTTTGATCTAATATAACCGTTTTTATCGGTTTATTTAACTTTTTATATTTTTCTTTTAAGTATTCTTTAGTTAATTCATTAGAAAATGGTTCTAATCCTAGGTCCTTTATTGGTTTACAAGTTAAAAAATCTTCTTTCTTTATTAAATACATTCTTCCAAATTTTCTAGTATCATTATATCTTAAACTAGTATTATCATCTAAATAAAATATTACATGCTCATGTTTTGTAATTTCTTCATCTTTACCTCTTATATTATATTTACCTTCCATTCTTAAATGACTTAATAAATAATAATTATCAAGAACAAAAACTAACCATTTCCCTCTTCTTTTTATATCATTGATTGTTTCATTTATTATTTCTTCTTTAAATGAAGTTACTTTAGGGTATTCTACAATATTATTATATAAAACATTTACATCTACTATTTTTCTATTTAATATTTTTCTTTTTAAAGCTTCTTTTACTGTTTCTACTTCTGGTAGTTCAGGCATATTCATCACCAACAATATTATACAATAAAAAACATAGTTTTTCACTATGTTATTTTACTATCCAAGCATTAGGTAATTTTCTTTCTCCCGTAGGACCACTACCAAGTGGCTTATTATACAAAGTAGATCCCACAGCCATACTAGTAGATGCTCCACCATCTAGATTAGCGGCATTATAAGCTCCATACTTTTTAAATATTTCTATTAGTGCTTTCAAATCTACTCCACCTCTACCATTGTAATTTAAGTCTCCTTTATTATTACCATCTACTATTAAAAATAATACTATTCCATCTTTTCTTTGACCTATAGCAGCTCTTGGTTGAATTCCCCAACCACCATTACCTTTTATAGTAGCTTCTTTGCCGTTTACTATTAAAAATGGTCCAAATTCTACGGCGTCAACTATACCATTTTTAATAGCATCTGTAGCAGATTCATTTGTAAGAACTAAAACATTGTCTTTATTAAAACCTATAAGTCCACCAGTATGACTACTACTAGACCATACTATTTTACCATTTTCTATAACAGTTCCAGTTGGACTACCACCAGTTCCTTTGCCAGCTTCATCACTAAATCCTGAAGCATTAATACATACCTTACCATCATTAACATTACAAATAGTTGTTATAAGTTCTCCGTAACTACCTAAGTATCTAGAACTAACTAATGATACTCTTGATGGATCATATATAGCGGTTAAATAAACATTATATCCATTATATTTAAAATTTATAATTTTATATAGTTCATCAGGATCATGATCTAGGATTTCTTTATCATAAACGGAAGTACTAACATACTCGCCTATTTTTATTTCACTAGCATCAGTATTTTCTTTAAAATTAGATATTGTATTATTATTAAGTACTTTAAGTATTGTTTTATCACTATAAAATATATGAGCCAAGTATCTATGATTCATCGTTTTCATTGATGTTGTTATCCAAAACTCACGAGGATATTTTATAGGTCCATATACAATAAAGAAACATAATAAAGTAATTACATCTATTACTAATAATGTTATTACTATTTTTTTCATATTTCACCTTCAATTATATATGGATTATTTTTAGTTCCCATACCAGTTACTGTTAAATCGTTTGATAAAGATATAATTTCTCTAACATTATGCTTAGAATCTATTTTATCTATATAATAACTAAAATCTTTATATACATAAACGTCTTCACTAGTATATGAATTTAATAATATGTCATCAAAAGTAGTAATAAATAAGGTATTTAAACCAGGTAATTTATAATTCTTAGCTTCATTTAAATTATATTTATCATCTAATAGGTATTCACCAAGTAACTTTATATCTTTTTCTTTTTCTATTATTCTATATAACTTATCATTATATTTTACATATTCACCTAAAGATTTAGATGATAATAGTTTATTATTATTTATGTCTATTATATATGGATTATCTATTAGTCCATTACCACTTAATATATTAGTATCTTTTTTTAGAGATATAGTTATTCTTAAAGTAGAATATTCACTATTATTTAATATAACTTCTCCATCATTTCTAATCATTAAACTATCACTGTATGTATCATCAAGTAACCAATAATTTGTTTTATTATTTAAAAAACTATTTTTTCCATAACTATTATCGTATTCTTCTTTTGTTAATAAAGAAATGTAATAGTTATTACATTCTTTTAAGTAACAATATTCTATTTCATTTAAGTATTCTTCTTTGTTCTTTAGTGTATCTATTACAATATCTAACTTTTTAATAGTATTATTAAAATTTATATCTTTTTCTAATACCATTAAATTATCATATGAAATCATTTTTATTTCATTATCGTTTATTTCATATACTTGAAATAATAATCCAGAATATCTAACATAATTATTTTCTACTTCACCTTTGTATATGTATTTATTATCTATTTTATGTAATCCATTACCACCTGAAACTATATTTTTTTCAAGTGTTAGTAGTTCTACTAAGTTTTTAGTATCTACTTTGGGATTATCTAATTTATAGTAATATACAAGTCTATATGTATATATTCCTATAATAGTAATTAGGACTAATATATTAGTTACAATAAATATTAGTTCTAACTTCTTATTTTGTAATAAGTATTTCACCGGTCATTTCCTCTGGCACTTCTAAATTTAATAAATACAACATTGTTGGTGCTATATCAGATAATTTGCCTTCTTTTAAAACAATATCTTTTTTAGTTATAATAAATGGGGCTGGCATTTTTGTATGACTTGTTACTACTACATGATTTTCATCCCACATAGTATCACAATTACCATGATCGGCGGTTACTATAAGTATTCCATCTTTTTCTTTTACTTTGTCATATAATCTTGTTAAACATTTATCTAGAAATTCTACAGCTTTTACTGCTGCATCATATACACCAGTATGGCCTACCATATCGCCATTTGCATAATTTAAGATAACTACATCATATATGTCTTTATCTAATTCACTAAGCAATGTATTAGTTACTTCTTCAGCACTCATTTCTGGTTTTAAATCATAAGTACTAACTTTTGGTGAAGGAATAAGAATTTTTTTCATACCCTTATAATCTTTTTCTTCTCCACCGTCAAAGAAAAATGTTACATGAGCGTATTTTTCTGTTTCAGCTATTCTAAGTTGTGTTTTATTATTTTTTTCTAAATATGCACCTAATATATTTACTAAATTAGGATCATTATATGCATGAGGGCATTTAACTGATTCTACTACTGGCATCATTGTTACACATTTTACATTATTAAATATTTTAATCTTCATATCTTTTTCTTTTGCTTCATTGATATAGCAATATGGATTTGTAATACATGTAAATAATTCTCTTAATCTATCTTTTCTAAAGTTAAAGGCAATTACACCATCATTTTCTTCTAATTTACCATCATTTATTATACCTGGAATTACAAATTCATCTGTAATATCTTCTTTATATGAAGTTTCAATCATTTCTTTTGGAGTATTAAATCTAGGTGCTACACCATATACTATAGCGTCATAAGCTTTTTTTAATCTATCAAAGTTATTATCCCTATCCATTGCATAATATCTACCAGATATAGTACATATTTTACCATAATTCATATCTTCAATTTGTTTTATATATGTATATGAACTTTTAGGATTAACATCACGACCGTCTAAAAACAAATGATAGCATACTTCTACATTTTCTTCTCTTGCAAGTTCAATTAAAGCCTTTAAATGATCAATATGAGAATGTACTCCTCCATCTGATAATAATCCCATAATATGTAATTTAGAGTTATTTTCTTTAACATGATTTATAACATTTAATAATTCTTCATTCTTAAAGAATGTTTTATCTTTAATTGAATTATTTATAAGTTCAAGTGGTTGATATACTATTCTACCAGCACCTATATTCATATGTCCTACTTCACTATTACCCATTTGACCATCAGGTAATCCTACATAAGTTCCTGATGCTTGTAAAAGTGTATGTGGATAATTATTCCACAAATAATCAAATGTTGGTTTATTTGCATTTTTAAATGCATTACCATCCGCATTTTCCCTTATACCACAACCATCCAATATACATAATACTATAGGTTTCATATATCCTCCTCTATTTCTACTATATCACCATTTTTAAGCATAAAAGCATTAGCATCATCAGTGTCTAAATGTAATTCATAAGTATATGTATCGCTAGTTTTTACTAGTACATTTTTAATTACACCAGGTTTTTCTGTATCTATTATTGCTTTCATTTTATCCTTTAAATGATAAGTTTCTTTATCAAGCAGTGTTGCATGAATATGTCTAGCAGCTATAATACATGAATTTTCTAATGTAATACTACCTAAATCAGTATATAAAGTAACTGTTTCACTACCTTCTAAATCTCCACTCATTCTAACTGGTGGATTTATACCTAACTTATAAGCATCTGTTTTTGTTATTTCAACTTGATTATATTTTCTTATTGGTCCAACCACTCTTACATGTTCTATTACACTTTTATCAGTTTTTATATTAACAAATAAGTTGCTTGCAAATTCTCCATGCTGGGATAATTCTCTTACAACTTCTAATTTAGTATCTTTAAATAAAGCTTTAAATACATCCATAGTTAAATGGACATGTCTATTTGAAATACCTACTTTTACTTTCATATTATCACCATTATAATTTTATCATATTTATAATATTTTTTAAATAAAATATTATAGAAAGGATGATTTTCATGAATTATAATACATATCCAGGTAGTCCACTTTACACAGGAAATACAGTTACCCCAAACCAAGAATATGCGCCTAAAGTAGATATACCTTTTGAACAATCTTATATTGAAAATATACTTAGAGTTAATAAAGGAAAACTAATAAATATTTATATGACTTTTCCAGATTCAGTTGAATGGAGAGATAAAGTATTTACAGGTATATTAGAACAATCAGGTAGAGATCATATAATTATAAGTGATCCTAAAACTGGTAAATGGCAATTATTACTTATGATATATGTTTCTTATATTACTTTTGAAGAAACAATAAATTACCCTAAATTATAATTGATAACTTAATATTTTTTTGTTATAATAAGTATGGTGAAGTATATGATAGTATTTTTAATATTGACAGTTATGGCGCTTAGTATCTCAATTATACTTATTTGGTATACTCTAATTTATAATAAATTCCAAAATTATATTATAAAGATTAATGAAGCAGAAGCTAATATAGATGCTACATTAAGAAAAAGATTTGACTTATTAAATAAAAGTATAGGTGTTATAAAAGCTAATACTCCTGTAAAAGGTGATGTGCTAGAATTAATAGTTAAATTAAGAAGTAGAAAATTAACTAACTTTGAACTTGATAGGCAACTATATGATGCTATAAATGAATTTCATAGTTATAAAGAAAAGTATGAAAAATTAAAAGAATCTGAAGCTTTTGTTAAAATAGAAATTGGATTAAATGAAAGTGAAGCAGAAATTACAGCAGCTAGAGATTATTATAATGATACTATAACGGAATATAATAAATTAGTAAAAAATATACCATCTAATTTAGTAGCTTTAGTACACAAATATACTTCTAAGCCATATTATGATGGCAAAAAAGAAGTTGCTGAACCATTAAAAATATAAGAGTTTATAACTCTTTTTTTATATAAAAAAAGAAGGCTTATGCCTTCTTTGATTTTTTTACAATTATATAAACTATTGTAATAAATAATAAACTACCCACTCCAATTAATATATAAGTTAAATAATCTATCTCTTTATTACTTTCTTCTATTTGTTGTTCTTTAGTAAGTTCATCTACTATAATTAATTTTTCTCCATCTTTAGTATATAAAAATTTTTCTCTTGCATATCTGGCTATATATTCTGGTGAATTTAATCTATTTATTTCTAGGTTTAAACTTTCTGCATCTTCTTTTAATTTTTCTAATTCTAAAGTAAGCGCTTTCTTTTCTTTTTCATAACTTCTTATTTTTTTTAATTCTAAAACTGAAGTAAATGTAGTTGCCAATATTATTGCTAATGTAATTGGTACTGTAAGTACTAACCTTCTTTTAACTTGTGCAGTAGTTTTCCTAGCCATATTATCACCATACTAATTATATCATTTTTTATATATTATATCAATAAAATAAAAACCTAGTATAAGTGTTATAAATGTATAAGGATGTAAAATACCATTATTTATTTTATTTATTCCTATAAAATAAATAAAAGAATTTATAATAGCAATAACTAGATTTGATACTGTTTTTATTATTATATTATTATTATAAATATACTTTTTAAATAGTTTTAATATATATGAAAAATATATACCAAACAAAAATGAATATAAAACTGAATATATTTGTATTTTTAAACTCATTTAAATAATTTAGCGAAAACGCTTTCTTCTTTTTCTTTCTTTTTAGCGTCATCCATATAGTTTAAGCTAGTGAACTTACCCTTTATGGATACTGTTCCTTGAAAGGTATCTAATTTAATTATTTCTAAATTTTCACCTTTTATATATAAATAACCCATACTTGTTTCCATTAAAAATTCATGATCATCAAAACTTTCTATCTTTTTTACTCCAGTAACCATTATATTTTTTCTTTCATTTAAACTTATACTATGATTAAATGTATTTATATTATCATTCTTGTCCATTTTTCCTCCTAATAATATATATTCTTATTTACAAACAATATTACATATAGTATACTATTTGTAGTGATTTTTATGAAAAAAAGTATAATTATTATTATAAGTGTAGCGTTAGTTTTTTTAGCTTTATTTTTGTATCTATTTATACAAAATAGAAACATGGTTGCAGTTCTTACTTATCATAGTGTATTAGATAGTGATAAAAATAATAGCACTAATGGGATGAGTATAGATACTTCTAAATTTGAACATCAAATAAAATTACTTAAAAAATTAGGTTATAAAAGTATGAGTTTAAAAGAATTTTATTGTTGGAAAAATAAAACATGTAAATTAAAAGGTAAACATGTATTAATTACTTTTGATGATGGGTACCTAGATAACTATACTAATGCAGTTAAAATACTAAAGAAATATGATATGAAAGCCGTTATTTTTGTTATAGGTAAAACTATAGAACATAAAAATGATAGATATTTGGATCTTGAAACAATTGAAAAAATGAAAAAAGAATATCCAAATATTGAAATAGCTTCTCATACTTATAATTTACATAGTAATAGAAGAAATAAAACTTATGAAGAAATAAATAATGATATACAGTTAATGAGAAAAGTTATTGATACAGATTATATAGCCTATCCTAATGGAGTTTATGATGATACTTATATAAAAGCTTTAAAGGATAATAAATATAAAATGGCATTTACTTTTGGACCTAGAAAAGATCATAGAAAATGTAAAAAAACTGATGATAACTATAAAATACCTAGATTATTTATAGATTCTAATATGCCTGATTATAAATTTATATTAAGACTAATTTTACCAATTTAGTCTTTTTTTATTTTTTATGAATACAATTATAAGGGAGGTCATATGAACTTAAAAGTTGGTGATTTAGTTACACGAAAATCATATAATAATGATACTATCTTTGTAATTGAAAATATAAATGATGATATATGTGAATTAAAAGGTGTTATAGTAAGACTTTATGCTGATGCAGATATATCTGATTTAGAAAAATATGATGGTGAAATCAAAGATGATTCTAAAGATTTTTATGAAAGAATAAAAGAAAATTTTAATTTAGATCGAAATAATTACTTTTATTTACCTGGTAAAATATTACATATAGACGGTGATGAATTATATTTAAAAAAGTGTTTAAAATATTATGAAGAATGTAATTTAATGGCAGTTGGTGAATTATCAATAGAAAGTGATACTGCTAATAATATTAGAACTTGGTTAGAAGAATATAATCCTAGTATTGTTGTTATAACAGGTCATGATGCTTTTTATAAAAATGAAAACAGATATAAAAATAGTTCTAATTTTGTAGCATCAATTAAAGAAGCTAGAAAATTTGAAAAAAGTCATGAAAAACTAATTATTATTGCTGGTGCTTGTCAATCTAATTATGAAGATTTAATAAGAGCTGGAGCTAACTTTGCATCTAGTCCTAAAAGAGTTAATATTCATGCTTTAGATCCTGCTATTATAGCCGCTAATATGGCACTTTCTGATGTTAATACAGATATTGATTTAAAAAAGATATTAGATAGTACAAAATATAAAACTAATGGTATTGGTGGTATTAAAACTAAAGGTACTATGTATATGGGGTACCCTAGATGACAATAGATATGATAAAAAATGAATTAAATAATTATGTTGGTAAAGAAATCAATATTAAATATAATTTAGGAAGAAATAAATTTGAAAAATATAATGTTATTTTAAAGAAATTATATGATTATATTTTTTTAGTAGAAAATGAAAGTGGTACTGTAAAAACATTTACATATTCTGATGTTATCACTAAAACAATAAAAATTGATTTTTCTAAAAAGTGTTGATTTTTAATATATTTTATTATATACTATAATTAGATTACAAGGAGGAGATACTTTGAAAATTACATCTGTAAACGTTAGAAAAGTTGAAAAAGAAGGATCAAGAATGAAAGGAATAGCTTCTGTATTATTAGATGATTGCTTTGCTATTCATGATATTCGTATTATTGAAGGAGATAAAGGTTTATTCATAGCTATGCCAAGTAGACAAACAGCTACTGGTGGATATAGAGATATAGCTCATCCTATTACTCAAGAAGTACGTACAATGTTTGAAAAAGAAATTCTTGATGCATATAATAAAGAAGACTAAAAAACCACTTAAGTGGTTTTCTTTTTTGCACATTTTAAATATTCTTTATAATATTTTAAGTCAGTATTTTTCACATAATTATTTATAGTAATCATATTGCCATCAGCATCTTCACACATTAAATTACCATTAATACTAGTAGTTACATATGTTACTTCATAGTCTAAGTAATATGAATAATCTAATTTCATTAATTTTTCATCTAAGAATATTTTAGTTTTTTTATCATTAACATAATCATATATAAAGCATCTAGAATCTTCATAACAATAATATATTCTATTATTACCATCAATCTTACCCATTTTTTTAGTTAATTTATATTCAACATTATCTTCTAATAATAATTTAATTTCATCTATATCTCTAATCATATATTTTCTAACTTCTTGATGAGTCATATTTTCAAGTTCTAAACTATTATTAACTTCTTTTTTTATTTCTTTTGAATTATCATATAATTTAGTTATTAAATCTACTTTACTTATATCTTTTATATCACCAATATTTAATTTAGCGACTTTATTTTCTAAATTTACAAGTGAAGTATATATATTTAGGCTAACATTATATTTTTTTGTTTCTAATAAACTATCTATTTTAGCGGATGTAAGACCATCAGTTTCATATATTGTAAGTTCTGTTAATTTATTATAACTATTAAGTATTTCTGTAATTGTTAATAATGATTCTAAATCTTCATTAGTTATTTTTTTATCACCTAATAAATAACATCCATCAAAATTATAATATATAGCATTTGTTATTTTATCATCATTTATAAGTAATAATACATCACCTAAATCCATCATTACTGTATTATCTGATACTACTAATTTTTCTTCTTCTACTGTATCTTGTTTAGTAAATATTTTATATCCAACAAAAGAAATAAGTATTATAAGTACTACTATAAGTATTATTTTTAATGCATTCTTCATTTTATCACCATGATAATTATATCAAAAAAATGACATAATGTCATTTTTTATATTTTTAAATGTTTTTTAACAGCTCCATAACTACCTATCATACCTACTACCATGCCTATTGCAAGTAAAATTAAAGATACAATATATACAAATGGTGTTGGATTAACAAGTATTAAAAATGGTGATATTTTAGTTAAATTTGATGTTTCATATAACTTTATATAACCATAACAAGTTATTAGAATAGGTACTATAGAACCAATCATACCAAGTATTAATCCTTCAAACATAAATGGTAATTTAATATTTATATTTGATGCTCCTACAAGTCTCATTATTTCTATTTCTCTTTTTCTTGAGAAAATAGTTATTTTAATAGTATTTGATATTAAGAATGCTGTTACTAATATAAGAGCAACTACTATTATAATTCCAATATCTTTTACTGCTGCAAAGACACTTATAAGTGGTTTAATTAGTCCTTCTCCATATGATAAAGTATCTACTCCTTTTATTTCTTTTATTTGATTGGCTACTTCATCTATATACTTTAAATCAACTACTTTTACTTCAAAAGTTGCTTGTAAAGGATTTTCTTCATCAGTCCATTTACTCATTATATCTTTCCATATTTGTGATGTTTCCATCATTTCTTCTGTTACTTGTTTCTTTGTTTTTTTAATTGGTTCTCCAGCTATATTAGCGATTTTATCAAGTTCATCAGATACATCATCTATTCCTTCATCAGTAATAGATGAATCTAAGAATACTACTATTGATACATCTTTTTCTACTTCTTTTGTAAAATTATTAACATTATATGTAAGTATTATTGCTAATGAAACAACGACTAAAGTAATAGTAATACACATTATAGAAGCCATTGAAAGTGATAAGTTTCTAAATACACTTTTAAATGAATCTCTTATATTTCTTCCAAATATTCTAAATACTTTCATCTTTATATGTTCCTTTCTCGTAGTCTTTTACAATTCTACCAGAATCTAATAATACTACTCTTTTCTTCATTTTTCTAACAATTCCTCTATCATGTGTTACCATTATAATTGTTGTACCAAGCCTATTTATTTCATTTAATACTTTCATTATTTCCATACTTGTCTTTTCATCTAAGTTACCTGTTGGTTCATCACAAATAAGTAATTTAGGTCCATTTACGATAGCTCTTGCAATTGCAACTCTTTGTTGTTCACCCCCAGATAATTCTGTTGGCATATGTTTAGCTTTATTTTTAAGTCCAACTAAATCAAGTACTTTCATTACTTTATTATGTACTTCATCTTTAGGTAATCCAAATATTTCAAGTGCAAAGGCTACATTTTCATAGACTGTTAATTTTGGTAATAATTTATAATCTTGAAATACTACTCCAATTTTTCTTCTTATTTTATATACTTTACTATTTCTTAATTTAGTTACATCAAGACCACCAACAGTTATAGTACCACTTGTAGGTCTTTCTTCTCTATACATTGTTTTTATAAGTGTTGATTTACCACATCCAGTAGCTCCAATGACAAATACAAATTCACCTTTTTCTATGTCTAAACTTATGTTATAAAGTGCAGTTACACCATTTTTATAAGTTTTAGTAACATCTTTTATTCTAATTAAATCCATCTATATTTCCTCCTCATATTTGTGTAATCCACCAATTACTTCATAGCTATCTGTTATAACAAAATCAGCTTCACTATCTATTTTTAATATTTCTTCTTTTAATTTAATATAATTTCTAGTTTGCATTACACATAATATAATTTTTTTTGGTTTATTAGTATAACCACCATGAGCATCTAACATAGTTACTCCTGTTTTAAATTCATTTATTATTAATTTCTTTATTTCTTTTTCTTTATCAGTAAATATAAAGAATGTTTTAGAATCTGATATACCAAGCATTATCTTGTCGGTTACCATACTTGCTATATACATTGTAAGAAGTGAATATATAAATGTTTCAAATCCAAATAAGAAATATCCACAAGACATAATAATAAGTGATGTTAAAAATAAGGCTTTACCAATTGGTATTTTTAAATATTTTGAGAATATATAATTAAGTATTCCAGTACCACCGGTTGCAAATCCTGATTTATAGACAAGTCCTATGCCAGCTCCAAAGACTAAAGCTCCTGTAATAGCTATTAATATATGTTCTGTTTTACCAAAATCTATAGTTATCCATTCTGTTATTTTTACAAATAATGGGAATAAAATGGATTCTAGTATACAACTTCTAGTTACTTTTACTCCCAAAAATATTACTCCTAATATTAAGAATATTACATTAGCTACTAAAATAACTAATGAAGTATCATATCCTAATGTTCTTTCAAACATAAGAGCAATACCACTTACACCTTGAACTATATTCAAATCCTTTAAAAAAGTATTAAACCCTATAGCCATTAGTAAAAGACCAATTATAAAATAAAATACTTTTTTTAACATACTACACCTTTCTTTAAATATGCATTTATAAACATATCAATATTCCCATCTAATACAGATTCTACATTATTAGTTTCAACATTTGTTCTATGATCTTTAACTAAAGAATAAGAGTGCATTGTATAAGTTCTTATTTGATTACCAAAATTTATATCAGAATTAACACCTTTTACCTTAGCTAATTCTTCTTCTCTTTTTTTTAGTTCTAGTTCATATAATCTATTTTTTAATATTTCCATAGCTTTTTCTTTATTTTGAAGTTGACTTCTTTCATTTTGACATGTTACTACTATTTTCGTTGGAATATGTGTTATTCTTACTGCAGAATCAGTTGTATTAACACTTTGTCCTCCAGCTCCACTACTATGATATACATCTATTCTTAAATCTTTTTCATCAATATTTATATTAATATCTGAATTATTAAATAATGGACTTACATTTACTGATGCAAATGATGTATGTCTTCTTTTATTAGAATCAAAAGGTGATATTCTAATTAGTCTATGAACCCCTTTTTCACTCTTTAAATATCCATATGTATTATATCCTTTAACCAGCATAGAAACACTCTTAATTCCTACTTCTTCACCTGGTTGTAAATCAATTACTTCTACTTTGTAATTATTTTTTTCGAAGTATCTTGTATACATACGATAAAGCATATTAGCCCAATCACAAGCTTCTGTTCCACCAGCTCCACTATGTATTTCAAAAATAGCATTTTCCTTATCATATGGTCCTGATAATAATATATTTATTTGTAAAGATGAAATCTCTTCTTTTAATTCATCTACTTCTTCTTTTAATAAAAGTTCAATATCATTATCTCTAGTAGTTTTAAGTTCTTCTAACATATCCATAGAAGTTTCTATTTTATCTTTTAATTCCTTTGTTTTATTTAATGTATTTTTTAAATAATTTACTTCTTCTATAATAGTTTCACTATTTTTTTTATCACTCCAAAAATCAGGTTTAGCCATTTCTTCTTCTAAAGCTTTTATTCTCTCTTTTTTCTTATCAGGTTCAAAGAAACACCAATAAATCATTTATTTCTTTTGAAAATTCCTGATATATATTTACTAATTCACTTAGTTCCATATTATCACCATTTTAATTATATCATTTTTTTTGTATTAAAAAAAGGAAAAATTTACCTTTGTACACTATCAGGAATTCTTAACCTTTGGTTTTGGAATACAGTTACTGCTACCTTTTTACATTCTTCTATATCGGCATACTTATATTTTTGTGCAAAATCAGCATATAAGTATGGAAGTAACATACGAACTTCTTCCATAGTATAATTATTATCTACTGCTACTGGAGTAAATGCTCCTACTTTAGCATCCATCATTTTATCTGTTGTTCTAGATATTTTATTGGCCATAGATGAAGGAAGTTTAAAGCTTCTAGTTGGAACTATTTTTTGTGTAGGAGTAGAATATTCTTCTGTAAACATTTTATGCATACAGTTTTGTGCTTGCAAAGAAATATATAAACTTGGATTAGTTTCCATATTTATTCTATTACCCATACTGTCTTCATAAAAGTAGCCACTTCTATCTCTATATCTTTTATATGAGTAAAAGAAGTTAGGATCAAATGCTACATAGTATTCTTCATTATATGAATCAAGTACATTAGTTCCACCTGTTATTGCTAACATATTTTCTAAAGTTGTTGCAGCCATATATCTATCTTGTGAATTATTACTGCGAGCATATTTATTTTTTATAAATTCCATAAAGTCAGTTGTATAACTTTCTCTTGGATTATGAGTTCTAGCATATTCACTTATACAAGATGCTACATATTGATTATAACTTCTATTATAAGTATCTTTAGCTACACCAATACCATTTACATGAGCCATAAAAGGATTAGTACTAGTATAATTTCTGTATATTTCTGGTTTAGAAGAACAAAAATCAATTACTTTTCTAGCATCTTCTACAGAGTCTACTCTAAGAACAAACATTTCTGCTCTTTCTGTACCTGATATTTTGCTTTGAAAGTTAATACCATTTTGAAATAAGTAGTTATATATTTGACTAGTTCCATATTCTAAGGCTTCACTTCTAATCGGTATATATAATTTTACTACATCTCTTACACCTTTATCTTTATTTTTATCAAATGTAACATTGATATGGCGGAAATAATTACCTTGATCTTGAACATGAGGAATTAGCTTATATCCACTACTAGAATATGATCTTATTAAGTTTTCAGCGTAACTTGCACATCTATTTTTAAGTTCAGTTCTATCCTCTCCCTTAGTACCTTCATCAATTCCATAACTAGCAAGTAATTTATATACTTCTTCAGTACTCAATTTATAATAAGTAACATAATTAAGTACTGCTTCTATTTGTTCTCTATAAAATTCTTCCATTATTGTACCTCTGATAAATCGATTTCTAATGTATTTTCAAAATCATATTCTTCTTCTACATATTCAATTTCACCTAACGATATTTCTTCTACAGTTTCTTCTTCTTCACATATTTCCACTTCTGGTTCAAAGTCAACATCTAAATTTATTTTTTCAATACCATTTATTTTTTCCATATCATCACCACATTAATTATATATAAAAAAAAGCCATAATACAATATTATGACTTTTACTTTACACATCTTTAGTATATGTACAACTAGAACATTTTATTTTTTTACCTTTTATAGTTAAAATCGAATTACATTCTGGGCATTTTTCATCTATTGGTTTATCCCAAAAAGCAGTTTGACATTTTGGATAATTAGAACATCCATAAAATGCTTTTCCTTTTTTTGTTTTCTTTTCAATTATTTTACCATCACAATTTGGACAATTCATAATTTCTTTTGTTTCAGTTTTTATGTATTTACATTCTGGATAATTAGAACAAGCTGTAAATGATCCATATTTACCATTTCTTATTACAAGTTCACTTCCACAATTTGGACACTTTTCTCCAGTTTTTTCAGGTTCTCTTTTTTCCATTTTTTGGAAAGCTTCATTAAGAGTTGGTTCAAATGTAGAATAGAAATCTCTAAGTACTTTATGCCAATCTTCTTTACCTTCACTAATTTTATCTAAGTCTGTTTCCATATTAGCTGTATACTCTACATTTATAATACTATTAAAATATTCTTGTAGTTTATCTGTTACATCAATACCTATTTTAGTAGGCACAAATTTCTTTTCTACTAAATTAGCATATCCACGACTTTTTAAAGTATCAACAGTTGTTGCATATGTACTAGGTCTACCAATACCAAGTTCTTCCATTTTTTTAATTAAGCTTGCTTCTGTATATCTAGCTGGTGGTTTTGTAAAGTGTTGCTCTTTTATTTTTTCTTTAGCAATTATTACATTTGTACTATATTTTTCAAGTGGTGGAAGAATACTCTCTTTTACATCCTCATAATCAGTATATACTTTTAAATAACCATCAAAAGTAATAACTTGACCAGTTGCTTTAAATTGATAATTATTATTATCTAATATAATAGTTGTATTTTCCGTTTTAGCTGTAGCCATTAATGATGCTAAAGCTCTATAATATATCATTCTATATAATTTGAATTGTTCATTAGTTAAATATGGTTTAACACTTTCAGGTGTTCTATTTATATCTGTTGGTCTAATAGCTTCATGAGCATCTTGAACATTATCTTTCTTTTTACTTAGTTTTACACTTCCTAAATATTCTTTACCATATTTAGCTTCTATAAATTTATATGTTTTAGATATAAAATCATTAGATAATCTTGTAGAGTCAGTTCTCATATAACTAATTAGCCCTACTGTTTCATTAGCTAAATCAATACCTTCATATAATTTTTGGGCAATACTCATTGTTTTTTTAGCATTCATACCTAATTTATTAGATGCATCTTGTTGTAAAGTACTTGTAGTATATGGAAATTTAGAATCCTTTTTACCTGGTTTCTTTGTAACATCTTCTATTTTAAAAGAATTACTTAATTTATCTAATATTTCATTAGCCTTTATTTCGTCTTTAATTTCTATTTTTTTATGATTATAATTAAATAAATCAGCAGAGAAATCATTAAATACAGCTGTTATACTCCATGATTCTTCCGGAATAAAACATTCTATTTCACGTTCTCTTTCAACAATTAATTTTAAAGCTACACTTTGTACTCTACCAGCACTCGTACCATCTGTTTTATATTGTATTAATTTACTTAATCTAAATCCTATTATTTTATCTAATATTTGTCTAGTTGCTTGACTATTAACTAAGTCTTGATCAATTTTTCTAGGAGATGAAAAAGCTTTAGTAACAGTATCTTTTGTTATTTCATTAAATACTACTCTTTCATAATTATCTTCATTTAAGCCAAGTACTTTATATAAATGCCATGATATAGCTTCCCCTTCACGGTCAGGGTCGGTAGCAAGATATACATAGTCTGATGCTGCTGCATCTTTTTTTAATTCATTTACAGTTTTCTTTTTACCGCTTAATATAACATAATCTGGTTTAAAATCATTTTCGATATCTACACCAAGGCCAAATTTGCCTTTATTAGATAAATCTCTTATATGACCTTTTGAAGACACTACTTTATAATCTTTACCAAGATATTTTTCAATCGTTTTACTTTTACTTGGAGATTCCACTATAACTAAATTTTTTGCCATAAAAACTTCCTTTCAGTTATTAATTTATACACTATTCTTTAAAGCTTGTCAACTTTCTTTATTAATTATATACCTTATATATCTTTTAATTCCTGCATATTTTGTCATTTTTTGTAAATAATAATATTGGTGATACTATGAAAAAACAAGTAATATATTGTGATGTATTTGATTGTAAGTATTGTGATTGTAATAAGGAGTGCTGTAAATTATCAAGCATAAGAGTATCAACTTCTTTAAGTGAAAATCCAAAGTACTCTACAATGTGCGAAAACTTTAAAGAAATTAAATAAAATATACATTTGTATATTTTTTTGATATAATATTTATATGAGGTGGTATTATGCAACTAAGAGAATTAACAAATGATGAATTCGATAAATTTTCTAGAAATTTTAATTTCTTTTCATTGTATCAAACAAGAGAATATTCTTTTATAATGCATAAAGAGGGATATGAAACATCTACTATAGGTTTATTTGATAATAGAGAAATAGTTGGTGCTGCCTTAATTCTTATAAAAGAAATAGAAAAAAGAAAATATGCATATATTCCAAGAGGTTATTTATTAGATTATAATGATTACAGCAAATTAAAATCTATGACAAATTTAATTAAAAGATTTTTAAAGAAAAGGAATGTCGTAGCAATTAAAATTTGTCCTTCCCTAGTTAGAAATATATATGATATAAAAGGTGATGTTATATATACTAATCCCGATTATCTTAAATGTTTTAATAATTTTAGAAAATTAGAATATCGTCATTTAGGTTACAATAATGGATTTGAAGCATTAAAACCAAGATTTGAAGCTTATATAGATTTAAAAGAAAAATCTATTGAAGAGTTATTTAAAGATATTAAAAAAGAATATAGAACTAAGATTAGATCAGCAGTTACTAAAGGTATAAAAATATATAAAGGTAAAGAAACTAGTATAAATGAATTATATAAATTAACAGAAAAAAAATATCCTAGAAAAGAATCTTATTTAGAAGATGCATATAGATATTTTGATGAAAAAGGTGAAATCGAATATTTTTATGCAAAATTGGATACTAAAGAATTTTTAAGTTATGCTCAAAAAAAATTCCTTCATTATGAAGATCTAACATATAAAATGGATGAAAGAATAATGAGTAATACTGGTAGAAATACAGGTAAAACAATAACGAAAAAAATGAATTTAGATAAGAAGTTTGAAAGTGCTAAAATTGATTTAACTACAGCAACTTCTATATTAAGAGATTATCCAGAAGGTGTTACTTTAGCTGGTGTATATGTTATAAAACATGATAAAGAAGCTAATATCCTTATAGATGGCTATAACTCTAATTATAAATATTTAAATGCTAAACATTATCTTATTTGGTCTTTAATAGAAAAATATAAAAGTGAAGGATATGAAAAATTTAATTTAGGTGGTATTCCAGGATTTAAATGTAAAGATGCATCTTATGATGGACTTAGAATGTTTAAATTAAACTTTGGTTCTAAAGTAGTAGAATATGCTGGTGACTTTGAATTACTAACTAAAAAGAATTTCTTATTCTTTAGTAAAGCTAAAAATATAAAGAAAAATTAAAAAAGAAACTAATATAGTTTCTTTTTTATTCTCCAAAAATTTTATTTAAGGCATTTGCTTTAGCTTGTTCATATGTTAAACTTTCATCGTTTTCTACATAATAAATTACATCTACTACTATTCTATCACTAACTTTTGTATTTAAAGATACTTTATTGCCATTAGAGTCCAATATACCTGTAAATACATGTCTAACATTTTGACATGATGAGTTATCACAATCTCTAACTTTTAATCCTTTAGGATATCCTAACATATAGTTATTGATAATTTCTTTTTTATCATAACTATCAATTAATTTGACATCTTTATAATCAGCTGAAAATGATATTATCCATAATACACTTCCTGGATATGTAGCTACTGCAATATCTTTATATGTATCTTTAGGATTATATAGTACTGGCATTAATGATGAAGATGTTTTACTATCAATAATACTTGGGTTAGTACCAATTATACCATAATTATTATTTTTAATATCATCCCAAGAAAAATTTGCTGTATAACTAAAGTAACTAGACTCAAATGTATCACCATCTACTAATTTTCTATTTTTTAAATTAACAAGAGTAGTATCTTTTGTATCAAATACTAGTAACGCTCCATCCCAATCACCATAAGTATATTCACCTACTGTAGAATCTGGTAGATCCATTCTTCCATCATTATTTTTTTCTTCTATTAAATTAGCAATTGTAGAACCTTTTTCCACAGTAAAGTTTGTTCCATTTAAAGTAATTGTAATTGGTTCTAGTGAGGTTTCACATTCATCTATATCCTTTTTTTCACTACTAACACTGCCATCTGGAGATATGCCTACGCAATATCCACTAACATACATTTTTCCATATACTTTTCCATCTTCACTATATTTTATTTTACCTTTTAAAGCTTGAGAACCATCATATTTTAAATTGTTACCTGCTAAGTCAATAACATCAGAACTTTCTCCTATCATGGAATTTTTAATATAATTTGTTTTTGCAGCACTAACTATATTTCTTGCACTTGCTTCTGCTGCACTTTGCTTTGAATCTTCTATAATATTTAATACTGCTGGTGTTGCAATTAGTGCAATAACTGCTAATATTACTATTACTGCTAGAAGCTCTATTAATGTAAATCCTTTCTTTTTCATATATCCTCCTTATATTTATAGAAGCACAAAAAAATCACAAAAACCTAGATACTATCTAGTTTTTGTGATTATTATATGACTAATTATATTTTGGTTAGTAAATACTATACCCCCCCCCACAAATGTGAGTTATTTCTATATTAGTCATATTTTCACACTCCTACTATATTAAGTATATCATAATAATCAAAAAAAGAAAACTAATAAATAGTTTTCTTTGTAAATTCAAATTATTGAATAATTTCTGAAACGTTTCCAGCACCAACTGTTCTACCACCTTCACGAATAGAGAACTTAGTTCCATTTTCGATAGCGATAGGAGCAATTAATTCAACTGTCATTTCAACGTTGTCACCAGGCATAACCATATCTACACCAGCAGGTAATTCAATTACACCAGTAACGTCAGTTGTTCTGAAATAGAATTGTGGTCTGTAGTTTGTGAAGAATGGAGTATGTCTTCCACCTTCTTCTTTGCTTAAGATATAAACTTGAGCTTTGAATTTTTTATGTGGAGTTACAGTACCAGGTTTAGCTAATACTTGACCTCTTTCAACATCTTCACGAGAGATACCTCTAAGTAATACACCAGCGTTATCTCCAGCTTCAGCGTAATCTAATTGTTTTCTGAACATTTCGATACCAGTTACTACTGATTTCTTAGTGTCTTTTAATCCAACGATTTCAACTTCGTCATTTAATTTTAATTGACCTCTTTCAACACGGCCAGTAACTACTGTTCCACGACCAGTGATTGTAAATACGTCTTCAATAGGCATTAAGAATGGTTTATCAGTATCTCTAACTGGAGTTTCAATCCAATTATCAACAGCATCCATTAAGTCAAGGATAGCTTGTTCATATTTTTCGTCTCCTTCAAGAGCTTTTAGAGCAGAACCTCTAATAATTGGAGTGTTTTCTCCATCGTATCCGTATTCAGTTAATAATTCACGGATTTCCATTTCAACTAAATCTAATAATTCAGCGTCATCTACCATGTCACATTTGTTCATGAATACAACAATACGAGGTACACCAACTTGACGAGCAAGTAAGATGTGTTCTCTTGTTTGAGCCATAACACCATCTGTAGCAGCTATAACTAAGATAGCTCCGTCCATTTGAGCAGCACCAGTGATCATGTTTTTAACATAGTCAGCATGTCCTGGGCAGTCTACGTGTGCATAGTGTCTCTTATCAGTTTGGTATTCAACGTGAGCAGTATTAATTGTAATACCTCTTTCTCTTTCTTCAGGTGCTTTATCGATATTTGCATAATCTACGAAATCAGCATATCCTTTCTTAGATAATACATTAGTAATAGCAGCTGTTAAAGTTGTTTTACCATGGTCTACGTGTCCAATTGTACCAATATTAACATGTGGTTTTGAACGATCAAATTTTTGTTTTGCCATATTATATTTCCTCCTTTTTCTTATCTATACATATAATATTTTATAATATTGCAATTAAAATATCAAGCATTTTAATTAATTTCCACCATTTTTCTTAATAATATCTTCAGCGATATTTTTAGGAACTTCTTCATAGTGGTCAAATACCATTGTAAATGTTCCTCTACCTTGAGTATTTGATCTTAAGCTTGTTGCATATCCGAACATTTCTGAAAGTGGTACCATAGCGTCAATTGCTAAAGCATTTCCTCTAGATTCTTGTCCTAATGGTCTACCTCTTCTAGAAGTAATGTCACCCATTACATTTCCTAAATATTCATCAGGAACTACTACTTGAACTTTCATAATAGGTTCAAGAATAATTGGTTTACATTTGTTTTTAGCTTCTTTAAGTGCCATAGATGCAGCAATCTTAAATGCCATTTCAGATGAGTCAACATCATGGTATGAACCATCAAATAATGTTGCTTTTACATCTATCATAGGGAATCCTGCAAGTACACC
Source organism: uncultured Bacilli bacterium (assembly GCA_934101425.1). Taxonomy (GTDB): domain Bacteria; phylum Bacillota_I; class Bacilli_A; order RF39; family UBA660; genus CAKOQQ01. Next base: position 60,060 of record CAKOQQ010000006.1, on the reverse strand, counting down.
TGTTTTAAGTGCATCTTGTAATCCTTTGTCAGTAACTGGGATGTATTCTCTTGGAACTACTCCACCTACGATAGCATCAACGAATTCATATCCTTTATCAGGATTTGGTTCAAATTTAATCCATACATGTCCATATTGTCCACGACCACCAGATTGTTTAATATACTTACCTTCACATTCACCAGCTTGAGTGATTGTTTCTCTATAAGATACTTGTGGTTTACCAATATTAGCTTCAACATTGAATTCTCTTTTCATTCTATCAACGATGATATCTAGGTGAAGTTCACCCATACCAGCGATAATAGTTTGACCAGTTTCATGATTTGTAGAAGCTCTGAATGTTGGATCTTCTTCACTTAACTTTTGTAATGCTGTAGCCATTTTATCTTGGTCAGCTTTTGATTTTGGTTCTACTGCAAGTTCGATTACTGGTTCTGGGAATACCATTGATTCAAGAATACATGGTTTCTTTTCATCACATAATGTATCTCCTGTAGTAGTATCTTTTAAACCTACAGCAGCAGCTATATCACCTGTGTAAACATCAGATATTTCACTTCTGTTATTAGCATGCATTAAAAGTAATCTTCCGATTCTTTCTTTTTCATCTTTAGTAGCGTTTAATACATAAGAACCACTGCTTAAGTGTCCTGAATAAACTCTAAAGAATGTTAATTTACCTACGAATGGGTCAGTCATTACCTTGAATGCTAAAGCACTAAATGGTTCATTATCAGATGGATGTCTTTCGATTTCATTACCATCTAAATCTACACCTTTAATAGCTTCTACATCAAGTGGACTTGGTAAATAATCAAGTACAGCATCTAGAAGTAATTTAATACCAGTATTTCCAAGTGCAGTACCGCATAGTACTGGGAAGAATTCTACTGCTAATGTTCCTTTTCTAATTGCTCTTTTGATTAATTCTACACTTATTTCTTCACCATCTAGGTATTTTGTCATAAGTTCATCATCGAATTCAGCTACTGCTTCGATTAATTCATTTCTTTTTTCTTCAACTAAATCAACCATATCAGCTGGAATATCGATAATTTTTGGTTCTTCTTCTTGTTTTCTATCATATTGATATACAGTTCTAGTTACTAAGTCAATAATTGCATGGAATTCATTTTCAGCACCTATAGGCCATTGAATTGGTTTTGCATTAACTCCTAGTCTACTATCAATAGTAGATAAACTATATTCAAAGTCTGCTCCCATTTTATCCATTTTATTACAGAATATCATACGAGGAACTTTGAATTCGGTTGCTTGTCTCCAAACTGTTTCAGTTTGTGGTTCAACACCAGCTTGTGCATCTAAAAGTGCTACTGCACCATCTAGTACACGAAGTGATCTTGATACTTCAACTGTAAAGTCAACGTGACCTGGAGTATCAATAATGTTTAATCTATGATTTTTCCAGAAAGCAGTTGTTGCAGCTGAAGTTATAGTTATACCTCTTTCTTGTTCTTGTGCCATCCAGTCCATTTGAGAAGCACCATCATGAGTTTCCCCAATTTTATGGATTTTTCCTGTATGGAATAGTACACGTTCAGTACAAGTTGTTTTTCCAGCATCGATGTGAGCCATGATACCGAAGTTTCTTATTTTATCTAAACTATATTGACGAGCCATATACTAATTTCCTTCCTACCATCTATAATGAGCAAATGCTTTATTAGCTTCTGCCATTCTATGAGTGTCTTCACGTTTTTTAACAGATGCACCAATACCATTTGAAGCATCAATTATTTCATTTGCTAAATTTTCAGCCATTGAATGACCATTTCTTAATCTAGCATATTGTACTAACCAACGAAGACCTAGTGCTTGACTACGATCAGCTCTTACTTCAATAGGTACTTGATAGTTAGCTCCACCAACTCTTCTAGATTTAACTTCTAGAGCTGGTTTAATATTAGCTAAAGCTTTTTCAAAAACTTCTAATGGTTCATTACCAGTTTTTTCTTTAACTATATCAAAAGCATCATATAAAATTGTTTGTGCCACACCTTTTTTTCCATCTAACATTAATCTATTGATTAGTTTAGTAACTAATTTAGAATTATATATTGGATCTGCTAGCACATCTCTTTTAGTTGCTTGTCTCTTACGCATATTTGTCCTCCTTACTTATTATTTCTTTTTAGCTTTTTTAGCTCCGTATTTTGAACGAGCTTGACCTCTTTTTTCAACTCCTGCAGTATCTAATGTACCACGAATAATGTGATATCTAACCCCGATTAAGTCTTTAACACGACCTCCTCTTATTAATACTACACTGTGTTCTTGTAAGTTATGTCCTTCTCCTGGAATATAAGCAGTTACTTCCATTCCATTTGATAATCTAACTCTGGCATATTTTCTTAAAGCTGAGTTAGGTTTTTTAGGAGCCATAGTTCCAACTCTTGTACATACTCCTCTTTTTTGTGGTGAATTTAAACTTGTTTGTTTCTTTTCTCTACTGTTGTAACCAACACCTAAAACTGGAGATTTACTTTTTCTAACTTTGTCTTTTCTACGGTTTCTTACTAATTGATTTATTGTAGGCATAATTATCCTCCTTCCTTCTTACACACACCCAGGTGTTTCAAAATTGATTTTAATTAAAGATTTACTAATGTAAACCTTTAAATCAAACACAAATATATTATCATTATTTATATACATTTGTCAACACTTTTTTACTCTAAATGACTAGAATTATATCCTTTAGTTTCATAATCACTACCACATTTCAAATATGGTTTATAATTTACTTCATTATTAGTATATTTTACTTCTACATATCCAATACATTCTAATGAATTATTAGATGGATCTACTAGTCTTAATAAGTAATCATTATTTATTAAGAATGTAGTAGTTAAATACATATTATCTATTTGTTCTAATGCGTCATTATATTCTCTTTCAATGTATAGCTTACTAGCACTTGTCATTTTTTCTAAATATGAACTATACACTTCCTCATTATCTTTTTTATTATTATCTTCTTCTTTAGTAGGAGTCTTATCTTCTTTTTTTATTACACTAGAACTAGAATTAGTATTATTATACATATTATTTATACTACTATTTATCATTACAGTTGCAACAATTAGAAGTATTCCAAGTACTGCACACCATAATATCATAGCTTCAAGTCCCCAACCTCTATTATTCATTAAAATAAGTTCCTTTCTTTAATATCATCTTTAAAACGATATAATTTTGCAGGTCTTCCATTAAATCCTGTATTCTTTTCTAATGTATCTTCAACTAAATCTAATGCAATAAATTTCTTTCTAAAGTTTCTTCTATCTAGTGGTTTATCTAATACTTGTTCATATACCTTTTGAAGTTCTGGTAATGTAAAATCACTAGGAAATAATATTTTTAATATATTACTATTTATAATTTTTGAGTATAAGTATTTGATGTTCTTATTTAAAATCATTTCATGATCAAATGCAAGTTTAGGTAAATCAGTTATTTTAAACCATTCACTTTCTACATTTTCTCTTTCTTCTCTTTTTATTTCTACAGTTGTACTATCTACAAGACCAATATGACTAATAGCTATCAATCTATAATCTGGATTTCTATCTAATGCGCTAAATGAATATGTTTGTTCAATATAGACATTTGTAAGCCCAGTTAAATCATATACAGCGTCTGTAATATTATTTTCAATTGTTTCATCACATCTAAGTAAATTACCAGGTAATATCCAGTATCCTTTATATGGTTCTGTTTTCTTTCTAAGTAGTAATACTTTAAGTTCTCCATCAAATACACTAAATATACTTATTAATGTCTCATTATAATTTACTAAATCTTTCATACAATACTCCTTTGTGTTAATCGTACACTCGATTATACACAATTTAACGTATTTTGTCAAATTGAAAAAAGATTATACATTAATGATAAATATATATCTATCTTTATCGTATAAATCTTTTTCTAATAATATATATGAATTTGGATAATATTTTTTACATAAATCTAATATATCCTTGCCTTCATTATAACCTATTTCAAAGGCCATTATAAATTTATTATTTAAATATTTATTTGATTTAGAAATAATCTCTTTATAGAAATATAAACCTTTATCTTTAGCGAATAAAGCAATATGTGGTTCATTATTATATACTATATCTTCTATCTTATCATCTGGATCAATATATGGTGGATTAGATATAATTACATCAAATTTTCTATTTACATTACTAAATACGTCACTAACATAAAAATTAATATCTAAATTATACTTTTTAGCGTTTTCTTTAGCTACTACTAATGCATCACTACTTATATCTACTGCATCTACATTTGATAATACTTTATCTTTTAATGTAATAGCAATACTACCACTACCTGTACCTATATCTAATATATCTACTTTTTTATTAAAATATTTATTTATATATTTTATAGTTCTACTAACTAATTCTTCTGTTTCAAATCTAGGTATTAAAGTATTTTTATTTACATTTAATATATATCCATAGAAATCTACATTACCAACTATATATTGAACTGGTTCACCATTTTTAAGTCTTTCTAGTCCAGAAGATAATTTATCTTTATCTAAATATTTAGTTAAATACTCAATATCAGTCATTATTCTCCTCTTAATTTACGAGCTTGATCTTCTGTTATAAGTGCATCTATGACTTTATCTAAATCACCAGTCATTACTCTATCTAATGAATTTAAAGTAAATCCTATTCTATGATCTGTTACTCTATTTTGAGGATAATTATATGTTCTTATTTTTTCACTTCTATCTCCAGTACCTATTTTGCTTCTTCTTTCAGCGCCTAATTTCTTTTCTTCTGCTTCTTTATAATAATCATACAAGCGAGTTTGAAGTATTTTAATAGCTTTTTCTTTATTTTTTATTTGACTTCTTTCAGTTTGTGAATATACAACGATACCAGTTGGAATATGCGTAAGTCTTACTGCTGAGTCTGTTGTGTTAACACCTTGACCACCACAACCACTACTTCTTGTTATATCGATTCTTACTTCATTCATATCAAGTTCATAATCTACTTCTTCCGCTTCTGGCATAACAAGAACAGTTGCAGTAGAGGTATGTACTCTACCTTGTGTTTCCGTAACTGGTACTCTTTGTACTCTATGTGCTCCTGATTCATATTTTAATTTAGAATATACATTTTCGCCTTTTACCATAAAACTAATAAATGAATATCCACCAGCTTCACTTTTTTCTTCATCTAATAATTCAATTTTCCATCCTTCTTTTTCAGCTAAATGACGATACATATCATATAAGTCACCAGCAAATATGTTACCTTCATCTCCTCCAGCAGCACCTCTTATTTCAACAATTACATTCTTCATATCATCTGGATCTTTAGGTAATAATTCTACTTCTATTTTAGCTTTTAAATTTGCTAGTTCTTCTTCCAAAGTTACAAGTTCTTCTTTAGCCATTTCTCCTAATTCTTTATCTTTTACTAATTCCTTATTATCTTCAATTTGTTTAGATAAACTCTTATATTCTTGATACATATTATAAGCATCTTTAAGTAATGCTTGTTCTTTAGATAACTTTGTAGTTTCTTTTATATTACTTAATACTTCAGGATTACTTAATTCATTATTAATTTCTAAATATCTAGTTTCTATGTTTTTTAATCTTTCTAACATAGTATCACCTCACTAAATTATTTTATTATAAAAGATTAAAAAAGTAAACAGAAAAGAAGATTTACTCATTCAAATCTTCTTCTTCAACTATTGATAAATCAGATAAGTCACTATCATCATCTAGACCTGTATCTATATCATCATCTTCAATTTCTAGCTTTTGTTCTACGCTTTCTTCATCATCAATTTCTTCTGGTTCTTCAGTTTCTTCTATATCTTCTTCATCTTCGTCTTCTTCAATTGTTGGTGCGACATGTTTTTTCTTTAAATCCCAAGTAGCGTCTTCTAACATTATAAATCTTTTATCAGTCATAAGTGAAGTATAAAAATCACCAATTTTATTATTATAAACATCTTCACTTAAACCTTTTAATTCACAAATATGTTTAAATATATCAGCAGTTGATAAAGTAGTTTTATTTTCTTCTAAAATAAGTTCTGCTAAATCTTGTAATGATAATAATTCTAATTCTACTTCTGATAGTTGTTTCAATTTCATAAAATCCTCCTACATTTGATTTATTACTTCGACATCAAGAAGTCTCATTCCACTTTTTACTACAATGCCAACAGATTCACATAATTTCAATTTGAAACTATCGTCTCCAACTCTGTGATTTGCATAAAATTTATTAAAGTCTTGGGCTAAATCAATTAAGTATTTGGCAATTATAGATGGGTCATATTCTTTCTTAGCCCTACTAATTATATCAAAATAATTATAAAGGTCAAGTACTATATTCCAAATATATTCATCTATGTCTAAATTTGTATAGTCAATTTCTTTAATTTCTTTATTTTTTAATAAAGAATTAATTCTAGCGTATGTATATTGTATATATGGACCAGTATTTCCTTCAAACTTTAATATTTCTTCTAAATTAAATTCAATATCACTAGTTCTATAATTTTTTAAATCATTAAATATTACTGCTCCTACACCTACTTTTTCAGCAACTTCTTTTTTATTTTCTAAATTAGGATTTTTTTCTTCTATATATTTACCAGCTAACTCAATAGCTTCTTCAAGTACATCTTGTAATTTTACACTCTTACCATGTCTTGTAGACATTTTTTTGCCATCTTGAAGTACCATACCAAATCCTATATGAGTTGCTCTAAAGTCATATCCCATTTTTTCTACTACGGCATTTAATTGATTAAAATGTAATGTTTGTTCATTACCAACACAGTATAGAGCTTCTGTAAAGTTATATGTTTTTTTTCTATAGAATAGAGCTGCTAAATCTCTTGTTATATATAATGTAGCTCCATCACTTCTTTTAATAAGTGCTGGTGGCATATTATCTAATCTTACGATAGAAGCGCCATCATCTACTTCAAGTAAATGTTTTTGTTCTAGTTCTTCTACTACAGAATCCATTTTATCATTATAAAATGATTCTCCAGCATAACTATCAAATTTATCAACGCCTAGTAATTTATATGTTTTATTAAATTCTTTTAAAGATACTTCAGTAAATCTTTTCCATAAACTAACAGCTTCTTCATTTCCATCTTCAAGAGCTTTAAACCATTTTCTGCCTTCATCGGTAATAGATGAATCTTTAGCTTCTTCTTCATGGAATTTTACATATATCCTTTTTAATTCATCAAGTGGAGATTCATTTAAAGCTTCTTCATTCCCCCATGTTTTATAGGCATATATAAGTTTGCCAAATTGAGTTCCCCAATCACCTAAATGATTAATTCCAACGACATTATATCCATTCATTAAGCAAATTCTTCTTAATGATTCACCAATTACAGTGCTTCTTAAATGGCCAACACCAAATGGTTTAGCTATATTAGGAGAAGAATAGTCTATTACTATAGTTTTTCCTTCACCACTTTTATTACTACCATAATTTTCTTTTTCTATACTTATTTTTTCAAGTAATTCTTTTGTGAAACTATTTTTATCAATAAAAACATTTAAATATCCATTTAATACTTCACTTTTTAAACTTAACTTTTTACTAATTTCTTCAGCTATAATATTAGGATTTTTTCTTAATTTTTTAGCTAAAGAGAAACAAGGAATTGAATAATCTCCTAGTTTTCTATCTTTAGGTTTTTCTACTATTATATCAGTAGGTTCTACTTCTTTATTTAATATATTATATATTTCTTCAACAATCTTTTCTTTCACTATATCACCTCATAATTTATACTATATATAATATGATTATCTTCTATTTCATAATCAACATAAAAATCATCACGAATTTCATTTACTTTTATATCTAATGTTATTTTATTATTATTCATTATATAAAAGCACTTATTTTTTTTAAAATCTAAAATTATTTCATAATTACTAGATCTCCGACGTAAAACCCTCTCTTTAAAATTTAAACTCATTTTTATTTTATTATCATAATAAATAACTGTATCATCTTTTAAAATACCATTTACATTATTATTATGATTTTCTTTTAAAGTTAAGTTATTTAATACTGTTTTTACCATTATTTTCATAGTATCACCAACTGCACATAAGTATAACATACTTTTATTTAAATTTAAACTTATATTTTTGTTTTTTTTTGAAATAATAATATTTAGGTGAATATATGAAAATAATTAGGAAGTTATATAAAATTTTTCTTGTATCAATTATATTAGTGTTACTCACGTATGGTGGTGTGCTTTTATATGCTAGGATGTTACCAAAATTATCAATTAATTCAGCAAATGGGTATTATTTATTTGATAATAATGGAGAATTATTTTACGGTAAAAATGATGAATGGGTAAAAATAGAAGATATATCTAATTACCTAATTGACGCTACTATATCAGTTGAGGATAAAAATTTTTATAAACATCAAGGTTTTGATTATTTAAGAATTATAAAAGCTATGATGGTAAATATTAAAAACAAAAAAACTCTTCAAGGGGCATCTACTATAACACAACAATATGCTAAAAATTTATGGCTAGATTTTGATAAAACTTGGAAAAGAAAAATAAATGAAGCTTGGTTAACTTTAAGATTAGAAGTTCATTATTCTAAAGATGAAATATTAGAGGGATACTTAAATACTATTAACTATGGAGGAGTATATGGAATAGAAAATGCTTCTAAATATTACTTTAATAAGAATTCTAAAGATTTAACTCTTGCAGAAGCTAGTATGTTAGCAGGGATACCCAAGTCCCCTTCATATTATTCTCCTTTAGTTAATCCGGTTAAAGCAAAGCAAAGACAAAAAACTATATTAAATGCCATGGTAAAGAATGGTTATATAACTAGTAATGAAGCTGATGAAGCTTATAATATATCTTTATCTTATGTAGGTAAAACAGATAAAAATAATGAATCATATATGTATTTTAAAGATACTGTTATATCTGAGCTTAAAAGTATTAAATCTATTCCCTCTTCTTTTATAAAAACTGGTGGATTAAAAATATATACTACTTTAGATGTTAATGCTCAAAATATATTAACAGATAAAATAAACTTATATATTGATTCTGATGTAGAAATCGCATCTTCTATAGCAGACCCAAATACTGGTGCTATATTAGCTCTTATTGGTGGCAGAGATTATAATAAATCAGCTTTTAATAGAGCTACTAAAGCTTATAGACAGGTAGGATCTACTATTAAACCTCTTTTATATTATAGTGCTTTAGAAAATGGTTTTACACCATCTACTACTTTTACATCATCTAGAACAACATTTACATTTTCGTATGATAAAACTTATAGTCCTAAAAATTTTGATGATAGATATCCAGATAAACAAATTAGTATGATGACTGCTTTAGCATATTCTGATAATATATATGCTGTAAAAACACATTTATTTTTAGGAGAAGAAAACCTAGTAAATATGCTTAAAAGAGTTGGTATAACTAAAAATGTAGAAGCCCTACCATCTCTAGCTTTAGGTAGTGTAGAAATACCTTTAATTGATATGGTAAAAGCTTATTCTACATTTGCTAATGGAGGAAGTAAAGTTGATACATTTACTATAACTAAAGTAGAAGATGTTAATGGTAATGTACTATACGAAAGAAAAATAACTAGTGAAAACATATTAAATAAAAGTAATGTATTTGTACTTAATGAAATGTTAACTAATTGTTACTCCTCAGTATTAGTTGATTATGGTTCACCAACATGTATTAATATAGCTTCTAAAATCGATAGAAAATATGCTCTTAAAACAGGAACTACTGACTATGATAGATGGGTTATAGGTTATAATCCAAATATAGTATTTGCAATATGGGCAGGATATGATAATAATGATGCTCCACCTATTGCCGTAAGTTCTCAAATAAAAAATATATGGATTGATACTGCTAAGGAATACTTAAAAGATAAAGAAGAAGAATGGTACAAAATACCTGATAATGTTGTTGGTGTTATAGTAGATCCTATAAGCGGTAAAATAGCTACAGAAAATACCAAAAAAAAATTAACATATTATATAAAAGGAACCGAGCCTAAAGTAGATAATAAAACTTTAGATGATGCGATTCCTACTATTAAAGAAGAATAAAAAAAAATAAAAGATATAATCTTTTATTTTTTAGTATAAGTAATTGTAAGCAAATCCACTAAACATATTTTGAAAATTTTCAATTAAAGATTCTAACTCTTCTTGTTCAGCACGAGTAAGTGTATCTTTAGTAACTGCACCACTTACATCAACTGGTACATATTTTTCTTCTAAAGTATAATTTGTAGTTGCTGTAAATTTTAAGTATTCAATTGTATTAATTGTAACATTACCACTTACAACAAGTTTATTTTTACCACTTTCTTCTGTTTCTTTTAAAGAAATATTAGCAACTACTTCAGTAGCCATAACATTAGCATTTAAAGCTAAATTCATACTATCTTTAGTAGCATTAAATTCTAAAGTACCAATTTTTGAACTATCTTGATATAGTTCTATTTTTAATGAATTTTTACTAACTGTTAATTCAACAGAAACATTTACAGTAGTTTCTTTATTTTGTTTACCAACAACAGATATTACATCAGTAGTTTTTCCAAAAGTATATGAAATTTCATAACTATTAGAAACTGTTTCTTCTGTATTCCAATCAGTAGATTCATATTCTTCAACTAATTCAATTTTTAGTAAATCATTTTTCTTAGCATAGAAATTGATTACTAATGGTTCCATATCTTCAAAATATTCTTTTTCAACTTTTTGTGTACTTAAATCTACACCTAATTTTTTAAAGATACTATTTACTTTTTCATCTTTACTAACTTTTTTTATTGTTTCATTAATGATATCTGCAGCATTCTTTTTAGTAATCTTTAAGATATGTTTTGTAACATCTACATCTTTCTTATCAACAGTAATAGTAGTTTTTTCTGTTTCAAAATATTCTTCTTTTAATGATGATGCAAATGCTGATGTAATAACATCATATATATGCCATGCATCCATATCTTCAAGTTCTTTTAATAATCCTTCAAAATTACTACTATCTACACTAACTAAATATTTTTTTAAATCTTCTGTAACATCTACATATTTGTTGTTAAGAAGTAAATATACTTTACCATCATTAACTACATATCCTCTTGAAACCATTTCACCTAACGCTTTAATAGTAACTGCAACATTCATGTTTTCAGTTTTTGAATCAACTGCTAAAGTATATTCAGCTACCATATCTTTTAATACAGCAACTAAGTTATTATAGTCTTCATTATTTTGAGATTCTAAATAAGCTGATTTAACATCTAACGTTAAATCTCCTTTAGCAGTTAAAGCATCTACTTTCTTTGTTCCTTCTTTTAATTCAGAGAAAGAATCACTTACTTCAACAAGATTACTTTTTAATTTTTCAAATGCTTTAGTTGTTACTTCTATTGAATTACTTTTCTTGAAAAAGAAATAATAAGCTACACCGCCAAGTATTGCAATTGCTAAAACAATTAGTAATATTGGTAATAATAAATTCTTTTTCTTTTTTTCTTCTTTATGGTCTTCAGTACTATCTGGAGTGAATGTTTTAACAGCTTCACTAACATGATCTGAAGTTTCTAATGATTCAGCTGGAGCAACTGGTGCTACAGGTTCTACTGGTGTAACAGGTGTTACTGTAGGTTCTACTGGTGTAATAGGTGTTACTGTAGGTTCCACTGGTGTAATAGGTGTTACTGTAGGTTCCACTGGTGTAACAGGTGTTACTGTAGGTTCTACTGGTGTAACAGGCGTTACTGTAGGTTCTACTGGTGTAACAGGTGTTACTATAGGTTCTACTGGTGTAACAGGTGTTACTATAGGTTCTACTGGAGCAACTGGTGCTACAGGTTCTACTGGTTCATTTGGTGTAGCATTTCCTAATGAATCGGTAGATGTATTTGGTACTAAATCGTTATTTTCAGTACCATTTCCATTTGGAAATAAATTATTTTCGTTCATATCACACTTCCTTACTATAACAATTATAACACAATTTTTTTAAAAGTGAATAATTTAATACAAAAAAAGATAATTAACATCCAACACGATGAAAATCTAATCTTAATTTATCTGCTAATGTAACTACAAATTCTGAATTAGTTGGCTTTGCTTTATCAATATCAACACTATGTCCAAATATTTCTTCCATTAAATCAATATTGCCTCTATTCCAACTTACTTCAATGGCATGTCTTATTGCTCTTTCTACTCTTGAAACTGTTGTATCAAACTTATTTGCTAATTCAGGATATAATTCTTTTGTTATTCCACCTATTGTTTCTGGTCTTTCAAATATTACTGTAATTGCTTCTCTTAAATATTGATAACCCTTTATATGGGATGGTATTCCAAGTTCATGTAACATTTTTGTAATTGATACTTGAATATTACTATGATAAAAATCTACTGTTTTAGTTTCTTCTTCCTTCTTAAATAAATCTAAAACTCTTTTTTCAAGTTCAATATTATCAAATGGTTTTAGCATAAAATAACTAACACCATAACTTGATACTTCTTTTATTACATTACTAGCATTATAACTTGTAAGTACTATAACTTTTTCTTTTATACCTCTTTTTTTCATTTCTTCTAAAACATATATTCCGTCTTTATTAGGCATAATTAAATCTAATATAATTACATCATAATTTCCGCGTTCTTTTTCTATTAAATCTATTCCTTCAATACCATCGTATGCTTTATTTACTAATTTTATACTTTTACTTTCATTAAAGTATTCTTCAACCATTTCTACTAGCCCGATATTATCATCTACCATTATTACTTTTATTTTGTCCATAAAAATTCTCCCTCTAATGACTACCCTTACATTATATATTAATTATAGGTATAATATCTAGTCTATTTTTTAGCTAGTTTTGTCGAATTTTGTCGAAAAAGATAGAAAAAAATTGTCAAAAGACAATTTCTATCATTTTTTTAAATTTATCATAATCTAGTGATGCTCCACCTACTAGAAATCCATCTACATTAGAAATAGTATTTAAACTAGCTATATTTTTATCATTTGTAGATCCACCATACAAGACTTTATAGTTATATTTACTCTTTATAAAACTAATAATGTCTTCAATCTCTTCGTTTGTAGGTGTAACATTAGTACCTATAGCCCATCTTGGTTCATAAGCAATTATTACTTCACTAGCACCTTTTAATCCTTCGTCTAATTGTTTTAAAAGTACTTCTTTAGTTTTATTAGATTCTCTTTCTTCCTTAGTTTCACCTATACAATATATTACTTTTAACCCATTACTTTCACATGATAATATTTTTTTATTTAATATATCATTAGTTTCATTAAAATACATTCTTCTTTCACTATGGCCAATTATTGCATAATTAACACCAAGACTACTTATTTGTTTAGCAGATACTTCACCAGTAAATGCTCCATTATCTAAGTAATATGCATCTTGAACGCCTACACTAAATTTTTTATTTAAAAAATAAGGTATATAGATATTTGATGGTATAAGTACAATATTTTTATTATCTATATCTTTTATTTTATCTATATATTCATTTATTTCATTTAGTGTTAAATTCATTTTAAAGTTTGCTGCTAAAATTTTCATTTTTTTAGAACTCCTTTTACTGTTTTCTTAAATCTATCCATATATCTAGTAGTTTTTTCTTTATTATTTTTAATTGCTAATTCATATACTTCTAACACTTTGTCTCCAAATGTTAGATATGAATGTTCATTAGCGGTTTTAATTGCGTTTTTCTTATATTTATTTAATAGTTTTTCATCAGTCATTAATTTATCGACTAAATCTACATATCCTTTTTCAGTTTCAAAGAAATTACCATTCACATTATCTATAAGTGCATCTTTAAAACTATCATCTAAAATACATAATGCACATACTCCTGATGCTAAAGCTTCTATTACAGTAAGTCCTTGAGTTTCAAACTTTGACGCTGTTGCAAATACATCCGCTAATCTATAATAATATTGAATATCTGATTGAGGTATTTTACCTGTAAAAATAACATTTTCTCTAATTGAAGATGTAATTTTTTCAAGTTCATTTTTCATAGGTCCTTCACCTACTATAACTAGTTTACAATTTTTATGTTTTTTTACTATTTGTTTTTGTGCTCTCGCTAAAAAAGGAATGTTCTTTTCAGGTCCTAATCTACCAACATACATTATTACAAAATCAGTATCTTTTATACCATATTGTTTTTTTATTTTTTCTAATTCTTTTTTATTTATATTTTCTATACTAAATTTATCTAAGTCTATTCCATTAGGTATAACATGTACCTCTCTTTTAAATTTGTATTGTTTCTTAAATATTTCTTTTGTCTTAGCTGTAGGTACAATTAATTCTCCTATAGAGGAATCACAATAATATTCAGCTAAATATTCTACAAAACCATTTACCATATACTTTATTTTATTTTTAGTAAGAGAATTTAAGTATTCTTCATATAAAGTATGATATGTATGAACTATTGGTATATCAAGTTCCATTGCTACTAATCTTGCAAATGTACCTATACCAAATTCGGTTTGTGAATGAATTACATCCAAATTTAATTCTTTTATTTTCTTTTTAGCTTTAAATGAGTATATCATTGATAATCTATAGTCATAAATTCCTGCTTTAAGTGCAGGAATTCTCATAACTCTTTCTTTTTCGTCATAGCTATAACCCATTTTTTCATTATTAACAGTTACAACATATACTTCATGGCCTTTTTTCTCTAAAGCTTTTTTTAAACAAACAATACTAGTAGACACACCATTTATAAATGGTGTATATGTGTCACTAAATATTCCTATTCTCATATTATCACTACTTTTCTAAAATAGATTCTATACCAGGTAATTTTTTACCTTCTAATAATTCTAATGATGCTCCACCACCAGTAGATATATGACTAAATGCATCTTTATATCCAAAGTTAATTGCCGCTGATGCTGTGTCTCCACCACCAATTATAACTTTTGCGTCTAATTTACTCAAAATTTCTAATAATTCTTTAGTACCTTTTGAAAAATTATCCATTTCAAATATTCCAACTGGTCCATTCCATATAACAGTTTTAGAATTAACTAAAGTTTCTTTAAATAATTTTACTGTAGAGTGACCAATATCAACTCCAATATCATCATTATCAAAATCAGTTATATATTTTTCCATATACGGACTATTTTCACTTACTTCTTTAGTTACAATACTATCAGTAGGTAATATTATTTTATCAGGGTATTTACCTAACATACTCTTACAAAATTCAATATTTTCACTATCTAAAAGTGATGAACCTATATTAAATCCTGCTGCTGATAAGAAAGTATATGCCATACCTCCACCTATTAGTATATAATCTGCTATATTTACTAAATTTTCAATAACACCTATTTTATCACTTACTTTAGATCCACCTAAAATTACTGTAAATGGTCTTTCTATATTAGTTAAATCCAGTTCTTTTAATTCTTTTTCTACTAAAAACCCTATACCATTTGGAAGTATACTAGCGATACCAACATTAGATGCATGTGCTCTATGAGAAGTTCCAAAGGCATCATTTATAAAAATTTCTCCTAAACTAGCCCAATAACTAGCTAATTCTTTATCGTTTGAGCTTTCCTTCTTACCATCTAAGTCTTCATATCTAGTGTTTTGTACTAAAAGAACATCTTTTTCTTTCATATTATCTACATATTTTTCTAAATCTCTTGTAGTAGGAGAAAATATAACTTCTTTTCCTAATAACTCACTAAGTCTTTTTGCTACTGGGGCTAAATCATTTTTAGCTAAATCACTTTCTTCTTTTACTCTACCTAAATGGCTTAAAAGAATTACTTTAGCATTATTATCTATTGCATAGTTAATAGTTTTTAAAGATTCTCTTATTCTATTATCATCTTTTATAACACCATCTTTTATAGGCACATTAAAATCTACTCTTATTATCACTTTTTTTCCATTTAAATCATAATCTCTTATTGTTTTTTTCATATTATTCCTCCACTATATATTCTAATGTTTTATCACTTCTTACAGTTACTTTTACACGACCAGATTTACTTACATAATTATTAGTTTTAGGATTTGTTAGTGTTTCATCTATCATATTTGCACTTATAAGTTCACTTATTGAAATATATATGCTACTACCTTCTTCATTCAAAGTAACATATCTATTTCTATGTTGTTCAACATAAAGTTCTGTTGCTGATGTAATTATTTCTAAATATCTATCATAATTTTTTTCTTCTTGTTTTTTCACTTGATTAGTTATATTTATTGCAACTACTGTACCTATTATTGCAACAAAAGTTACTACAGCTACTAACTCAATAAGTGTAAATCCTTTTCTACTTTTCATACTATCACCATCTTAATTTTACCTTAAAAACTATTTAATTTCAACAAAAAAGACACAAAATGTGTCCTTATACGTAAATATTATCTTGATGTCTAAAATTAGTACTTTTATTTTCTTTAATATATTTTTCTGCTAAAACTATAGAAGAAGATTTCAAGCTTTCTTTAACATCAATAATCCTTTGATTAGTTGAACCTCTAAAAATTACATCATAACTTTTAAGTTCAATCATAAATTTACCATCTACTAATATATCTATGTTATTTAGAAAATCTATAATATCTTTATTCTTTTTAGCCATATCGAGTAATTCTTCAAAAGTAAAACCTGTATAACACCATACATCTAATCCAATACTTTTTGCATAATTGGCGAGCACAGCACATTCTTTTGGTTGAAACATAGGATCTCCACCAGAAAATGTTATACCAGTTTGTCCTTTTAATTCTTTAAACTGTTTTTTTAAAGTTTCAATATCTTCTAAATATCCACCTTTAAATGAATGTGTTTCTGGATTATGGCAGAAAGGACAATTGTGAGCACAACCTTGTGTCCAGACAATTGTTCTAATGCCTTCTCCATCTAAAATACTATCACTTTGTAAAGGGGCTGCAAGTCTTATCTTAAGCACTATGTTTTACTCTATCTTTTACTTCAGCTTGTTTAGCATTATTAAAACGGTCTACTGTACCAACTAAATAACCAGTGATTCTTCTAATTCTTTCGAATTTAACTCCTTCGCCAACTTTTTTTTCTTGTTTTTCTTCAATTTTTTCTTCGATATTTTTCATAATTTCCTCCTATTTACAACATATATCTAAAGATTTTAATCTTTCAACAGTTAATCCTTCGCCTTCTTTTCTGCCACAGCCAGGACAAACATCACCGATAACTCCAACATAACCACATACCGGATCTCTATCTACTGGATGGTTTATAGCTCCATAACCAATTCCACTTTCTTTCATAATTCTAACTATTTTTTCAAATGCTTCTACATTTTCAGATGGATCACCATCTATTTCTATATAAGAAATATGTCCAGCATTTGTAAGTGCATGATATGGACCTTCTATACCTAATTTTTTAGCGATAGAAATATTATAATATACTGGAACATGGAATGAGTTAGTATAATAAGCTCTATCAGTTACTCCTTTTATACTTCCATATATTGCTTTATCAATATTTACAAATCTACCAGATAATCCTTCTGCTGGTGTTGCTAAGCAAGTAAAGTTTAAATTATATTGTTTTGCGTATTCATCACACTTTTTTCTCATAAAGCCAATTATTTCTAATCCTAATTTTTGACTTTCTTCACTTTCTCCGTGATGTTTACCAGTTAAAGCTTTTAAACATTCTGCAAGGCCTATAAAACCAATACTTAATGTACCATGTTTTAATACTTTTCTAAGTCTATCAGTAGGTTTAACTTTTTCACTATCAATCCATACCCCTTCACCAAGTAAGAATGGGAAGTTATATGTATGTTTACTACATTGAATTTCAAATCTTTCAAGTAATTGATCTTTAACTAAATCCATTAGATTTCCTAAATCTTCATAAAAACTTTTCATATCAGCTTTTTCTCTTTTTTCTTTACCTACTATTCCGTACTTTAATCCCAAACGAGGTAAGTTAACTGATGTAAATGATAAGTTACCACGACCTGGAGTTACACATTTATCAGGATCCACTACATTTCCAAGCACTCTAGTACGACATCCCATATATCCTACTTCTGTAGTATAATCTCCTTCTTTATAATAAGTTATATTAAATGGAGCATCTATAAATGAGAAATTTGGAAATAATCTTTTAGCGGAAACACGACAAGCTAATTTAAATAAATCATAGTTTTTGTCTTCCTTATTATAGTTAACTCCTTCTTTTACTTTAAAAATTGAAATTGGGAATATAGGAGTTTCACTTCTACCTAAACCAGCTTCAGCAGCAAGTAAGTAATTTTCAATAACCATTCTTCCTTCGCTTGATGTATCAGTACCAAAATTTATAGAAGAAAATGGTACTTGAGCTCCAGCTCTAGAATGCATTGTATTTAAATTATGAATAAATGCTTCCATTGCTTGATAAGTAATTCTATTTGTTTTTTGATAAGCTTTTTCATATGATACTCTAAATATTTTTTCTACTTCTTCAGATCCTTTTGCAAAATCATCAAATTTAGATAAATCTACATCAATACTATCTAATTTATCAATTTCTTTTACAATAGCATTCATATTAACAAAATTAATAAATCCAGAATAATCAAGTAAATCAGCTATCATTTGTTTAAATTGTTTTCTAAATGTTTTTATAACACCAGGTGCCATATAATAGTCAAATGCAGGTATACTTTGTCCACCATGTTGATCATTTTGATTTGATTGAATGGCAATTGCTGCAAGTGCTGAATATGACATTATATCATTAGGTTCTCTTAAATGACCATGTCCTGTAGAAAAACCATTTTTAAATAATTTATTTAAATCAATTTGCATACAAGTAGTAGTACCCATTGGTAAGAAATCCATATCATGAATATGAATATCACCATTATCATGGGCTTCACTAAATTTTTTCTTCATTAAGTATGCTTTAGCAAATTCTTTTGAAACAGTACTACCATATTGTAGCATTGTTCCCATTGCTGTATCACCATCTACATTAGCATTTTCTCTTTTTGTATCTTCTTCGTGAGCTGATTTTAATCCTAATCCTTCGATAGTTTTTAAAAACTTATGCATTTTTTCTTCAGAACTAAATAATTCTCTTGATTGAGCTCTTCTTTCTCTATATTCAGAAAATGATTTATATACATCTGTGTATTCTTGTTTTTGTAATTCATCTTCTATCATATCTTGAATAGTTTCAATCTTTATTTTATCTTCATTAGCGTATTCTTTTTCAATTCTTTTAATTACGCCTTTATAAACTTTTTGAATATCTTTTTCATCATATTTATTTACTTCGTCTTCTACACAAATACTATCAAAACCTTTTTTTATGGCAACTGCAATCTTTGCACCATCAAAATCGACTTTTTTCCCTTTTCTTTTAATAACTTTTAAGGCTAAAACCTTATCTTTTAACTCTACCATAATGACCTCTCTAACATCTATTTACAACTTAATTATAAATTCTAATATGATTATTGTCAATAGATTTTGTTCGTTTTTTAGAATAAAGTATTTTTTTCATTTTCTTATTTTTACAAGTCCTTATAAAATAAGGTTTTTCTAATTTTTGTTAATTTACATTTATATTAAAAATAGAGTTTCCCTTTTATTTTCAAAGGCAAACTCTATTTTTAATAATTTTAGTTTTTTTGAAAATATTACTTTTTGTCATTTTAATAAAAGCAATATTTTAATTTTTTTATTTTTTTAAAAAAGTAAAGGCGAACAAAATCATTCTTTATTTACTTTCTTCAATAAGAAATATTTGCATTCATATGAACAGTATTTTTTTATATAATCATCAATAAACTTTATATTGTTTATTTTATTAGATTTTTTTTCTTCCATGAATCCTTTTAATCTTAATTTACCATATGACCAGTCACCAAATATATAGTCATATCCATCAAAATAATCAGTTAATTTATTTTCTACTTCAGTTAAGTCAAAACCATCTTTATAATTTCTTTCTAAAGTATATAAAGTTCCATTTATTTTAATAGTTTTCATTATTTATAACTCCTTTTAAAGGCTTCTTTTACTTCTGTATATTTAGCTAATGAAGAAGTACCATTCCAAGTCATATATCCACCAGTTAATCCTGCACTATATAATCCTTGTATTTGTTTAGCTATCATATCTGCATCGTAAGTAATATATGGACTTCTTATTGCATTATATGTTTGTATCCATGTTCTTACTACTGCTGGAGTTGGTGCTTCAGCTTGTCTTTTGGCTACACTACTTCCCCAAGCACTTAATAATTCATATGGTTTTTCCCATGGGATAGATATTCCATATTCACCCTTGGCAAAGTGATCTGGATAAGGCATACCACTTATAACATCTACAATATTTGAAATAGCACTCCAATATTGGCCATAAGCAGCTACATAAGTATTAGCACTTTCACCAAATACATCTACAGATACATAAGCTCCTAATTTATGAATTTCATCACATGCATAAAATAAGAAACCTTGTAATGCTTGAGCTTTATCTTCATTATATGTATTTTTCATATCTAGCTTAGATTCTATTGAACCTATTCTATCAGGAAATCTTACATAATCAAATTGAATTTCATTAAATCCCATTTCTTCTACTGCTTCTTTTGCAAGTGCTACATTAAATTCCCATACATGACGAGAATATGCACTTGGCCAATATGATTTAGATAAAGAATATGGTTTTCCTGTACTTTTTGATGAAATAACATTTTCAGGATTATCGTTAGCATAATAACTATCTTTAAATACAACTATTCTACCAATAACATAAAATCCATTATCTTTAAGTTTTTGTATAGCAGCTTTATAATTATCATAAGTATTAACTGCTTTTTCATAATTAGTTTTAGAATATTTTTCCATTGCTTTAGCTGGATATGCTGGAGTAGTATTTTCCTTAATATCCACAACAAAGGCATTTATATTACTTTCTTTTGCTAACTTTATATAAGCATCTATATTACTAATAATAGTACTATTTACATATAAACTTCTTACTTCATCAGGCATAACATTATCCTTAAATTTAGGTTTTTCATAAGGATAATAATCTAATTTAGCAGCATCCCCTCCACCAAATCTATTTCCTCTTGATTTATGAATTGCATACGCTCCATTATAATCATAGTATACATTAGCTTCTTCACTACTTTGTAGCAAATATTTAGAATAAACATAACCTGTATTATTATTATATTTTACTTTATACATATTAACAGAGCCATCACTATTTATGGTATCATAACCTACGATATCTAATTTTTCTCCTTTTTTTGCATGAGATATTATCTCTACGCTTCCACTTTCTTTATAAATTGTAACAGGAGTTCTAACATACATTTCTTTTTCTTTTATTATATCTTCTTTATTAGTAGTAATATAATTGGAAGATAATAAGTACTTATTATTATCATAATCTATCTTTTTATAAGTATTTATTACATTACCATCACTGTCTTTTTGTTCTACATCTTTTTTATATAATTTAATAAGAGTCCCTCTTGGTAATTTTATAGATTCATTATATTCCATATCATATAATAAAACTTCATTATCTAAACTAGATAAATAAGCATCTTCTCCATTATCCACTATTTCTTTTACTTTATGGAATAATCCTCCAATAATCTTAATTGCTAAGAAAATCACCAGAAAAAGAACTAATAACGCTATAATAACCTTCCAAACAACTATTTTTCTTTTTTTCTTTTTAGCCATAGTATCACCATAATGATTATAACACAATTATTTTGTAGGGACAACAATACTTTTTGATTCAATACCATTAAAATAATAATTAGGAATAGCTCCTTGAATCATTTTTAATGAAATAGGAATATTATATTCTACATTTATTTCTTTACTACTTATAGGTAATAATACTTTTTCTGTTAATTTTATATTTATATTAGTTTGTAATAAAGCATTATTGATACCATAATTAGTTATTTGTGTTTCCACATTACTAATTACTTCACCCATTAAAGTAAATTTAACAGGTATTTTAGGCCCCAAATTAGATAACAATGGATTATTAAATATAACACCTATAGGTATTTCATAAAAAACACCTTTTTTACTATTCTTTTTATCATACTTCAGTAACTCTTTATTATCGACATCTATTTTATCTATTTCTCCTGACTCAAGTAATTTTAAATTAGTTTGTATTTTATCAATTACTTTTATCATAAAATTATTTAGTTTAACAGGGTCAAAGTCAATAGACTTTATAGTATCATTTTCTTTAGTTATAATAAAAAAATCATCATCAATTTCTTTTAATGAAGATGAATTAACCGCTTTACTCACTATTATATTAGCAACTCTTCTTGTTTCATTTTCTGCATAATTAAATAAAATTGGTGTTAATTTTTTTGATATTATTCTAAGCGATATATATATTCCAACTATTATTAATATAATAACTAATATACTATTATTTATTTTAAATTTCTTTTTTAAATGCATTCTTCTCATACTAAATTATATTTAAAATATACTTTAGTATGAATGATGAAGTTAAAATTATATATTATCAAATATATTTATCTATTCTTCTTATTATAGGAGTTATAGTCTCTATTATACTAAACTATAATACTGTTTTAGATTTAGAGAATAAAGATACTTTATTTAGTAAAAAAGAAACACTAAGAATATCTAGATATAGAAATTTTGTAGTACTTATTATATCTATATTATTTTTATATTTAAACTATAGAAATAAAAAAATTGCCAAAGAAAAAAGCGAAGATTTAAATGCTTATAACTTACAAATCCTCGCTTCTATATTTACTATTGTTGCATCATTTATAGCTTATTATGTAGTATTAACTAGTAGTGATAACGAAACTGTAGCAGACATAGAAAATCCTATTATTTAGTTTATAACTTCACTACATGAACTTACATTTAAAGTAACATCATAATTATTTTGCCTTACTGTAACTTTTATTTTCATAGATAAATCCATTTCTTCTCCTTTAGCATTTTTTACAGGATTAGAAAGTAAATTATCATTTACAATATCATCTAATGTTAAACAATAAACATTATTGGCTTCTATATTAGTTTTATTCTTTTTTACATATGTTACACTGGCATCTTTTATTAAAATAGCTAATGCATCATCAATAGTTGTATCAGCATCTTTCTTTAATTTTGTATATGTAGTAACTACTACCATAGATAAAATAACTAGTACAATTAAAACACCTAGTAATTCTACTAATGTAAAACCATTTTTCTTCATATCATCACCATAATAAAAGTATAACAAAATGTTATACTTTTTTCAATATTTAAGTAATAAATACTATTATATCTAGATATTAAGAGATAATAGATTTTGAGATAGTGATAACTGGGCGAATACCGGCGGAGCTTCCAATATTCACGAAAGTGTTGAGCAGGCCGCCATCGTGGTTACCAATCCAAGCGAGGCCAGACTTGCCGGAATATGCAGTGTTTGTCCAATAACCATAGTTACTAGAATCTGCTACATTACATCCATATGTTGTACACTCTCTTGTATTATCAAATAACCATACATAATTATTTGTTCCAGCATCTCCAGTGTATCGTGTTTGTGTGTTATCATGGAAATAATAATAGTTATTATCCCAATTTGAATATCCTGTTATTGTTGCTATTTCACTTGCTTCTATTAGTCTTGGGTTTATACTTTTGTTCCAACTAGCGGTATCACTTTTTAGTTGTTTTAAGGCTGTGAGTGGTCCTTTACTACTATTTCCGTGACCATATTCCTCTTCCGTTCCACCTGATTCAATATAATCTTCTTTTGTTACCCATTCAACAGTTGCTGTTGTATTATGATCTAGTAGTAAATTAACTGTAGATGATCCTTCATCATTAAATGCATACCATTTCATACAACCTGTTTTAGTCCCTGTTGTACTTACTGCTTCAGCGCTTGTGCATTTAGTATTTGTTTCTGGATTATAGTATACTACTGTTCCATTTGCGTATGTAGTTACTTGTGGAATGTCTATAGAGCATTCACTTTCATTTGTTTTAGTGCTTGTTAAAGTTCCATTAGATGATACTTCAATGCAGTATCCTGATATATACATTTTACCACTTGCATTACCGTTAGTATCATAAGTAAGTAATCCTTTTTTTGCTTTTTCTCCATCATACTTAAGTGTATCAGTGCTTAAATCAATATTAGAATTTGTTTTATTTTCCATTAGATTTTCCATGTAATGGCTTTCTGCAGTTCTTACTATATTTCTTGCACTTGCTTCTGCTGCTGATTTTTTAGAGTCTTCTATAATATTTAATACTGCAGGGGTTGCTATTAAAGCTATTACTGCTAGTATTACTATTACAGCGAGTAACTCTATTAGTGTAAATCCTTTTTTCATATATTCCTCCTCATATAAGGTATTAAAAAAAATCACAAAACTCTAGGAAATTCCTAGTTCTTGTGATTTATATACATGACTAATAGGTGGTTATTAAATATTAACCCCCCCCCACAAATATAAGAAGTATTATATTTTGTATTAGCCATATATTCACTTCCTTACTATATTTATTATATCTTCCGATTTCGGTAATGTCAATAAAAAAACTAGTCATTTAAAATAAACTTAATTGACTAGTTTCATCCATTCCATCTAACATGTGCATTTCTTTCATTTTTTCTATTAGAGTTTTTGATACTTTACCTCTTTTTTGTAAATCTTCTATACTTAAGAACATTCCTTTTTCTCTTTCTTGAACAATTGTTTTAGCTACAGTATCTCCAAGCCCATCAATACTACTAAATGGTGGTATTAATGTATTTTTTTCTATATCTATTGCAAATGTTGTAGCTTCACTCTTAGTTAAACTTACATTTTCAAATTTAAGACCACGTGCTGTCATTTCTAGAGCTATTTTTAAACATTCAAGTATACCTTGTTCTTTATTAGTTGCATCATAACCTTTATTTATTATTTCTACTATTCTATTTTTAATTTGTTCATGGCCTTTTATCATTGATTCAATATCAAAGTCAGTTGCTTTTGTACTAAACCATGATGCATAGAAGTATATTGGATAATGTACTTTATAGTAAGCGATTCTAAAGGCACTCATAACATATGCTGTTGCGTGAGCTTTAGGGAACATGTATTTTATTTTCTTACATGAAGTTATATACCATTCTTCAATTCCTGCTTCTCTCATATCTTTTTCATATCCAGCCCATGTATCAGGATCTTTAGAGGCTTTACCTTTTCTTACAAATTCCATTATTTTAAATGCTTTTATAGGTTTCATACCTTTTTGCATTAAATAAACCATTATATCATCACGACAACCAATAGTGTCTTTAAATTCTACAATATTATTTCTTATTAAATCTTGGGCATTACCAAGCCATACATCGGTACCATGTGACAATCCAGCTATTTTAATAAGTTCTGCAAATGTTGTTGGTTTAGTTTCTGCAACAAGTCCAATTGTAAAACCTGTACCAAATTCTGGTATTCCAAGAGTCCCTGTATCACACATTATTTGTTCTTTAGTTACACCTAGTGGTTTTGGTGATAAAAATATTCCCATTGTTTCTTTATCATCTAATGGCACTTTAGTAATATCATGTCCACTTAATTCTTGGATAATTCTAAGTTGTGTTGGATCTGAATGTCCTAAAATATCTAGTTTTAATAGATCTTGATCGATGGCGTGATAATCAAAGTGAGTAGTTCTCCAAGCACTTGTAGGGTCATCAGCTGGGAATTGAAATGGTGTAAAATCAAATACATCCATATAATCTGGTACTACTACTATTCCACCTGGATGTTGGCCTGTTGTTCTTTTTACTCCAGTACATCCCATTGCTAATCTTTCTATTTCAGCACTTCTTTTAGTTATACCTTTTTCTTCACAATATCCTTTAACATATCCATATGCTGTTTTATCAGCTACTGTACCTATTGTACCAGCTCTATAAACATTATCAACACCAAATAATACTTTTGTATAATCATGAGCAGATGCTTGATTTAAATCAGAGAAATTTAAGTCAATATCTGGTACTTTATCGGCATTAAATCCTAAGAATGTAGCAAATGGCATGTCATTACCATCTTTAATCATTTTGATATTACAATTAGGGCAATTCTTATCTGGTAAGTCAAATCCTGATAAATATGTATTAGATAAATCTTCACCATTTTCATCTTTAAATATACTCTTTTTACAATTAGGACATCTATAATGAGCTGGAAGAGCATTTACTTCAGTTATCCCCATCATAGTTGCAACTAAACTTGAACCAACAGATCCACGGGAACCAACCAAATATCCATCATCATTAGAGTGTTTTACAAGTCTTTGGGCAATTAAATATATAGGGTCAAATCCCCCACCTATAATTCCCCCTAATTCTTTTTTCATTTTTTTCTCTAATGATGAGTCTGTAAGTTCTCCGTCTTCTTCAGTCCAATTCTTTTTTATATTCTTTTTCATTAGTTCTTTTACAGAATCAAATCCACTTACAATAACATCATGAACTCTTTTAAATACTTCTTTGTTTAATTCATCACTATTATATTCTGGATGTTCTTCTTTTAAATTATCTAAACTATATTTATATACTGCATCTCCATATAATTCTTTAGCAATTCTTTCTTCAATATTATATGGTAGTGGATCTCCGTACCAATCTGATACTTTATTATATACTAAAGATGTTACTTCTTTAGCACAATCTAGGTAGTTACCATCATCCCCCTTTACTCTAGGAGAAAAGGGTACCCCACCAGTTTCAATAATAACTTCTATTATGTCTACCATATCAGCTATTTTATTTGGATTATCAATAACTATTAAATTTCTAGTTTCTTCATCTAAGAAACTAAAATTTTCAAGCATTTCATCAGTTGTTCTAAAGTATTGATTTGGTATATCTGTTATACCATTACGAGCAAGGGGATGTCTTCCTCCACCTGGTACTTTTTGATTAACTATTATTTCTCTATATATTTTATCTTCAGGATTTAAATGATGTACATCTCCAGAAGCTACTATTATTTTTCCACTTGAAATGGTTGTTCTTATTATTTTTTGAATATTTTCAATTATTTCTCCTTCAGAAGCAAAATCCCCACTTTGAAGTAAGTGTTTATAAACATCTACTGGTTGCACTTCTACATAGTCATAAAAGTTAATTATATTAGATAGTTCTTCTTCACTTTTACTTCTAGCTTGTACAAACACTTCACTTTCATAACATCCAGAACCTATAAGAAGTCCTTCTCTAAGTCTAGATATTTCACTTCTTAATATTCTAGGTGTTTTATATAAATATGTAGTATTAGCAAGTGATACTATCTTAAATAAGTTTTTTAAACCAACTTTATTTTTAGCTAGTATATTTACATGAAAACTTCTACCATATTTATGTATTTCATTTTTATCAATCATTTTATTTAAATCAGAAACTAAATCAATATTTTGATTGCTTAATTTCTTCATCATTTTATGGAATACTAATGCAGTACCCTCAGCATCATAATCCCCTCTATGGTGTGATTCTTCATCCCAAGGCACATCATATCTTTTTACTAAGGCACTTAAACTATGTCTAGCATAATTATTATCAAGAATTCTTGATAATTCAAGAGTATCTATTACAGTATTTTTATATTCACCTAAATTATATTTTTGATAACACATTTCTAGGAAAGAAACATCGAATTTAGCGTTATGAGCTACCATAGGATAATCTTTAAACCATTCTATAAATCTCTTAATAGCATTTTCTTCGTTATCTTTATCTTTAAGCATATCATCTGTAATGCTAGTTACTTCAGTTATTTTTTTAGGTAGTGGATGTCCTGGGTTTATAAGTTCATCATATCTATCTATTATTTCACCATTATGTAATTTTACAGCTCCTATTTCAATAATAGTATCTCCACCACCAGCATTAAACCCAGTTGTTTCAAAGTCAAATACTACATAAGTATTATCAAGTAAGACACTATCATTTTCTCTTACAACTATGTTAACTGAGTCATCTATAAGTGTAAGTTCTGTTCCATATATAGCTTTAAATTTATCAGATTCTTCTTTACCTTTATTTAAATCACAAACTAAATGGTATACATCTGGAAAAGCTTGAACACAGTTATGATCTGTTATAGCTATTGCTTTATGTCCCCATTTATAAGCTTGTTTAACTAATTTTTTAGCATCAACAAGTCCATCCATTTGACTCATCATAGTATGAGTATGAAGTTCTACTCTTTTTCTTTCACTAGTATCTTTTCTTTCTTCTTTTACTCTAACTATTGACATTATACTATCTGGAAAAAATACAAGTTCTTTACTAAAAGAATCATTTTTAGCCATTCCATGTACCATTACTGAGTTTCCTTCTTTTAATTCTTTTAGCATAGATTTATATTTATCAGCATCTCTTTCAAACACTTTACAATCAATACTATCTGTTCCATCAGTAATTTTAAAAGTAATTAAATTAGTTTTAGGAAATTCCTTACCTTCTGTTTTAAAGATTTCTCCTTCAACAGTTAAATTACCTTCTTCATATAAGACATCACTTATACTCATTGGTTTACTCTTAATTATATCTCCTTTAATTACAGGATTTTTTTCTACAGGTTTTACTTCTACCTCTACCTTATTCATTTCTTCAAGTACTTCTTTATTAATTTCTTTATTTATTGTCGCCTTAATTTCTACAGTTCCTGCACCTATTAGTTTAAATTTATCTTCTAATTTTTTAGCTATACTTTTTAACTTCATTTCTTCAGCTTTATTTGCAACTTCTACTAATAATACATTATTATCTAATGTAAAAGTTCTATCTAAAAAAGCACTTACCATAGGGTATTCTTTTGATAATTCTGTTATAAAAAATATAAAATATTCTTTAAATATATCATAATCTATATTATTACTACTAAAAATAAGTTCTATATTTTTTAAATCACTAAAACCTTTTTTTGCGTACTCATTTATTTTATTATACATACTAACTGGTAATAATTCATTTATAGTAATATAAAATTTATATGAATCTTTACTAGTATTACCTACAATTTTATTTAGTTTAGCAGTATCAAAAAAATGATAATCACTTTCTTCAAAGTTAATCTTTTTTAATAATGTTTCCATCTTGCTATCCATAATTATCACCACATATATTTTATCATATTTTGTCTATATAATAAACAAAAAAACTACTCTTCAGTAGTTTCTTTTATAAAAGATGTATATACTCTACAAGCTTCATCAAGTTCTAATACTAACTTATCAACTTCATTAAAATCTTTTAATCTTGCACCTGATGCTAGAGCATGCCCACCACCATTAAAGTGAGAAGCAATTTCATTTATAACAGGTCCTCTTGATCTAATAGAAGCTTTAATAACATTATTAGCTTTGTCAAGGGAAAACATAGCCCATGCATATATTTCATTTATATAATTAAAATTATTAACCATGTTTCCAGCTGTACTAGAGTCTACATTATATTCTTTTAATATTTCATCGTTTAATTTAATATAAGCAAAACCATTAGGTGTTATTGTTAAATTATTAGCAATATACCCTTGGAATCTTATTTCTTTTATTGGTCTTAAATAAAGATTATTATAAACACTTCTAAAGTCTAAATTAGTTTCTTCTATAAGTCTTGAAACTAATTTTAATGTTTTAGGTGTTGTATAACTATATAAAAATCTATCTGTATCAGATACTATACCTGCAAATAATTTTTCAGCAATTTTAGTATTAAGTTTTAATCTAGTATTAAATATAAGTTCTAAAACCATTTGTGATGCACTACTTGCAGTATCATCAATCCATTCTATATCACAAAATTCTTCTACAAAAGGATGATGATCAATCTTTATTCTTTTTTCAAACTTAGTATAATCAACACCATCAATTCTTTTAATATCAGGGTTATCTAAAACAATCATTAAGGCATTATCATACATTGATTCATCAAATTTATCAACATGACCTAAGTACTTAAAGTTAGATGCAAATGCACCTACTGCATATACTTCTTTTTTAGGAAAAGTAAGTCTAATAGAATCTCTAAGTCCTAAAGTTGATGCAAGAGCATCAGGATCAGGTCCTATATGACGAACCAAAACAATTTTGTCATATTTTTTTATTAAACGAAAAATCTTACTATATATCATTTTTTACTCTTTCTATTTTATATATTCGTATGTATCTCTTGCTATCATAACTTCTTCATCTGTTGGAATTACAAAACATGGAATTTTAGAATTATCAGTTGTAATTCTTATTTCTTCTCCACGTGTTTTATTAGCTTCTTCGTCTATTTCAACGCCTAAAACTTTTAATCCATCTAATATTTGATGACGAGTATTTGCACTATTTTCACCTACACCAGCTGTAAATATAATAGCGTCTGCGCCACCCATTTCAACATAGTATTTAGCAATATAGTCAATTATTCTTCTAACATACATTTTTTGAGCAAGTAAGCATCTATCATTACCTTTATTGATACCTTCTTCAATATCTCTAGAATCACTACTAACTCCACTAATACCAAGTAGACCACTCTTTTTATTTAAAGCGTTATCTATTTCTTTAGTATTTAATTTAGCTTTTTCCATTATATATGGAACTATAGTAGCATCTATATCACCTGAGCGGCTACCCATAATTAATCCTGCATTTGGAGTTAATCCCATAGAAGTATTTATACATTTACCATCTAATACAGCACTTATACTAGCACCATTACCAATATGACATGTAATTAGTTTAGTATTCATTCTTCCTAAGATTTCATTCATTCTAAATGCTACATATTTATGTGATGTACCATGTGCACCATATCTTCTTACTTTATAATCTGTATACCATTCATATGGAACAGCATATAAGTAATTTTCTTCACTCATAGTTTGATGAAATGCTGTATCAAATACAGTTACATTAGTAGCTTTAGGAAAAACTTCCTTAGCTGCATTAATACCAACTATAGCAGCTGGATTATGTAATGGAGCTAAACTACTTAATTCTTCTATTTTTTCTATAACATCATCAGTAGCAATAACACTCTTATCAAAATAGTCTCCACCTTGTACTATTCTATGTCCAATACCTTTTATTTCACTTAAATCATTTAATATATGATTTTCTTTTAATTCATTTACCAAAGTTTCAAATGCAACTTTATGATCTGGTAAATCTATTTCATTTTTAATTTTTTCTCCATTTAATTTAATTGTATAGAAGCTTCCATCAATACCAATTCTTTCAAATACTCCAGATATTAATACTTTTTCTTCTGGCATTTCATATAATTGGAATTTTAATGAAGAACTTCCAGCATTAATTGATAATACTTTCATTTTTCCTCCTATAAATCATATTCATATACACCACAATTTTTAATAGTTACTTCACCTAAAGCACCATCTTCTGGTATACCATTAAAGTAATAGTAAAGTACTCTTATAATACCACTATGAGTTACTACTACTATACTTTTATCATCATAATCTTTCTTTAAATCAGTAAGTACTTTTACTGCTCTATCATATAAATCTTTTACTGATTCAGCTCTTTCATATTTTATATTTTTATAATAGTTCCAATATTCATCATAATTGATACTATCTCTAGGAGCACCAGTAAATTCTCCATGATCTCTACCTAATAATTTATCAGTGTATCTAACTTCTATTTTTCCATCACTAATAATTTCTGCTGTTTGCTTACATCTATCTAAGGTAGAACTTATAATTAAATCTATATTTTTATCTTTAAAATAATCTCTAACTTGCTTAGCTTGACGAATACCTTCTTCTGTAAGTGAGCTATTTATTCTACCAACTAAACAGTTACTAGCATTTTCCATAGTTTCGCCATGTCTAACTATATAAACCTTCATATTAACTTCTTTCTTTCATAGTTGGGAATAATAATACATCCCTAATAGATTCTTGTTCTAAGAATAACATACATAATCTATCAATGCCATAACCAATACCACCTGCTGGAGGCATACCATATTCTAAGGCTTCAATAAAGTCCATATCAATATCATTAGCTTCATCATTACCTAAATCTCTTTCTTTGATTTGATCTTCAAATCTTTCTAATTGATCTACTGGATCATTTAATTCAGTATAAGCGTTTGCAAATTCTTTACCACCTATAAATAATTCAAAACGATCAACAAATCTAGGATCATCTGGATTTTTCTTAGTAAGTGGAGATATTTCTAATGGATGTTCATATAAGAATGTTGGTTGTATTAATGTTTCTTCTACATATTTTTCAAAGAATAAACTTACTACATGTCCATAAGTTCTTTCATGACTCATCATCTCAATATGATGTTCTTCTGCTAATTTAATAGCTTCTTCTTCACTTAATTTTTTAAAATCAATACCAGTTACTTCTTTTATAGAATCTGTCATACTAATTCTTTTCCATGGCCCTTCTAAGTTAATTTCATGACCACAGAAATTAAATGTCATTTTACCAAATACTTCTTTAGCTATTTTTTGGAACATATTTTCAGTTAATTCCATCATACCTTCTAGGTTACTATAAGCTAAATAAGCTTCCATTAAAGTAAATTCTGGATTATGTTTTGGATCCATACCTTCATTTCTAAATACTCTACCAATTTCATAAACTGCTTCCATACCACCAACTAATAATCTTTTAAGTGGTAATTCTAAAGCGATTCTTAAATACATATCTAAATTTTGAGTATTATGATGTGTAATGAATGGACGAGCAGATGCACCAGTGAGTAATGTTGTTAATATAGGTGTTTCTACTTCAGTAAATCCTTCACTATCCATAAAATTTTGAATACATCTAATAATTTTAGGTCTTAAGAAAGCTACTTTCTTAGAATCATCATTCATAATTAAATCAACATAACGTCTTCTATACCTTTCTTCAATATCAGTAAGTCCATGGAATTTTTCAGGAAGTGGTCTTAAAGCTTTTACTAAATGTGTATATTCTAAACATTTAATTGTAACTTCACCAGTTCTAGTTTTCATTATTTTTCCATATACACCTACAATATCACCTATATCTGCAGATTTGAATAAGTTATAAGTTTCTTCTCCAACATCATTAACAGAAATATAAATTTGCATACTTCCACTTTTATCTTTAATACTGAAGAATGAAGCTTTACCCATTTTTCTTATAAACATGATTCTTCCTGCAACTTTAGCAGTATCAGTCATAGTTTCAAATTTATCATGGTCTACATCTTGATATTTTTCTTTAATTTCACTAACTAAATTAGTTCTATCATATCTTTGTCCAAATGGATCAATGCCCATTTCTTTGATTTTCTTAGCTTTATCCCTTCTAACTAATTCTTGATCTGTAAATTCTCTCATTATTTCACCTCTTCTATACTTGATTTACTAAAAAGATCTTGCAATCCCTTTCGGTCATGTCTATATAATACCATAAAAGCACTTATAATTACTAGTGTAAATTGTATAAAACCTAAAATAATCATTACATAAAAATATACATTTTTAGGTAAAAAATAAAGTAGCAATATACTAAGTAACATATATGCTAGTCCATTAACAATGGTATTTCTTATTACTAGGTCATTAGTAGTTAAAGATCCTTTATTTTTCTTTATTCTTACACCAAGTTTACTACCACCTATAGTCATGCCATCATTTTTAAGTGGTATATAAATAAAGAATAGTAATACATATAAAACATTCATTATTGAATATGGCACATTTTCTTTGTCCATCTCATAACTTATAGTGCTATAACTACTAATAAATTCTTTATCTGTTATTTTTTCTTCTAAATAATTTTTTTCTAAAGTACTAAGTTCTTCACTTAAATTCTTCTTTTTTTCACTAACTGGTAAAAAATAACTTGTTAATAATAATATTAAGACTAAAATACATACATCATATATATACGCTAAAAATCTTCTTTTAATCATTATACTTCTCCTTATATTCATTTAATAATGCTTCTATTTCTTCAAAACTTTTTGTTTTAAATATCATATTTTTTAATTCACTACTATTTTTAAGTCCTTTTAAGTAGTAAGCAATATGAGTTCTTATTTCTAAAAGAGCTACTTTATCATTTTTAGTTTCTCTAAGTAAATTTAAATGTTTTTTTATCATATCTATTTTTTCTTCAAATGTAACTTCTTTAGGTATAGTACCATTTTCTAAATATTCTACACACTCTTTTATAAGCCATGGGTTACCAAGACTACCTCTTCCAATCATAACAAAATCGCATCCTGTAGTATCAAGCATTCTTTTTGCATCATAGCAAGAAAAAATATCACCATTACCAATTACGGGAATGCTAACAGATTCTTTTACCTGTTTTATCATATTCCAATCCGCTTTTCCACTATATCCTTGTGATCTTGTTCTTGCATGAATAGCAATGGCATCTGCTCCTGCTTCTTCACATTTTTTAGCAATAACTGTAGCATTCTTACTATTAGCATCCCAGCCACTTCTTATTTTTACTGTAACAGGTATTGGGACAGATTCTTTTACAGCTTTCACAATTTCATATACTTTATCTGGGTCTTTTAAAAGAGCACTACCAGCTTGACTAGATATAGCAACTTTAGGAACCGGGCATCCCATATTTATATCAATAATATCGGGATGCATATTTTCATATATAAATTTAGCAGCTTCTACAAATGATTTTTTATCACTACCAAATATTTGTTGTGAAATAGGTCTTTCACTTTCAGTCATATAAAGCATATCAATAGTTTTTTTAGAACCAAAAGTAATAGCTTTATCACTTACCATTTCAGCATAAATAAGTCCAGGCCCCATTTCTTTAATAATTCTTCTATATGCACTATTAGAAATACCAGCCATAGGTGCAAAAACAACTCTATTTTTAATTTCAACATTACCAATTTTCATACTATCACCTCTAATAGTCCTTAAAATATTATACAATAAAAACCTTTATCTAACAAGAAAAAAAGCAATATCTAATTATTGCTTTCATAATTCATAATCACTTCATAATTAAGGTTAGTCATCTTAAATTTTTTTATTAAATCATTTACAAATTCATTCATATCAGATGTAATAATTATTATTTTACCATCATAGTAGTAATGTCTAAATTTTAAAACTTTTCTTAATAAATCTTCTGTACTTATTAAAGTCTTTGTACCCACACATATTTTACAGCATAAAGTATCTTTATAATAAGTAATTGGTTCAAAATAATCTATATATCCACTAATCAATATACTTTAAAAACTCCTCTTCATTCCAAATAGTAATTCCAAGTGACAAAGCTTTATCATATTTACTACCAGGATCTTTTCCTACTATTGCTACATCTGTTTTAGCGCTTACACTAGAACTTACCTTACCACCATGATCTTCTATGTATTTAGTAGCATCTTCTCTAGTAATACTTTCTAATGAACCCGTAAGTACAAACTTCTTATCTAAAAATTCTTCTTTTATTTCTGTTATCTCATTACTATATAACATATTTACATTATATTCTTTTAACTTATTTATTACATTTACATTTTCTAAATCGTTAAAATAATCAATAATACTATTTGCTATTACATCACCTATATCTATAGTATTTGCTAAATCATCATAAGTAGCATTCATTAAATTATCCATACTAGAGTATTTTTTAGCTAATATTTTAGCTTTTTTAGCACCCACATGACCAATACCTAAAGCAAAAATAAGTCTTTCTAAAGAATTATTTTTAGAATTTTCAATACTAGTTAACAATTTAGAAATACTTTTTTCTCCAAATCCTTCTAATTTCATAAGTTCATCTTTATATTTATCTAAATTATAAAAATCATATATTTTAGTTAAATAACCCATATTATAGAAATCTTCTACTACACTTTCTCCAAATCCTTCTATATTCATTGCATTTCTAGATGCATAATGAATTAGATTTTCAATTTTTCTTGCAGGGCATTTCTTATTAGGACAAAAATGATGAGAGTCTTTTTTTACTAACACAGAATCACATATAGGGCAATTAGTAATCATTTTAAAAGGTTCTAAACCTT
Source organism: uncultured Bacilli bacterium (assembly GCA_934101425.1). GTDB lineage: Bacteria > Bacillota_I > Bacilli_A > RF39 > UBA660 > CAKOQQ01. The sequence continues at coordinate 23,768 of CAKOQQ010000006.1, read as the reverse complement.
CTTTTCTTCTTTCTAATTTCACTTCTACAACTTCTGGTATAACATCTCCTGCTTTTCTAATTGAAATAATATCATTTTCTCTTATATCTTTACTTATACAATAATCTTCATTATGTAAAGTTGCTTTTGATATCAACGAACCATCTACATGAACAGGAGAAAATATGGCATTAGGAGTTATTTTACCAGTTCTACCTACTGTAAACTTTATTTCTTTTAATTCAGTTAATACTTCTTTTGCTGGAAACTTGTAAGCAATTCCCCATCTAGGAACTCTGGAAGTATAACCTAATTCTTTTTCTTCTTTTAAACTGTCAACTTTTAGTACAACACCATCAATGGCAAATGGTAAAGACGGTCTTTTTTCTCCTAAATCTTTTATATAGTTTACAATATCTTTTACACTATGAGCGACTTTATTTAAATCATAATTAGTTTTAAATCCAAGCTCTCTTAAAAATTTTAAAGAATCACTTTGATAATTAATACCATAATCTTCTGGATTAGGTATAAAATATGCCATAAAATCAAGTTCTCTTTTATAAGTTATTTTACTATCTAACTGTCTAATAGATCCTGCTGCTGCATTTCTTGGATTTGCAAGTAGTGGTAAACCTTTTTCTTCTCTTTCTTTATTTGCTTTATTAAAAGAAGCTTTACTCATGTATATTTCACCACGAACTTCTATATCTATATCCTTATTAAGTCTAAGTGGTATTGTTCTTATTGTCTTAGCATTTATAGTAATATCTTCACCAACAATACCATCACCTCTAGTAGCAGCTCTTACTAAAATACCATTTTTATATATTAAAGAACCGCTTAATCCGTCCATCTTAGGTTCTAAAGTATAAGTTGGATTATGCACTATTTTTCTTATTCTTTCATCAAAGGCCATTATTTCTTCTTCATTAAAGATATCATCAAAAGATAACATAGGTTTTTCATGTCTAACTTTTTCAAATTTATCAATGGCTAAACCACCAACTCTATTAGTTGGAGAATCTTCTCTTTTTAATTCAGGATACTTTTTTTCTATATCTAATAATTCATTAAAATAATCATCATATTCTTGATCCGTTATAGTTGGATTATCCATAACATAATATTCATAACTAGCTTTATTTATAATTTTTATAAGTTCATTGATTCTTTCTTTCATACATTCACCATTTTCATTATATCATTTTAACACATCTTTTAAAACAGATACAACAGGCCTTATACCAAAAATTAAAGAAGAAACATCATACATAGTTGTTAAAGAGCCTGTGCCATAAACTATCCAAGCTTTTTCTTCATCATATTGATATTTAGAACTTGTCCAATATCCATTTGTATTATCAAATAACCAATAATATTTATTTACTTCTCCACTTGATATATATACTTTACTACTATTATTATTAAAATATATCTTTTTTTAACCAAGTTTAATCAATATTAGTAATATACCTATCATAATTAATATTATCTTTTTCATGTAATTTACTCCTATTTACAGGATAGCAAAATAAAAAAAAGATGTAAACAAAAAACACACCAATTAAGATGTGTTTGCATAACTTTTTAACAAGTTACATTATTATTATATGTATTTATTTATAAATTATTCACAAATTTTTTTATTTCTTCTTTATATTCTAAATTATCACAGGCATACGCTATACTAGCTTTCATATATCCAAGTTTATTTCCTGTGTCAAAATAAGTGCCACTTATCTTGCAAGCACTCATAGTTCCTTCATTTATACACATTTCAAGAGCACTGGTTAAATAATATTCTCCTTTTACTTTATCTATTTTTGATAATTTATCAAAAATATCTTTTTTAAGTATTAACCTTCCAATACTAGCCAAATTACTTGGAGCTTCTTCAACTTTAGGTTTTTCAACTAAACTTATAACCTTCATATTTTTATCAATTTCTAATATACCGTATTTATAAGTATCTTCATGTCTTACGCTTACTGCAGCCATAACATTGTTTCCTGTATTATTATAAACATCAATAACTTCTTTTAGTGCAGGAACTCCTTTTACTATATCATCACAGTACATAACAGCAAAATCTTCATCGCCTACATATGGTTTGGCTAGTGAAAGTGCATAACCTGAGCCTAATGCTTCTTCTTGCATTATATATGTTACTTTTACACTAGATACATCCTTTACAATATTTAGAAAATCTAACTTATTTGTTTCAAGTAGTCTTTGTTCTAATACTTCATCTTTTTCAAAATAATGTTTTAATGCTTCTCTTTTGTTTGCAATAACAATAAATATTTCTTCAATGCCACATAATTTAGCTTCATCAACTAAATACTGAATTGCGGGCTTATCATATAATGGAAGCATTTCTTTAGATACACCTTTAGTTATGGGCAAAAATCTAGTCCCCATTCCTGCTGCTAAAATTACTAATTTTCTTATTTTCATATTATTCTCCTTTAATTTAATTTTGTAATACTTTTATGTCCCTTCATTATTTTTTTAATCTCATGCGGATATGGAAAAGCAATTGTAAGAATTTTATCATCTATTCCAACTATTACTCCAACCCCATAAATAGCATGCTTAACTTTTTCACCTAATGTATAAGTAATAGTATCATCTATCATATTAGAACTATTAAATATTTTACTTGGTGATGTTTTAACTGTTTCATCTATATTTAAGTAATTTTCATCTATTTCTTTTATAAATCTACTTTCAGGATTAGAGCTTTCTGTACCATATAAAATTCTTTTTTTAGCATTTATAAGCCATAAATTATTTTTAGCTCTAGTTACAGCTACATAACATAATCTTCTTTCTTCTTCCATATCTTGAGTACTATCAAAAGAATTTTTATGTGGAAATATTCCTTCTTCAAGGCCTATAATAAAGACATTTTTAAATTCAAGTCCTTTAGCTGAATGGACAGTAAGTAAAGTTACTACTGAATCATTATTTTTATATTCCTCAACATCAGACACTAAACTTATTTCCGATAAGAATTCTTCTAGGGAAACAACACCATACTTTTCTTCAAAACCTCTTGTAATAGATTTAAATTCTTCTAAGTTTTCAAGTCTTATTTCTGATTCCATAGTTTTTTCTTCTAATAAAGAAGCTTTCATGCCACTTTTTTCTAAAACTAATTCTACTAACTCAGTTAAACTTAAGTTATCTTTTTCTACTTTTAATTCTTCTATTAGTTTTTTAAATTCTAATTCTTTACCACTTTCTATAGCATCATAAATACTAATACCTTTTAAAGAAGCAATATCAGTTAAATTTTCTATTGTTTTTAATCCTATTTTTCTTTTTGGAACATTTATTATTCTAAGTAAATTTATATCATCTTTTTCATTATAAATAACTTTTAAATAAGCTATTAAATCTTTAATTTCTTTTCTATTATAGAAATAAAAACTACCTACAACTTTAAATGGGATATTTTCTCTTAATAAAGCTTCTTCAATATTTCTTGATTGAGCATTAGTTCTATATAATACAGCTATATCACTAAGGGGACAATCAAGTTTTTTTATTTCTTTTACAACATAATAAGCTTCATCTTTTTCATTTTCCGCTCTATGATAAGTTATTTTTTTACCAGTTCCATTTTCTGTCCATAAATTCTTTTCTTTACGATTTTTATTATTCTTAATAATATCATTTGCAGCATTTAATATATTTGATGTTGAACGATAATTCTTTTCCAAAACAATTATAGAAGCTTCTTTATAATCCTTTTCAAAATTAAGAATATTTCTATAATTTGATCCTCTAAAAGAATAAATACTTTGATCAGGATCTCCTACAACACATATATTTCTATATTTACTAGCAATCATTTTAGTTAAAATATATTGAGCTTCATTAGTATCTTGGTACTCATCAATCAAAATATATTTAAATATATTTTGATACTTTTCTAAAACTTCTTTATTTTCTCTAAATATTTTTATTGGAGCAATTAGTAAATCATCAAAGTCAAATGAATTACCTAGTCTCAATTTTTCTTCATATTTAATATAAACTTCTTCTACTACTTTTTCAAATTCTGTGTTTGCAAATAAACTATATTTTTTAGCATCAATAAGTTCATTTTTAGCTCCACTAATTTTACTTCTAATAGCTCTTGGATTATAAACATTAGCATCTTTATCTAACTCTTTTAATATTTTTTTTATTAGTGTTAAAGAATCTTCACTATCTATAATAGTAAAATTTCTTTCATATCCAATATATTCATATTCACGTCTTAAAATAAATAAACCAAAAGAATGGAATGTACATATACGAACATTATCTGCTACACTTCCAAGTACATTATGAATTCTTTCTTTCATTTCATTTGCCGCTTTATTTGTAAATGTTATAGCTAGAATTTCACTAGGTTTAACATTATATTCATTTATTAAATTAGCAACTCTCATAGTTAAAACTTTTGTCTTACCACTACCAGCTCCTGCTAATATAAGTAAAGGACCATTATTATGTTTAACTGCTTTTAATTGTTCACTATTTAATCCTTCTAGATTCATACTATCACCTAGTTTATTTTATCATACTTAATAGATTTAAAAAAGTCTTTAACTTTTATTTCGGATAATTAATAAAAAAAGACATAACAATATGTCTTAACTATTTGCCTACTATAAAACCCTTGTAAACAAGGGCTTATATATTAAATGGTCGGGAAAACAGGATTTGAACCTGCAACCCCTACATCCCAAATGTAGTGCACTACCAAGTTGTGCTATTTCCCGAATAAGTGGCGCGCCCGATAGGAGTCGAACCCATAACCTTTTGATCCGTAGTCAAACGATCTATCCAATTGATCTACGAGCGCACACAATATCTACAATTAAATGGTGGCTTTGGGCGGAATTGAACCACCGACACAAGGATTTTCAGTCCTCTGCTCTACCGACTGAGCTACAAAGCCATAAATGGCGGTCCCGACGAGATTCGGACTCGCGATCTTCTGCGTGACAGGCAGACGTGATAACCACTACACCACGGGACCACATTGGTTGCGGAGGCTGGATTTGAACCAACGACCTTTGGGTTATGAGCCCAACGAGCTACCAGGCTGCTCTACTCCGCGATATAAAAAACTAATGGCGGAGAAAGAGGGATTCGAACCCCCGCGCCGTCGCCGACCTCCCGGTTTTCAAGACCGGTCCCTTCAACCAGACTTGGGTATTTCTCCAACTATTTAGTTACTAACAAAAATGGTGCCTAAGGCCGGACTTGAACCGGCACGGGATTTGACTCCCGCAGGATTTTAAGTCCTGTGCGTCTACCAATTTCGCCACTCAGGCACAACACCATCAAAAGGAATTTCCCTTTAGACATTTTTGATTATAACATAACATTTTACTTTAATCAATACTTTTTTTATTTTTTTTGAAACTAATTAGATATTTCTAATTATTAACGCCATGCCTTATCATATAAGTATCCATTGTAATTTGTTTAAATTCATATCCATTAGCTTTACCATAGTGAATAATATCTCTTATTGCTCCTTTTGTTGTTACTTTTACGTCATGCATAAGCACAATATTAGCTCTATTCTTATTTAAATTACTTATTACATTATAATATACTTGATAACTAGTTGAAGCACCTCCAGCATCGTTTGAGTCAATATTCCAATCATAATATTTATAACCCATATTTGTTACTATTCCAGTAAGTTCTGTCATAATACCTTTTTTATAATTTCTACTTATTGTATTACTACTTCCACCAGGGAATCTAATTATTTTACTTTCATATCCTGTAATACGTTTTACTCTTGCACTTACATTATTCAAATCTTTCATGTAATTATCAACAGAAGAATAAATATACTTATAATCATGAGTAGATGTATGAAGAGCCACGGTATGACCTTCATCATACATTCTTTTTATTAAATAATCTGGTCCATTACTTGTAACAAAAAATGTTGCATGCACATTTTCTTCCTTAAGTACATCCAATATATATCCCGTAGTAGCGGCACTTGGGCCATCATCAAATGTTAAATATATTGTTCCATTTTTTATAGTACCTAAACTACTAGGATTATAGTTATATACTACTACATTTCTTTTTGTTTCTCCTATATTTCCACTATCATCTTTAGCTTTATAAGTTAGTGTATACTTTCCTACTTTATTATCCACACTACCTTCTACTGTAACCTTTACATCTTTAGTACAGTTATCACTTACTTCATAACCAGGTTCACTATATTTTGTGCCATATTTTAAATATATTGTGTCATATCCATGTAATTTAATAGTTGGTTTTTCCAAGTCAATATAGTTTACAGTTAATTCTTCAATTGTTTCATTACTACTTTTATCTTTTACACTATATACCACTTTTCCATTAGATTCGTAAATGTTAACTATATCCGTTAAATCACCATCAACTTCATCAGTAGCTTCATATTTAATCTTATCAATATAATCTTCTAATTTACTATTTGGGCAAACATTTATTTCGTTAATAGATAGTTTTATAATTGGCTTTTCTAAATCAGAAACTATTACTTTTCTAGTCTTCTTAATTTTCATGATCTTTAAATCTAATATATATGATATTTCATATTCACCAATATTATTACTCACATTACCTTCTACCACCACTTTATCAGTAATATCAAAAAACAATATTTTTGCCTTATATCCTGCTTCAGAATAATTAGTAGTATAACTTATATTTAAATTTTCATCACCATATAAATGAATTTTAGGAAAAGATAAATATATTAGTACTAGACTAACTATTATAATTGCTAATGTAACTAAAATTTTTTTACTAAATATTTTCTTAATGTTCATACTTACACCTTACTACAAGATTATCATACTACTTAAATTTTTAAAGAACAATAATTATTCACACTACTATGTAAAATTAACAGTAAAGTACACTATTAATATTTTTGAATATAATATGAAGAAAGGAGAAATAATGAGAAAATATTTAATTTTAATTATTATATTATTTTTATTTATAGTTGCTGGATTTTTTATTTTTAATAAGAAAGAAGAATCAGACTTAAAGAAAGTTAAAGTAGCTGAAGTTGCACATTCAATATTTTATGCACCTCAATATGTAGCTCATAAATTAGGTTACTTTGAAGAAGAAGGATTAGATGTAGAAATTATTTTAACTTCAGGAGCTGATAAAGTTACATCTGCTGTACTATCTGGTGATGTAAATATCGGATTTTGTGGTAGTGAAGCAACTATATATGTATATAATGAAGGCGAAAAAGATTATTTAATTAATTTTGCTGCACTTACAAAAAGAGATGGTAGTTTTTTAGTTTCAAGAGAAAAATATGATAACTTTACATTAGGAGATTTGAAAGGTAAAAAAATAATTGGAGGAAGAAAAGGTGGAATGCCAGAAATGACTTTAGAATGGGCATTAAAACAAAATGGCATTGATCCTAAAAGTGATGTTAAAATAGATACTAGTATTGCTTTTGCTGCTATGAGTGGAGCTTTTATTGGTGGTGAAGGTGACTTTGTATCATTATTTGAACCAAATGCGTTAGAAATAGAAAAAAATGGATATGGCTATGTAGTAGCTTCTATAGGAGAATTAGGTGGAGTTGTTCCATACACTGCATATAATGCCAGAAAAAGTTATATTCTAGAAAATCCTGATGTTATAGAAGGTTTTACTAGGGCTATACAAAAGGGACTTTATTATGTCCATAATAATGACTCAAGAGAAATTGCTAAATTATTAGAAGACTATTTTCCTAATACATCGATAGATGATTTAGAAAAATTAGTACAAAGACATAAGGATATAGATTCTTGGTTTAATAGCACTTCAATTAGTGAAAAAGATTTTAATCATATTCAAGAAATAATGATTAGTGCTGGTGAATTAAAAAGCAAAGTTGACTACAAAATTTTAGTAAAATAAATTTATAGTATAAGTTCATTTTTTATTATAAAAATATGAACTTTTTTTGTTTTTATAGTATAATTAAAATAGGTGATTTTATGAAAAAGATATTTTTATCAATTATGTTATTTATACTCTCTATACCCCTATTTGTAAATGCAGAAGAATTTGATGTAAAGAATTTTTATGTAAATATTGATGTTCAAAATAATGGAGATGCAATAATAGAATATTATTTTGATTTAAATGGTAGTTATAATGGTTATGATTTAAAAATTGATTTTAAAAATAATAACACTTTTTATTTTAATTCCAATCTAAATTCATTAGGTGGTAGTGAATTAAATAATGGAACTGGAATAGAACTTATTTCTATTATGGGAGTTAATAAAAATGATAATTTTGACTTTATAAACGTTAGTGGAGACACTTTTAAAGAAGTAGATGCGGCAAGCACAGGAAAATATGGTGTATACTTATATAGCCAAGATCGTAATGGAATGAGTTTAAAAATATTCAATCCATCAAAAAAGAAAAAAGCTTTTTATATAAAGTTTAAAATAAAAGATTTAGTTATTGAACATAACGATGTATCTGAACTTGGGTTAAATATTTTTACCGATGGATTTAGGGAATCAATCGAAACCTTGAAATGTAATATTAATATACCTTTTAATAAAAATTTAATTAAAGGTTGGGCTCATGGAGCAGATACTAAAATTAATACTAATAGTAATACAAAAATAGAATATCTAGTAAAAGGTTTAAAAAAGTATACTGCATTTGATGTAAGAACTGTTTTTGATAAAATTAATGTGTATAAAAAAAGCAATATAGATGCTTTAGATAAAATTGTATTATATGAAGAAGATGAAGATGAACAAAATACATATATTGAATTACAAAATAATTATAGATACTATATAGATGCTAAAAATTATTTAGATATAGCACTTAAATCACTTGATAGAACATATTATGATAATGCAATAAAGTTAATATATAAAATAACTGATACTGAAGTAGATAAAAAAGAAGAATTACTTAAAATAGCTTCTGATATAGAATTAAAAATTACTGAACGAGAAGAAAATGATGCTATAAATAGTGTTGATAATGCTTTAGAATATGGTACTTATTATTTCTATTCAACAGCAGTTTCTAAAATTAATATTTTAACAAATCAAAGTCTAAAAAGAGAATTAAGTTTAAGACTAAATATAGTAAAAGAAAAACTTATCAAAGATGAAAAAAAACAAATGAAATATGAAATGATAGTTCTTGTATTAATTGCATTATTTGATATGTTAATTATATTTAGTAATAAAAAATATACTAAAAAGAAATATGCAAATAAATTTAATAACAAATATTTTAGAGATATCTTAGATGATAAGATAGAAGATGTTTCATATCTTTTTTATAAAGGACTTAGGAGTAATACTTTTAAAGCAGCTATACTAGAACTAATAAGAGCGAAAAAGATTCAATATGAAAAAATGGATAAAGATGAATTCAAATTGAAACTTTTAGTTGATCCTGAAAGTTTACCTACAAATGAAAGTAATTTAGTTAAGTATTTATTTTTAGATAAAAAAGAAGTTACTTCTAAAGATTTAGCTAAAAATGAGTCAAAAAGATATAGTAAAATTAGAAAATATAGAAAAGATGCTATAAAAGAAGCAAAAAATAAAAATTATTTTGAAACAAAATGTGATAAAAAAGTTAGTTGTGCATATTTTTCATTAACTATGCTTATGATTATCTCTATTATTGGATTATTATATACATTATGTACTCATCACTTCATATTTTATACTTGGATATTTTACTTCTTTATGCCTTATCTACCAATAATGTCTATGATAGTTATACATGACATGAATGAAAGAACTGCATATGGTGAAGACCAATTCTTCAAATATAAAGCAATTAAAAGATTCTTAAATGACTTTGGAAAATTTGATGATAAATCACTTCCAGAAGTTCACTTATGGGATAAATACTTAGTTTATGCAACATTCTTTGGAATTGCTAAGAAAGTAGAAAAAGAAATGAAGTTAAGACTAGAAAATATGAATATAGATGATGACTTATTAGTAACATCATTTAATATAAGTGCATTAGATTCTATTTCTTCTGCTACTTATAGTAGTTCATATAGTGGAGGATCAAGCTCATCTGGTTCTAGTTTCAGTGGATTTTCCGGTGGTGGAGGATCATTTGGTGGTGGAACCAGTGGTGGTAGATTTTAAAAAAAGAACTTTAAAAAGTTCTTTTTATTTTATCTTTCTTGATTCTAAATAATATCTTTTATCATAGCTATGGCCCATAGAGAAAGTTTTTCTTGGTAAAGCTCCATCTAATATTACAGTTTTAAATAATTCTTCTTTTTTCATCGGTTTAAATATTATTCCTACACTATTATTTTTTTGTGCTAAATTCTTTGTTGTATCATCTCCATGTATGTAATCAATTTTACCTTTATGTGTTTTTAAATAATTATCTAAAAATAATTGTATACTTCCTACAGCTATATTAGATTTAGGATCTTCAATATACCATTTTTCATCAATATTTGAAGTAACAAATTCTATTTCTTGTCCATTACCATCTTTGTTAATTTTATAATATTTATTTAATTCTTCAATTAAGTTATCTACATCAACATCAAAAATAACTCTATTTATTGCTTCAAATTCTAAAGCTTCACTATGTAGGTTTACTAATTCAACTAACGCATAACGACTAGGGTGATTTAAAGCTTCTTCTTTTAATTCTTCTTTTATATGTTCATAACAAGCTTTAGCAGTTGCAAGAGAATGATTACCATCACCCATTGCAAATAATAAAACACCTTTGTCTTTAACTCCATATTTTGTTTCAAAATTGTCTTTATCAGCTAATTTTTCTAATTTAGAAATAACACCTTTAGCACTATCAGCACTTAAGACATAACCTTTTATATGTCCACCTTTTTTCATTAAATCAAAGTCATAAACTTTATTTTCAGAAGTAACTTCATTTTTTAAATTTTCAATTATTTCTTTCTTTTCATCGTCAATAAGAATCATAATATGTGGAAGTTCTAAACTAGCATTTTCTCTTATTTTTACTCTAGGTGGTATTCTTTCTATAACAGTTTTTTCAGTTGCTCTAATTAATGTTTGACTACCCTTTTCATAAGAATAATCTTCCAAATCAACAACTCCTATAACACCTTCTCTTACTTTACCATCATTTTGAGTTCTTTCTAAATATATCATACTATTTTTATATTCAGTAAAGAAATCTTCATTTAATAATGTTTCCATATTTTTATTGATAGAATTAATTCTATCAGCTACATTAGCATCTTCTAAATAAATTTCTGGTAATGTTAAATTTAATGTTGAAGGACTATCTCCAACTATTTCTTTAACTTCATTCCAATATTCTGGTTCACTTGTATATTGATCACAAGCAACTACACTCCATTTTGACATATCTGCATTTTTAGGTAGCAATATATCAGCACACTTAAATGGCACTTTCATAAAATCATCTCCTAATGATAATTATATCTTAATAATTTAAATTTATCTAGCTATTTTTTTATTTATAGTTATTAGTAAATAATTTTATATTATTTCTTCATAGAATATTTTTGAAAGGAGATATTATGAATAATATTTTTAAAAGAGCACAAAAGAAAATAGAACTAGATAGTAAATACAAACCAACTTGTTGCTATGGTCCTACAGGACCTACTGGTCCTGCTGGTGGCCCTACTGGCCCTACTGGTCCTACTGGTGCTACCGGCCCTACTGGTGCCACTGGTCCAACTGGTCCTACTGGTGCTACTGGTCTTACTGGTGCCACTGGTCCTACTGGTCCTACTGGTGCTACCGGTGCTACTGGTGCCACTGGCCCTACCGGTCCTATTGGTCCAACTGGTCTTACTGGTGCCACTGGTCCTATTGGTCCAACTGGTCTTACTGGTGCCACTGGCCCTACTGGTCCTATTGGTCCAACTGGTCTTACTGGTGATACTGGTGCCACTGGCCCTACTGGTCCTATTGGTCCAACTGGTGCTACTGGTGCCACTGGCCCTACTGGTCTTACTGGTGCTACTGGTGCCACTGGCCCTACTGGTCCTACTGGCCCTACTGGTCCTACCGGTCCTATTGGTCCAACTGGTCTTACTGGTGCCACTGGTGATACTGGTGCCACTGGCCCTACTGGTCCTACCGGTCCTATTGGTCCAACTGGTCTTACTGGTGCTACCGGCGCTACTGGACCTACTGGACCAACTGGTGCCGCTGGTGCTGATGCAGAAACTCCTGTCATTACAATTGGTACTGTAACAACTGGAGCTCCAGGATCTAGTGCTGCTGCATCTATAACTGGAACTGCACCTAACTTTGTATTAAACTTAACTATACCACAAGGGCCTACTGGACCAAGTGCATAAAAATAGCTTTTGCTATTTTTATTTTTACAGAAAAAAATATATTAAAAAACATATTTTATTATAGGAGGTGTTATGAAAAAATATAAAATTTGTGTATATGCTATATGCAAAAATGAAGGTAAATTTATTGAAAGATGGTATAACTCAATAAAAGATGCTGATTATATATGTGTCTTAGATACTGGTTCAGTTGATAATACAGTAGATTTATTAGAAAAATTTAAAATCAATTATAAAATAAAAAAGATAGATCCATGGAGATTTGATAGTGCAAGAAATGAATCTTTAAAATTAATACCTGATGACGCTGATATTTGTATTTCTTTAGATATTGATGAAGTTATGACGAATGGATGGTATGATAAAATCCAAAACATTTGGAATGATGATACTACTAGATTAAGTTATATATATAATTGGAGCTTAGATAGTAATGATAAACCCATAATTAGTTTCTATGCAGACAAAATTCATAAAAATAAAAATTATATATGGACTCACCCTGTACATGAAATATTAACATGTACAACTAATGAAACCAAAGTTACTTTAGATGATAATTTAGTAAACCATTATCCAGATAATACAAAATCTAGAAGTAGTTACTTACCATTATTAGAATTATCTGTTAAGGAAGATCCTACTGATGACAGAAATATGCATTATCTAGGTAGAGAATATATGTATAATGGCAGATGGAATGAAGCGATAGATACACTTATTAAACATCTATCACTAGAAAAAGCAACTTGGAAAGATGAAAGATGTGCATCTATGAGATTTATTTCAAGATGTTATATAAATTTAGGTAGATGGAATGAAGCATATATGTGGCTCAATAAAGCAATAGAAGAAGCTCCATATTTAAGGGAACCATATATTGAAATGGCTCTATTATGTGCTAAAGATGAAAAATATAATGATGTCATAAATTATGCTTTAAAAGCACTAAAAATAAATGAAAAAAAACTTACTTATATTAATGAAATATTTAGTAATAATGAAACTATTTATGATTTGCTTTCAGTAGCTTATTATTATACAAATAATAGAAAGAAGTCTATATATTATATTAATAAAGCTATAAAATTAGATCCTAAAAATAGTAGACTAGCCATAAATAAACAACTTATTCTTGCAAATAAAAAAGAGTGTTAACTCTTTTTTATTTATTTTTTATGGCATTTATATCTTCTATTATAGCTCCAAAACCAGATACTAATAAGAAAGAAAAATATGAAAATACAAATGTTAAGACTATTATTATATTTGTTACAACTAATACCATTAAATATACTAAGAAGCTTGATTCTTCATCTGCAACTATACCTGCATATATAAATGTTGATGCAAATCCTAAGAATAATATGACAACAGATATTTTTAAGATCACTCTAGCGTAAGTTTTTATTTTTTTACCAATTAAATTATTTGGTATATTATCAACTTGAAATGCACTACATGCTTTTTTTCCTTTCTTTTGCTCTACTGCATCAATTTTAGCAAATATTTCTGATACATTCTTTTTCTTTATTTCCGTGTTTCCACATTCTGGGCATTTATCAACATCTTTATACTCATATCCACAACTAGCACATACTTTTAAAACATTATTTAATTTGTGTTCATTATACAAATATATATATCTTATATAAGTTGCTTCTGCAAATAATAAAAAGCAGAAATTGAAAATTAATAATACTATTTCACTATTATCTGCAGTATTGAATTTAATTATTGTTAATCCAAATAAAGATAATGTATATAAACCTAATACGGTGTAGAAAAACATTGAGTTTCTTGAACTATTACTAATGATTGTTCTACCAAATTTATTAAATAAAAATGTTAAGATAAAATAAATTGTTAATGCTACTGTAGTTAGCATCGAAAATAATAAAACAAATGAATATTCTTTACCAATACTAAAATCTATATTTTCAATACTTGCTACAACAAAATATATAGCAGATATGATAATACATATTCCAATAATATAATTTAGTATTTTAAAGTTTTCTCTTCCGCTTTTAGTATTTATATATTTTAAATATAATGCAAGTAATGAAAAAGAAACTAGATATATTGAAGCTTGTGTATATGATTGATAATCTGCTAAAAATGCAAAATATATAAAATATATGAAAGCTAAAATAAATATAATAATTGGTCCTTTCTTTAAAAGTTTTTCTGAATTATTAAAATAATCTAACATACTTCCTCCTTCTATACATATTTTACCACTTTTTATATAAAAAATATAGAGTTTTAACCTTAACAAAAAATGTATATTTTCATACGATAAAATGTAAGGTGATATTTTATGGATAAAATTTTAGAAATTAAAAATTTAAAAAAAATATATCATAATTTAAATGGAGAAACTGAAGCGATAGATGATATATCATTTGATTTATATGAAGGTGAGTTTATAGCAATAGTAGGGCCATCAGGATGTGGAAAATCTACTCTATTATCAATTTTATGTAATTTAGAAGATAAATCTTCTGGTGAAATAAATATTAAAAATAAAAAATTAGGTTACATGTTACAAGACGATAGTTTATTTGAATGGAGAAATATTTTAGATAATTCTCTACTTGGTCTAGAAATCAAAAATGCCATAAGTAAAGAAAGTGTAGAATATACAAAAAATTTGTTATGTAAGTATGGATTAAAAGATTTTATGCAAAAGAAACCATCTAATTTATCTGGTGGTATGAGGCAAAGAGTAGCACTTATAAGAACATTAGCAACTAAACCAGATATTTTAATATTAGATGAACCCTTTAGTGCATTAGATTATCAATCTAGATTATCTGTTTCTGATGACGTATATAAAATTATTAAAAGTGAAAATAAAAGTGCCATTATAGTAACCCATGATATTGCAGAAGCTATAAGTATGGCTGATAAAGTTATTGTTTTAACTAAAAGACCTTGCAAAATTAAAAATATATATCAAATAAATTTATCTAATAAATCAACACCTATTGAAAATAGAAAAAGTAAAGAATTTTTAGAATATTATGATTTGATATGGAAGGATATTGAGAAAGATGAGTAATGAGCATAAATTATATTTAAGAAAAATTAAAAAAACTAACTTTATTGTTAGATTTTTTAGAATAGCAATAATAGTATTTTTTTTAATACTATGGGAATATTTATCATCTAAAAATATTATAAATTCTTTTATTTTTTCTAGTCCTAGAAAAGTAGTTAGTACAATAATTAACTTATATAGTACTCATAATTTATTTAATCATATCTTTATTACAATTTATGAAACTTTAATTAGCTTTGTATTAGGTACTTTAATGGGATTTATAATAGCTTCTATTCTATGGAGATTTGATATTATAGCAAGAATATTAGATCCATATTTAACCGTATTAAATAGTCTACCTAAAGTTGCATTAGGCCCTATTATAATTATATGGGCTGGGGCATCTATGAAATCTATTATAATTATGGCACTACTCATATCAGTTATAATTACAATTATCAATATACATCAAAGTTTTAAAGAAATTAATGAAAATAAAATAAAATTACTAAAATCTTTTTCTGCAACCAAAAGTCAAATATATTTCAAGCTTCTCTTACCAGGTAGTTTGCAAAATATAATTAGTACACTAAAAATAAATGTTAGTATGTCATTAATTGGCGTTATAATGGGAGAATTTCTAGTATCTAAAAGTGGAATTGGTTATTTAATAATGTATGGTTCTCAAGTTTTTAATTTAAGTTTAGTAATAACTGGAGTTGCTCTTTTGTCACTTTTAGCTACCATAATGTATTATTTGATACTTTTATTTGAAAAGAAATAATGTTAAATCGTTAAAAGTATGATATAATGTTTAATGGGAGTGAGATGTATGATTGGTTATTATAATTACACAGTTATCCTTACTTATTTAGGATTAACTTCTTCAATTATTGGAATATATTATTCAATGGAATATCATCCTTTTATAGGAATTTTATGTTTATTATTTTCAGGATTATGTGATATGTTTGATGGGAAAGTTGCTAGAACTAAAAAAAGATCTAAACAAGAAAAAGATTTTGGAATTCAATTAGATTCATTAAGTGACTTAGTATGTTTTGGTATTTTACCAATTACTATTGGTTATTCAATCGGTTTAGAAAGTCCAGCATATTTACCAATATTTGTATTATATGTTCTTGGAGCACTTATTAGACTTGCATATTTTAATACATTAGAAAATATTAGACAAGAAAAAAGTGATTTAGTGCTAACTTCATATACTGGTCTTCCAGTTACGAGTGTAGCTCTTATATTACCATTTCTATATATTTTTAAAAACATTATTCCATACTTTGCATTTGTTTATTTAGCAGCATTGCTAATAATTGCAATATTATTTGTTTCAACTATAAAAATTAAGAAGCCTACATTTAAAACAATGCTTATCTTTATTGCAATTGGTTTATTAGAATTATTATTAATAATATTAGGAATTGCATGAAAATAGTTGATCGTAAAACTAATACTTTAATTGAAAAAGAAGCAAATAAAGCTGTAAGATTTTTATATAATAATGTAGTTGGTAGAGTTATATTAAAACCACTTACTTTACCATTGTGTACAAAAGCATCTGCTATATATATGAATAGCAAATTTTCTAAAATACTTATTAAAGAAGACAAGAAAAAATATACTTCATATAATAATTATTTTACTAGATATTATGAACAAAAAGTCGATCAAGATAAAGATCATTTTATAAGTCCTTGTGATGCAAAACTTACTGTTTATAAATTAACTAAAAATAGTACTTTTAAAATTAAAGATTCTATATATGAAGTTAAAGATTTAGTTTTAAAGGATATAAGTTCTTATCATAATGGGTATGTTCTTATATTTAGACTAGAAACAACGGATTATCATAGATATTGCTATATTGATAGTGGAACAAAAGAAAAAAATACTTATATAAAAGGTATTTTTCATACTGTACAACCGATATCTGATAAATATAAAATTTATAAAAGAAACGCTAGAGAATATACGATTTTACATACTGACAATTTTGGAGATGTTATTCAAATTGAAGTTGGTGCATTAATGGTTGGTAAAATTAAAAATTTACATCAAGAATATAAATTTTATAAAGGTGAAGAGAAAGGCTATTTTGAATATGGTGGCTCTACAATTGTGCTTATAGTAAAAAAAGATATCATCAAGATTGATGATGATATCTTAGAAAATAGTAGTAAAGATATAGAAACTATTGTTTCTTATGGAGAAAAGATAGGAAAGAGAATTTAGTCTCTTTTTTTGTTACTATAATATAAGTAATACTTGATACTATAAATGCTGATAATACATCATAAATTACGTGTTGCTTTATAAATAATGTGGATAGTATTATTAATACTGATAAGATATCAATAATGCATTTATAACTAGTTTTTATATTTGCTTTACTATTGCACAAAATAAATATAAAACATATTAATGAATGTATACTAGGCAAACAATTAACTGCTGGTGTATCAAAATAATATATAGTATTAACAAGCCATGTAGTAATAGAAGTAACTTCTATGTTAGGTCTATTTATTGTAGTTGGAAAGATAATAAAAATTATTCCACAAACTAATACACTTATAAAATTAGTATAAGTGTATTTTTTTAGTGCCTTTTTATCATATTTCATATATATAATAGGTACTAAAAATAATAATATATACCATGATATATAAAAATATATAAAGTATGGAACAAATGGAATTTGATCATCTAAAAGATTATTTAATACAAATTCATTATTTAAAAATAACTTAGTAATAAAATATATTGCAACTTGTGATAAAGTTAAAAATACCGGAACTTTTAAATACTTCATAATACTCCTATTCATGTTTAAATACTATTTTCATAGACGCTAATTGAGCCATATCTAATTTATCATATTTTAATTTAGGTCTATCTATAAATTCAAATTCTGCAAATGTCCATAAAAAGAACCAAATTATCACTAGATATGCTTCCATAAATATTTCTGCTATATTAAAGTAATTAAATAACGATAATAAACTCCAAGTTAAGAAACTTACTAGTAATAGTATTAGTGATTTTCTTCTATTTTCTTTTAAATTCATAGTAGCATCACTTAATTTCAAGCCAAAATACTCTTTTACTTTTTCTTCAATAATTTTTTCTTCTTCTAAAGAAAATTTACATCCCTCTATACTTAATACTACAGGATAAACAATTGGTATATAATATGTAACTTGTTCTAAATAATTAATAAAATCATCATTTAATACTTCATAATTTTTAACTGAGTATCTTGATATTATATCATCATAACTAGTTACATTAGCATATACATGTGCTATCCCTTTTTCCACATAAAATTCTTTTACGTATTTATTATAATTAAATTTCTTTTTATTAAATTTTTTTATGTTATTTAAAACTTTTTTCGTTTTTTTTAAAGTAAACATTTAATCAACCCATTCTATATCTTCTGGAATTATAGTTTGATAATCAGATTTTGTTAATAGTGTTTCACTTGTTTTTGATAATCTTACAGCCATATTTTTAACAGATCTTTCAAATAAATTTCTAATACCACGACCATTACCAAAATCTGGTTCATATCTATCATCTTCTAATAATTGTCTTAATTTAGCTTTAGCATCTTCTCTTAAAACATAGCCATTTTTCTTTACTTCTAGTTCTGCTATTTTTATAAGTTCATCAGTAGTATAATCTGGAAAATCTATAATATTAGAAAATCTAGATTTTAAACCACTATTTGTTTTTAAGAAATTATCCATATCCTTACTATAACCCGCTAATATAATAACAATTCTATCACGATAATCTTCCATCATTTTTACCATAGTATCAATAGCTTCTCTACCAAAGTCATTTTCACCACCACGAGCTAGTGTATAAGCTTCATCTATGAATAAAACACCATCTAATGCACTCTCTATTACTTCTTTAGTTTTTACAGCTGTATGGCCTACATATTGAGCTACTAGAGCTTCTCTATCTACTTCTACAACTTTATTAGTTTTTAAAACACCTATATTATTAAACATTTCTGCTACCATTCTAGCTATAGTAGTTTTACCTGTACCAGGGTTACCTTTAAATATCATATGCAATGTCAATTTTTCACTACTATCAATATTTTGTTCAATTCTTTTCTTTTGTAATTTAGCAAAAGCTTGAAGACCTATTATCTCATGTTTTACAGTATCTAATCCTATAATATTTTCTAATTTTCTTTTTATTTTTTCTTCTTTAATATATTCTATTTTTTCTTTAGCAATAGAAAGTCCTAAGTTATATGCACTAGTATAATTTTTTAGTGCTTCATCTAATGAAGATTCTACAAATAAACCTTTTTCATAGAATTCACCTAGTGAATAATAAGCTGAAGGATAATTATTAGCTGCACCAAATTTGTAACAATTAAATGCTTCTTCATAATTAACTGCTGTGCCATTACCTAATTCATAACATTTTCCTAAACTATATGAAGCTAATAAATCTTTTAATTCATATGCTTTTTTATAACATTTAAATGCTTCTTCATAATTTTTTTCTATTCCTTTACCATTAAAATAACAGAATCCTAAATTATATAAAGATGGAGCATAATTATATTTAGCTGCTTTATTATAATAATAAACAGCTTTCTTTTCATCTTTTAAAACACTTTTACCTTCTTCATAATATAATCCTATACTATCTAAGGCAGCTGGATAATCAAAAGTAGCAGCTTTTTTAAAGTATTTAAAAGCTTTATTATATTCTCCTTTAGCATGATATTTGGTTCCCTCTTTATAATAGTCTGGAGCACCTTTACTTCTTAATTTTTTATATTCAATATAAAATACAATTAAACCGATTATAAATGGAATTACATATAATATTAACATATTTATTTCATAAAATAAAACTAAAAAGGAAACTAAAAAAACAAGTAATAGTAACATATTACTAAAAAATATGTTACCAGTAAGTATATCAATATATTGTTTTTTGAATTTCTTACCAACATAATATGAATAACTTACATTTATAATTGCTACTAAAGATAAATTTATTAAGAATATTTTTAAGATATCACTACTATCAAAAAAGTATGCAACAATATAACATGTTGTAATATTCATAAATAGTAATGCAAAATAATTAAATTTATCACTTTTAGATATAGTATTTTTTAAATAAGTTTTATTTTTTAAAACATTAGCGGATGTAAACATAGTTATTATAGTTATTATTAGTAATTGTATTAAAAAAACGTATTTCATATAGCCTCCATTATATATAAAAATTATAACAAAAAAACATTAATAAGTCTATTATTAATGTAATTTAGAAGTTGCTTTGGCATCAAAATTTAAATCACTAGTTCTACCTAGTTTATAAGCGTAATAACCAGCTGCACCTATCATAGTAGCATTATCTGTACAATATTTTAAATCAGGAACTGTTAAATTAATATTATTTTCATCACATAATTCTTGTAATCTTTTTCTAAGTCCTTTATTAGCTGATACTCCTCCTGCTACTATTAAATTTTTAACATTGTATTCTTTTACAGCTTTCATTGTTTTCTTTGTTATTATTTCAACAACTCTATTTTGAAATGATGTACATAAATCATTTGGTCTTATTTCATGATTCCTTTGTTCTTCATTATGTACTAAATTTATTACAGCACTTTTAAGACCACTAAAACTGAAATTATAAGTATTATCATCAAGAGGTAATGGCAAATTATATGTATCACTACCTAATAAGCTTAACTTATCAACTGCTGGGCCACCAGGATAAGGAAGTCCTACAACTCTAGCAACTTTATCATAAGCTTCACCTACAGCATCATCTAGTGTACCACCTATTTTTTCGAAGCTATAATCTTCTTTCATATAGACAAGTTCTGTATGTCCACCACTTACTACTAATGCTATTAAAGGGAATTCCATACTTTTTACTAAGTTATTAGCATATATATGACCAGCAATATGATGAACAGGTACTATTGGTTTATTGTATATGAATGCTAATGTTTTGGCAGCTACCACCCCAATCATAAGAGAACCAATAAGTCCAGGTCCATATGTAACTGCAATCGCATCTATTTCTTCTATTTTTATATTTGTTTTAGTTAGTAATTCATCTAAAACAATTGTTATATTTTCTATATGATTACGAGAAGCTATTTCAGGTACTACTCCACCATAATTTTTATGTATATCTATTTGAGATAGTATAACTGTACCTAAATCTTCTTTTCCATCTTTTACTATAGCCATACTAGTTTCATCACATGATGATTCTATCGCTAATATGTATTTTGAAGTCATTTTAACCCTCCTTTAACATTAAATATCCATCTGTACCATTATAATAATTTTCACGTCTAGAAACTATTTTAAAACCATTTTTTTGATATAATTTTATAGCGTTAGTATTATTTACATTTACTTCTAAAGTTATATTTGTTACACCTTTTAAATCATTAAACATATAATTTAACAATTTAATTCCATACCCTTTAGAACGATACTTTGGATCGATAAAAATATAATTAAGTTCACATTTATCATAAATACATGCATATTCTATATAACCTATAATTTTATTATCTTCTATAATACAAAAACATCTATTAAATGGATTAGTATTTAGAGTTACAGAATAATAAGAAAATGAATTAATTATATCTAAATCTTCATTAGTTATTTTTCTTATCACTTAATTTTTCCTCAGCTTCTGTCTTTTTTAAATAATTTGGATTTAATCCATGTGCATTTACTGGAATATCTTTTTCATGTTTATTTATTACTTTTATTAAATCTATTTTTGGCTTAATTGAACCAGCTATATCATCATAACTTACAAACATGTAGTCTTTACCTTCAATCTCTTCTTTCAATTTATCAAGACTTATATATCTGTCATCAGCTAATTTATTTAAATCTTTATCATAAATTCCTGCGTATACAAATCCTCTTCTAGCGTCTATTACGGGAACAATATAATCTTTGTTAACTCCTCCTGCTAGTACTTCTAAAGTAGATACTGGTATTAAATCTACATTCAATGAATAACCATATACTTTAGCAATTGTTACTCCTATGCGAGTACCCGTAAAAGATCCTGGACCATTAGCAATAAATATCTTTTTTATATCTTTTGGCGTTATATTTAATTCTTTAAACATAGTATCTAAAATAGAAAAAATAGAGACTGAAATATCAGTATCTATTTTTTTATTAAACATTGCTTTAATATTATTATTTTCAATAATAGATACTATAGGATATGAAGTTGAAGTATCTATAAATAATATCATAATACTGCCTCACATAAATCTTCATAAGCTTTACCAAATGGTTTAATTAGTAATACTCTTTTATTTTCATCAACAATTTTAAAAGATATTTCTAATCTTTCTTTTGGTAAAATATCTTTAATAGTTTCTGCCCATTCAATAATAACTACGCCATTTTTATGAAAATACTCTTCTATTCCAATACCATCAGTATTGCCATCTAATCTATAAACATCCATATGATATAATGGCATTTCACCTTCTAAATATTCCTTTATAATTGTAAATGTAGGGGAATTAACTACTTCTGAAATTCCTAATGCATTAGCAAAACCTTTTGCAAAAACAGTTTTTCCACTTCCTAAATCACCAGTTAAACAAATGATCATATTTGGAAATTTTTCTGATTCTAAATTTTGTGCTAATTCAATTGTATCATATTCATTATTTGATGTTACTTTAAATTCCATTTTAATCACCTATATAATTGTATCACATAAAAATATTTATATTCAAGATATAATTAGCATTTTACATTTATTAATAAAAAAATAGAAGTATTACTTCTATTTTTAAACAAAAAAAAATTCGCAACTTGCTATCTTCGCTTACACTATTGTCGCCGTTAAAGAGCTTAACTTCTGTGTTCGAGATGGGAACAGGTGTATCCTCTTTGCTATCGTTACGAATTTAGAGAAATTATTCTCTGAAAACATGATAATGTGGAATTAAATTAACTCTTTAGGATTTAACAGATGATTAAATCCTCGTTCTATTAGTATTAGTCAGCTCAACATGTTGCCATGCTTCCACCTCTAACCTATCAACCATGTAGTCTACATGGGAACTTACTATATACATATGGGAAAACTCATCTTGAAGTTGGCTTCACGCTTATATGCTTTCAGCGTTTATCCATTCCATACATAGCTACTCTGCACTGCCACTGGCGTGACAACAGATACACCAGAGGTACGTCCATTCCGGTCCTCTCGTACTAGGAACAGCTCTCCTCAATTTTCCTACGCCCACGACGGATAGGGACCGAACTG
>CAKOQQ010000005.1 GCA_934101425.1 uncultured Bacilli bacterium | reverse complement strand
GTAGAAAGTACAACAAAAGTATTAACAGCAAGTAATCATACACTATATGCACAATGGAAAGATGTAACACCTCCAACATTATCTGTAACAAAAAGTAATCCAAATTGGGGAACATACATATTAACTGTTAATACAACTGATGATTCTGGAATAAAACAAATAAGATATTATTTTAATGGAAAATTAGTATATGCTGGAACTAATACATCATATACAGGAACAGCAGAATATATAGATAATGCTTATAGAATAGAAAGTGAAGATAATGCCGGTAATGTTGCAGTAGAAACTGGAAGTTTCTATGTAGTACAATGTTTTGTGGCAGGAACAAAAGTACTTACATCTAATGGACTTACAAACATAGAGGATATAAAGGTTGGAGACTATGTATATGCATTAAACTTAGATAAAAATGAAAAAGAACTAAGTAAAGTAACAAATACTCTTGAAACTGTTAATGATATTATATACAGAATAACACTTGAAAATGGAAAAGTTATCGATTCAACAGAAAAGCATAAATATTATGTACTAGATAAAGGTTGGGTAAAAGCTTATAAATTAAAATCTGGTGATACATTATCATCTACAGTAGTTGGACCAGTTAAAATTAAATCAGTAGAAAAAATACTTTACGATGAACCAGTTAAAGTATATAGTTTAACTGTAGATGGAATACATAATTATTTAATAACAGAATATGAAGTGCTTGTTCACAATGTAGCTTCTCCAAGAGCTCCTGGAGAAAATAATAATATAATATTTTCTACAAGTATGAAAAATGTATGGACTATTACAGATTTACAAACTAGTACAAATTACTCATGGGATGCTAGTGCTAATAATACATTTACTATTGTAAAAAATTATTCTGGCGGATATGCATTTAAATTTTATAATAATACAACTGGTTGTACAGGTTATGGAACTGCAATATTAAATGGTAATGATGCAAAACTTAATGTATCATGTTCAAATAATGAAATATCAACAGTTTATGATACAAAAGCACCAACATTAACAGTATCAACAACAACTCCATCTTGGTCAAACTATACAATAACAGTAACGACTAGTGATGCCGGTGGAATAAAAGAAATAAGATATTATATAAATGGTACACTAGTATATAGTGGCTTAAACAAAACATATTCATCAACTACATCATCTAGTTCAGTAACATATAAAGTGGAAAGTGAAGATAATTACGGGAATGTATCAACAAAAACAGGAACTATATATGTAACACAATGTTTTGTGGCAGGAACAAAAGTATTAACAAAGAATGGTCTTAAAAATATAGAAGACATTAAAGTAGGAGAATATGTATATGCAATAAACTTAGATACAAATGAAAAAGAATTAAGTAAAGTAACTGATACAATTACTACTTATAATAACAAAATATATGAAGTAACATTAGAAAATAATGAAGTAATTAAGTCGACTGAAAAACATGAATACTATGTACTAGATAAAGGCTGGGTAAGAGCTTATGAATTAAAAGCAGGAGATACATTATCATCTACTATAAAAGGTAAATTAAAAATTAAAAATATAAAAGTAGTAGAATATGATAAGCCTATAAAAACATATAACTTAACTGTGGATGGCATTCATAATTACTTAATAACAGAATATGAAGTATTAGTTCATAATGCCAAATCACCAGTAGGTTAAATAATTACTTGACAAAAAAATAAAAAGAATATACAATTACTATTAGATGCAATGAAGAGGACGAGACTTATAATTGATTCTTTATAGAGAGTTAGTGGTTGGTGAAAACTAATAAGATAGATTATAAGTTACTACCTATGAGCAGATTCTTAATAGAAACTCCGGTAATTCCGTTATCAAATTAAGTTAAAAGGTGGGATGGTACCGCGTATAAACGCTCCTTTATGAAAGGAGTGTTTTTTTGACTTTAAAAGATTTAAATATTGATATTAGCTATGTTATAAGTATGGAAGATTTTCTTAAAAATTTTGTAGGAATCGATAATCAAAACTTAAATAGAGCTAAACATAAAGAATTAAAATTCTTTAATTTAGCCACCGCAGTTCCATTTGACATAGTTACCAAAGAAAGTGTTATGACAGGTGATATTTTATTAGTAAGAGATAAAGCTAATAATATAGCACCATATAAAAACCCATATAGAGAAAAGAAAGTAGGTAAAATAAAATGATAAATATAAAAGAAAATGAAAAACTAAGCGTTATGAATCACTCTTGTGCTCATTTAATGGCTCAAGCAGTAAAGCATCTATATCCACAAGCTAAATTTTGGGTAGGACCTGTTATTGAAGAAGGTTTTTACTATGATATAGATTTAGATGGTGCCGTTATTAGTGAAGATGATTTAGCTAAAATTGAACACGAAATGAAAAAAATTAGTAAAGATGGTAAGAGAATTGTTAGACATGAATTAACTAAAGAAGAAGCTTTAGAAATGTTTAAGGATGATCCATACAAAATTGATTTAATAAATAATATGGATAATGATGCAGTTATTTCTTGTTATACTCAAGGTGATTTTACTGATTTATGTCGTGGACCTCATGTTGATACAGTTAAAGAATTAAAATATTTTAAGTTATTAAAGTTTAGTGGTGCTTATTATAAGGGAGATTCTAAAAATAAGATGCTACAAAGAATTTACGGTGTTTGCTTTGATTCAGAAGAAGCTTTAGCTGAACACTTAAGATTGCTTGAAGAAGCAAAAGAAAGAGATCACAGAAAAATAGGTAAGGAACTTGAAATATTTATGTCTGATGATTTAGTTGGTAGAGGATTACCTATGTTTTTACCAAATGGTTATATTATTTGGCAAGAATTAGAAAACTATATTAAAGAAAAAGAAAAAAAATTAGGATATTTGCATGTTTTAACTCCATGTGTAGGTACTGTAGATTTATATAAAACTAGTGGTCACTGGGATCATTATAAAGATAGTATGTTCCCTGCAATGGAATTAGATGGCGAAGCATTTGTTCTTCGTCCTA
This sequence comes from uncultured Bacilli bacterium, assembly GCA_934101425.1. Lineage (GTDB taxonomy): Bacteria > Bacillota_I > Bacilli_A > RF39 > UBA660 > CAKOQQ01. The sequence goes on along the minus strand of CAKOQQ010000005.1, from coordinate 131,214 downwards.
TGAATTGTCCTCATCATATGATGATTTATGCTAATAAATTGCATTCATATAAAGATTTGCCTATAAGAATAGGAGAAGTTGCTCATGATTTTAGATTTGAAGCATCTGGAGCTTTAAAAGGTATTGAAAGAGGCAGACACTTCTGTCAAAATGATGCTCACTTATTTGTTACTAAAGAACAAATTAAAGATGAATTTAAAAGAGTAGTAGATTTAATATTTGATGTTTACAAAGACTTTAAAATTACTGATTATAGATGTGTATTATCACTTCGTGATCCATTAGATAAAGAAAAATATCATCCAGATGATGATATGTGGAATAAAGCTGAAAATGAACTTCGTGAAGTATTAAATGAATTAGGTATTAATTATACTGAAGAAATTGGTGAAGCTGCTTTCTATGGACCTAAATTAGATGTTAATGTTCGTCCTGCAGTTGGTAATGAATATACATTATCTACTTGCCAATTAGACTTTTGTTTACCAGCTAAGTTTGATTTAAAATATGTAGATGCTGATGGAACTAAGAAAACTCCAGTAGTACTACACAGAGCTATATTAGGATCACTAGATAGATTTATGGCATATATATTAGAAGAAACTAAAGGAGCTCTTCCAGTATGGTTAAGTCCAGTTCAAGTAAATATTATTCCAGTAAATAATGAATATCATTTAGAATACGCTAAAGAATTATATGAATTATTAGAAGAAAACAATATAAGAGTTGAATTAGATGATAGAGATGAAAAACTATCTTATAAAATGAGAGAAAGTCAAACTAAAAAAATTCCATTTACACTAATTATTGGTGATAAAGAAAAACAAGATAATTCTATTAGTTATCGTTTATTTGGATCTCGTGATACTGTAACTTTATCTAAAGAAGAATTTGTAAATAAAATATTAGATGATATTAAAAGAAAGGCTTAGGCCTTTTTTTGTTCTAAAATAGTTATATGTAAATATAATTAATTAGATAATGGAGGAATTATATGATTAATAAAAGAAGTCTTTGGTTTTTAACTTTATTTAGTTTAATATTAGTACTTAGCGTATATTATATAACTATGCCAAATGAAGTACTAACAGATGATAGATTAAATGAAGAGATTAAAGAAGTTGATTTACTTACCGCTTTAAGAGTAGAATCTGATAATAAAATAAGTATTGAAATGGAAGAATTAAAAAAGATTATGAATGATTTAAATGTTACTGTAGATGAAAGAAATAATGCATTTGAACAAATGAAATCATTAAATATTACTAGAGGAGAAGAAGAAAAATTAGAAAATAAAGTAAAGGAAAAATATAAAATAGATTCTTTTATTAAAATAACAGGAAATCAAATAAGAGTTATTGTAACAGGTAATAAACACGATAATGTTTTAGCTAATAACATTATGAGAACTATTCAAGAAGAATATGAAAATCAAATGTATATATCAATTAAATTTGAATAATAGGCATATTGTTTCACATATTTATTTATAATACATAAAATAATATGAATAAATATAAACCACCCGATTTAGGAAGTGAGGGAAATATGTCTAAAAGTATACTAACTAAAAGGGAAAAGGAAGTTTTTGAATTACTAATTCAAAATAAAACTACTATTGATATAGCTGAAACTATGAAGATAAGTGAAAAGACTGTTAGAAACCATATATCTAATGTAATGCAAAAGTTAGGTGTAAAAGGTAGAGCTTCTGCTGTTGTAGAACTTTTAAAATTAAAGGAAATTTCACTATAAAACCGCATTTTATGTGGTTTTTTTCATAATATTAATTGAGGTGGAAAATGATTAAAAGAAAAATTATGAGAAAACTAATTGTTACATCATCTATTTTATTTGCATTTATTTTAGTTTACTTTATACCTAAAGATAAAGAACTAAAAAATGTAAAAGAAGAGTTAGAATATAATTATAAAGATGTAGTAAAAGAAACAATTTATTTACTTGATAATAATAATTATTTGGGTAAAGCCGAAATAGCTCTTTCAACTAATGATACAGTAACTATGGTACGTGAACTATTAGAAACTTTAATAACAGATGGCATTGGTGAAGATAAAATTCCTAATGGTTTTACATCTATTATACCTAGTGATACTAAAATAAATAGTATAGAATTAGATAAAGGTATTTTAAAAGTAGATTTCAGTAAAGAACTATTAGATGTAAAAAAAGAATTAGAAGAAAAAGTAATAGAAAGTATTATTTATACAGTTACAGAAGTAAATGAAATAGATAAAGTAGTTATATTTGTAGATGGTAAAATATTAACTAAACTACCTAAATCTAATATAAATTTACCAACTACATTAGATAGAAGCTTTGGTATAAATAAAAAATATGATATAACTACATTTAAAGATATAACTCCAGTAACTATTTATTATATAAATAAACATAATAATAATACTTATTATGTACCAGTTACTAAATATATAAATGATGATCGTGAAAAGATAGAAATAATCATAGATGAACTTACTACAAGTCCTATATATACTAGTAATTTAATGAGTTATTTAAATAGTAATACTAAGTTATTAAAAAGTAATATAGATAAAGATTTAATGAGTTTAGAATTTAATGATTATATATTTAATGATTATGAAGATAAAAAAATATTAGAAGAAGTTATATATACAATATCACTATCTATTTATGATAATTATAATGTTCGTGAAGTATCTTTTATAAATGATTCAAAAGAAGTATATACTAGTAGTTATGTTGATAATGATTTAGTTATTAATTACAAGTAAATTAAAAAAAGTAAAAAAAGTACTTGATATTAATTTGGTTTTGGTATATAATTTACTTGTAGTTGTCCTAGTAGCTCAGCTGGATAGAGCATCGCCCTTCTAAGGCGAGTGTCGGGGGTTCGAATCTCTCCTGGGACGCCATATAAAAATTACTACCATTTGGTAGTTTTTTTTGTTATAATAGTATTGGTGATAATATGAATGGATTAAAAATGGGATTAAGAATACTTTTAATATCAATAATTATAATAATATTATTTATTGTATTACATAATTTTGTAGGGAGAGTAGTATTTAAAAATGATATACCAACCTTATTTGGTTATGGCTTTAATTCACTAGAAAGTAGTACTATAGATGGTGAATATAAGATGGGAGACCTAGTATTAGTAAAAAAACAAGAAGATTATAATGTGGGAGACTATATTATTTATACTAAGAATGAGAAAGAACTAGTGGAACTTATTACGGATAAGACAAATAATTCTTATATAACAGTAATTAATGAAGATGGTGATACTTATGAATTACATAAAGGTTTTCCTAGAGCTCGTATAGTTACGCCAATCGCTAAAATGGGTAGTTTTTCATCATTCTTAACTAGTACTGTAGGTATTTTTATAGTAGTTACTTTAATAATATTATTTATGTTTTCAAATAAATAGGAGGTATTATGAAACTAACAAGTAGTGGAATAGTAAATGGTAAAATATTAGATAAATATGGTAAAAGAGGAGATATGAATTTATCAATGCCATTTATATTTAGTGAATATCCTTTAAATACTGTATCATTTGCTTTAGTAATAGAAGATTATGATGCTATAGAAGTATGTGGTTATGATTATATTCATTGGTTAGTAGCTAATATAGATTTAAATTATTTAGATGAAGGGGCCAGTATTACAAATAAAGACTATATAACTCAAGGCGTAAATAGTAATAATACTAATAGTTATATAGGTATGGCTCCACCAGATAAGATGCATACTTATGATATAACTTTATATGCCTTAGATACTAGATTAAATTTATCTAATGGATTTAGTTATAGTGAATTACATAATAAAATGATAGGACATATACTTAGTCAAGTAAACATAAAAGCAAGTTATGATAATTAATTTGCTTTTTTTATAATTTTTTGTTATAATTAATACGTTGATTGAAGCATCATGAATGCCGTAATTTGAGATTACACAGTCAACTTTTTTTAATTAATTAAAAAAATGTGTTATAATAATTATGGTGATAATATGAAGATAAAGGAAATAAAAGCAAGAGAAATTTTAGATTCTAGGGGAAACCCTACAGTAGAAGTTGATGTAACTTTAGAAAATGGTATATTAGGTAGAGCAAGTGTACCATCTGGGGCATCAACTGGAGTTCATGAAGCATTAGAATTAAGAGATAATGATAGTGCTAGATATTTAGGCAAAGGTGTTTTAAAAGCCGTTAATAATGTAAATACTATCATAAGAGAAAAAATAGTAGGAATGGACGTAGAAAATCAAAAAGAAATTGATTATGCTATGATTAGTTTAGATGGAACAAAAGGTAAAAATAATTTAGGGGCAAATGCTATACTAGGTGTTTCATTAGCTACTTTGAAAGCGGCAGCTTTAAATAGTGGTAAAAAATTATATGAATATGTAGGAAGTGAAAAATTACTTCCAACTCCTATGATGAATATATTAAATGGTGGAGCTCATGCTGATAATGGATTAGATTTTCAAGAATTTATGATTATTCCATCTAGAAATACTATAAAAGAAAGAGTAAGAGTAGGAGCAGAAGTATTCCATAATTTAAAGAAAGTATTAAAAAGTAAAGGATATAATACTAATGTAGGAGATGAAGGTGGATTTGCACCTAACTTAAAGACAAATAAAGAAGCATTAGATACTATTATAGAAGCAATTAAATTAGCTGGATATGTACCAGGAAAAGATGTAAATTTAGCGTTAGATGTAGCTGCATCAGAATTCTATAATGATGGAATCTATGATATAAAGGGAGAAAATAAAAAGTTAACAGCATCTGAATTAGTAGAATATTATAAAAACTTAGTTAGTGAATATCCTATTATATCTATAGAAGATGGTATGGCTGAAGATGATTATGAAGGATGGATACTACTTACTAAAGAATTAGGTAGTAACATTCAACTTGTAGGTGATGATTTATTTGTTACAAATAAAGAATTACTAGAAAAAGGTATTGAACTTAAAATGGCTAATGCAATTCTTTTAAAAGTAAATCAAATTGGTACAGTAACAGAAACATTAGAAACAATTGATTTAGCTAGAAAGAATGGTTATAAAACAGTTATTTCACATAGAAGTGGTGAAACAGAAGATACTTATATAGCTGATTTAGCTGTAGGACTTGGTTTAGGTCAAATTAAAACTGGATCACTTTCTAGAACAGATAGAATGTGTAAATATAATCAATTAATTAGAATTGAAGAAGAAATATAAAAAAAGAAGCTTAATTATTAAGCTTCTTTTCTATATAAATAACTATAGCACCACCAAATAAGAATGATATAATACCCGTTATTATATTAGTAACATTATAACCACTAGTAGGAATAATTATAATAGAACTCATTATTATAAGACCTATTATAAAACTCATTAAATTAACTTTATTTAACTTAATAAATTTATTAAGTAACATTGAACTAAGTACAATACCAAGTAAAACTCCAAGAGCTATAAAGCCTAGTGGAAAGAATATTTTTAAGTAATCAGCACCTAAACTAAACATAGTAGCATTTGCAACATATCCTTTAAATAAGTGATAGTATCCTAAAATAAGTAATACCATAGATCCACTAACACCAGGGAATATCATAGTAGCTCCACCTATAAATCCAATACCAACTAAAGTTAATATATAAATTAAATTAATATTTTTAGCTAGTAAATCATTAAGTGGAACTATATTTTCGGTACTACCAGTACCAAATATATTTATAATAAGTATTAGTAATATACCTAATATAAGGTAAAAATAATTTATTTTATTATTTGGTATTTCACTTTTCTTAACTACTGGAATACTAAATATAATAAGGCCAGTAAACCAAAGTAATGTTTGTATTTCATAATGTACAAATAAGTATTCTAATGCTTTAGCAAAACAAACAAGACCAATTAAAATACCAATTCCTACTTGTAGTAAAAAGAATATATCTTTTAATTTATCTTTAAATTTTATTTTTAAATTAACTAAGTTAGATATAGATTCCATAGTTCTATCAAATAAACCTGTAAGAACTATTATAGTACCGCCACTAACACCTGGTATAATATTTGCTATACCGACTAAACATCCACTAATTATATTTTTAACCATAAAATCACCTAGATAATTATATCATATATGTAAAATTAAGTAAAAATAATTTACTAATATTTACACAAATGTTATAATTTTTATATATAAATGTTATAATAAAAATGAGGTGAGTTATGAGAGATAAAAAAGTAGATTATACAAAACTCAATGAAGTTATTAGTCTTAGTAAAAAAATACTTAAAATAATGTATATAATGCTTATTATTGCAGTTATTTATATCGCAATTATAACACTAGAAGAATCAAAGATAATGGTATTTGTATTAAGTATATTAAAAGTACTTTTACCAGCATTTATAGGTTTATTTATAGCTTGGTTATTTGATCCTTTTGTACGTTGGTTACAAAGAAAAGGTATAAGAAGATGGATTGGTACTCTTATTACTTATATTTTATTTATTGGTGTTTTAGCTGTTATAATAGGAGCTATAGTACCAGTTATATCAGAACAAATAAATGATTTAGTAAATAGTTTACCAACTGTATTTGATAAAGTAGAAGTATGGATAAATGATGTATTTTATAAATTAGATAAAATAGAAGCATTTGATGCATCATCCGCTAAAGATAGTTTATTTAGTCAATTAGAATTATTTAGCAATAATTTAATTAATTCATTACCTAGTATTGCTGTAAATGTAGTAAAAAGTGTATTCTCAGGACTTGGAACATTCTTAATAGGTTTAATTATAGGTTTCTTCTTACTTGTAAGCTTCAATGAAAAAGGAACTATGATTTCATTCTTACCTAAAAAGATAAGAAAATCTACAGGTGAATTACTAGATGAAGTAGATGATTCATTAAGAAGTGTTGTAACAGGAACTATAATAGATTGTACAGGAATATTCTTAATAACATCATTTGGATTATGGTTAGTAGGACTTAGATCACCATTATTATTTGGATTATTCTGTGGAATAACAAATATTATTCCTTATGCAGGACCATATATTGGTGGAGCACCAGCAGTTATTGTAGGATTCTCTATGAGTCCAACTATTGGAATTTTAACACTTATTGTTATAGCTGTAATTCAAGGAATTGAAGGAAATATCTTACAACCAATGATTATGAGTAAAGCAACAAAGATACATCCAGTAACAATTATTATTGGACTATTGATTTTTGGACATTTCTGGGGTATAATTGGAATGATTGTTGCAACACCTATAATTATGGCAGTTAAAACAATATTTATATTCTACAATGAAAGATATGAATTTATAAAACAATGATGAAGAAAAGTAAATTATAAATTATTATAGAGAACTAATGGTTGGTGTAAATTAGTATAAGATATAATTGAAAGCTACTTCGGAGTGTAGTTAATAGCTACCGGGGAAACTCGTTATTATAATTAAGTAAAATTAGGATGGTACCACGGCTTTTCGTTCCTAGGAAAGTCGTGGTTTTTATATAGGAGGAATTATGGAAAAGAAAAATACAAAAATATTTATAATTTATGGTAAAGCCAGACATGGAAAAGATACTGTAGCAGGTATTATAGAAGAATACTATAAAAATGAAAAAGTTATAAATTTACAAATATCTTCATCACTAAAAGAATACGCTAAAAAAATTAGTGGATGGGATGGAATGGATAATGAAACAAAACCTAGAGGTTTATTACAAGAATTAGGTACTGAAATAATTAGAAATCAAATAGATCCTTTATTCTTTGTAAAAAGAACAATAGAAGATTTAAAAGTATATTCATACTTTTATGATGTAGTAACTATTTCAGACGCTAGATTAAAACCAGAAGTAATGATGCCTAAAAAAGAATTTGATAATGTATATGTTATTAAAGTAGTTAGACCAAATTTTGATAATGGCCTTACTAAAGAACAACAAAATCATATTACAGAAACAGATTTAGATGATTATACTGATTATGATTATGAAATAATCAATGATTCAACAATAGAAGATTTAAAAGTAAAAGTAGAAAATATATTAAAGGAAGTGAAATAATGAATATTAAAGATTTATATATAGATTTTTTTATAAGTAAAGAACACAAACAAATTCCATCTGCACCAGTTATACCAGAAAATGATCCATCAGTATTATTTAATACAGCTGGAATGCAACCATTAATTCCATATTTAATGGGACAACCACATCCATATGGAAAAAGATTAGTAGACTATCAAAAGTGTGTTAGAACTAATGACTTAGAAAGTATAGGTGATACAACACATCATACATTCTTCGAAATGTTAGGTAATTGGAGCTTAGGAGATTACTTTAAAAAAGAAAGTATCAGTTGGTCTTTTGAATTTTTAACAAAAGTACTTAAAATGCCAAAAGAACGTTTAGCAGTAACGGTATTTAAAGGTAATGACCTAATAGGAGAAGATACTGAATCAATAGAAATATGGAAAAGTTTAGGAATAAGTGAAAAAAGAATTGCTAAGACAGAATTAGATAACTTTTGGATAGCTGGAGAATCAGGACCATGTGGACCAGATACTGAAATATTCTATTTTAGAAGTAATGATGAAATGCCAGAAGTATTTGATCCAGAAGATGATAGATGGGTAGAAATATGGAATAATGTATTTATGCAATATAATAAAGATACTAATGGCAATATTACTGAACTTCCACATAAAAATGTAGATACAGGTATGGGAGTAGAAAGAGTAACCGCTATATTAGAAGGCGTAAATGATAATTATATGACATCTATTTGGAAAGATGTCATAGCTAAAATAGAAGAATTATCTAATTTAAAATATGAAGATAATAAAGAAAGTATGAGAATAATAGCAGACCATATTAGAACTGCTGTATTTATATCAGCTGATGATGCTGGAATAAAACCATCTAATACAGATCAAGGATATATTTTAAGAAGACTTATTAGAAGAGCTATAAGACATGTAAGAAAATTAAATATAGATGTTAATAGTAATTGGGAAGTAGAAATCGCAAATATAATTATTTCTAAATATGATAAATATTATAGTGAATTAGTTAAAAATAAAGATGTTGTATTAGAAGTACTTACTAATGAAAAAATAAAATTTAATAGAACGCTTGAAAAAGGTCTTAAAGAATTTGAGAAAATTACTAATAATTTAGAAGATAAAATATTAAATAAAGATTTAGCATTTAAATTATATGATACATATGGATTCCCTATAGAACTTACTGTAGAACTTTCAAAAGAAAAAGGTATAGAAGTAGATACTATAGGATTTAAAGAAAAATTTAAAGCTCATCAAGAATTATCAAGAGCAGGATCAAAAGAAAAATTTAAAGGTGGCCTTGCAGGTAATAGTGAAATAGAAACTAAATACCATACAGCAACACATTTGCTTAATGCAGCATTAAAAGCAGTAGTAGATAAAAATGTACATCAAAAAGGTAGTAATATAACTACAGAAAGAATGAGATTTGACTTCTCTTGTGATCATAAACTTACAGATGAAGAAAAAACTAAAGTAGAAAATTTAGTAAATGAATGGATTAGTGAAGGATTAGATGTAACTGTAAAAGAAATGAGTAAAGAAGAAGCTATTAATTCTGGAGCTGAATGTATGTTTATAGAAAAATATCCTGATATTGTAACAGTTTATAGTATTGGAGATATATCACATGAATTATGTGGTGGACCACATGTTAAAAATACTAGTGAACTAGGTCACTTTAAAATAGTAAAAGAAGAAGCAAGTTCATCTGGAGTAAGAAGAATAAAAGCAATATTAGAATAATATTTACAAATAAAATAAAAAATATTATACTTAATATAGTAAGGAAGTGAAGTATATGGCTAATATAAATTATAATACTTCTTATATTTGTGAGGGAGGATATTTACTAACTAAAAAATTAGTCATATATATAAATCACAAGAACTAGGAATTTCCTATAGTTTTGTGTTTTTTGGTTTCTTATTAAAAATGATAGAGGGAGAAAGTATGAAAAAGAAAGGATTTACATTAGTAGAGTTACTCGCAGTAATAGTAATATTATCAGTAATACTACTAATAGCAGTACCAGCCGTAAAAAAATCAGTAGATAGTGCCAAAAAGAAGAGTGCAGAAAACGACGCTATAATGATAAAAAAAATAGCAGAAAAATATTATGCAAGTAATTTAGATAAAGATGAAGAAATAACAGGTGTTGATTTATCTAGTAATGAATTAACTTATAGTGGAGAAAAACCAACCAAAGGATATATGCAATTTAACGAAGATGGAATAGCATACGGGAAAATGTATATATCAGGATACTGTGTAGAAATAAAAAGTGATGGAACTAGTACAAGTGAAAAAGTGAGTATTGATGCTTGTGATGTAACTAGTACAGAAGTGCCAACTCCACCAGTAGAAGAAAAAGATACAGTAGCACCAACATTAAATGTTACAGTAACAAATACAGTAGCATTTAACTATACAATAACAGTAGTAACAAGCGATTCTTCTGGAATAAAACAAATAAGATATTATGTAAATGATACTTTAGTATATAGTGGTTCAAATTTAACATATTCAGCTACTACATCAAAAACATCTAATACTTACAAAATTGAAAGTGAAGATAATAATGGAAATATTGCAACAAAAACAGGAACATTTACAGTATCAACATGTTTTGTAGCAGGAACAAAAGTACTTACTAAAGATGGACTTAAGAATATTGAAGATATTAAAATTGGTGACTATGTATACGCTATAAATTTAACTACAAGTTTAAGAGAACTAAGTCTTGTAACAGATACTATGATTAGTCAAAATGATACATTATATGAAATAACTACAACTAATGGTGAAGTAATTAAATCAACAGAAAAACATGAATATTATGTACTTGATAAAGGTTGGGTTAGAGCTTATGATTTAAAAGTAGGAGATACTTTATATAGCCTAAAAGGTAGTATGAAGATAAAGACAATAAGAAAGGTTAAATTAGATAAACCAGTAAATGTATATAACTTTACTGTAGAAAATAATCATAATTATCTAATAACAGAATATGAATTCTTAGTACATAATGCACAATCTACGCCAAGTAGAACATCTAATTAAAAAATATCAGTTTTAAACTGATATTTTTTTTATATACATACACCATTTTCAGATATTATTCTAATATAAGTGCCAATTATATTACCACTTAAAAATAATATTTTAATTAGTAAGGATATTAATGTTATTATAAATGGTGATAAGATTATAAGGATTATATTTTTATATTTTTTAATAAAGTTATAAACTACAGATTCTACCACTTATAGCCCTTCTAAGGGATGATCCAAGTGATCTGCCTAAATTATATATTGTTGTAACACTTTTAGCTAATGCACTTAAAAATGTACCTGTAATTGATGCTCCACCAACTATATTATATAAATCATTATCTTTTATTTTTGTCATTTATTACATTTAAGTGGTCTAATATAACCATCTATAACTCCTATAAAAAATACAACAGAAGCACCAAGTGCCCATAATCCTAATCCACCACCATTTATTTTAGTAAGTTCTTTATCTTCTATTTTTCTCACTTATTCATTCCTTTCTTTATTTTATTTATAAAACTTTTAAATAATGTGGTTTTTTCTTCTATAAAATATAGTTCTAATATATTATTATTTATTAAATATTTATAATCTAAATCAAATAATAAATTTACTTCATAATATTTTTTATTATTAAATATAAAATATTCATCACCAAGTGATTTTATTTTATATTTGGTATTATCATTATCAAATATTAAATTATTATAGATTATATTAATTTTATCTTCTTCTATATAAGTTTTAATATAATATTTATTATCATAAATTATAACTTGTCCAGTTGTGTAATATTTTTTTTCATATTTATAATTTAATGAAATATAAATAAATATTATTATAAGCATCATAATTATAGTAATGTAGATTAAAATATATTTCTTATTAGTTTTATTTAAAATAACATTATAGTTTTTAAATATATCTACGTCATACATAAATCTAAATTTATTATTTTATCAAATAAGTCTTTATTTTCTAATCTATGTGATACTATAATTATTGTTTTATTTTTAAAATAATTGAATATATTTTTTAATATTTTTCTTTCTAATGCTATGTCTAATTCATTTAATCCTTCATCTATTATAAGAATATTAAATGGTTTAAGTAATGCTCGAGCTAATATAATTCTTTGCTTTTGACCTCCTGATACATTAAAACCATTTTCTTCTAATAAATAGTTATATCCTAAGTTTTTATCTTTTAATATTTCATCTATATAACATAGTTTTGATATTTCAATTATTTTTTCATTACTACAAATAGTTAAGTTATTTGAAATAGTATCTGTAAATAGTATTTCATTTTGGGATATATATGATATGTTTTTATGGATACTATTATTTTTATAGTCGTTTATATCAATATCATTTAAAAATATATTATTTCTTTTAACTTCATAATATTTAAGAATAATTTTTAATAAGGTTGACTTACCAGTTCCAGAACTACCAATTATCATTACTTTTTCACTTTTTTCAATATTTATGTTTAAGTTATTTATAATAGTATTATTATCTATTTTATAAGTTAAGTTACTTACTTTAATATTATTAAATGGTTTATCAATAATGCCATTATCTTTTTTATATTCTAATATATTAAGTACTCTTTTAAGTGATGTTTTAGCTTCTATGATGTTGCTATTTAAATTTAATATATTTATTATTGGTTCTAAAAAGTATGAGAGTATAGTATTAAATGTAATAAGTGTTCCAATCGTTATTTCATTTTTAGTAATTAATAAAATGCCTGTAAAAATAATTACTAAATTGGTAGTATTAAATACTATTTCTTTTAATAACATTTGGTTATTATTTAAGTTATTAAATTTAAATATTTCTTCTAATAATTTTGAGTATTTATTATAAAATGTTCTAATTATTTTATCTTTTATATTTAATCCCTTAACAGTTTCAAAACCACTTATTGTTTCATATAAATAAGAAGTTACATTACTATTTTCTTCATTAATTTTATTTATTATATTTTTAGAGGGAAGTATATAAATAAGTATTATTAATATATATAAAAGTAATAGTAATATAGTTATATAAAATAATTTAGAACTAATTATATAAAGTGTTATAAATGATACTAACGAAAGAGGTAAATCCATAAATATTGATATAAAAACTTTATTTATTAATTCTCGTATATCATTTAATTTAGTAACTCTTGATATAACATCACCAGTTGTATGATTTTTGTAGTAATTATAGGGGAGATTTATAATGTTTTTGTAAGTATTACAAGTTATATCAAAGTCTATTTTTTCATTTAATATAAATGTTACTTTATTTCTGAAATAATTAGTTAAAGTTTTAATTAAATTAAAGATTATAAATAATATAAATATTAATATTATGTAGTTTTTATTATTATAATTATCTAACATTATTTTAAAATAGAATGATGATACTATAGTAAAAATGGTAATTATAAAAGATAATAAAAAAAGGGGCAGAAAACTTTTATAATTATTTATAAGTATATTTGATAAATAATTTATTAATGATACATTTTTATTTTGGGGTATTTTTTTTACTGGGAATAAGAATATTACTATATTACTAAATATAGTATTAAATTCATCAAATGATACTTTTTTAATTTTGTTAGCAGGATCAGCAACTATTAAATATTTTTTATTATAATTAATTTTATATATTACTACATAATGATTATATTTGTTTTTTATAACTACATGAGCTATTAAAGGAAATACTGAGCCTTTTAATTCGTCTATATTAGCTTTTACTGCATATGAATCAAAACCTATTTCTTTGGCGCCATTTATAAGATTATAGGCATTTGTTCCATATTTATTTGTTTTGCATAAATAATTTAAATATTCTAAATCTATATATCCTTTGTAATACTTTATTATCATTTGTAAACAAACAGGACCACATTCTTTTTGATCTTCTTGTTTAACAAATGGATAACTTTCCAACATTTTTTCACCTCCTATTATTATCATTAAGGAAAAAATAGTAATTTCCTCTAATTTTTGTAGAAAAATGTCTTTTTTTTAGTTGTTTTTAATGATTAGAAGTGTTATAATGTTGGTGTATATGATGAAGGGAGGGGAATTAAATGACTAAAGTAGTAGTTCGTAATGGAAATGTTGATGGTGCTTTAAGAACTTTCAAACAAAAAAATGCTAAAGATGGCTCCCTAAAATCTATTAGAGAAAGACAAGAAGGTTATATGAAACCTGGAGTTAAAAAAAGAATTGCAAAAAAAGAAGCAATTAAGAATTCACATAAAAGAGAAAGAAACAACTACTAGGAGCCTAAAGGCTTCTTTATTTTTAAGGAGGATTTATGAAAGATAGAATTGCTAAAGATATAGTTACTGCAATGAAAGAAAAAGATAAAGTCACATTAGAAACATTAAGAATGGTAAAAGGTGCTATTCAAATGGAAGAAATTAAAGCAAAAAAAGAATTAACAGATGATGATATAGCACTTGTAATTGGTAAACAAATTAAAACTAGAAAAGAATCAATAGAAGAGTTTAAAAAAGGTAATAGAGAAGATTTAATTAGTAAAACTACTGAAGAAATTAAAGTTCTTGAAAAGTATATGCCAGAACAATTAAGTACCGAAGAAATCGATGCTATAGTTACTAGAGCAATTAGTGAGCTAGGAGCGTCTATACCTTCTGATATGGGAAAAGTAATGGGAAAAGTAACACCTTTATTAAAAGGAAAAGCTGATATGGGATTAGTAAGTAAATTAGTAAAAGATAAACTTAACTAATTCTTTTTTTTATATTGACAAGTGTCATAATAACGCGTATCATTTAATATATGATAGGAGTATGTTATGGCGAAGTTAGTTTATTATTATGGAGCAATGAATTCTGGAAAAAGTATAGCACTTATGAAGGATGCTTACAATTTAGAAGAAAAAGGTTATAATACCTTACTTATTAAGTCTACAGTAGATACTAAAGGGGATAATATGATAGTATCTAGAATAGGTCTTGCAAAAAAGGTTAATATTTATTTAAAACCAACTGATTCACTTTTAAGTGATGAAAATTTACTTAAATATGATAACGTATCACTTATATTAGTTGATGAAGCACAATTTTTAACAGAAGAACAAATTGAAGAGTTATGGAAAATTACTAAAATATTAGATATTCCAGTAAATTGTTATGGACTTAGAACTGATTTTACTACTAGAACATTTACAGGCAGTAAAAGATTATTTGAATTGTCAGATTATGTGGAAGAATTAAAAAATATATGTGAATGTATGAAATTAGCTAAGTTTAATGCAAGAAAAGTAAATGGTAAATATGTTATGGAAGGTGAATCTGTTGTTATAGATGGAGAAGCTAATGTAGAATATGTACCATTATGTGGTAAATGCTATATGGAAAAAGTAATGGGATATAATATTGAAAAATTAAAAAAGAAATTTTTACACAAAAAACCAAATGTATTTTTATAATACATTTTTTTATTGGAGGAGTATATGATTTATTTTTTAAGACATGGATTAGATGACGAAAGATATGTTGGGGGATATAGTAATGTAGGACTAACTAAAGAAGGAATAATTGGAGTTAGAGAAAGTAGTATAAAATTAAAAGGTTGTAATATTTCTAAAATAGTTTCTAGTGATATTTTAAGAGCTAAACAAACAAGTTTAATAGTATCTAGTTATTTAGATGTTAGTGTTACTTACACACCTAAATTAAGAGAAATGGATAAGGGATTAGTTAATGGTATGTTAAAAGATGAAGCACTAAAATTATATGGTGAATACATGCATACTAGAGATATTAATAAAAGATTTCCAAATGGTGAATCACTTATGGATTTATACTTAAGAATAAAAGACTATTTAGCTGAAATATTAACTTATGAAGATACATTATTTATAACTCATAGAGGAGTTATAAATATGATATATTTTATTTTAAATGATATTAGTTTAAATTATGATAAAGAAGCTTTTAATGTAACTCATGCATCGGTACATGAACTTGATAAAGAAAAAATGAAAATAAAGAAATTATTTTAATTTTATGATATAATATCTAGGCGAGGTGGATTATGAAAACTAGTGATTTTGATTTTGATTTACCAGAGGAGTTAATTGCACAAACTCCTATAAGTAAAAGAGATGAATCTAGATTACTTTTACTTGATAAAGTAACTGGAGAAATTTCACATAAAAAATTTAAAGATATAATTGATTATTTAGATGAAGGTGATACTTTAGTTTTAAATGATACTAAAGTTATTCCTGCTAGGTTATATGGTACTAAAAAAGATACTAATGCAGCTATTGAAATATTACTTTTAAATGATTTAGAAAGTGATGTGTGGAAAACATTAGTTAAACCTGCTAAAAGAGTTAAAGAGGGAACTATAGTTAGTTTTGGTGATGGCATACTTTTAGCTGAATGTGTTAAAGTAGAAGATGAAGGAGTAAGACATTTTAAATTAAAGTATGATGGTATTTTATATGAAATATTAGATAAATTAGGCGAAATGCCACTTCCTCCTTATATTCATGAAAAATTAGATGATAAAGATAGATATCAAACTGTATATGCTAAAAATGTAGGTAGTGCAGCAGCTCCTACAGCAGGCTTACATTTTACTAAAGAACTACTTAAAAAGATAGAAGAAAAAGGGGTTAATATAGCTTATATTACCCTACATGTAGGGCTTGGTACATTTAGACCTGTGAATGTAGAAGATGTTAATAATCATAAAATGCATAGTGAATTTTGTATTATAAATGAAGAAACAGCAGAGCTACTTAAAAAAACTAAAGAAAGTAATCATAAGATTATTGCCGTTGGTACAACATCAACTAGAACATTAGAATCAGTTATGAAATTATATGGTTGTTTTAAGGCTTGCTCATTTTGGACTGATATATTTATTTATCCAGGATATGAATTTAAAGCTATTGATTCACTTATAACAAACTTTCATTTACCTAAGTCAACACTCGTTATGTTAGTTAGTGCACTTGCAGGCAAAGAACATATCTTAAACGCTTATAATGAAGCAATAAAAGAAAAATATAGATTCTTTTCATTTGGTGATGCAATGTTTATAAATGACTTTAACAAAAATAAATAAACTAATAAAAGAATATATTATAGAATTAAATCCAGATGAAAGTGATTTTAACTTTATATCTTCATTAGTAGATATTGTTATAAATACAAAATCTAAAGCAACTAGACAAACCTATAGAAGTGTATATAGATTATCTGATTCGCTTATAAGTTCTAAGAAGTTTTTAAGTAGTTTAGATCCTAGTTATGGTGATTTATTACTTAAATTACTTAAAAGTGAAGAATTAGAACTAGTAAAAGTTACCGGAAGAAATAATTATATAGCATCATCAACATTAACTGAATCTGGAATTCATCACATATTTTTACCATATAATGAGACTATAGAAGATAGTTATACTATTGTTCATGAAGTACTACATGATAGTAATGTTAGTTTAGAATTAACAGAATCAAGATTTTTATTTACAGAAGCAATTAGTATATTAGGTGAGATGTTATTTGAAGACTATTATAGTAGTACTAAACCAAAAGAATATTTAAAAAATGGTAAAGATTTATTATATGCTATTTTAAATAAGGCAGTATCATTACATATTCAAATAGAACTTATTAAACTATTTTTAAAGTATGGTGAAGTAAATAAAAGTAATATAAAAGAAATAGGTGTTACTGATTCATTAAAACCATTTATAAATATGTATTTAAATTATTATAGTAAGTTAGATGAATTACCATTTGATAACGACCAAAGACATCTTATGGGATTTTTATTTGCATCATATATGCATGATAGTGGTGATGGAGCTAATTATCTAAGGGATATCAATAGAGTAATAAATGATGTTAGTTTTGATGATATATTAAGTAGTATAGGTATTCATACTACAAATAGTGATGGATATGATTTAGATATTGCATCTAAAAAAGTATTAAAGAAAACATATGAAAGGGCGGTTATAAAATATGAATAAAGTAATAGTTATAACAGGACCTACTGCTGTAGGTAAAACAAGTTTAAGTATTGAGTTAGCTAAAAAATATGATGGTGAAATTATAAATGCTGATTCTACACAAGTATACAAGACTTTAGATATTGCAACCGCTAAAATAACTGAAAAAGAAAAAGAAGGTATACCACATTATTTAATTGATATAAAAAATATAGATGAAAATTATACTGTATATGATTATCAAAAAGATGCACGAAAATGTATAGATGATATATTAAAAAGAGGTAAAACACCTATTTTAGTAGGTGGTACAGGATTATATATTAAAGCCGCACTTTATGATTATAAATTTAATTTAGAAACTACTAAAGGTGATTATAGTAAATATACTAAGGAAGAATTATATAATATGTTACTTAAGCTAGACCCTGATACTACTATTCATATAAATAATAGAAAAAGAGTAGAAAGAAGATTAGACTATATAAAAAATAATCATACTACAGAAACTAATAAAACAGATAAATTACTTTATGATGCTATTTTTATAGGTCTTACTATTGATAGAGATATCCTTTATGATAGGATAAATAAAAGAGTAGATATAATGATTAAAAATGGATTGGTAGAAGAGGCTAAAAGAATATATGATTCTAATATTAGAACTAAAGCAGTATTAACACCTATTGGATATAAAGAATTATTTTTATTCTTTGATTCTGCTATTTCACTTAATGAAGCAATTGAACTAATTAAACAAAGAAGTAGAAGATATGCTAAAAGACAATATACTTGGTTTAATAACCAAATGAATATTACTTGGTTTACTAATCCTAAGGATGTATATGATTATATAGAAAAAAGATGCAATTAAGCATCTTTTTTTATACTCATTAGTACAGGTAATATTATTGGTTTTCTACCTGTTAAATCATAAATATATGGTCCTAATTCATTAATTATTTCTGATTTTATATCAGCATAATTAATTGGTTTAGTAAGTTTTTTATCGATTGCAATTTTACTTCTAACTTCTAGTTGTTTTAACAATTCTAAATTATCATTTACAAGAACAAATCCTCTAGTAGTTATATTTGGTAATCCTATTAGTTTATTTGTAGTTGTATCGATATTAGCAATTACTATAAGTACACCATCATTAGCCATTATTTTTCTTTCCCACATTACTATACTACTTACTTCACCAATTCTATTTCCATCAACATAAGTGTCTCCAGCTTGAATTTGTTTATCTTTAGTAATTTTACCTTTATACATAGATAATACATCACCATTACCCATAATAAAAGTATTTTCACGTGGAATACCACATTCAACTGCTAAATCAGCATGACATTTAAGCATTCTATATTCACCATGCATAGGCATAAAGTATTTTGGTTCCATTAATCTTAACATCAATTTTAATTCATCTTGATTACCATGTCCGCTTGTATGAATATCACTTAATGATGTATTAGTATAAACTTTTACACCTTTTAAATATAATTTATTTATTGTTCTAGAAATACTAAGTGCATTACCAGGAATAGCTGATGAAGAAAATACTACAATGTCGTCATTTAATAATTTAATTTGTTTATGTGTTCCATTTGCTATTCTAGATAGTGCAGCTAAAGGTTCACCTTGACTACCAGTACATAAAATACATACTTCTTCAGGTTTTAACTTATTAGCTTCTTCAGCACTTATAAATACATCTTTATTTTTTATATATCCACCTTCAATAGATATTTCAATATTTTGTTCCATACTTCTACCAAATGTAGCAATTTTACGATTATTTCTTTTACATGTATCAACTATATGTTTAAGTCTATATATATTTGATGCAAAAGTAGCAATTATAATTCTACCTTTATGTCTTAAAAATATATCACCTAAAGCTTCATCAACTTTTGATTCACTTGCAGAATATCCCTCATTAAGAGCATTTGTACTATCACTTAATAAAAGAGTTACACCCTTATGCCCTAATTCAGCCATTTTATAGAAGTTAGCAATTGGACCTATTGGTGTTAAATCGAATTTAAAGTCACCAGTAGAAGCTATTGTACCATTTGGAGTAGTAATATATATACCATGTGAATCTGGTATAGAGTGAGTAGTTCTAAAAAATTCTACTTTCATACTCTTGAATTTAAATACATCTTTTTCCGTATAAGTAACAATATTTTTAAATGGTATATTTCTTTCACTTAATTTTCTTTTTATAAGTCCCGTAGCTTGATTAGGAGCGTATATACATGGTATATTTACCATTTGTAAAATAAATGGTATACCTCCTATATGATCTTCATGTCCATGTGTTATAAATAAACCTTTAATTTTCTTTTCATTCTTTTTTAAAAAAGTAACATCAGGAATTACATAATCAATTCCCATTAGTTCCCCAGCAGGGAAAGTTACACCCGCATCGATAATTATTATTTCATTGTGGCACATTACCACATACATATTTTTACCTACTTCACCAAGACCACCTAATGCAAATATTTTTGTATCTTGATTGTTCGTTAATTTCATAATTTCTCCTTTCTTTTAAGATTAAAACAGAACTAACTAATTATACCTTTTTTTTCTTTATTTGTCTAGTGTTATTGACTTTATGAAAAAATGATATATAATAATAGGCCTAGGAGGGGTTTTATGAAATATGAAATAAAAGGAATGCCAAATGAAAGGGTAATTAAAAAATATACTATTAGTGATGATAAAAAAAGTATTATGGTAAAATATTTAGATGGTACAACTGATTATTTTCCATACAGTAAAGAAATAGAAAGCAGAATTGTAAATGTAATGTTAGAACAAGCAGAAAGATATTTAAAGAAAGAAGAAAATGTTACATTTAGTGAAACTGGTCATTTAGTAAAAAGTGTAGTATCAGGTGTTGGATCATTAGCTTTCTTAGGATGTTCAGGACTTGTACTTACTAATGATCCTAATTATTATTTAGTTGGTGCAGCAGTAGCATTAGCATCTATTACGACAGTAGAATTAATAAAAAAAGGTGCAAATAAACGTGAACTTACTTATTTAAGAAAAGTAAAAACTTATTTAGATAATAAAGAAGCTATAGATAGTAGTTATAAAGCTATAGCAGATGCTGAAAGAGAATTAGGTAATACTGAACTTCCAAGCTCTATTACTATAAATAATATTGATAGTATAAATGCATCTACTGTTAGTTTGGCTGCTACAAAATGTTTAAGATATCCAAAAATATATAGAAAAGAAAAATAAAACATCTTTAATAGATGTTTTATTTATGGTATAATTAAGTAGAATGTAGGTGACATATGGGATTATTTGATGGATTTAAAAAAATATTTAGTAAAAAAGATAATGAAGATATTAAGTTATATGATGAAGGCTTAACTAAAACAAGAGCTGAAGTAACTTCTAAATTAAATTTATTAAATAAAAAATATAAAAAAATAAATAATGAATATTTTGATGAATTAGAAGAAATACTTATCATGGCAGATATTGGTGTTAATACTGTTATGAAGTTTATTGATAAATTAAAATATAGAGTTAAACATGAAAATATAATTGATTCTGAAGATTTAAAAGAAATAATAGTTGATGAAATGTTTATTATTTATATCAATAATGAAGTAATTGTAAATAAAATAAATTATAGTAAAGAAGGACCTACTGTTATTTTATTTGTAGGAGTAAATGGAGTTGGTAAAACTACTACTATTGGTAAACTAGCTTATAAACTAAAAAATGAAGGAAAAAAAGTTATGTTAGTAGCTGGTGATACTTTTAGAGCAGGAGCTATTGAACAAATAAAAGAATGGGGAGAAAAAGTAGGTGCGGATGTTATATCTAGTGATTCAAAAGATGCATCTAGTGTAATATATGAAGGTATAACAAAAGCTAAAGAAGAAAATTATGATGTAGTATTAGTTGATACTGCAGGTAGACTTCAAAATAAAGTAAACTTAATGAATGAGCTTGAAAAAATGAATAGAGTAATAGGTAATTTAATAGAGGGAGCTCCTCATGAAACTCTTTTAGTATTAGATGCTACTACTGGTCAAAATGGTATTAGTCAAGCCAAAAGTTTTAAAGAAATAACTAATATTACAGGTATTGTACTTACTAAATTAGATGGTACAGCTAAAGGAGGTATTGTCTTAGCTATAAAAGAAGAAGTAGGTATACCTGTTAAATATATAGGTTTAGGTGAAAAATGTGAAGACTTAAAAGTCTTTGATATAGAAGCTTATATATATGGCTTATTTAAAGATTTGGTGGGTGATAAAAATGAATAAGGAAGTTTTAAATAGAAAAGTAACTGATTTAGGTTTATTTATGCAATTCTTTTTATCTATATTACTGCTTATATTTTGTATAATTTGGTTATTTGTAAAAAGTAATATTATTGCTAATGTAATTAATGTTATATTAGGACTTGTATTTATGGTAATGGGATATAACAACTATAAAGTATATAAAAGAAAAGCTTTTACTTTAATATATATAATTATAGGTTTATATTTCTTAATAACAGCTATTATAGGTATATTTTAATGGAAGAAAATATTTATATAACTAACTTATATGACTGCTATGGTGAGCTACTTACAGATAAACAAAAAGAATATTTTTTAGATTATTATTTTGATAATTTGACATTAAGTGAAATTGCAGATAATAATTCTGTTAGTAGAAACGCTATACATAAACAATTAAAAGAAGCAGAAAATAAATTAAAAGAATATGAATCTAAATTAAAATTATATGAAAAAAAAGAAAAAATATTAGATTTAATAAAAGATGAAAAAATAAAAGAAAAAATAAAAGAATTATTATAGGGAGAAAAATATGTTTGGAAATATAATTTATATTAGTGATACTATGGCACATGTTAAATTATTACCAAATAGTAAAATAGCAGCAAACCTAATGAATGTTCATGTTGTATTTGAAGATGGTAATAGTAGAATACTTGGAGAAATTAGTGACATAGACGGAGAAAAAATAAAAGTAAATTTTCTAGGGGAATTTGATGGTAATAAATTTAATAGTGGTATTTTAAGAAAACCAACACTATCATCAAGACTTAGACTTATAAATAAAGAAGAATTAGCTATTATTATAGGTGCTGATAAGAAAGAAGGAAATTTATTTATTGGAAAAAGTGTATTATATAATGGATATCCAATATGTGTAAGTACTAATGATTTATTTAGTAATCATATGGCAATATTTGGTAATACAGGTAGTGGTAAATCATGTGGTGTAGCTAGAATAATGCAAAACTTATTTAGTAATCCTAATTTTATACCATATAACGCTAATTTCTTATTTTTTGATTCTTATGGTGAATACCATAGTGCATTTAAAGATTTAAATAAATTAAATCCAAATTATAATTTTAAATTTTTTGGAACAAATAGTAATTTAGAAGCAAATAAACAAATAAGAATACCTTTATGGCTTTTAAATATGGATGATTTTGCTCTTATATTAGATGCTACAAAGCACTCACAACTTCAAATAATTGAAAGAATGTTACAAATAGTAAATGTATTTTCTGGTGATCAAGAACAAGCAAAAAGATATAAGAATCACTTAATAGCTAAAGCAATAATGGATATTTTATATACTAATCAAACTGCAGCTAGTAAAAGAAATGATGTATTTGATTTAATTGCTACTTGTAATACAAAAGAATTTTCATTAGAAACACAAGTACAAGGTGTAGGATATACTAGAAGTTTTAGAAATTGTTTCATGATAGATACTAAAGGTAATTTTCCAGAATTAAATTTATTAACTGAATATGTAACAGGTTTTATTGATGATGAATATGATAAATTAGAAAATAAGTTACCAGGATATTATACTTTAGAAGACTTAGAAAATGCTCTTAACTTCACTTTAATATCAGAAGGTATGCTTAGAAATGAATCATTATATGATGATGCAATACTATTAAAAGTTAGAATGCATAGTTTAGTTAATGGTGATTATAATCGTTTCTTTAGATATCCAGAATATGTAACTTTAGAAAACTATGTTGCATCATTAGTAGCAACTGAAACTGGTAAAGCTCAAATTATTAATTTTAACTTAGATGAAGTAGATGATTCATTCGCTAAGGTACTTACAAAAGTATTTTCAAGATTATTATTTGTTTTCGCTAAAAAATTAGAAAATAGAGCATCTATACCATTTCATATAGTACTTGAAGAATCACATAGATATGTACAAGCAGATACAGATAGATTTTTACTTGGATATAACATATTTGAACGTATCGCTAAGGAAGGAAGAAAATATGGTATTATCTTAGATTTAATAAGTCAAAGACCAGTAGAATTATCTGAAACAGTATTATCTCAATGTAGTAATTTCTTAATATTTAAGATGACACATCCAAGGGATATTGAATATATAAGTAAAATGTTACCAAATATCAGTGCTGATATTATTGAAAAACAAAAAAGCTTACAACCTGGTACTTGTGTAGCATTTGGTCGTTCATTTAAAGTACCAATGATTATAAAATTAGATATGCCTTCACCAGAACCACAAAGTGGTAACTGTGATGTTGTAGATAGATGGCAAGTAAGAAACTAATAATTAGTTTCTTTTTTGTTATTATATGGTATAATTAAATAGGTGATTATATGTTTGAAAGTTTAGGCGATAGATTACAAAATGCCATAAATAAAATTAAAGGGTATGGTAAAATTACTGAAGATAATATTAGTGATGTAATAAGAGAAATTAGATTAGCTTTATTAGAAGCTGATGTAAACTATACTGTAGTAAAAGAATTTGTAAACAATGTTAAAGAAAAAGCCTTAGGTGAAGAAGTTCAAAAGAGTTTAAAGCCTAGTGAATTATTTGTAAAAATATTAAAAGATGAATTAGTAGAATTATTAGGTAGTGAAAAGAAAGACTTATATACTAGTGGAAATCCTAGTATTCTTATGATGATAGGTCTTCAAGGTAGTGGTAAAACTACTACTATTGGTAAACTTGCATTATTACTAAGAAAAAAATATCATAAGAAGCCTCTATTAGTAGCTTGTGATGTATATAGACCAGCAGCTATAGACCAATTAAAACAAATTGGTAAAGAACTTAATATAGAAGTTTATGAAGAAGGTAAAGCTGATCCTAGAGAAATATCTTTAAATGCTATAAAATACGCTAAAGAAAATAAATTTGATTATGTTTTAATAGATACTGCAGGTAGACTTCATATTGATGAAGAATTAATGAATGAATTAAATAGTATAAATGATATTATTAAACCAAATGAAATATTACTTGTAGTAGATAGTATGACAGGTCAAGACGCTATTAATGTTATTCAAGGTTTTAATTCTAAATTACCTCTTACAGGAGCTGTATTAACAAAATTAGATGGTGATACTAGAGGTGGTGCAGCACTATCTATTAGACATTTAACAAATATCCCAATTAAGTTTATCGGTATTAGTGAAAAAATGGATGGATTAGAAGAATTCTATCCAGAAAGAATGGCAACTCGTATTTTAGGTATGGGTGACATTATGACTATGATAGAAAGAGCAGAATCTGTTATAGATCAAGATGAAGCTATGAAAACAGCCAAAAATATTCAAAAAGGTAAATTTGATTTAGAAGATTTTTTAAGTTCTCTAAAACAAATAAGAAAATTAGGACCACTTGAAAACTTAATTAAAATGATTCCAGGAGCTAGTAAAATGGGGCTTAATAATGTTAAAATTGATCCTAAAGATTTATCCCATATAGAAGCAATAATCCTTTCCATGACACCATATGAAAGAAAACATCCTGAAATACTTAAAGCAGAAAGAAAGAAAAGAATTGCTAAAGGATCAGGAAGAAGTGTAGAAGAAGTAAATAGATTACTTAAACAATTCGATCAAATGAAAGTTATGATGAAAAGTATGAAAAATGGTAAAATGCCATTTTAGAAGTTAACTTAAAAATGTATATAAGTGGTTACTGTAGTATCAAAAAGTGAAGTATTTAGTTATTGGCGGATATTCGATAACACTGAAGATGCGATGACTTCGGTTGTGTAAATTCAGACATTTCTGTATCAACTTATATGACTGGAACTATATATGAAAATGAATATTATAGTAAAGTATGGAATGTAGGATACCACGGAACTGTGGAAAATAATTCACCTAATGATGGTATTCGTCCAGTAATAGAAATAAGTAAAAAAATATTTGAATAAGAAAATCATTAGATTTTCTTTTTTATTAGTTATTTTGTTTATTCAACATTTTATCTACTTCATATTATAGAGTAGATAAGGGAGGTATTTATGTTTAATAAAAAAGGATATAATCGTTGTGATTGTGGTAGAGATTTTATGGGACAAAATCCTATAGTTGAACCAGTAATAACAACTTGTGTAGAAAAGGAATTCTACCATGAAGTTCCTCATGTATGCCCAATACATACACATACTATAAATAAACATATTTATAATCATTCATATACACCACAATATACTTGTTCTGAAGAAAATCAAATAATAAATAATGATTGTGGAAAATGTAATGGATTTATAAATAGATAATAAGAAGATTCTTCTTCTTTTTTTGTGATTATGATATAATTTAAAAGAGGGATAATATGAAAATACCATTAAGATTTCAAGTTACAGAATTTGATTGTGGAACTGTATCATTATTAAATGCATTTAGTTATTTATTTGAAAGAGAAGAAATACCAGCGGAATTAGTTAAAGCAATACATGAATATACACTAGATTGTTATGATGAATTTGGTAATATAGGAGCGGGTGGAACTAGTAGGGAAAGTATCGCTATGTTAACTAGATGGATTACTAATTACTCAACCACTAAAGATTTTCATGTAATATGTAGAAGACTAGAAGGCTCTGATATTACTAAATATGAATTATTTAATTGTTTAGATAATAATGGATGTGTATTTTTAAGATGCAATCAAGAGAATGAACATTATGTAATTATAACTAAAAGAGATAAAAAATATTTTTATATATTTGATCCCTATTATTTAGATAAAGATTATTATAAAAAGGATAAAGATATAAAAATAGTTTTAAATAAACCGTTTACTTATAATAGAAAAGTAACTATAAATAGAGTTTTTAGTACTAAGGATGACTTTTCTATGGGTGATGTAGATAAAAGAGAATGTGTACTTATAAATAGGAGATAGTATGAAATATGAATATTATGATATAGATAAAAAAGGATGTATATTAAGAAGTTTAACTAAAGCTTATAATAAAGATGCTACTATAATAGAGGATGAACTAATACAAATTAGTGAAGAATTATCATATGATGATTATAGAGAAGTAGAAGTATTTGAGCGTTTCATATTAAATAATAATGGTACTAAATTAGATCATTATCAAAATATGTTAGTAAAAGATTTAGACTTAAAAGGCACATATATAATATTTTGTTTTAAAGATGATTTTTATCATATGGTAACTGTTATTGATAATGTCATGTATGATAAAAGTGATGAAGCTCTTAATTTAAGTGTTATAAATATATATGAGGTAAGATATGATAATGAGATTAGATAATAAAGCATTTAACTTAATAAAAGAGGGAACTAAGAAAGTTGAATTAAGACTTTATGATGAAAAAAGAAGAAATGTCCACACAGGGGATATTATTACATTTGTAAATAGAAGTAATAATGAAGAAATTAAAGTAAAAGTTATATATATGCATATATATTCTTCATTTAAAGAATTATATAATGATTTTGATAAGATTTCATTAGGTTATAAGTCTAATGAAATAAGTGATTATCGTGATATGTATAAGTATTATAGTAAAGAACTTATAGAAAAATATGGAGTAGTAGGAATAGAGGTTGAATTATATGAAGGAGATAATATATAATTATGATTATTTAACTGATGAAGATATAAATAATTATGTAGGTAGAGCAAAAGGAGTTATTGAAAACTCTAATGGTGAAATTTTATTAGCGTTTTCAGATTACAATTATCAGTTACCTGGTGGACACTTAGAAGATAATGAAACATATTCTATGTGTATAAAAAGAGAAATAAAAGAAGAAGTGGGAATTGATATACCCCTTATAGATAGAACACCATTTTTAGTTATTACTTATTATAATAAAGATTACAAAGAAAAAGGAGTTAATACAAAATCAGTTATAAAATATTTTAGAATATTAACTGATGAAAAGCCTAACTTAGATTTAATAAACTTAACTGATGATGAAAAAAAGGGTAATTTTGAATTAAGATTTATAAAAAAAGATAAACTAATAGAAGAGTTAGAAGGTAGCATAGCATCTAGTACTAGAAGAGCTGTTGTAATAGATACTATAGAAGCTATTAAAGAGTATTTAAAAAGCGATAAATGTGTTTAATCGCTTTTTTTATATTCTTCTAAAGTAATATTTCTATTATATATAGTACTTGCAATATCTCCAACATATCTATAATGCCATGGCTCATATTTATATCCTGTTATATGTTCTTTACCTTTAGGATATCTTAATATAAATCCATAAAGATGGGCATTACTTTTCATCCATTCAAATTCTTTAGTATATTCAAATTTATTATAGTCATTATTAGATCCCATTACATCAACCGCAAGACCAGTTTGATGTTCAGAGTATCCAGGTTTAGCAGAACAATTATTTGCATAATCAACCCCATAATTTGCTACATAATCATTATACAATTTATTTTGATATTCATAATCTCTATAAGCTGATACAGCAATAATGTTATATCCAATTAAACTAGCATCATGTGCCAATCTTTCAAAAGACGTTTTAGCTTCACTCCTTAAATATTTACCTTTATATGCATATTTAGTATTAATTTCTTCCAAATCATTTGGCTTATAATGAGTTTCTAATCCATTTTCTTTATTTACAAGTAATACATCTATTTTATTATCATCTTCATCTATAAAAAATAATAATATAAAAACTATTATAATAATATAGCTGAGATTTTTAATATTATTCATTTAATCACCACTATATTATATGCAAATAAAAAAATAGGTTTAAAACCTATTTTACGTAATATTCATAATATTCTTCATATGTAAGATTTTCATTTTTGATTTTAGTAGCAGCTTCAACTCCAACATATCTAAAATGCCATGATTCATAACTATAACCAGTTATATTTTCTTCACTTTTTAAATATCTTAATATAAAACCATATTTATATGCATTTTTTACCATCCAAGTATATTCCTTTGTTCCATAGAATTGTCCATAATTATTTATACCAGATGCCATAACATCTATCGCAAGACCAGTTTGATGTTCAGAAAATCCCGGTTTAGCTGAATATTTATCAGCCCATACTTGACCATGGGCATTTCTATAACTATTATATATATAATTTTGGTCATTATATGAACGATATCCACTACGACATTTAATATATAATCCATCTTTTTTAGCATCATCTACAAGTGTTTTAAATTGTTCATAAGTTTTTCTTTCTAGTCTACATCCATTGTCTGTATAAGAACTTGTAAGTTGTACTAAATTAGATGGTACATAATTTTTATCTAATGAATAATATTTATTTACTATAACTAAATAACCTTTAGATAAATCTGTTTTAACAGAATCAGTATAAAAAGTTTTATCTCTATTAGAGTTTACTAATTTAATTACATTAGCGTATGAATTATTACCTTTATTATAACCTAAATATCTTTTTAAGTTATCTAATTTAAAATATTTTTCTTTAGCATAATTTTCTATATCGCTAGAGTATTCTATATTGTTATTTACTATATATAATACTAATTCATCACTAAGTGAATGATCTTTTTTAATGTTATAGTAATCCATTAGTTTATCTTTATTAAAATCTTCTAATTCTATCATACTTTTAACTACTTCATAATCAATATCATTATTGATGTAATTTATAGCATCTTTAACTTCTAGATTATATGTATTTATATAATTTAAATATTTACTAATATTATCAATATTATAATTATCTTCTTTTAAAATATTTATAGTGTTCTTGTCATAATCAAGTTCTAATAATTTATTTATTTCATCATCATTTAAATTTTCTTTAATATAAGTTCTTTCATCTTTACTAAATCCTTTTTCTTCTAACTTATCAGCACAACCGGTAATAAGAAGTAGAGTAACAATTAATATTAAATATTTTTTCATATTATCACCTCAAATAAAATTCATAATATTCATCGAATGTTATACCTTCATCATGTATTTTAGTTGCAGCATCAATTCCAACATATCTATAATGCCATGATTCATACGCGATACCAGTTAAATATTGTTTACCTTTAGGATATCTTAATATAAATCCATACTTGTGGGCATTATTTTCTAACCATTTAAATTCATCAGTAGTATCAAATGTAGTAGTATTAGCTCCTGGAGTACTAACATCTATTGCAAGACCAGTTTGATGTTCAGAGTATCCTGGATGAATAGCAATTAAATCTGCTTTTTCAGTTCCTAAACTACCTTTCTTTTGATTATATACATATTCTTGATCTTCATAACTTCTATATGATGAATTAGCAATTATAGTAAGATTTTCCTTTTTAGCATCTCTAACTAGACTTTTAAATGATAAATATGCTTCATTACTAACTTGTTTATCTTGATATGCAAATTCAAGTGCCATAGTAACTAAATCTTCAGGTTTGTATTCTTTATCTAGATAATTAAATTTATTTACGAGCATTAATACTCCTTTACTAGTATCTGTTTTAATAGTGTCAGTATAGAATTTTTTATTACTTCTAACATTTACCATTGCTACAATATCTTTACTAGTAACTTCATCTAGCCCGTCTACTTTAACATCTGTTTTCATAAATTCTAAATAATCTTTTAAGTTATCTTTAATAAAATATTTTTCCTCAATAATTTTAGGTAAATTATTATCATATTCCATATTCATAACTTCATCAAATGTTATTTTATCACTATTTAGTATTATATTTATTTCATCAAATGTATAACCTAATTTACCGAGTTTATATTCTTTACTAGTTAGTTTTTTAACTGTTAAAATAACTACTAATAAAACTGCTATAATAGCAAGTATAATTGCTATTAAAATAATATTTCTTCTTTTATTATAATTCATATTATCACCTAAGTATATTATACATCAAATATTATTATTTTTAAATAAAATAATTTGACAAAATCTGCATATTTAAAAATAATAATCATATTTTTTTAGTAGGTGATAATGTGAAGAAAATAATAGTATTACTTATATTAGTATTAATACCATTTAAAGTACTTGGTAATAACATAGAACTAGCTGAAAATAGTAAAAGCGCTATTATGTTAGAAGCTAGTACTGGAAGTATTATATTTGAAAAGAATAGTCATGAAAGATTTAATCCAGCATCAATGACTAAAATGATGTCTATGCTTCTTATAATGGAAGCTATTGAAAATAATGTTATTAATTGGGATGAAATGGTTACTATATCAGAAAATGCATCTAGTATGGGTGGAAGCCAAATATTACTTGAAACAAATGAAAAAATGAGTGTTGAAGATTTATTTAAAGGTGTAGCTATTGCTTCAGGTAATGATGCTGTAGTTGCGTTAGCAGAAAAAATAGCTGGAACAGAAACTGTATTTGTTAAAATGATGAATGATAAAGCAAATGAATTAGGACTTAAAGATACTCATTTTGTAAATCCTCATGGATTAGATAGTGAAAATCATTATTCTAGTGCTTATGATATGAGTGTAATTGCCCGTGAACTTGTTAAACATGAAAAAGTATTAGAATATACTTCTATATACGAAACTTATTTAAGAGAAAATTTAAAAACAAAAATATGGTTAGTTAATACTAATAAACTAGTTAGATTTTATGATGGAGTGGATGGACTTAAAACGGGTTTTACTAATAAAGCTGGTTATTGTTTAACGGCAACTGCTAAAAAGAATAATATGAGAATAATAGCTGTAGTAATGGGAGAACCAGATAGTAAAACTAGAAATAAAGAAGTATCAGAAATGCTTGA
Organism: uncultured Bacilli bacterium; assembly: GCA_934101425.1. Taxonomy (GTDB): domain Bacteria; phylum Bacillota_I; class Bacilli_A; order RF39; family UBA660; genus CAKOQQ01. The sequence goes on along the minus strand of CAKOQQ010000005.1, from coordinate 98,943 downwards.
TTATGCGTATGCACAGTATATGATTACTACTATTGTTAAAGAAAATCAAGTACTTGATACTATTGAAATAGAAAAAGCTAAAGAAAATAAATATGATGTAATATCTATAAAAGATATTAATATTCTTCATAAGAAAAATGAAAAAGTTAGTACTGATTATAAAGTAAATATAAATAAAATAAAAACACCTTTAAATAAAGGTGATATTGTAGGGAATATATCTATTGGTAATAGATTAGAATATATATATATAGCAAGTGATGTAAAGAAAGCTAATATATTTGAATTATATATAAAATATTTAAAAAATATGTTTATTTTATGATAAAATATATTTGGTGATAGAATGGAAAAATCATGTGGAACAATTATTATTAAAGATGATAAAGTATTAGTAATTAAACAAAAAAGTACTATGGATTTTGGGTTTCCAAAAGGACATATGGAAAATGAGACAGAAGTTGAAACGGCAATTCGAGAAACAAAAGAAGAAGTAAATATTTTAGTTAAAGTTGATACTAGTAAAAGATATACTATTTCTTATTTAGTAAAAAATAATATACCAAAAGAAGTAGTATATTTTGTAGCAACTGTTATTGATGATAAAAATATGAAAAAACAAGATGAGGAGATTTCTGATATCTTATGGGTACCTATAGATGAAGTAAGAAATATTCTTACACATAATAATTTAAAAGAACTTTGGGATAAAGTTTATAGTGATATACAAAATATAGTTTGTTAATATAAGTAAAAAATGATATAATCTTTTATGGTATATATCATTTTTTTAATAATTTTTAATAATTTTTGTGATTTTATTTAATATTTATTAATTATAATGGAAGAAGAAAAGAGGAAATAAAGTGAAACTAAAAAAATTATTTAAAAAAATTAGTAAAAGTGAAAGCAGTAAAGAAGATATAATTCCAACACATTTGGATTATCCTAATTTTACATTATATGAACATGTAGAAGTAACAGCTAAGAAATTCCCTAAGTATTATGCTTATGAATATTATAATAATTTATGTACTTATGAAGAATTTATGAAGAAAATAGATAATTGTGCTCGTGCATTAAAAGCAGAAGGAGTTAAAAAAGGTGATGCTGTAACTATTTGTATGCCAAATACTCCAGAAGCTATTACAATGTTTTATGCAGTAAATAAAATAGGTGCAGTATGTAATATGATTCATCCATTATCTAGTGCACAAGAAATCAAATATTATTTAAATTTAGCCGAAAGTAAAATAATACTTACAATTAATGTTAGTTTAGAAAAAGTAATGAGTATAATAGATGAAACTAAAGTAGAAAGAGTTGTATTAGCTAGTCCTAGTGAAGAAATGAATAGTGTAATGAGTTTCTTATATTATGTAACTAGTGGTAGAAAAATAAAAGTAGAAAAAGACTCTAGAATTAAAAAATGGAAAGAATTTATTTCATCTGGAAAAGAATATACTTTAAATACTAAAGAAGATGTAGCAATGACTGATACAGCTATTATCCTTTATAGTGGTGGTACTACTGGTACACCTAAAGGTATAGTTTTATCTAATTATAATTTTACAGCATTAGCTACACAAGGTAAAATAATGTGTGAACCTTGTAAAGAAGGAGATACAGCATTATCAATAATGCCAATATTCCACGGATTAGGTCTTGGTGTATGTATTCATATACCACTTACAGTAGGTATGAAATGTGTACTTATTCCAGCTTTTCAAGCTAAAAAGTTTACACAACTTATAAAGAAACATAAACCTAACTTTTTAGTAGGTGTACCAACTCTTTTTGAAGCATTACTTAAAACTGATTTAAAAGAAAATGAATTAGCCTGTATTAAAACAGTTGCATGTGGTGGAGATTCATTAAGCATCAATACTAAAAAAGCAATTGATAAGTTTCTAAGAGATCACGGATCAACAGCACAAATAAGAGAAGGATATGGACTTACTGAATGTTCTGGAGCTAGTTGTGTAACTCCAAGAGGTTTATATAAAGAAGGAAGTATCGGTATCCCTTTTCCTGATATGGTATATAAAATTGTAAAAATAGGAACTCATGAAGAAGCAGATGTTATGGAAGATGGAGAAATCTGTATTTCAGGACCTACTGTTATGGTTGGATACTTAAAAAATGAAGAAGAAACATATCAAACATTAAGAGAACATGATGATGGAAAAGTATGGCTTCATACAGGTGATATTGGTTGTATGGATAGTGAGGGATATATTTATTTCAAACAAAGATTGAAAAGAATGATTGTTTCATCAGGATATAATATTTATCCATCACAAATAGAAAAAATAATTGCATCACATAAATCAGTTTTATCTTGTACTGTAATAGGTGTATCTCATCCTTATAAAGGTCAAGTAGCTAAAGCATATATTGTGCTTAATGATGGTTATAAACCAACTCATGAATTAAAAGAAGAAATTAAAGCATATTGTGAAGAAAATATTGCTAAATATGCACTTCCATATGAATATGAATATAGAGATTCTTTACCAAAAACTTTAATAGGTAAAGTATCATATAAAGCATTAGAAGATGAAAATAAGTAGGAGATAATATGGCGTTTAGAGATAGAAAAGATGGTAAAAGAATAACAAATTTAGATGGTATGCATGGACTTATTCCTCATGTTATGCCAAAGAGATGTGATGCAGATGTATATATAAATCAAAAATTTGATGTAACAAATTTAGTAAAATATGTAGAAAAGAAAAATAAAAATGCAAGTGAAGAAGATAGAATCACTTACTTCCATGCGTTTTTCACAGCACTTGGTAAATTAGTATATAATAGAGAAAAATTAAATAGATTTGTAATAAATAAGAAATTTTATCAAAGAAATGATGTATCAATTTCTTTTGTTGCAAAAACAGGTTTTACAGATGATGCTGAAGAATTTTTTACACTTATTAAAGTAGATGAAAAAGATAATATAAATACACTTAGTAAAAAAGTTAAAGGAAATGTACAAAAAATAAGAAATAGTAAAAGAAATAATGCTGATGATGTAATAAATTTTGTAGGAAAATTACCAACTTTTCTAAAATCTATTATATGGGAAACAATTAAATTTTTAGATAGACATGATTTACTTCCATCATCATTAACTAATGATACTATTTATTATAGTACAATATTAGTTTCAAATTTAGGTAGTATTGATTGTGATGCTATATACCATCATTTAACTGACTTTGGAACTAACTCAATATTAATTACTATAGGTAAAATAAAAAAAGAAGTAGTAATAATTGATGGTAAAGAACAAATAAGAGATATAGTAGAATTTGGAGCTGCTGTAGATGAGAGAATTGGTGATGGCTATTATTTCGTTAAATCAATGAAATTACTTCAAAAAATATTTGATAGTCCTGAACTATTGGAGGAAGATGCAAATGAAAAAATCGAAGAAACAAAAAAATAATATAAATACACCTTGGTATAAAGAATATAAAGATGTACCTAGTCATTTAGAATATCCAAATTCTACAATGATAGATTATTTAGAAGAATGTTCAAAAGACAGATTACATAAATTAGCTTTTAAATATTATGGAAAATCATATACATTTAAAAGTATGTTAGAAAATATTGATAACATAGCTCGTTCACTTAAAGCACTTGGTATAGCTGAAGATGATAAAGTTACAATATGTATGCCAAATACTCCAGAAGGAGTAATGACATTTTATGCAGTAAATAAAATAGGTGCTGTAGCAAATATGATTCATCCTTTATCAAGTGAAAAGGAAATTGAATTTTATGTAAATAATGTAGAAAGTAAATTTATATTAACAGTAGATGTTGCTTGCCAAAAAATATTAAATATAGTAGAAAATACATCATTAGAAAAAGTTGTAGTAGCATCTGCATCTGCTAGTATGAATCCTGTTATGAGTGGACTTTATTATGTTACGGAAGGAAGAAAAATAAAATATAAAAAAGCAGATAAGAATTTACTTATTGAATGGAAAGATTTTATTTCATTAGGTAGTCACTATTTAGGTAGATATAAAACTACTAAAGGTGCAGATGATTTAGCTATTATTCTTTATAGTGGAGGAACTACAGGTACTCCTAAAGGAATTGGTCTTTCTAATAGAAACTTTAATGCTTTAGCAATGCAAGCACATTTAATGTGTGATCCAGCTAAAGAAGGAGATTCAATATTATCAATAATGCCTATATTCCATGGATTTGGACTTGGTGTATGTATTCATACTACATTATGTATAGGTATGACATGCATTCTTATTCCAGCTTTTCAAGCTAAAAAGTTCGGAGATTTAATAAAAAAATATAAACCTAATTTTATAGTAGGTGTACCAACACTTTTTGAAGCTATGCTAAATTCTAAAAAGATTAAGAAAAATGACTTATCTTGTGTAACTTGTATGGTATCAGGAGGAGATTTCTTAACTGTTAAATTAAAAAATGAAATAGATAAATTTTTACATGAACATGGTTCTAAAGCTGAAGTAAGACCTGGATATGGTCTTACTGAAAGTTCTGCTGCAACATGTTTAAGTCCAACAGGTAGATATAGAGAAGGAACTATTGGTATACCTTTCCCTGATACTTACTTTAAAATAGTAAAAATAGGTACTCATGATGAAGCAGAATATAATACAGACGGAGAAATCTGTATTTCAGGACCTACTGTTATGATGGGATATGTTAATAATGAAAAAGAAACTATTCAAACGTTAAGAGTTCATGATGATGGTATATTATGGCTTCATACTGGTGATATTGGTTCTATGGATGAAGATGGCTATATATACTTTAAGCAAAGATTAAAAAGAATGATTGTTTCATCAGGATATAATATTTATCCATCACAAATAGAAAAAATTATATCAGAACATGAAGATGTACTTACTTGTACTGTAATAGGAATAGATCATCCATATAAAGTACAAGTAGCTAAAGCATATATAGTTCTTAAAGATGGAATAGAACCAACAAAAGAAGTTAAAGAAAGTATAAAAGAATATTGTGAAAGAAATATTGCTAAATATGCACTTCCATATGAATATGAATATAGAAGCTCACTACCTACAACTCTTGTTGGTAAGGTAGCTTATAGAGAACTTGAAAAAGAAAATAAAAAATAGGTGATTTATGTCTAAAATATTAGTTGTAGATGATGAACTTGATATAGCTCTTTTGATAAAAGATGTCTTAGAAGATGAAGGATTTTCTACTACTGCCATAGATAGTAGTAAGAAAGCTTTAGAGTTAGTACAAAAAGAAAAATTTGATTTAATATTACTTGATGTAATGATGCCTGAAATGTCAGGTACAACTCTTTGTACTAAAATTAGAGAAATAACATCTTCACCAATAATCTTTGTAACCGCTAAAACAAGTACTTTAGATAAATTATTAGGTTTTGAAGTCGGTGCAGATGATTATATAACTAAGCCTTTTATAATAGAAGAGTTAGTCGCTAGAGTAAAAGCTCATATTAGAAGAAATAATAGAGTAGAAGTATCAAATATTATTAAAATAGGTGAAATAGAAATTAATTTAGATAGTTATGAAGTATATAAAAATAATAGTCTAATAGATTTATCTACTAGAGAATTTGAATTACTCGCATATTTAATGAAAAATGCAGGTATAGTTTTATCAAAAGAAAAAATATTTAATAGTGTATGGGGAGAAAATTATGGAGAAATAGGTACTGTAGCAGTACATATTAAAAGTTTAAGAAATAAACTTGACCCAGATGAAAAATATATTAAAACCATATGGGGACTTGGTTATAAATTTATAAAGGTATTAGATGAGCATTAGAAAAAAAACTATTTCTACGATAGTATCAATATTATTTATAAATACAATATTACTTATACTATATTATAATTTTTTCTTAGTAAAAAAGATTGATAAAGAAATAATTAATTTAAATAATGAGTATCAAACTAATTTAAATAAAATAAGTGCTTCTATAGAAGATAAAAACTATAAAGATGTTTATAATTCATTAGATGAGTTATCAACTAATTATGATGCTTTTATAACTCTTTATGATAGAAATAATAGTATTGTCTATACTAATAACAAAAACTATAAAACAATTTATCAAATTAGCAAATTAGTAACTATCGATAATGAAGAGTATATGCTTACTTATTCATCTAATAGTGATACAAAAGTATCTAGTGTTAGAGTTGTAAGAGAGTTATTATTCTTTCAAGGAATTTTATGGATTGTAGTTACTATAATAGGTCTAATTTTTGCAAATAGTGAATTGTTAAGCCCGATACTTAAACTGCAAACTGATATGAAAAATTATAAATATGGTATTTTACCAAAAAGAAGAAAAGTAAAGACTAACTTAGATATGTTACAACATACATTTGCCGGTGTAGTAGAGGATTTGGAAAATGAAAAAAGCAAACAAAGTAGAATAATCGCTTCTATATCTCATGATATAAAAACACCATTAACATCTATTATGGGATATGCAGGACTACTTAAAAGCGATAAACTAAATGATAATACTAAAAAAGAGTATATAAATAAAATTTATAATAAATCTATTGTTATGAAAGAACTAGTAGAAGAATTTGATGATTACTTAAGTTGTAATATAAAAGGCACTTTAAGAATGGAAGAGATTACCGTAAAAGATTTATTAGAAGAATTAAAGAAAGATTACTTAGATGAACTTAAAGAAAAAAATATTAAATTAGTTATAAAAAGTAGTTCGTCTAATTCTAAAATATTAATAGATAAAGCTAAAATAAAAAGAGTATTTAGTAATATAATTACTAATAGTATAAAACATAATACTGATAATAATTTAGTTATTACTATATACGCTTTAAATACAGGTGATGAAGTATTATTTACTATTAGTGATAATGGTAAAGGAGTAGACAGTAGTGAATTAGAAAAAATATTTGAACCATTATATACTACTGATCCGTCTAGAAAAATACCTGGTTTAGGTTTATCTATATGTAAAGAAATAATTGAATTACATAATGGTAAAATATATGCCAAAAATAATAATAATGGCCTTGATATATGTTTTACTTTAAAGAGAGGTAATTATGATTAAAAAAGTTATTGGAGGATATATATTAGGTCTTACCCATAATATAAAAAGTATAAATAAAAGTGTTATACCTAAAGAAGGACCTGTTATTATATATTCAAATCATGTAAGCAAATATGATCATTTACTTATAGGATTATTTTTTAAAAGAAAACTATATTATGTAAAAGGTATAACAAATGAGTCTGAAGTACTTTCATCGCTTAAAGATGGAAAAGCAGTATTAATATTTGGAGCATTAAATAAAAATTATTATTCATACTTTTCTACTACAGATATTAGTGTAACGTCTTATCCAGCCACTATAATTCCATGTGCCATAACTGGGGATTATAAATTTGGTAAAGATTTAACTGTTACCTTTGGTGATAAATTAGATTTAAATGGTATGTCTAATAGTGAAATAAAAACATATTTAGAAGAAAAAGTAAAAGAATTAATGTTAGGGAGGAAATAGTAATGGAAATTTTAAAAAGAATTAAAAATATGTTAGCAGTAAACGCAATTTTATATACTATCTTAGGTATAGTAATGATTATTGCACCAGGTTTTGTAAGTGATTTTATTTGTTATTTAATAGGTGTATTAATATTAGTATTTGGTATATCAATGATAATAACATTTATTAATGAAAATTATACAGCTTATGCTAAAGGTATGTTAGTACTTGGTCTTATAGCTTCTATATTAGGAGTATATATTATATTAAAACCATCATTCTTTATGTCTATAATACCTTTTATGGCTGGTATATTAATCCTTGTAGAATCTATTGATAAATTCAAACATTCATTTGAATTAAAAAAAGAAGGATATGATAAATGGTACGTAATATTTACAAGTGCTGTTATTTTACTAGTATTTTCACTTATATTAATATTATATCCATTTGAATCGGTAAAACTTACTATTAGAGTACTTGGTATAATATTATTAATTGATAGTGTATCTGACTTAATTACTATAAGAAGTTATTCTAAAACTGCTAAAAATATTAAAAAAGTAATTGATATGAAGTAATCAATTACTTTTTTTATTACAATTTAGTCATTTAAATAAAGAATAAATATAGTATAATTAAATTGGTGATAAAATGGTACTTATTATTGAAGATGATTTAGCGATTAGAAGTGGGTTAGAATATTTTTTAAAAGAAGAAGGATTTAATGTTATAACTAAAGAAAATGGTATTAGTGGTATAGAATGTATAAATAATGATATAGAATTAGTTCTTTTAGATATTAATTTACCAGATATAGATGGATATGAAGTATTTAAGAAAATTAAAAAAATAAAAGATATACCAATTATATTTTTAACTGCAAATGATTTAGAAGTATCTATAGTTAGAGGCCTTGATATGGGTGCAGATGACTATATAACAAAACCTTTTAAAGCTCGTGAATTAGTATCTAGAATGAAAAAAGCATTAAGAAAAAAAGTAAATGATAATTATATAAATATTAAAAATATAAAAATAGATTTAAGAGAAGCAAAGGTATATAAGGATGATAAAGAAGTATTTTTAACTTCATTAGAATATAAAATACTTATTACTATGGCACTTTCTTTAAATAAAGTATTTACAAGAGAAAAGATACTATCTGATATATGGGATATTAATGAAGATTTTGTAAATGATAATACACTTACCGTATATATTAAAAGATTAAGAGAAAAGATAGAAACTGATCCCTCTAATCCTGAAATTATAAAAACAATAAGAGGAATAGGATATATGATTGGTGATAAAGATGAATAATAGTGAAGTAAAGAAATTATTATTATATATAACAGTAGTATCTATAGTATTCTTATTTATACTTTTAATTTTTATATATAAATTAGATAAATATTATAAAAATGAAGTAATAAATGTCTATGCTAAAGTTAGTAATGGTGTAATAGAAGTTTATCCAGAATTAGAAGATGAAATAATAGATAGTTTAATGAGTGATAATAATGATAAGACTATATTAGAAAAATATGGTATAAATAATAAAATAAATATTTTAGATAGTAAAAAAATATATATTGAAATAATAATTATATATTTATTAGTAATAATAGTTATATCAACTATATATATAATTCACAATATTTATGTATTTAAAAAAATAAAAGGATTATCTATTTATACTACTAAAATACTAAATGATGATTATAGTATGGATATAAGAAGTTATGATGAGGGTGATATCAGTAATCTTAAAAATGACTTATATAAAATGACTATAAAATTAAAAGAAACTAGAGATATTGAATTAAAAGAAAAAAAGTATTTAGAAACAACATTAGAAGATATATCGCATCAACTTAGAACACCACTTACAAGTATGAATGTTGGTTTAGAAGTATTAAGTGGTAATGTTGATGCTATCACTAAAAAAGAATTTATCCAAATGGAAAAGAAAAATTTAGATAGAATAGAGTGGTTAGTAACCAGTTTACTTAAAATGTCTAGATTAGATAGTGGAACTGTTTTACTTGTAGATAAAAAAGAGGATTTATCTAAAATTATAGATAATGCTTTGGAACCTATTAAAATACCTATAGAATTAAAAGGTATTAGTTTAATAAATGAAGTTGATAAAAATCTAAAAATAAAAGTAGATGAAAATTGGGTTAGAGAAGCTTTTATAAATGTTTTAAAAAATGCTTATGAGCACACTAATTCTTTAATAAAAATAGTATCTAGTGATAATCCAATATATACTGAGGTAAAAATTATTGATGATGGAGCTGGTATATCAAATGCTGATTTACCACATATATTTGAAAGATTTTATAAAGGTAGTACTAATAAAGAGAGTATAGGTATTGGACTTAATATGGCTAAAAAAATAATAGAAAAAGAAAATGGTAATATAAGTGTACAAACTAGTAATAATGGTACTACATTTATAATAAAATTTTATAAATTTAATATGTGACAAAATTGTAATAAAATTGTCACTATATTGTAACAATTAATATAATATAATTTAATTGTGGGAGGAATTATGGAAATATTAAAAGTAAAGAATTTATGTAAAAACTATGGTAAGGGAAATACTTTAGTAAAAGCTTTAGACAATGTATCTTTTTCAGTTGAAAAAGGTGAATTTGTTGCAATAGTAGGATCAAGTGGTAGTGGTAAATCTACACTTATGCATTTACTTGGCGGTGTAGATAAACCAACTAGTGGAGAAATAATAATTGATGGTGAAAATATTTATAAACTAAATGAAAATAATTTAGCTATATTTAGAAGAAGACAAGTAGGATTAATTTATCAATTTTACAATTTAATTCCGATTCTTAATGTAGAAGAAAATATAACATTACCAATATTATTAGATTCTAGAAAACCAGATGAAAAATATTTAAAAGAAATAATTGAAACATTAGGGTTAAAAAGTAGAGTTAAACATTTACCAAATGAATTATCAGGTGGTCAACAACAAAGAGTATCAATAGGTAGAGCACTAATGAATCGTCCAGCTTTGTTACTTGCAGATGAACCTACGGGAAACCTAGATAGTAAAGCAAGTAATGATATTATTGAATTATTAAAATTATCTAATCAAAAGTATAAACAAACTATTATAATGATTACACATGATCATAAGTTAGCTCTTAATGCGGATAGAATTATAACAATAGAAGATGGAAAAATAGTTAGTGATGAAAAGGTGAAATAATGAATATATTAAATAAATTAACTATTAAGCACCTTAAAATGAATAAAAAAAGAACTATTGTTACAATTGTTGGTGTAATACTTTCAACTGCTCTTATGGTAGGAATCGGTCTTCTATTATCTACATTTAGAGAAGTTATGATTGATGAAGCAATTGCAACATCCGGAGATTATCATGCTAAACTATTAAATGTATCTTCTAATAATTATAATACTATTATTAAAAATAATAATATAGAAAAAACATATGCAAAAGAATTTATTGGGTATAGTAAAATAGATACTAATGATGATTTTAAAAGATATTTTTCAGTATTTTATGCTAATAAAGATTATTTAAATCATTTAGAATTAGTTAGTGGATCTATGCCTAAAAGTGATAGTGAAATAGTTATTCCTGAAGATAGTAAAACCGATTTAAAAGTAGGAGACAAAATAACTTTAAATATTGGTAATAGGTATTTAGATGGACAAGTAAATAATTCTAATTATTATAGTAAAGGAGAAATAATTAAAGATTACTTTACTAAAGAATATACAGTAGTTGGAATTATAAAAAAAGATGTATATGAAAGTTACAGTGAAGTAGGATTTAATGTCTTTACATATAAAGAAAAACTAGATAATCAAATGTTATACATAATATATAAAAATCCTAAAAAAACTATTGAATTAACCGAAAAAATAGCTAAAAACTTTTCAGTTGGAGAATATGATTTGAATACTAGCTTATTATCATTATATGGAGTTAGTAAATATGGTAATATCATGAGAAGTATAGTAGGTTTATTGGTTATTATGCTGTTATTGGTATCAGTAGGTTGTATTATTGTAATATATAATTCATTTGCTATATCAGTAATGGAAAGAAAAAAACAATTTGGACTTTTTGCATCGATTGGTGCAACTAGAAAACAACTTAGAAAAACCGTATTATTTGAATCATTTATAGTAGGAATAATTGGTATACCTCTTGGTATATTGTCAGCGTATATAGGTATTGGTGCTGTGGTAGCTTCTATGAATATACTTTTAAAAGATCTTCCAAATACAGCATTTAAATTAGTAACATATCCAATATTTATAATAGTACCTATTATATTTATGATTATAACTATCATTATAAGTGCATTTATACCGGCAATTAGAGCATCAAGAATATCTCCAATTGAAGCAATTAGATTAAATGATGATATTAAAATTAAAGGTAGAAAAGTAAAAACTAGTAAATTAACTAGAAAATTATTTGGTATAGAAGGCGAACTTGCCCTTAAAAATATAAAAAGAAATAAGAAAAAATATAGAATAACAATCATATCTTTATTTATAAGTATTGTATTATTTATATCATTTAGTAGTTATATGAATTATGCAATGAGTAGTATGGATAATGATTTAGCTATGCCAAGCTTTGATATTGTACTAAATAATGCAAGTTTAACTAAAGATAAAAATATTATAAATAAAGTAATAAATAGTAAATATGTAGATGAATATGCTATTATGAGAAGTGAAACTTATTTATCTAAATATAAAGTAAGTGAAATGAATCTTTATAACGATAAATATATAAAATTCTTAAAAGAAAATAAAATGTATTACGCAGATAATAATGAGTATATAAACCTAATAGTATTTGATGATGAAACATTTAAAGATTATATAAAAGGTATAGGTAATACGATGAAACCAGTATTATTTGATAAAGCTAAGGGCTTTATTTATAAAGAGAGAACTCGTAAAAGTTATCAAATGAATATGTTTAATAATTCTCATGAAGAAATTCCAATATGCAAAATGGAAGATGCTAATTCATGTATATATACTTTAAAAGATTATTACATTTCAGATAAAGAATATATAGGTATTAGAGATATGTATAATAATTTAGGAATAACAATTATTATGCCTAGAAGTTATTACCTAGAACATATAACTGATACGTATGAATCTTATGAAGTTGTTCTTAAGAGTAATGATGTAAAAGAATTAGATTCACTAATAGAAGAATTATTAAAAAATAATACTACTAGTATGAGCAGTTATAATATAAGTAAAGAATATCAAATGATGAACAATCTTATAATAGTAATTAAAATATTAGTTTATGGTTTTATAGCCCTAGTAACTTTAATTGGTGTTACTAGTGTATTTAATACGATTAATACAAGCATTAATTTAAGAAGAAAAGAATTTGCAGTATTAAGAAGTATAGGTCTTACTCCAAAAGGATTTAATAAAATGCTTAGATATGAAAGTATCATATACGGATTAAAATCATTATTATATGCAATTCCAATGTCACTTCTAGTAACTTATTTAATACATAAACAAGTTAGTGATTATTCTAGTATAGAACATATAATTATACCTTATAAAGCTATTTTAATAGCTGTAATTGGTGTATTTATTATAGTGGCAATTACAATGAGATATTCATCCAGAAAAATAAAAAATGAAAACATTATTGACACTATTAGAGAAGAAAATATTTAATTTTTAGAATATACTATTAAATATATGATATAATTTATTAGGTGATATTATGTTAGTAGCAATTATACTTGGAATTATACAAGGATTACTTGAACCAATACCGGTTTCATCAAGTGGACACATTTATATTTTTAAAACATTATTAGAGAAAAAAATGACTATAGATATTGATACATCATTATTTGCTATCATATCAAATTTTGGTAGTTTAATTGCCATTTTAATAATGTTTAGAAAAGATATAATTAAACTTATTAAATCATTTTTTACATATTTAAAAACAAAAGATAATAAATATAAGTCTGATTTTAATTATTGTATGTATATAGTAATTGCAACCATACCGGCTGGTATTATGGGACTTATTGTAAGTAAACTAGGTATATTTGATATGTTAGAAGAAAATATTAAATTCCTTGGTGTTATGCTTATAATAACAGCTATATTCTTATTTATAGTTAGAAAATTTAATGGTAAAAAAACAAGTGATACAATGAATCTTAAAGATGCTATTATAGTTGGACTATTTCAAGTAGTAGCACTTATTCCTGGTATTAGTAGAAGTGGTGCAACACTTATTGGTGGTATGTTTAGAGATTTAAAAAGAGAAGAAGCATTTAAATTTTCCTTTATGCTTTATATACCAATTTCTTGTGCAACGATGATTCTTGGAGTAAAAGATTTACTTGATAGTACTATAACTAATACGTTACTTATCTACTATATAGTTGGTACTATTATGGCATTTATCTTTACATTACTTACTGTAAAATGGTTTAGTAAAATTGTAAAGGAAGGTAAACTTATTTACTTTTCAATCTATTGTGCAATAGTTGGCACATTAGTAATTCTATTCTTATAAAAGACACAAAAGTGTCTTTTTTTAATTGTATAAGAATATAATTATGGTATAATGATGATAGGAGTGATTAGATGAAAGTAATCATAAGTGCTGGTGGTACAGGCGGGCATATTTATCCTGCACTTGCAATAATAAACAAAATAAAAAGTATGGAACCTGATAGCGAATTCTTATATATAGGTACTCATAATAGAATGGAGAAAGAAATAGTACCTAAAAATAATATTCCATTTCAAAGTATTGAAATATATGGTTTTAATAGAAAAAATATATTAAAAAATTTTAAAACAATTAATTGCTTATTTAAAAGTTATAGAAAATGTAAAAAGATTATAAAAGAATTTAATCCAGATGTTGTAATAGGTGTTGGTGGATATGTAACCGTACCTGTTATATTAGCCGCTAATAAACTTGGATATAAAACTGTTATTCATGAACAAAATAGCGTACCTGGAGCTTCTAACGAATTTTTAGCTAAAAGAGCAGATTTAATTATGGTATCTTTTTCTTCTTCAATAAAATATTTTGATGAATATAAAACAGTATTTACTGGTAATCCATGCAGTACTGATGCATTAAACGCTCTAGCAATTGATAAAAGAGATTTTAATTTAGATCCTAGTAAAAAATTAGTACTAATAGTAATGGGATCTTTAGGAGCATCCAAAATTAATGATTTCTTAGTAAAGACAATGGGTTTATTTAATAAGAAAGATTATGAAATATTATTTGTAACTGGTAAAAAAGATTATGAAGAAGTATCTAAAAATGAATTTCCAAGTAATGTACATGTAGTACCTTATATAGATAAAATGACAAGAGTTTTAAAAAAGACTGATGTTATAGTATCAAGAGCTGGTGCATCTACTTTAAGTGAAATAATAGCACTTAATACTCCTAGTATACTTATACCAAGCCCTTATGTAGCTAATAATCATCAATATAAAAATGCTATGGATTTAGTTAATCGTGGGTCCGCTATGTTAATAGAAGAAAAAGATTTAAATGGTGATATATTAGTAAGGAAAATAGATGAGATGCTTGAAAATAGTGATATATATAAAAATAATTTAAAAAAACTATTTATAAGTAATAGTGGAGACAAAATTTATAATAACATTAAAAAGTTAGTAGATAGGAAATAATATGGATATAAAAGAAATTAAAAAATTGAAAGTAGGAGAAGTACTTACTAATGTTAATATTAAAAAGTATACTACTTATCATGCTGGTGGTATAGCTACATGCCTAGTTATTCCAAAAGATGTTGATAAACTAATAGTACTTTTAAAATATTTAAAAGAAAATAATATTAAACATAAAATATTAGGTAATGGCTCTAATTTAATATTTAGTGATTCATTATATGATGGTGTACTTATTAAGTTAGATAAATTAGATAAACTTGAAATAACAGGTAATAAAATAGTAGTAGGTGCTGGGTATAATTTAATTAAACTAGCTATTAAAACTGCTAATCTATCACTTACTGGACTTGAATTTGCATCAGGTATACCTGGTACAATAGGTGGAGCAGTATTCATGAATGCAGGAGCTTATAATAGTGATATGGGATACTTTGTTCAAAAGGTAAAAGTTCTTACTCCTAGTTATGAAATAAAGACTTTAACTAATAAAGAAATGGATTTCCATTATAGATCTTCTTTTTTACAAAAAAATAGAGATTATGTTTGCCTAGAAGCAACATTATTATTAAGACATGGTAAAAAAGAGACTATACTAGAAGTAATAAGAGATAGAAAAGAAAGAAGAATTCAAAGTCAACCACTTGAATATCCATCAGCAGGAAGCGTATTTAGAAACCCAGAAGGAATGTACGCTGGAAAACTAATAGAAGATATTGGTTATAAAGGTAAAAGAAAAGGTGATGCTATGGTTAGTTTAAAACACGCTAACTTCATAGTAAACGTTGGTAACGCTAGTGGTGACGATATAAAAGCTCTAATTTTGGAAATAAAAGAAAAAGTAAAAGAAGAATATAATGTTGATTTAAAAGTTGAACAAGAATTTGTAGAATAGGTGAGATATGAAAAAGAAGAAAAAGGTAAGAATCAGATTTACTGGAATACTTATAATATTATTACTGTTATATCTTCTTTTTTATTTAGTAAATTATATATTAGATAGAAGAATAACTAATATATATATAAGTGGTAATTATTATTTAAAAGACTATGAAATAATTAGTTTAGCAGGACTAGAAGATTACCCTAGTAACCTAAAAAATAGTAGTAAAAAGATAAGTTCTAATTTAGAAAATAGTATATATATATTAGACGCTAAAGTAACTAAAAAATTTAGAAAAGTATATATAGAAGTAAAAGAAAATAGGCCATTATACTATAACAAAAATACTAATAAAACAGTCCTTAGTGATAAAGCAGAAACTGATAATATATATCATGTACCAACACTTTTAAACTATATACCAGATACTATAATAGATAATTTTATTAAATCTATGAATATGTTAGATATTGATATATTAGAAAGAATATCAGAAATAGAGTATGATCCTAAAGATGGAGATGAATATAAATTTTTATTAACTATGAATGATGGTAATTATGTATATTTAACTTTAACAGGAAATAGTTTTAAAAAATTAAATTCATATCCAGCAATGCTTAAAAAATTTGATGGTAAAAAGGGAATACTTAATTTAGACTATGGTAATTATTTGGAATCTTATAAATAGTAAACTAGCTAGGATATCATCTTTTAAAAGATAAAGTTATAAATAAAAAATATTTTATTTAATATTATAAAAAAAGAAAAGTGATAAAATACTTTTCTTTTTTTTCCTTTTATAGTATAATACTTATAGATTGTAGGTGATTATGTGAGACATATATATACGAGTATAGATATTGGTTCAGATACTATAAAAATAATTGTATGTGAATTATATTCTGGTAGATTAAATGTGTTAGCATGTACATCAACTAAATCAAAAGGAATTAAAAGAGGACTTATTACTAATGTTAATGAAGCATCAGCTTCACTTAAAGAAGCCTTAAATGAAATAGAATCAATGTTAGGCGTTAAAATAAAAAAAGCATTAGTATCAGTTCCAACTTATTTTGCAGATTTTAATTTTGTAAAAAGTGAAATAAAAATTGATAATGAAGAACACATAATTACTTCTAATGATATTTCACAAGTTATATCTGCAACTACATTAAATGTTAATAATGGAAAAGAAACGGTTGCTATATTACCAATTGATTTTAAAGTAGATGATAAAGTAACTAGTAATTCACCAATAAATATGAAAGGTGAGGTTCTTGGCGTAAGAGCTATAATAGCTTCAACACCAAGAAAGAATGTTTATTCAGTACTTAAATTATTAGAATCAAATGGTATAGAAGTAGTTGATATAAGTCTAAATTCTATAGGTGATATGTTCTCATTTAAGAATAAAGATAATGAAAGTAAGCTTGGAGCAATTATAAATATTGGTGCAGATACAACAACTGTTTCAATTTATAATAAAGCTGTAATCGTTAAATCATCTATTATTGCTATAGGTGGTAGTGCAATTGATAATGATATTTCATATGTATATAAAGTAGATTTAAAGAATGCTAGAAAGTTAAAAGAAAAGTTTGCACTTGCATATAAAAGACATGCTAATGTATCTGAGATATGTGAAGTAGATACTACATATGATGAAAAAATAAAAATTAATCAATTTGAAATTTCTGAACTTGTAGAAAGAAGAACAGAAGAAATACTAAAATTAGCAAAAAAAGAGTTAAATATCTTAACAAATAAAGAACTTCAGTATATAATAATAACTGGTGGAACAAGTAATTTACAAGATTTACAATATTTAGCCGATGAAGTATTTACTAAAATGGCTAGAATAACAGATTTAAAAATGATAGGTATTAGAAATAATAAATATTCATCATCTGTTGGAAATATTGTTTACTATATAACTAAACTAAAACTAAGAGAAAAAAAATATTCTATGTTTAGTGAATCTGATGCAGACGAATTAGTATCAGTAAAAAAGAATAAACAAATGACAAATGAATCAATGCTTGGAAAAGTTTTTGGATACTTTTTCGGTGAATAGGAGGAAATATAATGTTTGGATTAGAGATGGATCAATTAGCAAAGATTAAAGTAATAGGTGTTGGTGGCGGTGGTAATAACGCTGTCAATAGAATGATTGAATCAGGACTAAAAGGAGTAGAATTTATAGTTGCAAATACAGATTTACAAGTATTAGATAAATCTAAAGCTTCTAAAAAAATTCAAATAGGTAAAGAACTTACTAGTGGTCTTGGAGCTGGATCAAACCCTCAAATAGGTAAAGAAGCAGCACTTGAAAGTAAAGCGGAAATCGAAGAAGCTTTAGAAGGTGCTGATATGGTATTCGTAACTTGTGGTATGGGTGGAGGAACTGGTACAGGTGCTGCTCCAGTTATTGCTAACATAGCTCAAGATATGGGAGCGCTTACAGTTGGTATTGTAACTAAACCATTTAGTTTTGAAGGTAAAAAGAGAATGAATCAAGCTATTCAAGGTCTTGATGAATTAAAAGCTCATGTAGATACTTTAATCGTTATTCCAAATGATCGTTTAAGAGAAATTATTGATAAGACAACACCACTTGTTGAATCATTTAAAGAAGTAGATAATGTACTTAGAAGAGGTGTACAATCTATTTCAGACTTAATTGCTGTAGCAGGATTAATTAACCTAGACTTTGCCGATGTTAAAGCTGTTATGGAAAATAGAGGTAATGCTTTAATTGGTATTGGTATTGGTGTTGGAGAAGGAAGAGCAACTGAAGCTGCTAAACAAGCTGTATCTAGTCCACTTCTTGAAACTAGTATAGATGGAGCTACTGATGCTATTATAAATGTAACTGGCGGTACTAACTTAACATTATTTGAAGTAGAAGAAGCTGCCGAAGTAGTAAGACAATCTGCTAATACAGATATAAATACTATATTTGGTGCAGTAATCAATGAAAACTTAAAGGACGAAATTATTGTTACAGTAATTGCTACAGGTTTCGAAGATAAAAGTGAACCATTATACCATTCTTATGTAAATGATAATATGTTAGGATTAGAAGATAATGATGATGATAATGATGTTCCTGACTTTTTAAGAAAAAGGAATTTCTAAAAAAAACTTGGAAATCCAAGTTTTTTATTTATCAAGAACTGTTTTATCATAAATTGTTCTAACAAATATATTAGCAATTTCTTCAGGACTTTCTTTGAGTCCTGATAAAATCCATGTTCTAGCCACATTATAAATAGCACCACTAAATATATATAACTTATATTTATCAATGCTATAGAAATTAATTTCAGGATAAAATGATTTCATATATTCATTTATCTTATCTTGTATAATCATAGATAAATTAGATTTTTCTATTATTATAATAAAATCCTTAGCATTTTTAAAGAAATTCATGGCGTTTAAAATTCTATCATACTTTTTATAATCTTCAGTAACTCTTGATTTCTTGTATTCTTCAATCAAATAAGTTAGATGATCCGCTAATATATCTTCTTTACAAGTATAATTTCTATAATAAACCATTCTAGATACTCCAGCTTTTTTAGCTATTTCACTAATCGTTATTAATTTAAAATCTTTTTCATTTAGCAATTCTAAGAAAGCTACTGCCATACAATTTTTATTAAATATAACATCTGAACGTTTCAAACAAAACACCTCTTTTTGTAACATATAATAAATATGACTATATAATAATTGAATTATATGTTACAATTGTAACATATAATAAATTGAAAGGAAAGACCTATGGGAATAGTTAATGAATATATTGATAAAATAGTAAAATTTATAAAGAAAGAAAATTATGAATATCCTTGGCAACAATATTATAAAGATATGCCAAGGCATTTAAACTACTTTGAAGGTAGTATATATGATAAATTAAAAGAAACAGCATCAAATTATCCAAATTATATTGCAATAAGATATTTTGATACTGAATATACATTTCGTGAATTCATGAAAATGATTGATGATATAGCATCATCACTTATGAGTTTAGATATAGTAGAAAATGAATGTGTAACATTATGTTTACCTAATACTCCAGAAAGTTTTGCTCTTATTTATGCTATAAATAAAATAGGTGCTATTGCTAATATAGTACACCCATTATCTTCTACTGAAGATATTAAAAGAGCTTTAAAAGAAGGAGATAGTGATACATTATTTTGTTCTGATGTATCTATGCCAAAAGCTAGAGATATAAATGTTAAAAATTTTATAATGGTACCAAGTAGTGTTAGTTTAAATCCTATTTTAAAAACACTATATAATATTAAATCTAATGTTAATTTGAAATTAGAAGATAATATGTTATCTTATAGTGATTTTTTAAAGAATAAAAAAGAAATTGTAAAAGTAAAAAGAAATGCTACTGATCCAGCCGCTATTATATATAGTGGAGGAACTACAGGCAAGCCAAAAGGTATTATTATATCTAATCTTAACTTTAATGCTATGGCTCTTCAAACAAGAAGTGTATGTAAAGAATATATAAGACCTGGTAGTAGTGTACTTTCTGCACTTCCAATATTTCATGTATTTGGCCTAGCTTTATGTTGCCATACTTGTTTAGTAGCAGGGATGACATGTATAATTGTACCTAAAATAAATACTAAAAAAATAAATAAAGAATTAAAAAAATACAAACCTATTGTATATCCAGCAGTACCATCATTATTAAAATTATCATTAAATGATGCCGATCCTGGTAAAAATGCTCTAAAAAATATTGGAGTAGTAGTAGTTGGTGGAGACTATTTATCAGAAGAAGTAAAAAATAATTTTGAAGAGTTCTTGCACGAACATGGTAGTTCAGCAGTTGTAAAGGTTGGTTATGGATTATCAGAAGCTACAGGATTTGCATGTGCAACCGCTATTATGGACGAAGAAGATGCAAAGAATGGTACAATTGGAATTCCTAACCCTGATATGGAAATAAGAAGTTTTGAAGTAGGTAGCGATGTAGAAAAACCATCTGGTGAAGTAGGTGAACTATGTATTTCAGGACCAACTGTTATGATGGGATATATAAATGAAGAAGATGAAACAAATAATACATTAGTAAGACATTCTGATGGTAAAATATGGCTTCATACAGGTGATTTAGGTTATATAGATGAAACTGGTAGAGTATTTTATACATCTAGACTTAAGAGAATGATTATAACAAATGGATATAATGTATATCCAATTGAACTTGAAGAAATTATAAATAAATGTGAATATGTTAAAACTTCTACTGTAATAGGTATTCCTCATAAAACAAAAGGACAAACTCCAAAAGCGGTAATAGTACTTAAAGATAATGTGGAAAATACTTCTGATGTAAGAACTAAAATAAAAATATATTGTAAAAATAACTTAGCTGGATACGCTGTACCAACTGAATATGAATTTAGAGATGAACTACCTATGACAGCTGTTGGTAAAGTAGCATTTAGAAAGCTTGAAGATAATGGCACTAAAAAAAATAGAAATTCCTAAGTATTCACTAAGTGAAGAATTAATAAATGCTATTACACATGGTATAGGAGCTGGATTATCCATTGCAGCACTTGTATTATGCATAGTAAAAGGAGCAAAGGATCATAACGCTTACGCTGTTGTAAGTGCATCAATATATGGTAGTTTTTCTATAATACTTTATTTATGTTCTTGTCTTTATCATTCATTAAAAGTTAATAATGGTAAAAGAGTATTTAGAATAATAGATCATTGTGCGATTTATTTACTTATATTTGGTACATATACCCCATACGCCTTAGTAGCATTGCCTAAGACTATAGGTTGGGTAATATTCTCAGTTAATTTAGCTTGTATGGTAATAGGAGTTACTTTAAATGCAGTAAATTTAAACAAATTTAAAAAAGTATCTATGGTATTATACCTAGTAATGGGTTGGATGATTATATTTACACTTCCAACACTAATTAAAAGTGTAAATAGTAAATGTTTATATTTAACACTTCTAGGTGGTATTTTATATACTATAGGTGCTATAATGTATGGAATTGGAAAGAAAAAGAAATATATGCATTCACTATTTCATGTATTTGTCTTACTAGCATCAATATCATTTTTCTTTGCCATATATTTATATATAATGTAAGATAATATATGAAAAAATATAAATTAATTATACTTTTTCAAGTAATAGTAATTAATAATACATTTTAATCATAAAAACTATAAACATTTTAGTTTTTATGATTTTTTAATACATTAAATTACTATAAGGTAGAAATAAAATATCAAAGAAATAATTTACTTATTATAAAAATGAAATAACTGAAGAAAAAATAAATAATATAAAACATTGACATTACCGAAATCGAAAGATATAATAAATATAGTAAGGAAGTGAATATATGGCTAATACAAAATATAATACTTCTTATATTTGTGGGGGGGGGTTAATATTTAATAACCACCTATTAGTCATGTATATAAATCACAAGAACTAGGAATTTCCTAGAGTTTTGTGATTTTTTTAATACCTTAAATGAGGAGGGAATATGAAAAAAGGATTTACACTAATAGAGTTACTCGCTGTAATAGTAATACTAGCGGTAATAGCACTAATTGCAACACCAGCAGTATTAAATGTTATAGAAGACTCTAAAAAATCAGCAGCAGAAGCAAGTGCAAGAAATATAGTAAGAACTGCAGAAAGCCATTACATGGAAAATCTAATGGAAAATAAGCCAAATTCTAATATTGATTTAAGTACTGATACACTTAAGTATGATGGAGAAAAGGCAAAAAAAGGATTACTTAGTTATGATACTAATGGTACTGCATATGGAAAAATGTATATATCAGGTTACTGTGTAGAAGTAAGTGTTGATGGAAATGTTACAAGCACTAAAACAGATGAAAATGAATGCACTATAGAAATACCACAAGAAACAACATACGCAAATGGAACAGTAGTATACTATAATCCAGAAACAAATAAGAAATGTAATAGCTCTGAAGCAGTAAGCGCTACAGGAACTAAGACAGGATGTATGAAATGGTATACATTTAATGATGAAGGAAATGATAGAGTAAACTTATTACTAGATCATAATACAACAGCAAAAGTTGCATGGGTAACAAAAGAAGATTATATTGAAGCAGGTGGAACAGAAGCAGAATATGGAACTGATGGAAATAATAGTAAAGGACCAATTACATTATTAAAACAACTAAAAAGTGATACCGCTAGTTGGAATAAAAATATAAATGCTAGACTAATAGAAGCAAGTGAAATAGCTACTATAACAGGATATCCAAATTGGAATAATAACTGGTATTATTTTCATGATAATACACAAACACAATACAAAGGAGCAGCAGGAACAAATAAATACGCATGGTTATTTGATAATACAAACTCTTGTACAACATACGGATGTAATGTAGCTGATTCTAGTAATGGTGGATACTGGACAAACACTGCACATTCCGGCATTTCTAACATCGCTTGGCGCGTGAACTGCACTGGCCACTTGGGCGGCATCAGCGTGAATATTGTAGACAACCGCGGTGTGCGCCCAGTTATCACTATCTCAAAAAATATATTAAAATAAGTACATAAAACGACACTTTATAGTGTCTTTTTTTTGTATACTTAAGTAGGTGATAATATGATTATATATATGGATTTAATTCTTTTTTTGAATTTTGTTATAGATTTAATAATTCTTATGGTAGTAGGAATTGTCTTAAAAAGGAAAAAGAATTTAACTAGAATTATATTAGGAGCATTTGTAGGTAGTTTAAGTGTTTTATTTTTACTTATAAAATTAAGTAATTTAGAATTATTTATATATAAAATATTATTAGGATTTATTATGACTTATATATCTTTTGGATATCAAAATATAAAGTATGTAATAAAAAACTTTTTATATTTATATATGGTTAGTATTATATTAGGAGGATTTTTATACTATTTAAATATCTTATTTTCCTATAGACAGGAGGGGATAATTTTTATATTTAAAGGATTAAGTATTAATATTATTATACTATTTCTAGTATCACCAATTATTTTATTTATATATATTAAACAAATGAAAGAGAAAATAAATTATAATATATATCATAATGTAGAGATATATTTTAAAAATAAAATAATTAAATTAACTGGTTTTATAGATACTGGTAATAAGCTTGTAGATCCATATATGAAAAAGCCTATTATATTAATACCTAAAAATAAAATAGATAATATAACTAATAAAATAATTGTTCCATATATGACAATTGATAATGTAAGTTTATTGGAATGTATTAGTGTTGATGATATTTTGATTGACGGAATAAGTTATAAAAATAAAATGTTAGTAGGTTTAATTGATAAAAAAATAAATATTGATGGAATAGATTGTATATTAAATTATAAATTAATGGAGGAACTATGTTAAAGAAAATAAAAGAATTTATTATTAGAATTTTTAACCCTATAAATAATGTGTTTTTTGTTGGAAGTGCTGATAAATTACCAGAACCACTTACTAAAGAAGAGGAAACAGAATTAGTACTTAAAAGTATGGAAGGTAGTAGTGAAGCTAAAAATAAATTAATAGAGCACAATTTAAGATTAGTAGTTTTTTTATCTAAAAAATATGAATCGACAGGCATTGATTTAGAAGATTTAGTGTCAATAGGTACTATAGGGCTCATAAAAGGAGTTAATACTTATAAATTAGATAAAAATATTAAACTTGCAACTTATGCATCAAGATGTATAGATAATGAAATACTTATGTATTTAAGAAAAAATAAAAGAAGAAAAGGTGAAGTAAGTTTTGAAGATAGTTTAAGTTTTGATGCTGAAGGTAATGAATTACACCTAGAAGATATTTTAGGTACTGATGATGATATAGTTACTAAAGATTTAGTTCATGAAGTAGAAAAGAAATTATTATATGAAGAAATATCCAAATTAAATAAAAGAGATAAAGAAATAATGGTATTAAGATATGGGTTATATGATAATGAAGAATTAACTCAAAAGGATGTAGCATCTCTTCTTGGTATAAGTCAATCCTATATTTCTAGAATTGAAAAAAAAGTTATTAAAAGATTAAAGTATTTATCTAAATATTAGATTATGATATAATGAAAGTGTGATAATATGTTTAAAAGAAAAAAAGAAGGAAATATAATTGTTTTATCAGGACCATCAGGTAGTGGTAAAACATCAATAAGTAAATATATAACTAGTAGAAATAGTAATATAGTTGAATCTGTATCTATGACAACTAGGGAAAAAAGAGTGGGTGAAACTGATGGTGTTGACTATTACTTTATTTCCAAAGAAGAATTTACTAAAAGAATTACTAATGATGAATTTTTAGAGTATGCGATATATGGTGATAACTATTATGGTACACCAAAAGAAAATGTATATAATTTAATAAAAAAAGGAATTGATGTTATTCTTGTAATAGAGATAGAGGGAGCTCTTAAAATAAAAGAATTAGTAGAAGAAGCTATATTTATATTTGTTTTGCCTCCTTCAATATCAGAACTTAAAAGAAGATTAGTTGATAGAAATACAGAAACAAAATCTTCTTTATATAAAAGGTTTCAAAGAATATATAAAGAATTAAATGAGATAACTAAATATAATTATGTAGTTATAAATGATGAGGTAGAACTTGCTTCTAAAAAAGTAGAAGCTATAATAGAGTCTGAAAAATGTCGTGTTGATAGAATAGAAGATTTTGATTTAAATAGCGTAGAAGAAGAAATACATGAATATTTGGTGGAATTAGAATGAAAAAAGTGTTGTATTTAAGTTTAATTGGTTTTATTTTAGTAACTTTATTTGTAGTAATAAAAAAAGATTTATATATAGATACTTATTTATATAAATATATAAGTATGTTAATAAATAAGGATTTAACTAGTATAATTAGAATTATTACTAATATAGGATCAGTAGTATTTAGTATTATAATAATAATAATTACATCTATTTTACTATATAAGTATAATAAGAAAGATGATTTAAAATATTTTCTAATAATTATGATTATAGGTAATATTACTTCATTCATGCTTAAACTTATAATCGCTAGAAATAGACCAGATATTTTAAGACTTATGATAGAAAATACTTATAGTTTTCCTTCTGGACATACTTTTATAACGACTCTACTTTATGGTAGTATTTTAGTACTCTTAAATAAATATTACAAAAAAAGTTATGTTTTATGGACTATTTATGGTATACTTGTTATGTTAATTATGTTTACAAGAATATATTTAGGAGTACATTATTTTAGTGATACTCTAGGTGGTTTTTTCTTGGGAATTATATTCTTATTTATTTTTTATAAGTTAGTAGGGTGTGATAAAAATGCAAAAGAAATGGTTAAGAGAAGAAAAAATATATAATAATACATATTTAAAAAGTGGAATTATAAAAATAGTATCTATTATTAATTGGTTACCATTTTTACTTTATTTAATACTTTTAATTATAAAGAAAGAAACTACAAAATATATAGAATTACAAGCTTTAATATTTTTAGGCACTTATATTGCTGCACTATTAGCAATATTTGTAATATTCTATTTATTAGGTGCATTATCTAAGTTTAAGTATATGATTATTTATGAAATAAATGATGATCATTTATATATATACGATTTTAATATAAAGTATACTAAAGATGATGCTTCTAAATATTTAGCTAAAAATAAAAAGATTACAATGGCTGTTTTAAATAGAAAAATATCTATTGACTTAAATAATGTAAAAAAAATAAAAATATATCCTGATAAATTAAAAATATATAGTTATAATACATATAATGTATTTACTACTGATAAAAAAGTAATTAAACATATAACAAAATTTTTAAAAGGTGAATAAAAAGGTCTCCTTTGTATCTTAATAGATATGAAAGGAGATTTTTTTATGGCACGTCACAAAGTTGAAATTAGTGGCGTGGATACTGCAAATATTAAAGTGTTAAGTAATGAAGAACAAATCATTTTATTTAAAAAGATGAAAGAGGGAGATAAAAAAGCTAAAGATAAGTTAGTAGAGGGGAATTTAAAATTAGTATTATCAATACTTAGATGTTTTATAAATAGAACTGATAATATGGATGATTTATTTCAAATAGGTTGTATTGGACTTATAAAAGCTATTGATAATTTTGATTTAAGTTATGATGTTAAATTTAGTACATATTCAGTACCTATGATTATGGGTGAGATAAAAAGATATTTAAGAGATAATAATAGTTTAAGAATATCAAGAAGTATAAAGGATTTAGCAGTACAAGCATTAAAGAAAAAAGAAGAATTAACATCAATTTATAATAGAGATATTAAAGTAAGTGAAATTGCTGAAGCATTAAATATTGATGAAGCATCCGTTGTATTAGCTCTTAATTCTATTAAAGATACTTTAAGTATTTTTGAACCTATTTATAATGAAGGATCTGATACTATCTACCTAGAAGATCAACTAGAAGATAAAAAAGATAGCTTATATAGTATAACTGATAAAATATCATTATTTGATGCTTTAAATAAATTAAAAGAAAAAGAAAAGTATGTTATAACTGAAAGATATTTGATGGGAAAAACACAAGTTGAACTATCAAATGAAATAGGTATAAGCCAAGCACAAATATCTAGATTAGAAAAAAGTGGTCTTGATTCATTAAAAAAAATAATCGGATAGCATATACTTTATTAGGTGAAGTTATGAGATTATCTGATTTACAAAGAAAAGATGTTGTAAATATAGTAGATGGTACTAAAATTGGTAATATAATAGATATAACTATAAATGATGTTGGAGCCATGTCTTCTCTTATAGTAGAAAAAAGTAAATTTATAATATCTTATTTTACTAGTCAAAGCGAAATTGAAATAAAATGGAATCAAATAGAAAAAATAGGTGAAGATGTCATTTTAGTTAGACTCTAATCACCTTTTTTTGTATTAATACCAAGAATACTACCCATTATAGAACAAATAACAAAACCAATATAATAAATACATTTATAAATACTAAATTTATTTATTATGATAAAAAGTAGTAAAAATGGTAATGAGAATTTTATACCTTCTAACCAGCCTTTATTTTTAGTATTTTTACCCATTAAATAACTACCTATAAATATTGAAATAAATATAACTATTTTTAATAATACGTAGCATACTTTAACAGAAATAATATTTATATAATTAAATAAAGTTAAAATAAGTGATAGGAAAATCATCATAGATATAGAAACTAAAACTGCTTTTGAATAATTTTTAATATAGTTCATATTTCCTCCTAATTAAAAATATGATTTAATTATTAATTTATTCAAAATGAATTGTAAAAAATTATGTTAAAATTAAAAAAGTATTGGAATTACTTATAAATGTGATATAATTAAATAGGTGATATGTATGGAAAATGAAAATAAGAAGAAAAAAACTACTAGTACAAATAAGACTAGTAAAACTACTACTAAAAAAACTAGCGCATCATCTAGTACAAAAAAAGCTAGTAGTTCATCTAGTGCAAAGAAAACTAGTAAAAAAGCTCCTTCTAAAACTACTGCAAAGAAACCTGCTACTAAAAAAGTAGAAAAAGTAGAAGTAGAAGAAGTAAAAAAGGATGTTAATCCTAAAAAAGAAACTAATATTAAGAAGTTAGAAACAAAAGAAACTCCTGTATTAGAAGATACTAAGAAAGAAGAAAAAGAAAAGAAAGTTGAAGTTATTAAAAAGGAAACTAAAAAAGAAGAAGTTAAAGATGAAATAACTCCTGTTATTCCTACTAAGACTTGGATAATAACTGCTATTTGTGGTTTATTACTTATTGTTTCTATTATTTCTTATAGCTTATTAGTAAAGAAGGAAAATAATGATGTTAATACTTCATATTATGCTTATGTTTCTGAAAACAAATTAATGTTATGGGATAAGAATAATGAAAAAAGTATCGAATTATCTAGTACTTTCTTAACTAAAGCAGATGAAAAATTTGTATATGCAAAAGAAGATTATTATGTAATGGATAATGATAAAATATATTTTATTGATAATGTAGTTGGTAGCTCATTTGATTTAAATTATATTCTAATTGCAGATATAAATAAGACTGATAGAAAAACAACTAGAGTTGTAGAAGGTATAACTGATTTTACTGTTAAAAATGGTACTTTAGCTTATACTAAAGATAATAATATTTATCTAAATAATGAAGTTACTTTAAAAAATATTACTGATTATGTATTAGGTGAAGATGGTAAAAATCTTTACTATAAAGATAATAGCAAGAATGTACACGCATATAATGTAAGTACTAAAGAAGATAAAGTAGTTGAAAAAGATTATAAGGAAAATTTACTTGTATTAGGCAATGATCTATTTACAGTTCATTTAAATGGATATACATATGAAATCCATAAAAATGGTGAGTTATTCGCTACTAATGTAACAAACTTTAGTGAAATAGATAAGGATTTTATCTATTATAAATATGATGCTAAATATGAAGAACAATTTAAAGAACTTACTAAAAAATATGAAGAAAGTAAAATTACTTTTGAAGATATTAAAAAGATAATTAATACTAAAGAAAGAGTATTATTATTTATTGGTAAACCAACTTGTGGATATTGTTCTTTATTAGAAGAAGTATTTACTGATATTAATAAAGATAAAAAATTTACTTATGTATACATAAATACATTATTCTTAGAAGAAGCAGAATTAAACAAATTACTTGATTTTGCAAATATAAAATCAAGTGAGTTTGGTACTCCTACATTAGTTGTAACTGAAAATGGTAAATTTATATCGTCTCATGTTGGATATATGGAAAAAGCAGAAGCTTCTACATTCTTAGAAGAAAATAAAATTTTTACATCTAAATTTAAATATGACAATGGTGAAAAAGTATCATTTACACCAGATGTAATGTTCTGGGCATCAGATACATATAGAATAGTAGATGGTAAAGAAGAACTTGTTACAAATGGTTTATTATATGTAAGTAATACTGATAAATTATTTGATTCAGATTATAAACTAAACTTTAAATCATCTATAACTGATTTTAGTAAAGTATCAGTTTCTGATTTAAGTTATGATTTATCACTTAACTTAACAAATAGAAAAAATAATTCTATAGATACTAAGATTAAATATACTGATTTAAAAGCTATATATTTAGATACTAGAAATAACTATTTATTATATAGAACATCTGATGATAAAGAAGCTAATTATGCCCAAATCAAAAATGGTAAATTAAAGACTAAAGCAACTTTAAAAGCTGATAATTTATGCCAAGTTACTTCTACAAAAAGAGGAACTATGTTTATAGAAGAATGTGATAGTAATGGCTTTGGTAAATTATTAATTTGGAGTGGTTCTAAATTAAAGACTGTTGGAGAAAATGTATATCAAATATTTAATGGTACAGATGATTATTCATATTATATTAAATATGATTCAACAAAGAAATCATATATGTTATATAGTTATGATAAGGAAGAAAAATTTGTAAGTGAAGTATATTATGCATTCCAACCAACTAGTGAAGTATTCTATGTAACAGAAGATGTTAAAGTAGTTACTAAACCTGATAATACTACTACAAATGATTATTCATATAAATTATATATGTTAAATGGTGAAAATAAATCAGTATTATTAACAGAAAAAGCTGATATGAAATTCGCTGTTATTCCAATAAAATAAGGATCTATGATCCTTTTTTTATTATGTTTTTAAGCACTTTTATGTCATATATAGTAGTTATAATGATACTTAGTGATAATGCATATATTAAGCTATAAATACCATTATTAAAATAGGCAAATATAATTAAAAATATATTTCTAGATAAAACACCAATAATAGTGCCATTTAAACTTTTTTTAGCATATCCCATAGCTTGTATAGCACTAATAATAGGTGCTTGTACATATGAAAATATAAATATTAAAGATAATACCTTTAAATAATCTATTCCTAAATTAGTTCTATATATTACTTTAAGTGGTATACTTGGAAATAAAAATAAAAACAATATTACTGGTAATGATACAATAAGAGAAAATATGATAGCTTCTTTAATTCTTTTCTTTACTAAAAGTATTTTTTTATTAACATAGTATGTGCTAATTACAGGAATAAGTGCAGATGATATCGCGTTAGTAAAAAATGATGGTAATAATAACATTGGTAGTACATATGAGTTTATAATTCCATATTCTCTAACTATATAAGTATTATCATATCCACTATTAAGTAACATATAAGTAAGGATAATAGGTTCTAGAAAGTAACCTATATTACCGATTATTCTAGAAGCAGTAGTAGGTACTGCAATAGAAAATGTATCTTTTATGTATTCTTTATTTATTTTAAAATCTTCTTTTTTCAATTTAAAAGTTTTAGGTGTAAAAATAAATAATACGAGTATCGATGTTATTTCACTTATTATATTGGAAAGTACTACAAAAGATACCGCATGAATTATAGAATATTTTAAAAATATAGGTATTCCAATTATAAGAGTAATAAGTCTTATAATATCTTCAACAGCATTAGATAATATATGAGGAAACATCATTTGTTTTCCAAAAAAATAACCTCTTAAAATACTTGATATACTGATAAATGGTAATACAAAACTTATACACATGATAGGGTAATAGGTATATGTATTATGTAATAAATAAGTAGCTATATATTTACTAGATATAATAATTATAATCATAATAACGGAATTAATAAGTAGTGAAATAGGAATAATAGAAAATACTAAATTTTTATTATTCCTTTTTTCTTCGGCAACTAATTTAGATATAGTGCTTGGCATACCAGCTTGGGCAATCGCTATAAATAAACTAAAAGTAGGCATTATTAAACTGTATATAAATATACCATCTTTTAGTAATCTAGTAAGAGTTATTCTAATTATCATACCAAGAAGTTTAGTTATAATACCACCTATTATAAGTATAATGGTGGATTTGATAAATTTATTTTTCATAATAAATTATATTAAATAAATAATAAAACTATTATAAATTTTATTTATAGATATATAACTAAAAATTGTTATAAAAATTACTTATATTGTTATAAAAAAGTGTTTCTTGACTTTAGATATACCTAATAATAAAATGAACTTAAATAGGAGGAAATATGAAATACGATGATTTAATAAAACTTAGTCATGATTATGACGTGCCACTTGTTGATGTAATATTTATTTCTATAAATAGGTATGGAGTAGAAATGGATACTACTGAAAAAAGAATTAGACTTAAAATAAAGTTAGATATTGCAAAAGAAGAATATTATTTAGCGATTCCAGTAAATACATACCCATCACCATTTAAAATCATAGATAATAAAATGTATATAGGAAGTGTTAAATTAGGTGATATTACTAAGTTAGAAAAAGATACTTGTGATACAACATACTTTAGAAAAAATAAAAAAGAAATGACTTTTAATTCTAATGCAAGAAGTATGTGTTCTGGTTGCAAATTTTGTGGGACATATAATTTAGACGCAAATGATCAGTATCATTTAACTGATAAAGAAATAATTGATAATTATATAACTAATTTACTTAAAAGTAATAATATGAAGGATTTAAGAAATGTAGAAGGTATTACAGTATGTACAGGATGTTTTACTAATGAAGATAAATTAATAGAACATTTAAAACTTTTAAGAATGGAACTTAAAAAATTTGGTTTTGATAAAAGATTAAAATATATAGGATCACAAATAAGAAGTGATAAAGCTCTTTTAGAGATAAAGAAAGAATTATTACCATTTTCACTTTTTATAACAACGGAAACATTTACAAATAGAAATAAAATAATGAGAAGTGAAAAAGCTAGTTTAGATATAGAAAAAACATGTGACCTGCTTAATAGGGCAAATAAGTTAGGTATTGAAACTACAATACTTTATATAGCTGGATTAGAAAGTTTAGAAGATTTTAATTCTAATATGAAAAAAATAAGTAAATGTGTAAATAAATTTCCAATTGTACAAATATTTCAAAATTATGAAGAATCTCATGAAAATTATCGTGTAAGTGAAGCTAAGGATATAAGTTTCTACTTAAAAGTAAGAGCATCTTTAGAAGATATATTTAGAACTACTAATTATAAACCAAATTCGTGGGAAAATTATAGAAGCTTATTTTATACGACATATGATAAAAAAGAATATGATAGTATAAGAATATGAAAGAAATTGATGAAATAAGAAAACATTATAATTTTGCAAATTATGTAACAGTTTTGGAGATGTATTTAAAAGATAATTTATTTTTAGAAAGAAAATTAAAAGAATCAGATTTAAAAAAAGATTGTGGTCATTTTGGATGTGCACCAGCTATTAATTTTATATATGCACACTTACTTTACTACGCTAAAAGAAAAAATAAAAAAATGAAAATAGTAATTGGTACTGGTCATGCAGGAGCTAGTTTAATGGCCAATTTATTTATAACAGGAAAAACAAAATACAAAAGAGACTTATCCGGACTTAAAAATCTTGTAAATGACTTTGGAACAAAAATAAGAACAGAAATAAATCCGGGATATTATGATACTTATTATTCTGGAGGAGAACTTGGTTATTCATTATCTTTTGCTTATGGTATGTCATTAGATAGTAATTACTTGATACCATGTATAATAGGGGATGGAGAAGCAGAAACGGCAACACTTTCCGCAAGTTTAAAATTAGTTAAATTACTTCCTAATAATAATGTACTACCTATTCTTAATTTAAACGGATATAAAATGGGATCAGAATCAATTTATAGTATGATGAGTAATTCTGAACTAATCACTCATTTTAACTCATTTGGATATAAAACATTTATTGTTACTAATGATAAGGAAATGTATAAGGTTTTAAATAAAATAGATAAATATAAAAATCCATTTATTATATACAAAAGTATTAAAGGCTATACATGCCCTATAAAGGGATTAAAATCACATAAAAATCCTCTTAGTAATGTAAATGCTAAAACTAAATTAAATATACTTACTCGTTGGCTTAAAAGCTATAATGTAAGTGAAATTATAACTTTTGATCCGTTAGAGACAATGCATTCAAGAAAAGAGTTAATACTTCCTAATATAAATAAATATGAAAGTATAAAAAGTATTAAAAGTAATATAAGTATTTTAAAATATTATTTAAATAAAATAATGAGTGATAATAATTTCTATGTATTTTCACCTGATGAAATAGTATCAAATAAGTTAGATGGTATGAGTAAAGTAATTGAAATATTAAGTGAAAATGTCTTAGAGGGATTATATGAAGGATATATTCAAAATGATAATCATGGAATATATATTACTTATGAAGCTTTTGCACCTATTATAAGTAGTATGGTAAGTCAATATATGAAATATTTATATGAATCTAAAAAATATAACAGAATAAAAAAAGATAGTTTAACTTATATATTAACAAGTACATGTTATGAAAACAACTATTCACATCAAAATCCTGAATTTATTCATACACTAATTAGTAAAGAATTTGATTTTATAAATGTTTTATATCCTAAAGATAGTAATAATTTGCTTAAATGTGCGAGTGAAGTATTAAAACTAAAGGATCACATAAATATCATAACTGTATCAAAAGGATTAAGTAAGCAATATCAATCTTTAGAGGAAGCTAATACAAAGATAGAAATATTAAAAGATGTAAAAAATCCTGATTTAATAATCGCTGTTAGTGGAGATTACTTACTTAATGAAGCATATAAAATAATAGAAAAATCAAATAAAAAAATAAAATTAGTTTATGTAACAAATATAAAATTACTTGATGGTAATGGTAGATTTAAAGAATCTCTTAGTACTAAAGAATTTAATAAATATTTTGATGATGTAAAAATAATATATTTATTTCATGGATATAAATCAGTGATAAGAGATTTAATGTTTAAAAGAAATAGAAAGGTAGAAGTGTATGGCTATATGGATAAAAGTAATATATGTGGTAGTGTAACTGATAAAATATACGCTAATATGGCTTTAGAGGAAATTATATATGAATAATTATAAATTTTGGGAAAAGTATTTAAGTGATTTACGAGTTAAATTAAATGATTTATTAAAAGAAAAAGATATATTTTATATAGATTTACATATGCACTCTAATAATTCAAGTGATTCAAATTATAGTTTAGAAGAAATATTAGAATGTACTAAAAATCTAGATATAATATCAGTTACTGATCATGATTCATTAGACTTTTATGATGAATTATATAATTATTTAAAAGAACATAAAATAGATAAACCCCTTATAATACCGGGAATTGAATTTACCATATCTGATAAAGTATATTTTAGTCAATGTCATATACTTGAATATTTTGTAAATCCTAAAGATAAAGATGTAGTAAAGAATGTAAAAACTAATAAAGAAGCTTCTTATAAAAGAACTAAAGAACAATTTAAAAGATTAAAATATAATAAAGGATTTATGTATTATGTAAATAAATATAATATTAAAATAAGTTATTTAGAATATATAAATAGCATAAATGAATTACCCGATTATGCATCTTTATTTGAATATTTAATGCATAAATTAAATGAATATAATGTAAGTGCTAAAGATGTACTAGATAAATGTGAATATTACTATTTAATGGATGATTATGTAGATAGAAATAAAACTATCAAAGATAGATTTAATTATTTAAAAGAAAAATATAAAGATAATAATGATTTATATAATCCTAGATTATTATCATCAGTAGTAGCTTTAAGAGGGGTAGATGATGATATGTACCCTAATTATAGTAAAATAGGTAGCCTATCAGTTAATCATTATGGGCAAATTACTATGGATGAGTTAAATAATAAATATCCTTTAGTATTTGCACACCCCAATAAAGATAAAATGGATTATGTAGAAAGTAAAATAAAATTATTTAGTGGTATAGAATCTAATACTACTAATAAAAATGAAGATGTAACTAGAATAAGAAAAATAGTAAAAGATAATGATTTATTTATAACAATAGGATCAGATAGCCATAAACCTAATATGTATTTAGATATAGAAAAATATAAAATATCTAAGGAAGAATTAGAAAAAATATGCAAAAAGAATTAATTGATATGCATGTACATACTAGGTTTTCAGATGGCAAATATAAATTAGAAGAAGTTTTAGCACTAGCACATGAAAAAGGAATAAAAAAATTAGTTATAACAGACCATGATACTATTATAAAAACAAAGGATATAAGTACACTTGCAAGCAAGTATGATATAAGTGCTATTCCTGGAATAGAAATTAGTACTAGTGAAAAGAAACTACATATATTAGGATATAATATTAGTGATATAGAATTACTAGAAACAGAATTATTAAATTATAAAAGAAGAAATTATTTTATATGTTTAGAATTAATCGAATTATTAAAACGTAATGGCTTTGATATAAGCGTAGAAGAAGTAAAAGATAATATAAGACGTGAAGGCGCTTCACTACTTGACAAAAGAGAAATAGTAAAAGTACTAATAAAAAAAGGATATGCATCCAATGTAAAAGAAGCTTATGATAATATAATAGGTAGAAAAGCTAAGTATTATATACCAATTAGTAAAATAACACCTAGTGATGCAATATCACTTATAATTAGTGCTGGAGGGCTTCCTGTCTTAGCACATCCAGCATCATTAAAACTTAGTAAAGAAGAATTATATTATAAAGTATTTAATCTTATGAAATCAGGGCTTAGTGGTATTGAAGTTGTAAATGGTATAACACCAAATAGAAGTGATTATGAAGAAGTAGCTGATACTTTAGGACTTTTAAAAACATATGGAAGTGATTTTCATGATGAAAGTCATACTTTAGGACTTTTAGAAGATCCAAAAGTTTGGTATGATATTATTAGTAAAAGTAAAAATAAAGTATATGTAAAGGAGAATTATGGGATTAAACAAGGATAAAGTAGAATTAGAAAATTATACAAGTAAATGGAAAGAAATGTATGAAGAAGAAGCCATTAAATTAAAAGAAATATTAAAAGATATTTTAATTGATATAGAACATGTAGGATCAACTAGTATTCCTAATTTAAAATCTAAACCAATAATAGATATTGCTATATCAGTAAAAGATTTAAAAGAAGTAGAAAAGTACGCCAAAAGTTTAGAAGCAGCTGGATATAGTTTTAGATATGATAATGGTGAAAAAGGTGAATACTTAGTTAGAAAAGGAGATGAAGATAATAGAACACACTATATTCATATAGTAGAAGAAAATAGTGAAAAATGGTTAAACTTTATACTATTTAAAAAACATCTATTAGCTCATCCTGAAGTAGTAAAAGCATATGAAGATTTAAAGGTGGAATTAAGTAATAAATACAAAGATGATAGAAAAAGCTATACAAAAGCTAAAAATGAATTTATTGCAAACATCATTAATATAGAAAAAAATAAGAGGTAATCTCTTATTTTTTAATTTAAATATTTTCCTAAAATTTTATCTTTAATTTTATTAAATTCATCTAAAGTAATTACATTTTTATCTAGTAGATTTTTAGCTTCTTCTAAATCACTTAATTTTTTCTTAGGCATATCTTTTTGCTTATTAAAAGTATATAAATAAATAATCCATATAGTAGTATAAATAATTATAATATAAAACATAGTTTTAGCGTGATATGTAGTAGCAAATTTAATGACTAATAGAAATAATATTTCTAAAACAGGTATTATTGTATACATTATTTTGCTAATAATATTAGTAGTCTTATTAAAACCATATAAAAATATATTAATTACTAAATATATATACATTAAACTATTAAATATATTATATATTTCATAATCAAGTAATTTATATTCTAATAATTCAGTAAATGAATATAAATAAGATCTATAACTAAATGAATTTATGCTAGTTAAAAGTACTATAAATATAATTGTAAATATTATATTAGGTATATATCTTGAAACTAAATTATTATATTGAAAAATATTAGTTTCCTTTAATTTAGTATTACAGTGAATACATACTTTAGATTTATCACTTATTTCTTTACCGCAATACTTACATTTTATTAAAGCCATATTATCACTTCCATAATTATTATAGCAAAAAGGTAAGAAAATTAAAATAAAACTTTAAAAAAATACATTTTTAATATATAATATATATGTATCAAAAATGGAGGAATGATTATGGATGTTAGTATCTCATCTTTAACTGAATTATATGAAAGACTAAAACCAGCTTTAATTTCAAAAAAAGAAGAAATGAAAAGATTAGGTTATCCTTATATCAAAGAAGAAGATATATGGAATTACTTAAAAGAAACAAAATGGAAAAAGTCAGTTGATTTAGAATTATATCAAATGGTAAGTGATATAATGAACGCTGATAATGAATTAGTTAATGATTATTTAACTGAAAAACTATATAGTAGAAGTAGAATTAGATATTTTGAGGGTGATTTGGATGAAGAAAAATAGTAGTTTATTTAAAAGTATACTAATAATATCATGTATTTTATTAGTAGCAATTTTAACTTTTCCATTATTAATAAAGAAAGTTAAGTATGGATTAGATTTACAAGGTGGTTTTGAAATTTTATATAAAGTTGATAGTTTAGATGGTAGTGAAGTAACAGAAGATATGGTAACTAATACCTATAAAACTATTCTTAAAAGAATTGATTCATTAGGAGTTAATGAACCAGTTATTATAGTTGAAGGTAAAGACCGTATTAGAGTTCAACTTGCAGGTGTAACTGATGAAAATGAAGCAAGAACATTACTTGGTAAACAAGCAGTACTAACATTTAGAGATGTTTATGATAATGAACTTATGACATCAGATGTTTTATCATCAGCATCAGTAGATACATCAGATGGTAAACCAGTTGTTAGTTTAAAAGTAAAAGATACAGATAAATTTTATGAAGTAACTAAAAAAGTAAGTGAATATGATAATAATAGTAATTATATTGTTATTTGGTTAGACTATGATAAAGATAAAGATAGTTTCTTAACTTATGATGAAACTAGCAAAGAATTAAAATTAGATCCAACTAAATGTAATGAAACAACAATAAATAATGATCATGGTACTTGTATTTCTGCAGCTACTGTAAATCAAGGATTTGCATCAGATGTAGTTATACAAGGTAATTTTACAGTTGATCAAGCTAGTACATTAGCAGAACTTATAAACTCTGGTAGTTTATCTACTAAATTATCAGAAATATCATCTAAGACAGTTCCTGCATCATATGGTGATGAAACACTTTCTGAAACATATAAAGCAGCTGTAATAGGTCTTATACTAATTGTAGTAGTAATGACTCTAATATATAGACTTGCTGGTTTCTTAGCTAGCGTAGGTATACTAATATATACATATTTAACTGTTGCATCATTTGTTTTATTAGGTGGAGTGCTTACTCTTCCTGGTATAGCAGCTTTAGTAATAGGTATAGGTATGGCAATAGATGCTCCAGTAATTAGTTTATCAAGAATTAAAGATGAACTTAGAAAAGGTAAAAATCTAGTAAGAGCTAATAGTGATGGTAATAAAGAATCATTTACGTCAATATTTGATGCTAATATTACAACACTTATAGTAGCAATTATATTATTTATACTAGGTGAAAGTAGTGTTAAAGGATTCGCTACTATGCTTATAATTTCTATAGTTGTAACAATGCTTGTAATGGTATATTTAACTAGAGTAATTATTAGTATGTTTGTAAATACTAAGTACTTTAATGATAAATTAAACTTATTTATAGGTTATAAAAATGATAAAAAACCTTTTGAAAAATTAGATTTTGTAGCATCTAGAATATATGCATATGTAATAGTTTTATTAGTAGTTATGGTAGGTGTGTATTCATTATGTACTAATAAATTAAAACTAGGTATTGATTTTAAAGGCGGTACATCTATAACATTTAATACAGAAGAAAAAATTAATTATGATGATGTAACTAACACTATTAAAGATATGGGTTATGAAATATATGAAAGTGAAAAAGTAAGTGATACTAATATATATTACAAATTATCAAATAGTTTAGATGAAAGTGAAATCGCTAAAATAAATAGTGTAATGGAAGAAAAATATAATACTAAACCAGATATTGGTGTAGTATCAAATGTTGTTAGTAAAGAACTTGTTAAAAATGCAGTTAAATCTATTATATTTGCATTTATAGCAATAATAATATATGTAGCAATTAGATTTACATTTAACTATGCAATAGGTGGTATTGTAGCTATAATGCATGATGTATTTATTATGATAGCTTTCTTTAGCTTATTTAAGTTAGAAGTAGATGCAATATTTATAGCTGCATTATTATCAATAATTGGATATTCTATAAATGATACTATAGTTACATTTGATAGAATGAGAGAAATAATTAAAACAAAATATAATAATAAATTAAAGAATAAAAAAGATTGCGCTGATGTAGTAAATACAGCACTTAGAAATGTACTAGGGAGAAGTATAGTTACAACATTTACTACATTATGTCCAGTAGTAGCACTTATCATATTTGGATCAAGTGAAATCATAAACTTTAATATAGCATTATTAGTAGGTATGATAGCCGGAGTATTATCTTCAATATTCTTAGCATGTCAAATATGGTATGAACTTACTAAAAATAATACAAAAAAAGAACCAAAGAAACATTGGTTAGATGATGAAAAAGAAGAATTAAAAATAAAAGGTATAAATTCTTAAGGAAGGTGAGCATATGCACGAAAATATAGACACATTTGAAAAATTAGAACCTAAACTAAGTTATTTTAGTGATAAAGAAAAAAGTGAAATAAAAGCTGCTTATGAATTTGCAAGTGAACATCACTTTGGACAAAAGAGAAAATCAGGTGAAGACTATATTATTCATCCACTTAATGTAGCTGCCATATTAACTGGTATTTATGCAGATGCTCCAACTATTTGTGCAGCATTACTACATGATACTATAGAAGATTGTGGTGTTACATCAAGTGAATTAGAAGAAAATTTTGGCTCTGAAGTAACTAAATTAGTTAATGGAGTAACTAAAATAAATAAACTAAATTATAATGGTGATAATGAAGCTACTATAGCAAATCATAGAAAAATATTAGTAGGGTTAAGTGAAGATGTTAGAGTTATTATTCTTAAACTTGCAGATAGACTACATAATATGAGAACATTATGGGCACTTAGTGAAAAAAGACAAAAAGCAAATGCTAAAGAAACACTTGATATATTAGTTCCAATTGCCCATCGTCTTGGTATCAATAGTATAAAATCAGAATTAGAAGATTTAAGTTTAAGATATTATAAACCAGATGTATATTTTAGTATCAGTGAACAATTAAATAAATCAAAAGCTGAAAGAGATAATATTGTAAAAGAAATGCAAGAAAAAGTATCTAAATTACTTATTGATCATGGTATAAAGCATGAAATAAAAGGTAGAGCTAAAAGTATATATAGCATTTATAATAAACTTGATAAAGGTAAAAAATTTAGTGATATATATGATTTATTAGCACTTAGAGTATTTGTAGATACTGAACAAGATTGTTATCAAGCATTAGGTATTATTCATTCAAAATATAGACCTATTCCAAAAAGATTTAAAGATTATATCGCTATGCCAAAAACAAATATGTATCAATCATTACATACTACTGTTTTTGGTATAGATGGATACTTATTTGAAATCCAAATAAGAACATATGAAATGGATAAAGTAGCAGAACTTGGTATTGCATCTCACTGGTCATATAAAGAACACTCTGATGCTAAAAAGCAAATGCAAAATGCAATGGAACAAAAACTACAATTCTTTAGAACAATTATGGAACTTAAGAAAGAAGAAAATAGTGATGAAGAATTTGTAAGACAAGTAACTGAAGATGTATTTAAAGATACAATATATGTATTTACTCCAAAAGGAGATGTTATAGAATTACCTATGGGTAGTACTCCTATAGATTTTGCATATAGAGTACATAGTGATGTAGGGGATAAAATGGTAGGAGCAATAGTAAATAACTCTATAGTACCATTTGATTATGAATTAAAAGATAATGATATAATAAAAATAAATACTAATAAAAATTCTACTGGTCCTAATAAAGAATGGATTAACATGGCTAAAACAACACAAGCTAAAAATAAAATTAAATCATTCTTTAATAAAATGGATAAAGAAGAATACTTAAAAAAAGGTGAAGAAGCACTAAAAGAAGAATTAAGAAAAAGAAAAATTGCATT
Source organism: uncultured Bacilli bacterium (assembly GCA_934101425.1). Taxonomy (GTDB): domain Bacteria; phylum Bacillota_I; class Bacilli_A; order RF39; family UBA660; genus CAKOQQ01. Next base: position 56,403 of record CAKOQQ010000005.1, on the reverse strand, counting down.
TAGTGAATTTTTAACTGATGATAATATTAGTATTATCTTAAGTGATATTAAAATGAATAACCTAGAAGAAATGTATAAGAATATAGGTAGTAATAAATTAAGTGCAAAAGAAATAGTTAATATTATTTATAATGAAAATAAAACAAAAGAAGATATTATTATAGATAAAACAAGTAATAATGAAGTAGATTTACCACAAGTAAAAACAGATATAATAGTTAGTGGAATTGACGAAGTAAAAATTAATATAGCATCTTGTTGCAAACCGGTACCTGGTGATGATATAGTAGGTTATATTACTAAAGGTTATGGTATTACTATTCATCAAGCAATATGTCCTAATATAATTAATTTAGAAGAAAGATTAATTGATGTAAGATGGAATAGTATAGTAGAAAAGAAATATCCAACTAATGTATTAATACATGCAGAATCTAATAAAAGTGTTTTATTAGATGTAATATCCAAAACATCTAATACAGATGTTACTGTAGTAAGTATTAACACTTTATCAAGTACAGATGAATTCTTATTTGATTTAACAGTATCAGTGCCAAATATAGACGCACTTAAAAAATTTATGGATGATGTTAGACTAATAAAAGAAGTAACTGATGTTGAAAGGATAATAAAATAATGAAAGTAGTATTACAAAGAAGTTTAAATTCTAAAGTAGAAGTAGATAATAAAGTAGTAGGTTCTATAGATAAAGGAATTGTTATATTAGTAGGATTTACTAGTGGTGATGATATTGAAAAAATAGATTATATGGTAAATAAAATTGTAAATTTACGTATATTTGATGATGAAAATGGTGTTATGAATAAATCATTATTAGATACTGGTGGTAGTATCTTATCAATATCACAATTTACTTTATACGCTGATACCTTAAAAGGTAGACGTCCTAGTTATATAGATGCTTTAAGAGGTGAAGAAGCAACAAAACTATATGATATATTTAATGAAAAATTAAGAAATTATGTAAGTGTTTCTACTGGTATATTTGGAGCAGATATGAAAGCATCAATAACAAATGATGGACCAGTAACAATAATAATGGAGAGATAATATGAAGGGTATAAATTATAAATTAGTAAATATTGCACTTATATTAGTTATAATTGCATTACTCTATTTAACAGGTAATGTATGGACTGGTATAATATCAAAAACATTTGAAATAATATTTCCATTTATTATTTCATTTGCAATAGCGTATGCATTATATCCATATTATAGATATTTAATGGATAAGAAAGTACCAAAGGCATTGTCAATAATTATAGTATTTCTTACAGTAATAGTAATACTTTTAGTAGTACTATTTAATGTAGTGCCACTTATAGTTTCACAATTATCAAGCTTATTTACAAATATTATAAATTTCTTTATAAATATATCAAATAAATTTGATATAGACTTTGGTACATTTAATGAAACATTAAAAAAAGTTACTACAGATATAGTAGCTAATGCAACAAAATATGTATCTGATGGAGCAATTAATTTTATAGGATTATCATTTACATATATAACTAATTTCTTTATTATAGTAGCATCTACTATATATTTCTTAATAGATATGGATAGTATAAGATTAAAATTAAAGAAGAAATTAAAAGCAAATGGAAGATATAATTATGTAAAAAAATTAGATGACTCTATGAAAAATTATTTAATAGGCTTCTTTAAAATATTACTTATAACTTATATTGAATATACAATACTATATTTAATAATAGGTCATCCAAACGCTATTTTAATAGGTTTCCTAGCCGCTATAGCAGGACTTATACCATATTTTGGTGGACTTTCTGTAAATATAATCGCTATTATAACAGCAGCAGTAGTATCACCTATAATGCTTATTAAAACAATTATAGTGTTCTTAATAACATCAGCACTTGATAGTTATGTAATAAATCCACTTGTATATGGTAAAACAAATAAAATACATCCAATTATAACAATACTTGCAGTAGTAGCAGGTGGAGCACTTATGGGAGTACTTGGAATAATTATTTCACTTCCACTTTCAATCATTATTATAGAAACATATAATTATTATGAAAAACAAATAAGTAAAAAAATAGATAATTTAAAAGATATAGTTTAATATTGAAAAAAGTATAACAATTTGTTATACTTTTATTATGAGGGTAGGGAATTGTATGAATAAAAAAGGTTTTACTTTAGTAGAATTATTAGGAGTACTTGTAGTACTTAGTGTTATCCTTATGATAGCATTTCCACTAATTACTACATATATTAATAAATCAAAACAAAAAGCATATGATACACAAATGGGACTGATTATAACGGGTTTAAAAGACTATGCAACTGATCATAAAGAAGTGTTACCAGTAAATGATACTGACTATGTAACATTTACATTAGGCCAATTAAAAGCACTAGGAATAGTAAATAATAGTGTAGTAAATCCATTAGATGGTAAAGAAATAGATGACTCTATGGAATTTAAAATAGTAAAAGATGGAAGCAAATATACTTATCAAATAGTAGAAAGTTCAAGATTATCTAGAGATAATAAAAATCATACACCATCAATAATACTAAATGGTAATATATTAAACTATATAGATTTAGATAGTACATATAATGAACTAGGAGCATCAGCAACAGATTATGATGGTAAACCATTATCTGTAACTATAGATAAAACTGATTTAGATGTAAGTACTATAGGAGTATATCAAATAAGATATGAAGTAATAGACTCTAATAATACTAAATCATATGCTATAAGAACTGTTATAGTAGGTGAATCAAAAAAAATTGCTAATGGAACAGCCATATATTATAATGTAACTACCGGCAAGAAATGCTTAAGTTCAGATTATAGTTTGTCACAAAGTAATACTGAAGTGAAAAGTGGATGTATGAAGTTTTATGCATTTAATGATGATGGAGAATCTGATACAGTTAATTTACTTCTTGATCATAACACAACAGCTGTTTTTGATTGGTATACTAGTTATAACAATACTAAAGGTCCGAGTCAAGAATTTTTGGAACAGTTAAAAGCGGATACTGCTGACTGGAAGGGAACTATTACGCCTAAGAAGTATACTGTCGATCAATCACAACAAGGAAGTAAAGCAAATTATACTATAGATTATACCGGTTTTAATGCACGACTAATAACGGCAAATGAATTATTTAAAATATCAAAACTTACTAATTTAGATGAAATTACTTTATCTAGTGAAAATCGTTATTCTTTAAAAACTGAAAACAATTGGCTTTTTGATAATACGTATAAGTGCAACGATTATGGATGCCCGCGCAGCGAAACACATGTTGGTGCTGTTTCTTATAGAGTGTATGGATATTGGACAAGTACATCATGTGCTAATTATTATGCTCCGGCTTGGTTGGTAGACTGTGATGGTTATATAAACTCTGCAGCTGTGCAAGGAAGAGCGGTGCGAAATGACTATTGGTATGGAATACGCCCTGTTATTGAAGTGTATAGAGACTCAATATTATAATAAAAATATATTAAGTATTTCTTAATATATTTTTTATATTATTTACAAAAAAGGTAAAAAAATATATACTAAATATAGTAGTATTTTATAAACGGGGGAATTTATGAAAGCATATGTATTTAATAAAGTTATTTATAATGGAAATGTAGATAGAGATTTTTATTTATTTTGTTGTTCTAAAGATAAAAGACTATATTTATATATTTTTAGACATATATTCTTTTATTTATTAGGTCTTATTTCTGATAAAGTGAATGAATATTATAAGAGTACTTATTATTCTTTTTTGAAGAAAGTTAATAATGTTAATAGTTTAATAAAAGAATTTAGTAAAAAGTATAAGTATAAATTAAATGAATTATATAAAGGTAATGATAATAACTTAATTATAACTAGTAGTCCAAGTGTAATAGTATCTTCATTTTTAAAGAAAGAAAAAGTAATAGGGTTAGATTTTAGTGAAGATTATAGATTAAATAAAACTAGTTGTAAAGTAAATAAAATATATGATGAATATTATTGTAATTCATATAATGATATTAATTTAGTAAATGCTAAACATAAATTTATTAAAAAAGGTCATATTTTTATAAGTTATAAGGATACTAAAAAAAGAAAAGTATTAACTAGTTTATTTAAGTATTTATTTCCTTTCTTATTAGGTCTTATACTTCTTCTTATTAGTTTTCAGTTTACAACAATATATTTAGATAAAGAAATAATTTTTGATTATTTTACAAGTTTAAAACTATTATTTTTAAATTTAATACCTATATTGATATTATTATATTTATTATTATTTTTAACTAAAAGATTATGGATATCATTTTCTATTAATTCTTTATTAATAATTATTATTGGTATTATCAATAAGACAAAGTTATTTTATAGAGATGATGTTTTAAAGTTTGAAGATATTACTTTAATTAAAGAAGGTCTTTTAATGACTCAAAGATATGATGTTATTATTAGGTGGTATACAGTTTTATCTATAATATTATGTATAGTTATAGCTTTATTATTAAAGAAATATTATAAAAAGTTAGAATTAAAAAATTATGTATGTTTAATAATCTCTATACTTTTAATTATGTTTAGTGTAGTTTTATATAAAACTACATATACCAATACTAAGTTATATGATAGTGTAGGTAATAGTTCAAGTGTTGATACTTGGATTGCAACAAGAAAATCACAAATTAGAGGTCTTATATATCCACTTATTTATAGTAGTGTAGAAATGCTTGATACTGTTCCTGAAAATTATAATATAAATGATGCTAAGAGTATATTAAGTAATTATATTTATGAAGATATAGATCTTGATAAAAAAGTTAATATAGTTGCTATTATGTTAGAAGCTTATAATGATTTTTCTAAGTTTGATACTATAGAGTTTACAGATGATGTTTATAGTAAACTTCATAAAATAGAAGATAATTCACTTCATGGTAGTATAGTAGTTGATATATTTGGTGGAGGAACTATAGAAACTGAAAGAAGATTTTTAACTGGTTACTATAATTTTCCTACATTTAGAAAAAGTACAAATTCATATGTAAGATATTTTAAAGAACAAGGTTATCAAGTATATGCTTATCATCCTATTTATGGTGCTTTTTATAATAGAAATACCGCTAATTATAATATAGGGTTTGATGAATATTATAACTATGAAAATAGGTTTAATATATATACAGGATGGAATAATTTTGCTAGTGATAGTGAATTATATAGTGAAATAATAAAAGATTTTGAACTTAATAAAGATAAAAATAAATTTTATTTTGCAGTAACTTATCAAAATCATGGACCTTATCCTTCTACTAGTACAAATTCATATATAGAAAAAGGAAATTTAAGTGATACATCATATAATACACTTAATAATTATTTATCTGGTATTAAGTCTACAAATGATGCATTATATGATTTAGTAGAGTATATTGATTCAGTTACAGAACCAACTATTCTTATATTCTTTGGAGATCATAATCCTTATTTAGGTGAAAATGCTTCTGCTTATAAAGAAGCAGGAATTAATATTGATTTATTAACTACTGATGGATTTTTAAATTACTATTCAGTTCCATATGTTATACATGCTAATTTCGGTGCCAAGAATGTTTATAATAAAAGCTTTAAAGGAAAGTTAAATACCATAAGTTCTAATTATATAATGAATGAATTATTTGAATATATTGGATTAAAAGGTAATAGTTATTTACAATATACAAGTGATATTAAAAATAATATTAGTGTAATTAATAATATTTATTATAAAGAAGATAATAAATATGTAGAAAAAGATAATAGCTCATATAAAGACATTATTAATGAGTTTATGAAAGTAAATTATTATTGGGCTAATGATTATAAAGAATAAACTATTGTTTATTCTTTTATTATAACTATTAGTTATAACTATATAAATTATATTTACTTGACATTATATCTAATTACATATATTATAATAGTATATTGGGAGGTACTATGGATAATATTAATTGGAATTCATTAAGAACTTTCCTCTATGTAGCAACATCAAATAGTTTTTTAGATGCTTCAAATAAATTAGTGGTATCACAACCTGCAATTAGTAAAAGTATTAAGAACTTAGAAGATCAGTTAAATGTTAATTTGTTTTTTAGAGGAAATAAAGGAATATGTTTAACACCTAATGGTGAAATATTACTTAAATATGTCAAAGATGCATATAATACTCTTTTAGCAGCTGAAAGAATGTTAATTAAAGAGAATGATACTAAAACTGGTAGTATTGTAATCGGTGCACAATCTCATATTGTTAGATATTATTTATTAAATAAATTAGCTAAATTTAAAGAAGATAATCCGCTTATATCAATTAGGATTATCGATTTATCTACAAGAGATTTATTAGAAGCTTTAGAAAAACATGTAGTTGATTTTGTTATTGATTCTTCACCAATAGAAACAATATATAATAACACTATAGTTAAGCCTATTGCTTATTTAGATACTTGTTTTATAAAGTCTAATAAAAATAATAAAGTTTTTGATAATTTAGAAGTAATTGAAAATGAAAATATTATTTTGCCACTTGAAAGAAGTTCTTTAAGAAAAACTCTAGAACGAGAACTAGAAGAAAAAGGGGTTAAACTAGTGCCAACTATTGAATATGAAACCGAAGAACTTATTATTGAATCTGTAAGAAGAAACATGGGTGTTGGTTATGTTGTAAAAAATGCTGTTGACTATTTAGTTGATGAAAAATTAATTGATGTTATTGATTTAGATATGCCTTTACCTAAGGTAGAAATTAATTTAATTTATGTAGAAAGTTATTTAACAAATATTGCAAATAAATTTATTAAGGATTATATAAATAAGGGGGATATATGATTATTGCAGTAGAAGGTATGGACGGAGCCGGTAAAACAACAGTTTGTAAATATATTTCTAGTCATAAGAACTTTCATATGATAGAAAAGCCTACTAAATATTTTTTTAACAAACATGATTTTAATAAAGTATTAGAAGAAATATATAACTCTAGTCCACTAGTTAGATCTACTTTTTTTGGACTAGGCAATATACTAGCAGTCAATAAATATGATGGTAATATTATATTAGATAGACATTTAGTTTCCAATTATTATTGGAACTATAGTAGCAATTTAGATGAAATTTATGATATATTAGTTAAGGAGTGTTCTCCTGATTTAACTATTTTGCTTTATGCAACTAGTGAAACTAGATACAAAAGACTTTATAAAAGAAATCCACATGATATAGATTTACTAGATCCAACTGTCTTTGAAGATGGTACTGATAAAATGGTTAAATTCTTAGAAAAATATAATATGAAATATGTTATAGTTGATACTAATAATATGAGTATTGATGAAATGAATGCTTATGTAGAAAGAATTATTGATGGGGTAGAAAATGAATATAAAGAAAGTAATAGAGAATGATTTTGAAGAAAAACTATATATTTCTAAAATAGATGAAGTACTAAATTATCTTCATACTTTTTCTTCTGCAACTTTTTTTGAAATAGTTAGAAGAGTTGGTGGTAGTGAAAGAAGAATGCTTCGTTTACTTGATGAGATGGTTAATGATGGAGCTATTTATTTTAAGAATAATAAATTTTATTTAAGTACTATATCAAACTATAAAAGTTATTTATGTCCAATTTGTAATGGTAAAAGAGTATATACTAATGAATATGATGTATCGCAATTAGAAGAAGTATTTAATAATAAACCAGTACCTACGCTTTTATTTGATCAAAGACCAGTCACTTTAGAAACTACTATTAATAGAGTTTTATATATGCTTAGTAATAATGATGTAAATAATAAAAATATAGTATTTTTAGGTGATGATGATTTAACTTCATTAGCATTAGCGTTTTATGATAAATCTATTTCTATTACAGTACTTGATGTAGATAAAAGATTAATTGATTATATAAATAAAATGAGTAAAAAATATGAACTAAATATCGAAGCTTATACATTTGATGTTACAGATACTTTAAAAGATGAATTTAGAGGTAAATTTGATGTAGTTATGACTGATCCAACACCAGAAGCTTTACCATTTACTATCTTTATGAATACATGTATTAATTTACTTAAAAAAGAGGGGATTATATATACTTCTATATATTCTTCTGCAATGGAAAAAGATATAACATTACAAAGAATTATAACTGATATGAATTTATATATAACAGATATAATACCTAATTTTACTGAATATCAAAGTTTAAAAGGTTTATTTAGTAAAAGTGATTTAGAATTACTTAAGAAATATAATATTACTATTAATTCTAAGAGTATATGTTTTACTGAAAGTTTATTTAGAATGATAAAAAGTAGAGATACTCATACTATAAAAGTATCTTATAAATTGGAAGATATATATGGTAAAGCACAAAAAAGAGCGATTAAAGATAAGAAAAATGATTTAGTAACTAGTGACTATTTAACTAGTGTATATGATATATATAATATAAAAGATGATAAAATAAGGATTAGTGAGTAGTATGATATTAGGAAAACATAGTATTATTGATATATATGATTGTAAATGTAATATTGATGATATATCTTTAATTAAAGATATATTAATTACTAGTGCAAGAGAAGCTCATTTACATGTTGTAGACTTAGTATTTCATAAATTTGATCCAGTTGGAATTAGTGGAGTACTTGTATTAGCTGAATCTCATATAGCTATACACACATGGCCAGAACATAATTTTGTATCAGTAGATGCCTTTACTTGTGGAACTAAGATGGATCCTAGTAATGTGCTTTTACTTATTAAAGATAAACTTAAAAGTACTAATTATAAATTAAATAGTTTTAATAGAGGTGAATTTTAATGGATTTACAAGAATTAGAAGTTAAATTATTAGATATAGATGATAATATACATGATAAATTATTAAGTTTAGGGTGCACTTATAATGGAGAAATTAAACAAAAAATATATACTTATGATTGCTATAATCCCTCTGATATTTATAGATTAAGTGTTATGGATTATGAAAGAAATAAAACTAAATATTCTAAAAACAAAATTATTAATATATTTAAACAATATGAAGTTACTTTAAACAATAATGAATTAGATTATATTAAAGAAATTACTAATTCTAATTCTTTAGAAGATTATATATTAAATAAAGAAGTAGATATTAAAGTTTTATTAGATCCTAAACTACTTAGTATTATAGAAGATTCTAATAACAGATTCTTTAAATGGATTAGATTAAGACAGTCTAATGACAAGGTAGAATTAACATTAAAATATATCTATAATACTAATAAAGAATATAATATAGATGATGTAAAAGAAATAGAAATTAAATGTGATAATTTTGAAATGGCTAATTTGTTATTAGAAGAAATGGGATATTCTAAAAAGAAATTAGTAGAAAAATATAGAAAAAGTTATACTTATAATGATTTAGATATAGTTATAGATTCTTGGCCTTTAATTAGTCCTTATATGGAAATAGAGGGTAAGAAAGTAGAAGATATTTATGATATGGTAAATAAGCTTGGTTACAAGGATGAAGATGCTAAAATCATGAATACTGATGATATATATTTAGATAATGGCATTAATTTGGATGACTATATAGTATTAACATTTGAAGAACAGGTGAAATGGTAATGGATTGGTATCAGATATACTTAAATGAAATAGAATTAAAAGATAACTTAAATAATTATATTTTATATAAAGTAAGTAGCAAAAGAAAATTTATTAATTTAATAGAAAAATATAGTCCAAATAAAAAAGTAATAGAGTGTGGTTGTGGTACTGCAATTATATCTACTTATATTGCCTCTCTTGGTTATGATGTAACAGCAGTAGATATAGATAAAAAGATATTATCTCTTGCTAAAAAGATTGCAAAAGATTTTCCTAGCAGTAATAAACCAAATTTTATTGAAAGTGATATTACTAAAGATGTTATGGATTCTCATTATGATGTAGCATTTAGTAATGGCGTATTAGAACACTTTAAGGACTCAGATATTAAAAAAATAATTAAAAATCATTTATCATTTGCAGATTACTTAGTAATAGGTATTCCAACTAAATTCTTTAATGATGATGAAGCATTATATGGTGATGAAAGATTTCTAAAATTATCATATTGGAGAAAACTAATAGATAAAAGTGGTGGTAAGATAATAGAAGAATGTTCATATCATTATATGACACCATTTGAAAAATTAAAAAGTATAAATAAAATATTTAGACCTAAACCTTTTAGAGTATTTGTAATTACTAAAAAAAGCTAGGTCTTTTTTATTATATTAAAATATGATATAATTTTAATATTAAGGTGATAATATGGAATTTATAAGTAATATAGATAAAAATGAGTATGAAGAGTTTGTAAGTAAACATAAAAAATCACATTTTATGCAATCTTATTATTTTGGTGAAATAAAAAAGACTAAGAACTTTAAGCCTTATTATGTAGGACTTAAAGATAATGGGAAGCTTTTATGTGCAGCATTACTATTAAAAAAAGAATTAGTAATGGGATATAGTTATTTTTATTCTCCTAGAGGTTATGTTATTGATTTTAATGATTTTAATCTATTAGAAACATTTACTAAAGAATTAAAAAAATTTGCAAAATCTAATAAAGCTATTTTTATTAAAATAGATCCCGATGTTAAAAGACATGATTTAGATGTAGATGGCAATATTATAGGTAATGACAATTATCGTATTATTGAAAAATTAAAAAGTTTAGGTTATCATCATAAGGGATATAATATTGATTTTGTAAATGAACAACCTAGATTTACTTTTAGATTGGATTTAAGATTAGATTTTGATACTATATATTCTAATTTTCATGCAACTACGAGAAAAATACTTAATAAAAAAAATGAATATGAACTTATTACTTATAAAGGTGATATTAGTGATATAGATAATTTTTATTTTACTATGGAAGAAACTGCTAAAAGAGAAAATATCGCTTGCAGTAGTAAAAGTTATTATAAGAGTTTTTATGAAATCTTTAATAAAGAAGGTATGAGTGATCTTTGGATAGTAAAAGTAGATATAGATAATTTAAGAAAAATATATAATAATAAAATAGAAGATATAAATAATAAAATAAATAGCTTAAAAGAAAAAGATGGTAAAAAATCACTTAATAAAATTAAGGAATTAGAAAATGAATTAAACAAAGTAAAAAAAGATTTATCTTTAGTTCCGGATAAAAAAGAAGTAGTTTTATCTAGTATCATGACTGTTAAATATAATGATAAAGTATGGACTGTTCATGGTGGAAATGAAAATTCATTAAGACATTTAAATTCTAATTATTGGTTATACTATAATATTATTAAAGATGCATATGATAATAATTATAAAGTAATAGATTTCTTTGGTACTAGTGGACAAGCTAATCCACCTAAAGATAGTCCAATATATGGAATTCATAATTTTAAGAAAAGATTAGGGGGAGAATACATAGAATTTATTGGGGAATTTGATTTAGTATGCAATAAATTTATGTATATTATGTTTAATACTCTAATTCCTATAAGAAGAAAAATAATAAGAAGAAGGTTAAAAAATGTATAGAGATTCATACGTTAATATAGATGTAGATGCACTTAAAAATAATATAAAAGAAATAATAAAAACATATAGTGGATATAAATATTATTTTGGCGTAGTAAAAGCTAATTGCTATGGACATGGTGAATATTTAGTTAATAAGATGATAGAGTCTGGAATTAATTATTTATGTACTTCATCACTTGAGGAAGCACTTAGTATAAGAAAGTTTAATAAAGATATACCAATTTTATGCTTTGGATATATTAGTCCTGATAACTTTAAAATAGTAGAAGAAAACAATATCACTATAACAATTATTTCATATGAATATTTTAAAGAAGTAAAAGATACTAAGTATAAAGTAAAAGCTCATTTAAAAATTAATAGTGGTATGAATAGACTTGGGGTTAAAGATAAACATGAAGTAAAAGAAATATATGATACTTTAAAAGACTCTAATATCTATTTAGAAGGGGTATATACTCATTTTGCAACTAGTGGAGTAGAAGATGTATATTTTGATAAACAAGTAAATAATTTTAATACAATAACAAGTGAAATTGATTTAACAAAAATAGATATAGTTCATTTATATAATTCTATGTCACTTGTTAAACATAATAAGTTTAGAGATGCTAATGGTGTTAGATTAGGTCTTATTATGTATGGATTTAGTTATAATGCCGGTATTAGTTTAAAAAAACTAAAATTATTTAATATTAAGAAAAAAATTAAATTACTTGGTAAAACTATTAGTGATACTAATTTAAATAACAATTTAAAACTAAAAAAAGTGATGAGTATTCATAGTAGAGTAATAAATATAAATACTCTAAAAAAAGGTGAAGTAGTAGGTTACGGAGCAAAATTTAAAGCTCGTAAGGATACTTTTATTGCTACTATAGAAGTAGGACATGCAGATGGTATTACAGAGTATTTTAATAAAGTAAAAATAAATAATAAAGTATATAATGTTGTAGCTGTATGTATGGACTATATAATGGCAGAAGTAGATAGTAGTGTAAAATTATATGATAGTGCTAATATAATTGATAATACACTTACTATTGCAAGTGTAGCAGCTAATGCAAATGATTCTATTCACCATATATTAGTATCAATAACAAATAGATTACCTAGAAAATATATAGAAAATAATAAAGAAAAAATAATAATGTAAAGGAGTATTTTATGGATTTTGAATTACTTATAGTAGGTATGGACGCTAATGCATATTATATGGCGAGGTGTTATCATGAAAAATATAATAAAAAAGCTTATTTAATAGGTAAAAACCCTATATGGTTTACTGATTTAAGTAATATAGTTATTACTAAATATATAGATAATTTATGGGATGAAGAAGTATTTTTAAGTGAATTAGAATATTTCTATAATGAACACAAGGATTCTAAAATATTACTTGTTTCTTCTACCGAAAACTATATTAGACTTATATCTAAAAATAAAGATATATTATCTAAAATGTATTATTTTAATTATCCTGATAATTCTATTATTGATACTATAATAAATAAAGAATTATTTTATAAAACATATGATGGTATGTTAAACTTGCCTAAAACTTTGTATTATGATTGCAGTAAAGATGAAGATTTAAATATAACATTTACTTATCCTATTATTGTAAAAGCAGCTAATGTAGTAAGTTATCGTAAATTATCTTTTCCTAATAAAAATAAAATATATAAAGTGGAAAATCTAGAAGAATTAAAAAAGATAATTAAAAATATAAAAGATGGTGGATATAAAGATACTCTTATAATTCAAGAATATATACCAGGTGATGATAGTCATTTATATGATGCTGTTATTTATAGTGATCACACTGGTAAAGTAAAAAGAATCACATTAGCACAAATAGGACTTCAAGAACATGAAGCTAATATGGTTGGTAATGCCGCTATCTTAATAAATGGATTTAGTACTTTTAAAATAGATGAAAGTATTATAAATGAAATAGTAGAATTCTCTAATAAAATAGGCTATAAGGGATTTGCAGAATTTGATTTAAAATATGATGAAAGAGATTCTAAATTTAAAGTACTTGAAATTAATTCTAGACAAGGTAGAAGTAGTTATTATATGAGTGCTGCTGGATGTAATTTAATAGAAATACTTAAAAGAGATTTAATAGATAAAGAGGCTTTGGATTTTGAAGTAATTGATAAAGAAGTTATGTTATCATTTATACCACGTGGTATTGTAAAAAAATATATTGTAAATGATGAGTTTAAAGCTAAAGCATTATCACTTTGGAAAAATCATGTTAATCCTATGAAATATAATAAAGACTCTAATTTAAAAAGAAATTACTTTTTACTTAGAAGAGATATAAAATATTTTAAAGATTATAAAAATGGATATTGGAAAAATAGTTGAGGTGAGGTATGCAAGAAAAAAAGAAGTTACTACAAAATACATTTATAATTGCTCTTGGTAGATGTAGTACTCAAGTATTAAGTTTTCTCTTATTACCACTTTATACATCACTATTATCAACTAGTGAGTATGGTAATTATGATTTACTTAATACAATATCAATATTTATTATTCCTTTTATAACATTACTTATGGAAGAATCTATGTTTAGATTCTTAATAGATGCTAAAGATGAAAAAGAAAAAGCTAAAGTAATAAGTCAGTCAATGCTATTCACCTTTTTTAATATTATTATATCGAGTATAATAATACTTATAATAGGTAGTATAATACATTATGATTATACAATTTATTTAATATTCTTTATAATAGCAAGTATCTTATCAACACTAGCAGCTTCTATAGCTAGAGGAGAAGGTAAATTTAAAATATATTCAGTATTTTCATTTTTATCGGGAGCACTTACAATACTATTTAATATTTTATTTATTGTAGTATTTAAAATGAAAGAAGAAGGCTTATTTATAGCTTATATACTTGGTAATACTTTAGTATCTCTTTGGCTAATGCATAAGCTTAAAGTAAATAAATATGTTAACTTTAAAAACTATGATAAAAAACAAATGAAGGAGATGCTATCTTATTCAATACCACTTGTACCAAATAGTCTATCTTGGATAACTATAAACTTATCAGATAGACTAATAATAGTATCAGTATTAGGTTCTGCATATAATGGTATATATTCAGTAGCAACGAAATTTCCTAGTATAATAAATACATTTTATAGTTTCTTTTATATAGCTTGGAAAGAATCAGCATCTAAAGCAGTAAAAGAAGATAATAAAAATGAATTTTATAATGATATATATATAAATTTAAAGAAATTCTTAATAGCAGTAAGTATAATGATACTTGCAGCATTACCATTTGTCTTTAATTTACTTGTAAATAAAAATTATCAAGGCGGTTATATTTATATACCAATACTTATAGTAGCAATACTATATTCTAATTTATCTAGTTTTTGTGGAGGAATATTTGCTGCATATAAAGAAACTAAAATAATGGGAACGAGTACCTTTTATGCTGCAGTTATAAATATAGTAGTAAATATAGCACTAATTAAATTTATGGGATTATGGGCATCTGCTATATCTACATTAGCTTCATCATTTATTGTTTATATTTATAGAAGAATAAAGATGAAGAAATTCTTAACATTACAAAAAGATAAATATATATTCTATAATATACTTATGTTTATCTTTATAACACTTGTATATTATTCAAATAATATATTTGTATATTTATTTGGCTTTATTATATGTTTAATATATTCTATATTATTAAATATAGATATGATAAAAGCTATATTATCTAAATTAAAAACAAGGAATTAATTTTCCTTGTTTTCTTTGTAAGTTATTTTATCTAATACTAATGAATTACCATTATACTTAAATTCCATTTTAGTATAACCTATAATAGATTCTACATCTGTTAGTTTTTTTCCTTGATTACCATATATGTAATCTATAGTTACTTTATCATCTGTAATAGTTACTTTTGGTAAAAAATTTATAGGATTATCAAGACCTCTACCACCAAGATTTGATTTATATGTTTCATTTGTTTCTGAAATAATAACTTTATGGTCTATATAGTCATAAAGTTCACTATCAATTAAATATTCTTTCGCTTGTAATTTATAATTATCTTTTCCAAAATAATTTTTTACTAGTTCTTGTATTTCTTCACTGGTTGCAGTATCATTGTTCATAAGTAATTTATAAGCTGCAAAAGGAGCTATGTCATCATCTGTGAATGTAGAGTAATCTTTTTCAGTGTATAAAAATGCCGGTATTTTTGCATATTCTATAATTTCATTTTAGCTAATATCTTTTAAGTTTTTATAAGTTTTACCGTTAAAATTATAACTTTCTTTTTTAGCACATCCTATTATTAAAGCTGACAATATAGTAATAGATAATAATTTAAATATTTTTTTCATGTATCATCCTAGTATTAAGATATCATAATTTATCTATTTAGTAAATATACTAAAGTAGGTGATAATATGCTCATTATGACTAAATCAGTTTTAGCAGTTATGATAGGTTTCTTATTTAGTTTACTTATTGGAATGATACTAATACCTTATTTAAAAGAAAAAGCTTATCAAAGACTAAATATATATTTAATAAGAGAACATAAAAATAAAGAACATACTCCTACTATGGGTGGATTTATATTTATAATTCCAACTATTATTACTACAATATTATTTTATTTTACTGGTAAAATTAGTTTTAGTTATAATTTACTAATAATATTTTTTGTATTTATTGGTTATGCATTTATAGGTTTTCTTGATGACTACTTAATTATAAAAAGAAATAATAATAAAGGGTTATCTGAGTCATCTAAGTTATTTTTACAAACTATAGTAGCTTTAGTATTCTTCTACTTATTTAATCTAGCTGATAACGAATCTTTATTATGGATACATGCCTTTCATATAAAACTTGATATAGGTTTCTTATATGGTTTATTTATATTACTTTGTCTTATTGCTTCATCTAATGCTGTAAATATTACAGATGGATTAGATGGACTATCTGCTGGGTTATCTATTATAGCTTTATCTACATTTGGAATAATTACTTGGAATACTGATTGGTTACTAGGTTATTCTGATATAGCTATTTTCATATTTATATTAGTGGGTAGTATATTAGGTTTCTTAGTTTATAATGTTAATCCTGCTCGCATATTTATGGGAGACACTGGTTCACTTTCTCTTGGTGCAACACTTGCAAGTATTGCTATATTAACGAGACATGAATTATTACTAATTGTAATAGGTCTTGTATTTGTTATAGAAATGCTTAGTGTTATATTACAAAGATACTATTATAAATTAACTAAAAAAAGAATATTTCCTATGGCACCAATTCATCATAGTTTTGAAAAATGGGGATATACTGAAAGAGATATAGTTAAACTATTTTGGATAGTTGGATTTATTTGTTCTATGATAGCTATAGTATATGGAGTATGGTTATGAAAAAAGTAGATTATACTCTTATGTTTAGTGTTATAATTATTACTATTTTTGGATTAGTGATGATCACATCATCTTCATACGTTTGGGCAGAATATAAATTTAATAATCCATATAAGTATTTAATAAATCAAGGAATATTCTTTATATTATCTTTAATAAGTATGTATGTAGTAAGTAAAATAGATTATAAGATATTATATAAATACTCTAAAGTATTTATTTTAATAGTTATTATTATGCTTATTCTAGTAATAATACCAGGAATAGGGACTGTAAGAAATGGTTCTAGAAGTTGGTTTGGTATAGGGGGATTTGGTATTCAACCTTCAGAATTTGCTAAATTAGCCATTATAATATTTGCATCTAAATATTTAAGTGAAAATAAAAATTCTAGATTACCTATATTATTTTTGGGTTTATTCTTATTTGGACTTATAATGTTACAACCAGATTTTGGTACTGGTATGGTACTTATTATGATAGTAGTATCATTACTTTTTATATCTGGTATGAAGATTAGTTTTTTTATAAGAATAGGATTATTAGGAGTTATTGGAATAACTATTCTTATTTTAATAGCTCCATATAGATTAAAGAGAATATTATCATTTTTAAATCCGTGGAGTGATCCACTTGGTAGTGGATTTCAAATAATACAATCACTTTATGCAATAGGGCCAGGGGGACTTTTTGGTTTAGGTCTTGGTAATTCGGTACAAAAACATTTCTATTTACCAGAACCACAAACTGATTTTATATTCGCTATTATAAGTGAAGAATTTGGTTTTTTAGGTATTGTTATAGTATCTATTTTATTTTTAACTATAATAATATCATCTATAAATATTGCCCTTAAATCAAAAGATTTATTTAGTAAATACTTAGTATTTGGTATAACATTTTGGATTTCTTTTCAAACAATTCTTAATTTAATGGTAGTAGTAGGGCTTATTCCTGTTACCGGGGTTACTCTTCCTTTTTTAAGTTATGGTGGTTCATCACTCCTTATTTTATATACTAGTATAGGTATAATTCTTAATGTGTCAAGATATCAAATATAAAAAGTATTTGACAAATAATAAAAAAAGTTATATAGTATAGGTGCGTTGACGAGGAAAAGTAACTTTATTATTTATTAAAGTGAGTTAGGTATAGTGTGAACTAACAATAAATATTTAGTGAAAGAACACCTCTGAGCTAACTACCGAAATAATAGTAGGCTAGTTCGGGATAGACCGTTATATCTATAGTACTTGTTAGAGTATGAAGTGATTATTAAATATAATAATAATTTAAGGTGGCACCGCGGATACCCGTATTCGTCCTTATTTGTAGGATGATACGGGTATTTTTATATATTAAGGAGTTGGTAATATGAAAGAAGATAATAATATAACTTAAAATAGATTAAAATTTCATTTTAGTCTATTTAAAGATAGACCTACAATATCTTAATTAAAAAAATAATTAAGAAAGAAGGAAATAAAATGAAAAAAGAATTAACATATTTAGAAACATTAAAAATGATTGGTGAAATAAAAAGAAAGTTTGAACATGAACTAGAATCTAGATTATCTATAATGAAAGTACCTTGTCCATTATTTGTAAAAAGTTCTTCTGGGCTTCAAGATGATTTAAGTGGAACTGAAGAAGCTGTATCTTTTATAAGCGATGATACAAAGTTTGAAATAGTTCATTCACTTGCAAAATGGAAAAGAGAAGCTTTATATAAATACTCATTTATGCCATATACTGGATTATATACTGATATGAAAGCGATAAGAAAAGATGAAACTATAGATGCTGTTCACTCATTATATGTAGAACAATGGGACTGGGAAAAAGTTATTCTAAAGAGTGATAGAACAATATCATACCTAAAAGAAACAGTAAGAAGTATTTATAAAGCATTTAGAAGTACTTTAGTTTATATGAAAAAGAAGTATCCATTTTTAACTCTTGATTTACCAAAAACTATTACATTTATAACTACACAAGAATTAGAAACTATGTATCCTGATAAAACACCTAAAGAAAGAGAAAAATTAATTACAAAAAAGTATAAAGCTGTATTTATAATAGGAATAGGTGATAAATTATTATCAGGAATACCACATGATTTAAGAAGTCCAGACTATGATGATTGGAGTTTAGATGGGGATATTCTTATATATGATAAAGTAATAGATGATGTAGTAGAAATATCTTCTATGGGTATAAGAGTAGATGAATCATCTCTTCTAGAACAATTAAAGAAGACTAAAAAAGAAGTAACAGTGTATCATAAAAAAATACTAGATAAAACACTTCCATATACAATTGGTGGTGGAATAGGTGTATCAAGAGTACTTATGCTTATTTTAGGAAAAAAAGATATTAGAGAAGTACAAGCTTCTAGTTGGCCAATCAGTTTAAAAGAAATAAAAGAACTATAGGTTCTTTTATTTTGACAAATAAAGAAAAAAATGTTATTATAACAGCATAAAAAAAGAGGGGGAATAATATGGGGAAAAATACTGGATATTTATCAATTGACAAACCACAGAATAAGGATAAAAAATATTTAGAAAGAAATCCATTTGTACCAAATATGAATATATTTGAAACAATAAAGGTTTTAAGTACTTTTTATAGGGGCAGAGAAGCTATCGACTGCTTGGATTTAAGTGCCGATTATAATAAATTACTTGATGATGCAGTAACTATTTCATTAGCACTTAAAGAATTAGGAGTTAAAGAAAAAGATATTGTAACTGTATCAATGCCCAATTTTTATCAAGCAGTAGCAACATTTTTAGCTTGTAATAGAATAGGAGCTATAACTACATTTTTAAATTCTTTTGAACCAGAAGAAGAAATATATGAATATTTAAATTTATTTTCTTCACCAGTGTTTATTAATTTTGATAAAACAAAAGAGGAAAATATAAAAACAAAAAGAAATACTAATGTAAGACATATTATTACATTAAGAAAAAGCAAAGTTAATTCACTAGATTTATTTGGTGGATATGATACTTTAAGTGATGATACAATTGACTTTAATTATTTAGGGAATTTATCTAAATTTCAAAAGAAGGAATTTGAACGTAAACATGGTATAAAAGAAGATTCACTAATTTTATTTACAAGTGGAACTACAGGAAAACCTAAATCAGTTGTACTTACGAATGAAAATATATTATATGCTGGAACATATTTAAAAAATTCAAGTAATATAAGAAACATTAGTGATAAAAGAACTTTAGTATGTGTACCATTTACTTACCCATATGGATTTGCAACTTCTACTCTTATGACTTTATTGAGTGGTAAAACAGCTATATTAGCACCAAATATAGGGCTAGATACTATAAATTATTATTTAGATAAAAAACCTAATATGATATTTGGAAGTCCTGCATTATTAGAACTTATTATGCGTAATGTAGAAGAAAATAAAGATTTATCATTTATAAGAACATTTATATCAGGTGGAGATTTTTTAACTCCAGAAAATAATAGAAGAGGACAAGAATTTTTTAAAAAGCATAATGCTTCTGTAGAAATAGGAAATGGTTCTGGAAATGCTGAAACTGTATCTTGTGGTACTAATCCAGTTGGAATTGAAATTAAACCTGAAACAGCTGGTAAAATACTAGCTGGTACTGATGCAATGATAGTTGACCCAGAAACTATGGAAGAATTAAAATATGGTGAAGAAGGACTTCTTTGTGTATCAGGTAAGCATGTATTTAAGGAATATTATAAACGTCCTGACTTAACTAGTGAAGCGAAATTTGAAAGAAATGGTAAAACATATTTTAAAACTGGTACGATGGGATTTGTTACAGAAGATGGATATTTTACTATAACTGGTAGACAATCAAGATTTTATATAATGTCTACATTAAATAAAGTATATTTAGATAGAATACAAAATATCATTTCTAAATTTCCAAATGTACTAGATTGCGCTATAGTAAAAGTACCAGATAAAGATAAATTATATGTTAATAAAGCTTATATCGTTTTAGAATCTAATGCAGATATAACTACTATGAAAGAAGAAATATTAGCTCGTTGTAAAGAACCAGTAGAATTTTCAAATGGGGATACAGAACAATTAAAAGAATATGAAATACCAACTTATATAGAATTTGTAAGTGAGTTACCTAGAAAAAAGGGTACAGAAAAAATAGATTATACATCACTTGAAGAAGATGCATTAAAAGAAATAGAAAAACCAAAGGTATATGTTAAAAAATAACATATACTTTTTTTGTTTATATATGTTATACTATATATGGTAGGTGATGGTATGGGAAGTGGAATATTTTTTCCTTTGTGTGCAATTCCCTTTAATATATTATTATTAATAGTATTTTTTAAAAAAGGGCATATAAAAAATGAAGAAACTAGAATATATTCATTATTAATAACTAGTAATTTAGTGGGACTTATTATTGAAATATTATGTTCATTAGCAACTTTTATATATAAAGATTATCCTATTGTTAGTGATATAATATATAAAACATATTTAGTGTATTTAATAGTATGGATAGGAATATTCTTATCTTATGTTCATACTATATCTTTTGAAAGTGAAAAAACAAAAAAGATAAAAAAAGCGCTTAGGTTACTACTCATTATAGAAATTATTGCTGTATATGCATTAAATGTAATTCCAGTTATGAATGAAGCAATGACAGAAAGATATACTAAAGGATCTAGCGTTACATTTACATATTTAATTTCTACTATAGATATTTTATTAATAATAGTAATGATGCTTATGAATATAAGAAAATTAGGGGATAAAAAATATTTGCCAATATTTTCGTTTTTACTTATTGGTACTATTGCAACTGTAATACAATTCTTTTTTCCGCAAGTATTACTTATGACTTATATGGAAACTTTTGTAATAGTAATAATGTTTTTTACAATTGAAAATCCAGATGTTAAATTAATAAATGAGCTTAATATTGCAAAAGAACAAGCAGAAAAAGCTAATAAAGCTAAAACTGATTTTTTAAGTAGTATGAGTCATGAAATAAGAACACCATTAAATGCTATAGTAGGTTTTAGTGAAGCATTAAAAGAAGAGGATTTACCTGATAATGTAAAAGAGGAAGTAGATGATATAATATCAGCTTCTGAAAGCTTACTTGAAATAGTTAATGGTATACTTGATATATCAAAGATAGAAGCTAATAAGTTAGAAATTATCAATAATGAATATCAACCTAAAAAAATATTTAATGATTTAATTAGTTTAACTAAAGTTAGAATAGGTGAAAAACCAATTGATTTTAGAATTAGTATTGATCCTACTGTTCCACCAATACTTTATGGAGACTATACTAGAGTAAAACAAATTATTTTAAATATACTTACTAATGCTGCTAAATATACTAAACAAGGTTTTATAGAATTTAAAGTTAATTCTGTAATACAAAATGATATATGCAGACTTATTATTTCAGTAGAAGATAGTGGAATTGGTATAAAAGAAGAAAATATAAATAAATTATTTACTAAATTTGAACGTTTTGAAGAAAAAAATACTACAGTAGAAGGTACTGGTTTAGGTCTTGCTATAACTAAAAAATTAGTAGAACTTATGCATGGTAAAATAGTATGTCAAAGTGTATATGGTAAAGGTTCAAAGTTTACAGTTGCTATAGATCAAAGAATTGTAAATAAAGAAGTTAGTGAACTTGAAAATACTATTAATGTTTTTGAAGATTTAGA
This sequence comes from uncultured Bacilli bacterium, assembly GCA_934101425.1. GTDB lineage: Bacteria > Bacillota_I > Bacilli_A > RF39 > UBA660 > CAKOQQ01. The sequence continues at coordinate 33,573 of CAKOQQ010000005.1, read as the reverse complement.
TTTAAATGATAAAAGAGTACTTGTAGTTGATGATAATTTAATTAATATTAAAGTGGCAATTAGATTACTACAAAATTATAATGTACAAACAGATAGTGTTACTTCAGGATTTGATGCATTAAATAAAATTAATAGTGGTGAAAAATATGATTTAATATTCCTTGATGATATGATGCCTAAAATGAGTGGTGTAGAAACATTAAGAAAATTAAAAGAAATAAATGGATTTAATATACCTACAGTAGCACTTACAGCAAATGCCATAGCTGGTATGAAAGAAAAATATTTAGAATGTGGTTTTGATGATTATTTATCTAAACCAATAGAAAAAGTAGAACTTTACAGAGTTGTTTACAAATATCTAAACAAAAAATAGAATTTATTGTATAATAATAATAGAATGGATGGTAAATATGAAAGATATAAATATATTAATAAATAATGGTGTAGATGTAAATGCAAGTTTAGAAATATTTGGTGATATGGAATTATATGATGAAACTATAGTAGATTTCTTAAATTCTGTACATGGTAAATTAGATGAATTAAAAAAATATAAAGAAGTAGGAGATATGAATAATTATGCTATTTTAGTTCATTCACTAAAGAGTGATGCTAAATATTTAGGCTTTACTAAATTAGCTGAATTATCTTATGCTCATGAATTACAAAGTAAAGCTGGTAATTATGGATTTGTTTTAGAACATTTTGATGAATTAATATCTGAAGCAAATAGAATTATTAAATTAGCTACTTATTATAATGATGGTACTAAAGTAGTTGAAGAAGAAGTAGTATCAAATCCTAATTTAAAAAAATTATTAGTTGTTGATGATTCTGATATTATTAGAAATATTATTAAAAAGATATTTAATAATGAATTTGAAGTATTATCTGCAAAAGATGGTAATGAAGCTATTACTATGGTTAGCAACAATGAAAATCTAATTGGTTTATTACTTGATCTTAATATGCCAAATGTAGATGGTTTTGCTGTATTAAATTTCTTTAGAGATAATAATTTATTTGATAAAGTACCAGTTGCAATTATTACTGGTGATGATAGTAAAGAAACTACTGATAGAGCATTTGCATATAGTGTAGTAGATGTTTTAAATAAACCATTTAATGAAAGTAATGTAAAAAGAGTAGTTAATGCTATGATGGAATTTAAATAACATAATTTCCCATAATTTATACATAAACTAACAATAAATTTAATTTATAATTAAATCATCCAAGAAGAAAATTCATAAAATATACACTCTAAAAAACTTGTAAATCAATTACTATAATACACTACCTATATAATTGATAAAAAATTCTTGGGAAAAAAAACACCTTATGGTGTTTTTCTTTTTAATTATAAATTGTTTTATATTAAACAAATTATATATTTTTAATATAAGTCTTCAAAATAGAATTGAGGTTCTGATGTTACATTGATTCTTAAACTTTTTAATACATTTAAGTCATTACCTTCAATTATATATGTTGAATGTGCTTCACAATTATTTAATTTTTTAAGATTATCTAGTGCTTTTTCTATGATAGGGTTAGTTACAGAACATATATTTAAAGCTATTAATACTTCATTTAAATCTAATAAATAATTATAATTTTGAATAGTAGTGCTCTTATATTTAAGTATTGGTTCTAGTACTGCCGGACTAATTAAATATACATCATCAGGAATATTAGTAAGTGCTTTTATAGCGTTTAAGATAAGAGAACTAGCGGGACTAAGAAGTTCTGTTTCTCTTCCTGTAACTATTTTACCATTTGGTAAGCATAAACTAATAGCATGTTTTTTAGAAACTTCTTTTTTCTTTAATGCATAAGAAACTACTTTTCTATCAGATTCATCAATATCAAGCTCATTCATAAGAAGTTTGATTCTTTCTGGAGTATCAGCGCATACTAGTCCTTTTTTTAAATCACATAATGCATTATAGTATCTTCTAATTATTTCATCTTTAGAAGCCTTTTTTACCACTTCATCATTAGTAATACAATATCCAATAGAATTTACTCCCATATCAGTAGGTGAATAGTATATATCTTTACCAGTTATTTTTTTAAGTATATTTTTAAGTACTGGAAATACTTCTAAATCTCTATTGTAATTTATAGATGTAATATTATATTTTTCTAAATGAAAATAATCTATCATATTTTTATCTTTTAAATCAGCAGTTGCAGCTTCATAAGCTTTGTTAACAGGGTGATTAAGTGGCAAATTCCATACTGGGAATGTTTCAAATTTAGCATATCCAGCATTAACATTATTTTTATATTCATGATATAGTTGCGAAAGACAAGTAGCTAGTTTACCACTACAAGGTCCAGGGGCAGTAACAACAACTATTTTTTTAGTTGTTTCAATATATGGATTAGCTCCATAACCAAGATCACTAACTATAGTATTAATATCAGTTGGATAACCTTTAGTTGGTGTATGAATATAAGTTTTTATATTTTTTTCTTCTAATTTTTTAATAAAGGCATCAGCACTTTTTTGACCTTTATATAAAGTTATTACAACGCTATTTACTAAAAGATTATATTCTCTTATTTTGCTAATAAGTCTTAATACTTCTGTATCATAAGTAATTCCATAATCAGCTCTTATTTTATGTCTTTCAATATCATTTGCATTAATACATATTATTATTTCTAAATCTTTTTTAAGTTCTTTAAGCATTCTAAGTTTAGAATCATATTCAAATCCTGGCAAACATCTTACCGCATGATAGTCATCTAATAATTTACCACCAAATTCAATATATAATTTATCAAATTTTTCTATTCTTTTTTTAATATTTTCACTTTGTAATTTTAAGTATTTTTTATTATCAAATCCTTTTTTCATATGTACCTACTTTCTTAATATAATATAGCATTATAATAGAGTAAAAAAAAGTATTTTTATTAATATTTATTTGTGCTATAATTATAGTGATCCCTATGAAAAGATTTAATATGATAGATGAAAAATTTAATTGTTTAGTATGTGGTAGAAGTGTAGATAAATTAGTTTATACTGCAAGAGACCACTGCCCATATTGTTTATGCTCTATGCATGTTGATATAAATCCTGGTGATAGATTAGAAACATGTCATGGAGTGTTAAAACCAATTGGTGTAGAAAAATTTAAAGATACTTATAAAATAATATATAAGTGTAGTAAATGTAATAAGATAAGAAAAAATATTATGGCAGTAGATGACGATATGGACAAAATAATTGAATTATCAGTTATGCCGGAATAGCTCAGCAGGTAGAGCAACTGTCTCGTAATCAGTAGGTCGTAAGTTCGAATCTTATTTCCGGCACCATGTAGGAGTAACTTGATTAAATCAAGTTTTTTTATGCTATAATATAAATAAAGAAAAATTATAAAATTGAATTAAATAGATATGTCTTGCCATTAAAATCAATGACTTATGTGGTAAGAATATTGACTTATATTTAATAATAGTATAATAATATAGTAGGTGATAAAGATGAATTTAAAAAATAAAAAAAGTATAATTTATATAGGAATATCTATAATTGTCTTAGTTATTATAGTAGTACTTGCTATAAATATTGGTACAGAAAAAACAAAAGATGGCAGTAAAATAAAAATTACTAAAAATGAAATAAGTAATCTAACACTTGAAGATTATTCAAATAGTGTATTTTCAATGAAAAAACCAAAAGGTTGGGTAGTAGAATCTGCTGGAACTGGTATATATTATGCCATAAGAGCATATGACAAAAATAATTCAAACAATCAAATATATTTAATGATGAAAGTAGAACCTTTACTTAAAAGTGAAGCATCTAAAAAGATGTGGCAACAATATGCTAGTTTAAGTGGTAATAGCAGTACTTATAAAGTATTTACAGATGCTGTAGTATTAACTAACCCTACAACAGAAAATTTTTATAAAAACTTTAGAAGTATCAGTAATTATTTAAATAATATAGAACCAACTTTATCTAGTTTTAAATTTCCAACGTTTGATAACTTTAGTTCTTATGAAGAGTTAGCCTCTAAAGCAGCTATGAGTAATGTTTCTTTAGATAGTAAAGTATTAAGAGCAACTTTTACTGGAGATAATAGTAAAGAAGGCGAAGGGATGTTTATGGCATCTATTGTAAATTTTGGAAGTGGTAATTCTTTTACCGTAGATACTACTTATTATATGGTATATGATATAATGGCTATTACTAGTGATAAAGATAACTTTATTGATTATAAAGATATATTACTTGAAAGTATTAATTCAATTGAATTTAGTGATTCATATGTAAAACAAACTATAGATAATTCTAATGCACAAACAAAGAAAGCACTAGAAGTAAGTAGAAGTATTCAAGCATCATTTGACTCTTATATGCAAGCTTGGGAAAATAGAAATAAAACATATGATATTATAAGTCAAAAAAGAAGTGATGCTACTTTAGGTTATGAAAGAGTATATGATACTGAAACAGGCGATATATATAAAGCATATAATGGATTTACTGATAATTATGATGGTGAAAGATATAAAAGTATAACTGATGATATGTATACTAAAAAAACAAGTGGTTATATAGAAAAATAAACAGCTTCGGCTGTTTTTATGTTATAATTTAATTGGTGATATTATGAATAAAAATGAAATATATGAAATGTTAAATAATAGAAAAATATGGTATGAAGTAACAGAACACAAAGCAGTATATAATATGGAGGAATTAGATAGTATAGATCTACCTTATAAAGATTGTGACGCCAAAAATTTATTTGTTCGTGATGATAAAAAGAAAAACTATTATTTAATTACAGTAAGGGGCAAAAAGAAAGTGAATTTAAAAGAATTCAAAAATAAATATAATACGAAAAACTTAAGTTTATCTAGCGAAGAAGATTTATTTAATATTCTTAATTTAACTAGAGGTTCAGTAACTCCTTTTGGTCTTTTAAATGATAAAGATAAAAAAGTAGTATTTTATCTAGATAGTGATTTTAAAAATGATGATATAATTGGTATTCATCCTAATGCTAATACCGCTACTATATGGATTAAAGTTAAAGATTTAATTGATATAATAGAAGAACATGGTAATACGGTGAATACTTATGTATCTTAATAAATATAATTCAAAGTTAGTTATTATTTAAATGACTAGTGATGAATATAAAAGTTTACTAGATTTTAATGTAATAAAGTATAGGAGGAAAGTATGAGATGCCATTGGTGTAATTTAAAAAATCCTAATTATATTTTATATCATGATAAAGAGTGGGGAGTAAAAAGAGTAGATGATAAATACTTACTTGAAATGCTTATATTGGAGTCATTTCAAGCAGGATTATCATTTGAATGTATATTAAATAAAAGAGAAGCATTTAGAAATAGTTATGATAATTTTGATATAGATAAAATTATTTTATATGATGAAAATAAAATAAATGAATTATTAAATAATAAAAATATAGTAAGAAATAAAAATAAAATAATATCAAGTATTAATAACGCTAAAATATTTAAAAGTATTATAAAAGAATATAATTCATTTTATAATTATTTAAAACAATTTATACCAGATAAAACAATATATGAAATAGATAAAACAACATCAGAATTATCTGATAAAATATCTAAAGATTTAACTAGTAGAGGTATGAAATATGTTGGTAGCACTATAATATATTCTTATTTACAAGCTATTGGTGTTATATATTCTCATGAGAAAGATTGTTTTTTATATAAAAATGATAATTAATACAGGACTTAGAACAGACATAGTAGCATTTTATTCAAAATGGTTTATAAATAGGATTAGACAAGGATATGTATGTGTTAGAAATCCATATAATCCTAAATTAGTAACAAAGTATATATTAAATCCAAAAGTAGTTGATTGTATTGAATTTTGTACTAAAAATCCAAGACCAATAATAAAATATTTGGATGAATTAAAAAAGTATAATTTGCTATTTTATGTTACTATAACACCATATAAAAAAGATATTGAATTAAATGCACCAAATAAAGAAAAAATTATAGAAAGTTTTATAAAATTAAGAGAGAAATTACCTAATAGTTTTATAGGCCTTAGATATGATCCTATATTTTTAACTAAAAAATATAATATAGATTACCATATAAATTGTTTTAAATACATTATAGAAAAGTTAAAAGGATATACTGATACTTGTGTTATTAGTTTTCTAGATATGTATAACAAAGTATATAAAAATGCTTCTGATCTTAGAGTTCCAAATAAATTAGAACAAATAGAAATCGTAAAAGAATTTGTAAAAATTACTAAAGAAAATAATATAAAATTATATTTATGCTGTGAAGATAAAAGTTTAGAAAAATATGGAGTAATAACTACAGGGTGTTTAAGTAAAGAAATAATATCTAGAAGTATACCATATAAAATAGAGTTTCCTAATATAAATGTAAGAAAAGAGTGTAATTGTTTTTTAGGTAATGATATAGGCTCTTATAATACTTGTAATCATTTATGCAGATATTGTTATGCTAATTATAGTAAAGAAGAAGTTCTTAAAAATATGTTAAATCATTATGATGACTCTCCATTATTAGTAGGAAAAATATCTAGTGATGATATAATTAAAGAAGCAAAAATGGTAAGTTATAAAGTAGTAAAAGAACAAATTAATTTTAAATTATAATATTTAAAATTAATTGCATATATAAGTATTTTATGATATAAATATAGTAACACGGAGGAGTGTATGAAAAAAATATTTATTTATATTTGTATAGTAATAACAGCAATTATTACAGTAATAGCAGTTGATACAATAAGAGCTAAAATACTTAAGCGTAATCCTATTATTAGTTTTAGAGAAAATTTAGAAGATAATGATAGTAGAGTAATGCGTGGTATTATAATTGATACTTATTATTGTGTTAAAGCAAAAAGCAAACTTACTGTAGTTCAAAAAATGAAATGGCAAAAATATGATTGCCCAGTTGATAATTATGTTAAACTTACTGATTACAACTTTTCTGTATTAGTTAAAAGTCCTAGTACAAGTGTTAAGACATTTGCCTTTAGTTATGATAATAGAAACTATTATTATGGTAAAAAAGAAAATGAATTTGGAGTATTTATAGAAAGTAAGGAAGGAATTGTTACTAAAGAATATAGTCTTGAATATATGATAACTAGTGACTCATTAACTCTTTCTGATATTCTTTCTAAAGCATATACTAAAACCAGTGAAAATGATAGTGACATATATGATTTTCACTATATGAAAGTAATTGTTTGTGATCGTAATACTTTAACAAGTGATGTTATATTTGGTGATGATGATATTAACGTAAAAGAATATTGTAAATTAGAAAGAGGTGAATTATGATAGAAATAGAACCATTATTTAAAGATTATGTAGATTTTGATACATTTAGTAAATCTGATTTTAGAGTAGTAGAAATATTAGATTGTGTTCCTGTAGAAAAAAGCAAAAAGTTATTAAAGTTTACTCTAAATGATGGATTTAAAGAAAGAATTATATTAAGTGGTATACATGCTTTTTATGAACCAGCTGATTTAATTGGTAAAAAAGCAGTCGCTATTTTAAACTTACCACCTAGAAATATGATGGGCATTGATTCATGTGGTATGCTTATTTCTATGGTATGTAATGTTGATAATAAGGAACACTTAAAGTTGTTAATTGTAGATGATGACGCTATTGTAGGATCAAAATTATATTAAAACTTCTTAGGAAGTTTTTTTGTATAAAATAATATAAATTGGAAAAACTATTATAGGAGGGATATTATGTATGAAAGTGTACCTAATATAATTAGTGGTAAAGATTTAGATTATTTAACGGATATATTTAATTGGAATTATAGTGCATATAAATCTACTATAAATATGTCTGATGAAATAACTGATGATGATTTATTAGATGTTTTAAAGAAATGTACTAATTTATTTTATGATAATATGATAAATACTTTAGATATATTAGAAAGAGGAAAAGCTAATGAATAATGTTATTAAAAATCCTAAAATAGAAGTTAGTACAGGTATTTCTTTAAATGAAAAAGATTATATGAATAGTTTATTATCTATATTAAAGGAATGTGCTAAGAATTATACTGTAGCACTTACAGAAGCTAGTAATGAACATTTATATAAAGAATTAAAAAGTGAATTTGATAAAATAATAAAATTGCAAAGAGAGGTATTTGAAACTATGTTTAGATATGGTTGGTATACCTTAGAAAAAGCAGGTAAAAGTAAAGTTAGTAATAAATATGATACTTTAAATAAAGAACTAAAAGATATGTTAAAATAAAAAAAGATATTGAATTATTCAATATCTTTTTGTTATAATTAATGATATACATAGGAGGGTTTGTATGGCACTAAAAATTGAAATTTTACCTAATCAATTTTACTTGAATGAAGATAATACTTATGATAAAGAAGATTCTATTTTATTATCAGGAAAAGTAGCAGGTGTATGCTACGATAAAGAAGGTTTTAATCATTTAAAAGATGAAGACACTAGTAAAACTAATAGAAGAGTTGATATGACTTTAAATAATGGTCATCATAGTGTATATGATCATAATAGTATAAGTTTAAATATAACTGGTATACCTAAGATATTAGCTATGGTAATTAATAATGAAAAACAATATACTACTAGTGAAAAATCAGCTCGTTATACTAAAGTAGTTAAAGATGATACTATAATTAGTAGTAGAGAAGAAGAATTATATAATAAATGGATTGAAATATTTAAAGTAAAAATAAAAGAAAAATATGGTGATATTTATAATGATTCTAAAATAACTAAATTAGCTCAAGAAAATGCTAGATATTTAGTTACTGTATTTATGCCTACTACAATGATTTATACTACTTCATTTAGACAATTAAATTATATTGCTTCTTGGATGAAAAAATATATTAGTAATCCTAATTTAAATTTAGCATTTGATTTAAAATTAAAAGATGCAATGACTGAATTTGTAAGTGAATTAGATAGATTACATATTTTAGAAGATGGTTTAATGCAAAATGAAAAAGATAGAAGTTTATCTTTATTTGGCAGTGAATTAGATAAAGTAGAAGAATATTTTGGTAATGTTTATGCTACAACTTATAAAGCATCATTTGCTTATTTAGCTCAAGCTCAAAGACATAGAACAATTGATTATCAAATGAGTTTATTAGATGAAAAAGAATACTTTATTCCACCAATCATTAGTGATGATCAAGTGCTTGTTAGTGAATGGCTAAGTGATATATCATCAGTAAAAGATGTAACTCCACAGGGCGAATTAGTCCTAATTAGTGAAATGGGTACATATGATAATTTTATCTTAAAATGCAAAGAAAGATTATGCAGTGCCGCTCAACTTGAAATTATGATGGAAACAGGAGCTCTTTTACTAAAATATAAAGAAGAATTAGAACGTAAAAATAGTCCACTTGCCGCTGATATTAAAAAATATACTTTAGGAGCTAGATGTACATTCAAAGATTTTAAATGTACTAGTGATTGTAAATTTAAAGAAGGAAAGAATTTAACAAGAAAGATTTAATTCTTCTTTTTTTATATATAAATATGTTATAATTATTAAGGTGATAAAATGAATAACAAGAAATTAGTCATTACTTTTTTAGTTATAATTGGTATGGTTTTATTTTCTTATCCAATAACTTTTATATTATCTAAAAAAGGATTTGTTAATATAGCGTTTGATAATTTTAAAGCAGTAGAAAAAACTGATAATAAAGTACTAGATTTAATTAATAGAGCTAAAATAGGTATTGAAAATAGAGTTACTAATTATTTCCCTTTTTATTACTCTATAAATAGATTTAATGCATCTATAAATGATAAATTAGATAAGACTTTATATAATAGTTTAAATATAGATTATTATCCAGTAGGAGTGGATAGTCAAAATGAAGTTATTTTAAAAGATAATGATCACTTTATTTTGATAAATGTAAGTAAAAAAGAAGATTTAGATAAACGACTTAATGAACAAATTAATTTTTTTAATGAAGTATCAAGTATTTGTAATACATATATTTATTTTGCAAATAGATATGAATTTTATCCATTTAGTAAGGTAAATAATATAAATGATATGGTAAGATACTATAATAAGTTTAAGAGTAGTGTAAATGCTAAAATAGGTGAACTTAAAGTATCAAATAAAGAAGAATATTTAAAGTATTTCTTTAAAACTGATCACCATTATAATATGTATGGCGCATATGCTAGTTATAAAGATATAATGACTCTTATGAATAGACCATATAAAGAAAGAAATATTTTTAAGGTAGATGGCATTACTTATATGGGTTCTATGGCTAAAAGTAGTTATAATACTTCATTAACTGATAATTTATATGATATAGAATATAGTAAAAATTATAATATATATGTAGATGATAGTAGTGATTTAAAACTTTATAAGGAACATAAAATTAAAAATACTAATAATAAATTTTATGATCATTTCGTAGCTTATTTTAATGGTATGTATTCCAAAGTTTTATATGATACAGGAAATACTACTAAAACTAATTTACTTATATTAGGGGATTCATTTACATGGCAAATAGATAATTTAATCGCTGAAGAATATAATAAAACATATATCATAAATATAAAATATATGAATGGCACTTTAGATTTAAAAGAATTTATAAAAGAAAATAATATAAGTGATATCTTAGTATTATATGAAACAAATGCTGTATTATTTGATCAATATAATTATAATTTTAATACAAAAATAAAGAGGTAGTATTATGGAATTTTCAACATTAACATTTTTATTTTTCTTCTTTCCTATATTTTTATTTAGTTATTTTATAATAAAAAATAGAAAATACAGAAATATAGTATTACTAATATTTAGTTTATTATTTTATGCATGGGGAGAACCAGTATATATATTACTTATGATTCTTTCTATAATAATGAATTATTATTTTGCAAAATTAATAGATAAAAGTAAAAGTAGAAAACTTATACTTATTATTTCAATTATATGTAATATAGGTTTACTTGTAGTATTTAAATATACGGATTTTATTATTTCTATATTTAATTTTGTATTTAGATTAGATATAAAAAGTACTAATATAGCACTACCTATAGGTATTAGTTTTTATACATTTCAAATACTTAGTTATGTTATAGATGTATATAGAAAAAAAGTAAAAGTACAAAATAATATAATTAATTTAGGTTGTTATATATCAGCATTTCCACAACTTATAGCAGGGCCTATTGTTACTTATGATGTTGTAGAAAAAGAATTAAGTGATAGAGTAGAGGATATAGATAACTTTTATATTGGTACTAAAAGATTTATTATTGGTTTGGCAAAAAAAATATTACTTGCAAATAGTGTAGGATATATTTGTGATAGTATATTTGGTTTAAGTACTACACTTTGGACATTTCCATTAATTTGGTTAGCAGTTATATCATATACACTTCAAATATATTTTGATTTTAGTGCGTACTCTGATATGGCAATAGGTATGGGTCGCATGTTAGGTTTTCATTATTTAGAAAACTTTAATTATCCATATATATCAAAAAGTATAACAGAGTTTTGGCATAGATGGCATATTTCATTATCTACATGGTTTAGAGATTATGTATATATTCCATTAGGTGGAAATAGGGTAAGTAAAAAAAGAATGTGCATGAATATAATGATAGTATGGGCATTAACAGGACTTTGGCATGGAGCTAGTATAAACTATTTATTATGGGGATTATACTATGGTATAATACTACTACTAGAAAAATTATTATTAAAAAAATATATAGATAAGATGCCTAATATATTTAAGCATATGTATACTATAATTATATTTGTATTTGGATGGACTATTTTTAGATTAGAAAATTTAAGTGATTTACTTTGTGCTTTTAAATCATTATTAGGATTTAATGGTTTTGGTAATTTAAATATGCTTATTAGTTTAGGATTATTTAAAGTTAAATATATATTCTATTTTATATTAGCAATTATATTTAGTATGAAAATAGATATAAAATCAAATGAAAAAGTATATAATGTATTACTTATAATATTATTTATCTATGTTATTAGTATTATGGTAACAGGCAGTTATAATCCATTTATTTATTTTAGATTTTAGGTGATTTATGAGAATAGGAATAGATATAGATGATACTATAGTTAATACGTCAGAGATGTGTATTAACTATGTAAAAAAGTTAGATAAAAAATACGGGGAAAATATTAAAGATATAATAACTGATAACATAAATAATCCTGTAGTAACTCTATTTTATGATAATTATTTATATGATGTAATTGCACATGCTAAATTAAAAGAAGATGCTGTAAAAGTAATTAATGAATTATATCGTGATAATGAAATATATTTTATAACTGCAAGAAGTGAAAGATTTATTAAAGATGTTGATAATATGACTAAAAATTTACTTGATAGTTATAATATAAAATATAATAAAATAATTACAGGAGCTGGTAAAAAAGCTGAATTATGTGTAGAAAATAACATAGATTTACTTATAGATGATTCTATTAAACATTGTACTAATTTAAGTAATATAGGTATAGATACATTACTATTTAATTCAATTAATAATAAAGATATTGAAACAAATTTAAAAAGAGTATATAATTGGAATGAGGTTTATGATTATGTAAACCTACATAAGTCCTCGTAGCTCAGTAGGATAGAGCGAGTGCCTCCTAAGCGCTAGGTCGTAGGTTCGATTCCTATCGGGGACGCCATAGATAAAAAAAGAAACTATTATTTAGTTTCTTTTTTAATTAATTTAGCATGAATTACCATTCTATCAGTCTTATTATAACAAGTAGATAGTGTAAGTAAATAATCATTTTCATTTATTTTAGTATCAAAATCATACATACTTCTATCAATTATCATATTTGCAAATTCCATAAAATCATTATTATCAGTAAAATTAGTTATTAAATAATCACTTGTAACAGGAATATGATAAGCACTAACTATTTGCCACATGCTGTTTTCTTTTTCCGTAGAAATTTTTATTACAAAATTATTTTTATTATTAATCCATCCATTATTTAGTATAAATCTAAGAGAACCAAACATAGTTCTATCATTTCTGCCATGAGCATATATAATTGTGTTTTTATCAAGATTATTTATATTATTTCGATAATCTAAAAATACCCAACCAGATTCATTTTTACTATAGTCATATGAATGATTTAAGTAATAAGAATTATCTTTTGTTTGAACAAATGGATAATTTACATTAGTGCCGTTTACTTGTATCCAACCTATAGTATCTTTATTAGTACTCATCAGTTCACTAAAATCAACATCTATCATATTTAATTTTATAAAATCCCAATAAGGATTAGATTTACTAACTTCTTCATTTCCTTCAATTATTTCTGTATTTTCATTATCAACTACTTCATTTACAGTAACATTATTTTGTATTTCCTTTATCTGTTTATTTGTTTTACTTGAATCAATAAACCATTTAATGATATTAAAAGTAGAGTATATAAATAATAATGAAAATAATACTATTAAAACTATAAAAATAATCTTTTCTTTTTTCATATTATCACCTAGTATAATTATATCAGTTAATTTATATTTGTAAACATTTGTGATATAATACTTATGAGGTATTTATATGGATGTAAAAAATAAATTATATAAAAATCAAGGTATACATGTTATTTCCACTATCTTTACAGTAGAAAAAGGAAATGTAAAAGTTTTACTTATAAAAAGAAAAAATGAACCTTATAAAGACATGTGGGCTTTAGTAGGTGGTGCATTATATAATAATGAAGATGTTGAAGAGGGAATGTATCGTGAAATAAAAGAAAAAACTGGTATAGAAGATGTAACATTATACTTTAATAATGTCTTTGGTAAGGTAGATCGTTCACCAATATTTAGAATGGTAGCACTTAACTATATTGGTGTTATATCAGCAAATAAATTAAATACATTAACCAATAAAGATGCTAAATGGTTCTTACTTAATGAAACTCCAACACTTGCTTATGATCATAATGAAATACTTTTTAGTGCAAGAGAAAAATTAAAAGAATTAGTACTTAATACATCAATATTAAAATCATTATTTCCAAATTATTTTACAATTCCAGAACTTCAAAAAACATATGAAATTATTTTAAATAAAAAATTAGATAGAAGAAACTTTAGAAGAAAAGTACTTTATATGTTAACTTTAACTGATAAAGAAAAAATATTCGAAGGTACTAAGCCAGCTAAATTATATAAATATAAAAAGTAGATAAATCATAATATTTATCTACTTTTTTCTATTACATTTAAAAATTCATTTTTAATTTCTTCTAATCTTTCTAAAGTTGTAGCTTCAAATCTAGTTGTAAGATTAGGCCCAGTATTACTAGCTCTAACAAGTGCCCATCCATCATCAAAAGTAACTCTAACACCATCAATATCATTAATATTATAATTTTTACCAATAGCGTATTCTTTTACTTTATCTACAAGCTTCCATTTTATATCATCATTAGCTTCCAATTTAATTTCTGGAGTATTATAGTAGAATGGAGCTCCATCTAATAATTCACTATATTTTTTATCAGTTTTACTTAATATTTCAACTAATCTAAGTCCACCATAAATACCATCATCATATCCTAAGTATCTATCATTAAAGAAGAAGTGACCAGAAAATTCTCCACCAAATTTAATGTTATCTGTTCTAACTTTTTTCTTAATATAAGCACTACCATTTTTATATAAAACAGGAATGCCGCCTAATTTGTTAACTTCGTCTTCAACAGCTTTAGAACATTTTACATCAAATAAGAATCTCTTATCATCTAAATTTTTTATAATATCTCTAGCAATAATAATCATATTTTTATCAGCTACTACATGTTTGCCATTTTCATCTACAATACCAATTCTATCTCCATCTCCATCAAAAGCAAGTCCAATATCAAGTTTATTATCAACTACATATTTTTTTAAATATTCTAAGTTTTCTTCAACTTGTGGATCTGGATGATGATTAGGGAATGTGCCATCACTTTCTATAAATAAATAATGTGTTTCAAATGGGAACATGCTAAATACATCTTTAGCTATAACAGTAGTAGCAGCATTACCACAATCTACAGCAATTCTAAGCTTTCTATCACCTAAGTTAATAGATGATTTAATCTTATCTAAATAATCATTTCTAATATCAATATCAGTTACTTTACCTTCACCATATGAAAAATTACCTGCATGAACAAATTCATAGAATTCATTAATTTCATTACCACAAGCATTATTATAATCTTTAAAAATTATTTTAAAGCCATTATCACTAGATGGATTGTGACTTGCAGTTACCATAACTCCAGAATCTATATTATTTTTCATTCCTGCAAAATAAAACATAGGGCTAGTTACTAAACCAAGTGATAATACATCAACACCAGTTTCTGTAATACCTTTAATTAAATTTTTACAAAGAGAAGGGCTAGATGGACGATTATCATGTCCAACAACACATTTACTTCTATTATTTTCTTTTATATAACTACCAAAGGCAAGACCTATAACATATGCAAATTCATCAGTTATATCAATATTAACTTTACCTCTGATATCATTACCTCTAAATACTTTTTTGTCTATCTCTATCATAAATCCTCCTAGAATAATTATAACATGTATTGACTAAAAACACTAGTAAATATATAATTAAAAAGAGGTAAGTTATGAAAAAGATTGATAGAAAAAAAGAAATGGAAAAAGCAAAAGGATTTATAAATGAATTTAAAACATTTATAAAAAGAGGTAATGTAGTAGATTTAGCTGTAGGATTTATTATGGGGAGTGCATTTGGCAAGATTGTAACTTCTATG
This sequence comes from uncultured Bacilli bacterium, assembly GCA_934101425.1. GTDB lineage: Bacteria > Bacillota_I > Bacilli_A > RF39 > UBA660 > CAKOQQ01. The sequence goes on along the minus strand of CAKOQQ010000005.1, from coordinate 17,625 downwards.
GTAGAAGATATACTAATGCCACTTATTGGTATTATAATTGGTGGAATTGATTTTCAAAATCTTACATTTAAAATAGGTAATGCAGTAGTAAAATATGGTAGTTTCTTACAAAATATCATTAACTTTTTAATTGTATCTTTCTGTATATTTATATTTGTTAAAATCATAAATGAGTTTAAAGAAGAAGAAAAAGTTGAAAAGAAAGTAGAACCTTCTAGTGAAGAAAAATTACTTACTGAAATAAGAGATTTATTAAAAAAATAAATCTTTCTGCCGATTTAGTTTAGTGGTAAAACGAATGCATGGTAAGCATTAGAGAACTGTTCAATTCAGTTATTCGGCACCATATTGATATTAAGCTTGAGTTTTTCAAGTAAAAAGTAAAACGACTTTTTAGTAAGTCGTTTTTATGTTATTATGATATAAGCTATGTAGAAATCCTAGATGTAAAGAAAAACTAGAATAGCGATTTTTTTGTTTAAACTATAATTAATTATGATATAATTTTAGTGTGGTGATTTATGAAAATATTTGTAGGTTGTAGTTGTTCTCCACATGTAGATGAAATATATTTAGAAGAAACTAGAAAATTAGGTGAAATGCTATGTAAACATAATCATACTTTAGTATTTGGTTCTTCTGATTTAGGAATGATGGGAGAAATATATAATATATATAAAAAGAATAATGGACATATAATATCTGTATTTCCAGTAAATTATTCAGGAGTTTTAAGAAAAGTAGATAGTGAGTTAATTGAAGTAAATGATCCAATGGAACAATTAAGAACTTTAGTTGATTATGGTGATATGACGATTATACTTCCGGGAAGTTTTGGAACTAATGCTGAACTTGCATCAGCTATTCAATGCAAAAAATTAGGTGAAAATAATAAAAAAGTTATTGTTTTTAATATAAATCATTTCTTTGATGAGATGCTTTTGGCATTAAATAAACCATTTAAAGAAAAATTTGATGATTGCGACCCAACACTTTTATATACTGTTGTAAATAGTGTAGAAGAAATTGAAAAATATTTAAAGTAATGTTATAATTTTTTATAGGAGGATATATGAAAAAGAAAAATTTATTAATTATTATAATTTCGGTAGTGGTTTTAGCTCTTATAGGTATAGGAGTATATTTATTTACTAGTGATAAAAAATATACGGTTACATTTGATACAGATGGTGGAACGGAAATAAAGAGTGTTAAAGTAAAAGAAAATGTAGAAATAAATCTAGAAGACGCTAAAAAAGATGGATATGTATTTAAAGGGTGGTATCTAGATGATACTTTAGTTGAAAGCCCATATAAAGTAGTTAAAAGTGTAACTTTAAAAGCTCATTTTATAAATGTTGATGCTAAAACAGTTACAGTAACATTTAATACTTTAAATGGTACTAGTATTGATAATATAATACTACTTGAGGGAGAAACTTTATCTTTACCAAATAATCCTGAAAAAGAAGGATATGAATTCTTGGGCTGGAAAGATGAAAATGATAATCCTATATATGATAAAGTTATTATAAAAAGTGATATAACAATAACTGCGGTTTGGAAAAAAATTGGAGAAACTGGTAAAAATGATGTTACTTATTACTGCGAAAGTGGTTATGATTTAATAGGTGATAAATGTAGTAAAACAGAAACAGTTGAATATACTGCATCAAAATCATATGTATGTCCTGATGGTTCATCAAAGAATCCTAAAAATGAAAAACAATGTATTCTAGAAGTTCAAAAGAGTAGTGCTAATATTTGTAAAGCTGGAGCATCAAGATCTTTTATTAAAGATGGTAAAAGATACTGTGCATACTTAGATATTACTATTGGTGTAAAAGATAAGACAGGTAAAACTTATTCTGAAGCAGAAACATTAGAATTATGCAAAGAAAGACTCAAAGGCAATGTTATGATAACTGGAATTGATAATTCAGTTAAAGGAAAAGAAGTATATATTTGTGCACAAGTTGATGACAAAGATGTTAAAAAGCCAAGTGAAGTATGTGGTAAATCAAAATATAAAATATTAGAAAATGGTTTAAGATTTGTTTGTTATGATGAAACTACTATACCTGCTAATACAAAAACTAAGTATTGTCCTGATGGTTATGTAAAAAAGGCTTGTGCAAATAATAAATGTACATGTACTAAAAATATAACAGTACTAGCTAAAGAAAAATAGATTTTAAAATCTATTTTTTTATGCTATAATCATAATATGGTGATGATATGAAAAGAAGTAAAAAATTATCATTAGAGAGAAAATACGAATTAGAAAAAGCTATAATGTTTGGTAATATCTCTATTAATGAATTGGATAGTAGTGAATTAGAATATGTTAAAAATTCTATTAAACTACCATATAGCGTAATAAAAAAATTTGTTTATCTATATGATAAATTATCACCAAAAACTAATGAAGAATTATTTATAAGATATTTAAGTGGATTATATGGTGTAACTAGTGAAGAGGTAATAAAAAGAATAAAAGAAGTAAGAGGTATATCTAGTATAGAATTATCTAGTGAACTTAATAAATTTAAAACAGAACTTAAAGTTGAAGAAAGAAAAACAAATATAGATAATAGAAATAGTGAAAAGGTGTAGTTATGAAGATATTTTTAATTAGGCATGGTGAATCAATTCAAAATACTAAAGAAAATTATAGTTTAAGATTACCTGATCATAAAGTCTATTTATCAGAAAAGGGCAAAGTTCAAGCTCATGATGCTGGTAAATTTTTAAAAAAATATGTAAAAGAAAATAATATTGATTTAAATAAAGCTGTTATGTGGGTTAGCCCTTATACAAGAACTAGAGAAACAGCTAGTATAATAAATGAATATTTAGGTATTAAAAATGTTAAAGAAGATATCACATTAATTGAACAAAGATATGGATTATTTAGTGATAAAGAAATTGATATATTAAAAAGTACATATCCTGATGAATTTCAATTATATGATAATTATTATCAAAATGATGGCAAGTTTTATGCAATACTTCCTCAAGGAGAAAGTCCTTATGATGTCGCTTTAAGAACAAAACAATTTATAGATACTATTTTTAGAGATCCAGAAGAAGTATTATTTGTAGTATCTCATGGTACTACTATTAGAACAATTATTCTTAATTGGTTTCATTATGCTCCAGAATGGTTTAATAGTGAAAAACTTATGAATAACTGTGCAGTAAGATTAATTACAAAAGAAAATAATGTTAGTACTGAAGAATATATATATGGAGGTGTAAATAAATAATATGAAAAGAAAAGATTATATGTGTTGGGATGAATATTTTATGGCAGTAGCTAAACTAGCTGCTAAAAGAAGTAAAGATCCTTCTACTCAAGTAGGAGCTTGCATAGTAAGTGAGGATAATAGAATATTATCAATAGGATATAATGGTGCACCAAATGGATTTAATGATGATGTATTTCCATGGGATAGAGAAGGTAATCCATTAGATACTAAATATTTATATGTTGTTCATGCTGAAAGAAATGCTGTTTTAAATTATCGTGGAAGTAGAAAAGAACTTGAAAATGCTAAAATATATGTAGACTTATTTCCATGTAATGAATGTGCTAAAGAAATAATTCAATCTGGTATTAAAGAAGTAATATATTTATCTGATAAATATAAAGACACAGATAGTGTAATAGCTTCTAAAAGATTATTTGATAATTGCGGTGTTAAATATAGAATGCTTGATAAAGAGTATCAAAAAAAGCATGAGATTGATTTAAGTATATAAAAAGGTCTTTTAAAGACTTTTTTATTATGATATAATTTAATAGTTAGAAATGAGTGATAATGTGATATATTTAGACTATTCTGCAACTACAAAAACAAGTAAAGAAGTATTAGATACATTTGTTAAAGCATCAACTGATTTCATTGGTAATCCTAATTCATTACATAAATTAGGTGTAGATGCTCATAATTTAATAGATAAAGCTACTAAACAAATTGCTGATATATTAAAAGTAAAACCGGATGAAATAATTTATACATCAGGTTCATCTGAATCAAATAATTTAGCGTTAAAAGGAATATCTCTTAAATATCAAAATAGAGGTAAACATATAATTACTACTGAATTCGAACATTCATCAATATATGGGCCTATCGGATATTTAGAAAAAATGGGTTTTGAATGTGATTTTGTTAAAACAAATGCTGATGGTACAGTTGATTTAGATAATTTAAAAAGTTTACTTAGAAAAGATACTATTTTAGTTAGTATTTGTGCTGTAAATAGCGAAATTGGTATAAGAGAACAAATAGAAGAAATTGGCAAAGTGGTAAAAGAAAATAGTAATGCATTCTTTCATGTAGACGCTACTCAAGCAATAGGTAAAATTAATATTGATTTAAGTAATGTTGATTTAGCTAGTTTTTCAGCTCATAAATTTTTTGGAATTAAAGGTATTGGCGTTTTAATAAAAAAAGATAAAATAATGTTAGAACCATTAATTCATGGTGGAAAGAGTACTACTATTTTTAGAAGTGGTACACCAGCACTTCCCCTTATTGTATCAACTGCTAAAGCTCTTCGATTAGCATATGAAGATATTGATAGTAAATATAATTATGTAACAGAGTTAAATAATTATTTAAAAGAAAATTTAAGCAAATATGATAATGTATATATAAATAGCAATTCAAAATGTATACCACATATTTTAAATTTAAGTATAATTGGAGTAAAACCAGAAACTATGCTTCATGCTTTAGAAAAGTACGAAATATATATTTCTACACAAACAGCATGTTCTAGTGAAAAACTATTATCAAAAGCGGTATATGCACTTACTATGGATGAAGAAAGAGCTAAATCAAGTATTAGAATTAGTCTTTCGTATAAAACTACTAAAGAAGAATTAGACGAAACATTAAAAGTGTTTGATAAATGTTATAAGGAGTTATTATTAAAATGAAAATAATTAAAATAGGGGCGTTATGGTGTCCAGGATGCTTAATTGTAAATAAGGCACTAAAAGAGGTAAAAAAAGAATATGATATAGAAGTAATAGATAAAGATTATGATATGGATGATATAGAAAGTTATAATGTTGGAGATGTACTTCCAGTACTTATATTTCCAAATGGTAAAAGACTTGTTGGTGAAAGAAATAAAAATGAAATTATTGATATGATTAAGGAAGTATTAAATGAAAAATAAAATATTTTATGGTATTTTAATACTAATAATTATATTTTCATTAACAGGGGTAATTATATTAAATAAAACAAACAAAAAAGAAACGGAAATAGCAGATCCAGAAAGCAATTTATATAAAAATGCTATTGGTGATATTACTAATTATCATAGTAAAAAAATTATAATGTATGTTTTTTATGGTAATGGTTGTAAAAAATGTGAAGAAATGGATAGTTATATTGAAGAAATAACTAAAGATTTTAAAGAATATGTTGAAATAAAAAGATATGAAGTTTGGGATAATGAAAAAAATTCTGATATTTATATGGATGTAGCTAAACATTTTAAGATAGAAGAAGAAAATTATGAAATACCACTTATCGTTATTGGAGAAAATTATTTTACTGGTTCAACTAATAACACAAAATTAGAATTAAAGAAAACTTTAAATGATTCTATTAGTTCTACTTATAATATTTTTAATAATCTTAAATATAAAGATGTGGTAAAAGGTAATAATGATAAACTAACTTTATACTTATTTTATGGTAAGGAATGTCCACACTGTGAAGATGAGAGAAAACTATTAGATGACTTACAAAAAAGATATAGTGATTATCTAACTATAGAATTGTATGAAACATGGCATAATAATGATAATGCTGAATTTATGCAAACGGTAAAAAATAATTTAAATGTAACTAGTAAAGGAGTACCTTTTACAGTTATAGGTGAAGATTATTTTAGTGGATATAGTGATACTATCGGTAAAAAGATAGAATCTTCTATAATTAAATATATAAAAGTTTTAAATCCAGATTATGATTTAGATGAAGCATTAGTTGTTGATGAAAATACTGAAGATATACCTTTTTTAGGAAAAATTAATGTAAAAAATGCATCAATTATAACAATGACTATAATACTTGGATTTATAGATGGATTTAATCCTTGTGCTATGTGGGTACTTATTTTCTTAATCGGTATGTTATTCAATATGGAAGATAAGAGAAGAATGTGGATACTAGGGTATACATTTTTATTTGCATCATCAATATTTTATTTCTTTGCAGTATTCTTCTTAGATGTAATAGTAGGATACATGACTGTAAAAATAATAAGATATTTAATAGGAGTAGTAGGTATTATAGGAGGGTTATATAACCTATATAAATACTATACAGAACCAAAAGATGGATGCAGTACTACAAGTAATACCGAAAAGAAAAAAATAATGACTAAAATAAGAAAATTTACTAGTGAAAAAAATATCTTTTTAGCACTTATAGGAGTTATAGTTTTAGCCGTAAGTGTTAATTTAGTTGAAATTATGTGTACTACAGGATTCCCTACAATATTTGTATCAATATTAGAACTTAATAATATAACAGGAGTTACTAAAATAATATATTTATTGGTATATATCCTTATGTATATGATTGATGATTTAGTAGTATTTATTGTTTCAATGGTGACACTAGAAGTAACAGGTATATCAACTAAATATAATAAATTATCCCATTTAGTTGGTGGAATACTTATGGTTCTTATAGGAATTTTACTAATATTTAAATATGAATGGTTAATGTTTAACTTTTAATGCATAAAATATAGAGAATATAAAACTCTATATTTTTTATATTCTAAGGAGGATTTATGAAAAAATTTATAAATTCATATAAATTTCCTTTGTTACTATTATCATCAGTAATATTAGGTAGTTTAGTTGGATTATTCTTTAAAAGTAGTGTCGTTTATTTAAAACCATTTGGTGAAATATTTTTAAATATGATGTATACAGTAGTAGTGCCACTAGTCTTTTTTACAATATCGTCATCAATCGCTAATATGATCAACCTAAAAAGATTAGGTAAAATTTTATATACAGTATTTTTCGTATTCTTTATAATGAGTGCTGTAGCTGCTATATATATGATAGTTGTAACTTATATATTTAATCCTGTAAATGCATCTATTAGTTTAGAATCTGGTACTAGTGAAACCGTTAATTTATCAGATCAAATAGTAAAAGCACTTACTGTAACTGATTTTAATTTAATATTATCAAGAAGTAATATGCTACCACTTATAGTATTTTCTATACTATTTGGTATTGCAACTAGCTTAACAAAATCAAATACTGTTAAAAAGTTCTTAGATGAAGCTTCAAACATAAACATGAAAATAGTTAAAATAATAATGTATTATGCTCCTATAGGTTTATTTAGTTATTTTGCATCATTAACTAGTTCTTATGGTAGTGAATTACTTGGTAGTTATGCTAAAGCTATGATAATTTATTATTTAGCTACTATAGTATTCTTCTTTGTTTTTTATACTATTTATGCTTATATTGCTGGTGGTAAAAAAGGAATTAGAAGTTTTTATCGCAATCAAATGGAAGTAACACTTACATCACTGGCAACTCAGTCATCATTAGCATCACTACCATCTAATTTAGAAGTAACTGAAAAAATGGGTGTACCTAAAGATATTAGAGAAGTAACACTTCCAATAGGTACTACGATGCATATGGATGGATCTAGTATGGGTTCAATATTAAAAATAGTGTTCTTATTTAGTATTTTTAATTATGATTTTAGTGGATTAAGCACTATTTTAATTGCTATACTAATAGCTATTATGTCATCTGTAGTTATGTCTGGTATACCTGGTGGTGGACTAATAGGTGAAATGCTTATAGTTAGTTTATATGGTTTCCCAGCATCAGCATTTCCTATAATAGCTACTATAGGATGGTTAATTGATCCACCAGCTACAATGCTTAATGTAGTAGGAGATACAACAAGTTCTATGGTAGTAACAAGAATCATAGATGGTAAAAATTGGTTAAAATAAAATACACTTTGTATAGTGTATTTTTTATGTTATAATGAAACTATGTTAGAAGAATTAAATAAGTATTATGATGAATTACAACTTAAATATGGTGATAAAAATTTAGATGCTATTTATAATGGTGGATGTAAAAATAATCCTCGTATATGTTTTATATTTATGAATCCAACTGGTAAAAATATCGCTTCAAATAAAAATTGGAGGGGTATAAAGTCTCCGTGGATTGGTACTAAAAATATATGGGATTTATTTTATAGTATTAATATTTTAGATAAAAAAATATATGATAAAATAAAAAAATATAAACCAAGTGATTGGAATTATGAATTTGCAGAAGAAGTATATAGATGTGTAGAAAAACATAAATATTTTATTACCAATTTGGGCAAATGTACCAAAGAAGGTGCAAGTCCAATTAAAGACAAAGTATATAGTGAATATTTAAATTTATTATTAAAGGAAATAGAAATAATAGATCCTAAAGTAATAATATTATTTGGTTCTCAAGTAAGCAAAATAGTTCTTAATGAAAATATAAAAATGTCTATGGTAAGAAAAAAGAAATTTATAAGAAAAATAAATAGTAAAGATTATACATTTTATTCAGTATATTATCCAGTAGGTAATGGTAGATCAAATATTTCTAAATCGATAGAAGACATTAAATATATTATAGAAAAAGAATTATAATTTTTTTATGAAGGTGTATGTATGAAAAAGAAAAGCATTATATTTTATATAATGCTTTTTTATTAGTTTTCTTTTATCAATGGTTTGAAATTAGAAATAGCAGATACTAATTTAGGATGCTTGATAACAAAGTGAATAACAGGATTAGATATTTTAGATATAATAACATAGTCATTTTCTAATATAGTTATAGATATATTAGAAAATGTTTCTTCTTTTGTTGTAATTAAATGATAATTTTTATTTTTATAATTTTTAGTATTATTTAAGTGCTCTATATATTCTTTATATGTATAAGTTATTTTTTTGTTTAAAAATATATTTTCCAAAGATAATGATAAATTATCATCAAATGAATCACTATAATCATATATAGTATCTGTTATTATATTATTTTTTAATATTTCTTTTATATTATTTTCTTCATCTTTTTTATAGTTTTTAATATTAACAATTTCTTCATTAGATAAATTATTTCTTATAAGTATTTTATTTAATAGTTCATCATTCATTGTAAATAATGGTAGTGAACTAAGTATTCTTTTTCTATTAGTTTTGATACTTGTATCATTTAATAAAAATGTTTTAAATGAGTTTTTATCTTTTTCTGTATAAATATCCATAAGCGAGTTAGCTTTTTTTAGTATATAACTAGCTTTTTCTTTGTAGTATTTAACTTCTTTATTATCACTTGTTAGATAGTATTTTCCTTTATCATGATGATCTTTAATACATTCGCCATATAATATATATTTACCTGAAGTATAATTTAAGTGACCATATATAGAATTTTTAGTTTCTTTTAAATAATATGGAGATATTTGTCCAGTCATATAAATAGGTATCCAACTTTCAAGACCTAGCATCATTTCATTAAATGGTCTATCTAAATTATGAATAATATTTAAATGTAATCCTTTCTTTAAACACATAGCTACTCCAAACATCCATTTTTTACCAAATTCTATATCTTTAGCCATATCTTCCATAGGCATATCAGAACACATAAATATATCTTCATTATTTTTTGTTAAAACAGTTGCTTTAAAAAAGTCTATTTCAGCATTTTTCATTTCTTCAAGCCCATAATAGTTTTTAGTTTTAGCTTTATAAAATGGAATATTAGGTACTTTTAATTCATCAAATTTAATAGTTTTAATATAATCATTTAAGTTAAAATTATTTAAATTATTTAAAAAATCACCTATATAATTTTTATTATTATTATTTGTATCATTAGTTAAATAATTATATATTAAATCGTAAAAGTTATTTTCATTTACATCTTTATCAAGTAATAATGATAAAGTTTTATAGTATTCTAAAGAATTATATTTAGATGTAATATAATCACATATTCTATTTGCAAAAATAATAGGGTCAGATGGCTTGGTTTTTCCATTTTTAATTCTTGATATATGTGATGAGTCAAACTTAATATATTTAGACATTTCATTAATATTAATCTTAAGTGTAGTAATAAGCTCATTTAAATTATTACTAAAATTATCATAATTAAAAGTATCTATTTCTTTAATTGTGTTAGAAAGTTCAAAAAGTATATTAGTATTTAAATATTCTTCTATATTTTTCTCCTTTATAATACACTCTATAGCAGCTGCAATATCTTTTAATTGTTTACTATCTATCTTAGGCGTTCTATCACCATTTCTATATCTACTTATAACCGATTCAGAAACATTTGATTTTATAGATAATTCTTTTGAAGAACAATTAATTTTATTTAAATACTCATTTAATTTGTTTTTAAAAGTCATAATATCACCAAAGCTATTATACTATAAAACAAAAATAATGCAAAAACTTTCCATTTAAAGCAATGATTTTATTGGAAAAAAAGTTGTTTTATTTATAAAAATAAATTATACTATAATATAGTTAAAAAGGAGAATGTATGAAAAAGAAAATATTTTATGGATTTTTTTCTATCTTATGCATATTTTTATTAACAGGGTGCAAAGATAAAAAAGAAGAATCAGAACCAAAGACTTTAGTAGAAAGTATACTAAAAAGAAAAAATTTAGAGTCATCACCATATATTAAGTTAACTAATGGTGATATTCTTAATAGTGATTCATCATTTGGTAATTATACTTTTATAACTAATAATTCAATATATATATTTGATCCAAAAAAATTAGATAATGGTGTATTTGAATATAAGAAAGTATTTGATATCCCAAGTAGTATTAAAGTTATGACAATTGATACTTCGTATGGATCTGATATCAGCTTTATTGATTATAATGATACCAAATATACACTAGTTGATGAAAACACTGATAACAATGTAGTAGATAGCTATTCAATGTTTGAAAATGCCATATATAATAAACTTAGTGATAGTTTAAAATGGGAATACTCTAAAACATTTTTAGGTCAAAAAATGAATTATGATTTTGTATCAGAATATGTAATATATAAAGATAATAAGTTATATAGACTTAATTATGGTAATGAAAAGTATCCTGTGTTAGATGAAATTGAAATTAAAGATAAAAATGAAAAAGTAATTAGAGTTTATAATGATAGAATTGTAAGAACTGATAAAAACTTTTATGAACTTATGAGTTATTTTGATACTAATCAAAATAAAACTGTTACTATGTTAGTTAAAATTAAATCATTAAGTAAATATTATTCTGAAGTATTAACATTTACTTATAAATATGTAGTACTTAGAGATTTTACAATTATACCTATAGATGATGTAATGGAGTCTCGAGTAAGACCATATACATATGATAATTTTTTAAGTGGATTTAATAGTATGGATGAAGTAAGGGAGGAAGAATAAAATGAAAAAAATTAAATATTTAGTATTAGCATTTATTTTTGGTATTTTAATAAGTACTACAAATGTATATGCAAAAAATGAAGTTAAATTAAATTTTGATGGCGCTACAGTTGATGAAGATAATAAAGCATTTTCTTACCCTGGTTTAGGCAAAGTTCTAGTGTTTAAAGATGATGAAGCTATTACTGTTAGTAATGGAATGACAATTGATTTAGATGAAGCTAAATACGAACTTCAAATAATTGGATATATTTATACAGAAAAACTAAATGAATATGTATTAGCAATTATAAATGATTGGTATTATGGATTAAAGAATAATCAAGAAATTATTGTCCTTGATACAAATAAATATAGTGGAAATATAAACATTAAATTAAAATTACATGTTGGAGTAGCAATTAATACTAGAGTTGAAAATATATACACAGATACATCTTCTACTCAAACAATAGATTTAAGCAAAGAATATGTTATTGATTTTACTAAAGAAGATGAACTAACATCAGCTTTAAAATTATTTGCAGATTTAGAAAAGACTTTATACTATAAAAATGAAAATGGAAGCCTAATATTAACAGAAAACATTGATGAAGCTATTATAAAAATAGTTGGTTACAAAGATAAAAACATAGCTGTTATGAGCGCAATTAATGTAAATGGCAAAGAAACTGAAAAATTAAGTGGTTTATTTACTAAATATACTGGTTCTAAATTACAATATGATAGTTCATATAGCAATGTAATAAATGAAACTAGATCTGATTACTATACTAAATTAAAATATGATTATACATTTGATTATATTGGAGAACATTATACAGTAATAAAAGGTGCTAATCAAAAATATGTAGTTAGTAAAAATAAACTTTTAACATTTACTATAAATGCTGATTACAGTTTATTTGGTAAAGTATACATTGATGATAAGTTAGTAGATAGTTCTAATTATACAAGTAAAAGCGGTAGTACTATAATTACTTTTAACTATGATTTTATTAAATCATTATCTACTGGTTCTCACTCTTTAAAAGTAGTTTTTGATAATCAAAAAGAAGCTGTAACTACATTTACTTTAAGTAGTGAAATAATAAACCCACAAACATATGATAATGGAATTATTTTATATACTATATTAGGTGTTATTTCACTTATAGTAGTATCATTGTCAATAAAAAAATTATTATTAAATAAATAGACCTAGTTAATACTAGGTTTTATTATTGTATATAATGTTAAAACATAGTATACTAATTATATTAGTAGGAGAATTTATGACAATCGAAGAATTAAAAGAATTACAAAATCAAATAATAGAAAAAGAGAAAAAATATAATTTAATAGGTGGTATTACATATCTTGCCCTTATTATTCCATCAATAATAATGATGATAATTTGGAAAAGTGATTATTTTTCTATAATTATTTTTCTTATGATTATATCAATAATATTTGATATAATATTTTTTTCAATTAAATCTTGTGCTACAAATAAAGAAAAAGTTAAATTTAATAATGAATTTAAAAAAATATTTGTTTTTAATTCGTTAAGTAAATATTTTAAAGAATTAAAATATTTACCAAATGGTGGAATAAGTGAATATGATATAGAGTCATATTCTACACTTGATACTGCAGATAGTTTTAGTTCTAATGACTATGTAAGTGGCTTATATAAAGATATTAAATTTGAACAATCTGATGTACTTATTAGAGAAAGAGAAGAAGAAACAGACTCTGATGGTAATACAAGAACTGTATGGAAAACGATATTTGAAGGCAGATATATGATATTTGATTTTAATAAAGAATTTAAATCAAATGTTAAAGTAGTTACTAAAAGATTTGAAGCCAATAGATTTTCTTGGGGTAAAAAAATGAGTAATGTTAAAATGGAAGATGTAGAATTTAATAAAATGTTTGCAATATTTGCAGAAAATGATCATGAAGCTTTCTATATCTTAACCCCAACTTTTATGGAAAAAATGAAAAATATTTATAATAAATTAAAAACCCCAATTATGTTTTGTTTCTTAAATAATAAGTTACATATTGCTATTGATAATAGAGATGATTCTTTTGAATGGAATGTCCTTAAACCAATAGATGAAAATAAAATAAGTGAAGAAATTACAAAAGATATAGAACTTATTACTAATTTTGTAGATGATCTAGATCTTAATAACGATTTGTTTAAATAGAATTTATGAATGAAAAATATTTAGAAGAAACAAAGCTATTGAATTATAAATGTAATACTATACAAAAATTAATTAGTGATAGAAAATTTAATGAATTAGATGATTATAATAAAATAAAAAGTATTTATAATTATGTAAAAGATGAAATATTATTTGGATATAATAGTAGTGATAGTATTAGTTCAAGTGAAGTATTAAGTGATGGATATGGTCAGTGTAATACTAAGGCTATACTACTTATGAGTTTGTTAAGAGGTTGTAATATAAAGTGCAGAATCCATGGCTTTTACATTGATAAAAAATTACAAAAAGGAGCTATGACTAATTTAGTATATATTTTATCGCCAAGAAAAATATTTCATAGTTGGGTAGAAGTTTTTTATAATGATAATTGGTATGTATTAGAGGGTGTAATACTTGATAATAAATATTTAAATAGCATAAAAAATAAATTTAAAGGTTATACTGGTAAGTTTATTGGGCATGGAATTGCTACAAACGATTTTCAAAATATAGATACCACTTGGAATGAATGTAATACGTATATACAAAGTGATGGAATAGTAAAAGACTTAGGAATTTATGATTCTCCTGATGAATTATTTAAAGAATACGACCAAAATATGTCTAAATTAAAAGAAATGCTTTATAAAAATATAGGTAGACACTTAATGAATAAAAATATTAGTAAGTTAAGAAATAAGCGATAATGTTAATAATTGTTGCGAATGTTCCATAGAAAATTGGTAGAAATTACAAATAAAAAAGTATATATTTTTATTTGAAAGGAGAAAATATGGATTTAGGGAATAGAATTGCTAATTTAAGAAAAAAGAATAACCTATCGCAAGAAGAATTAGCGGATAAAATAGGAGTAACAAGACAAACAATATCTAAATGGGAACTTAATAATACTACACCTGATATTATGCAAGCTAAGAAAATATCCGAAGTATTTTCTATTAGTTTAGATGAACTTACCGATAACAATATGGATAATATTTTAATAAATAAAGTTAATAATACTGAAAAGTTAGCCGCACTTACCATTAAGATATTAAAATTTATTGGAGTATCATTACTTATATTTTTCATTTTAATATTTATTTTAGCAATAATAATGTATAAAAATAAATTTGAAAATAGAGATTATAATGTTATTGGTAAGTACAGTATAACTTGTTCTTTGGATAATGAGACTTATTTTTATGAAGTTGAATATAATAAAAATTTTCAAGTTATAAATGCTGGCGGAGATGCTTTTATAGCAAATCATGTAGATTTAGAGTTAGAAGATGCTAATAAAGTAGTCGCTCATATAAATGATTATTTTAGAATATTTAATGGTACGTGTGAAACAAAAGAAAAATAGATTTTTAATCTATTTTTTTATGTTATAATAAAATAAGTATAGGAGTTAAATATGGGGAAAAATTACAAAGTAATTACATTATGTGGTTCAACTAGATTTAAGGATGTCTTTTTAGAAGTTCAAAAAGATTTAACTTTAAAAGGTAATATTGTAATATCAGTTGGTATGTTTAGTAACAAAGATACTAATATATTTGAAGGTAATACAAAAGAAGAAATAAAAGAAATAAAAGATATGTTAGATGATATGCACAAAAGAAAAATAGATATGTCTGATGAAATATTTGTTATAAATGTAGATGGATATATAGGAGAAAGTACTAAAAGTGAGATAGAATATGCATTAAAAACTGGTAAAAAAGTAAATTATTTAGAAAGGAATAAAAATGAAAATTGAAAAAAGAAAATATAATATAAAATATTTATATCATTATACTTTAAAAGAAAATATTGAAGAAATACTAAATGATAAACAAATTGTATCTAAAGATAAATATGTATTTTTTACTAAAAGTTTTAATGATTCTGTTAAACTATTTAATAGTGAAATGTTAGATGAAAATAAAATTTATATTGATAATGATGGTAATATAAAGAAAAGAGGTAAATGCAGTAAAGATGATTATTGTATTTTAAAGATACCATATATAGAAGATAATAATTTTGTTAAAATATCTTTTCCATTTGAAAGTAATGATTCTGTTTATGCTATGTCAGTAGTTCATGAAGGAACATATAAATTTAATAATGCAAAAGTATTATCTATTCCTAATATGAAAAAACATCTTTTTAATAAGTTATTTTTTACTACTACTTGTATGGCTATGCTATTACTTCCATATAATGCATATGCTAAAACTTGGTTGGAAGATAATAATTATGATATTAGTTGGTATGATGAAGCTAAGAAAGTATTTACAATAGATACTAAAGAAGAAGTTGTAGGACTAGAGTATTTAGTAAATAAAGAAAATGTCACTTTTGAAGGAAAAAGAGTAGAGATAAAAGGAGATATTGATTTAACTAGTAATGATTGGGTTACAATAAGTGATATATTTAAAGGAAGTATTTGTGGTGCTCATAGAATATTTTTAAAATATACTGATGGAAAATTAGTATCAGGAAAAGATTTAGAAGGAGTTTATTATACTTTTGAATATATGAAAGACAACTCAGGAAAAGAAAAGGTAAGTGTAAAATATCCATATACAGTAGAAATGCTAAAAAAAGAATTTGCACATACAACTTATGTATTTTTAGATAATAAATTATTAAGTGATGATACTTCTTTATTAGATTTAAATATAACTAAAGACAACACACTTTATGTTTATGGTAGATATAATTATATAAGAGCAGGTGGCATACTTACACCTATTTGCACTGAATCTGGTGATGATTCTGATAGAATTAAATCTTTATTTTCTCTAAAAACAGGTATACCAGTAGATAAAATGATATTAAAATATAAAGAAAATATAATACCAGATGGTAGAACAATGGCAGACTTCAATATTCAAAAAGAAGAAATATTAGATATTTATGTAAAAGTAGATGCTAATATAAATATTTTAGAGGGATTAGGTGATGTTACTTTATCTAAAAAAGAATTATTAACTGGTGATGAATTAGAAATATCATTACTACCTAATCAAGATTATGAATTATCTAGTATATTTATAAACGGAATTAATAAAACAAATGATGTAGTAAATAATAAATTAAATATAATTGTTGGTACTAAAGATATCAATATTGAAGTAAAATATAGTATTAAAAATCCACAAACCGGCGATAACTTAAATATGAATATATTATTATTTATGATTTCACTATTTGGTTTAATCAAATTAAAAAGAAAAATAAAAAATTAAAATGTATTTTTTATGATATAATTTTATTTGTTAGTGAAAGAGGTTTTTATGAAATTAAATGAATTAAAATGTAAAAATTGTGGTGCCACATTAAAAGTAGAAGGTAATGTAGATACCGTAACTTGTAAATATTGCCAAACAACCTTTAGTGTGGAAGATAGTTATAATGAAGCATATAAGCGTACTAAAGGAATGATGGATGCAACTGTTGAAGGGTTTGAAAATCAAGTTAAAATGCTTAATAATCTTGTTAATCGTGATCCAATGTTTAAGTTTGCAAGAATTACTTTTATAGTTATTTTTTCTATAGCATTAATATTTATTGTTGCTGTTGCTATTAGTATGTTTTTTGACTAATAAATTTTATTTGATAGATTATTATGTAATCTATCTTTTTTATGATATAATCTATATAGTTTTTAAAGGAGTGATATTATGTCTAAAATTGATAATTTAGCTGGATATAATGATAAAGCAAATATAAATTGGTATAAACCGACTTATGGAAAACTTCCTATGAAGTCTTATAAATAAAGTCTTTTAGTCTTATTCCTTTTTATATTTTATAACTGGAAAATGATAGTTATTTTAAATAAAATAGAGGTAATAACGACTTATGGAAAACTTTTATATGAAG
>CAKOQQ010000004.1 GCA_934101425.1 uncultured Bacilli bacterium | reverse complement strand
GATTCTTTATATTTTATATTAAATTTGATCTTATCTACTCTCTCTAGATAATCTAACCACCATAGGGAAGTGCTACATCTTTCTTTTCTACTATTATCAAACTCTATAAATCTTACATAATTATGTAATACACCTTTAATAGTATAATTAAGATCATTATTATATTTCATTATATTTTCTAAAACTTTTAAGGCATATTCATGCCTAAATCTTAATTCAGTTCTAATCCAATATTTAATATTTGGATCAACTACATAATCATTATTTATTCTCTCTAACTTTTTATCATAAAAAGTTACCTCTACTCCACTACTTTTAGATCCTAATTGAATCTGAGCTCCATAGAGCTTCTTAGGCTTACTTAAATCTCTTGATATCATATCAAGAGATTTTCTAAACTTAGTTACGATCTTACCACGAAGTATATATTCATTTATTTTGTTTAAATCAAAATAATCATTAGTAAAATCATCTATAGCTATATCTACTCTACTTATCATTATCTTATAATCATTATGTTCAGTTAATAAAAAATCTATAAAATTAAACCAATTTAATCCTAATTCATCAAATACTCTGCAGCCTTTACCAGATAATTTAAAGTTTATTCCCATATCTAACCTATTTGGATTATAATAAGCTTCTATCTCATCAAAACAATAACACTGAGTATAACCATTTATACCTTTATCTTTTTTATCTAATAAAGTACCATTTATATTAAAAACTTCTTTAAAAAAAGATACTACTAAACTATCTAAATAAGTGAAATTTTTAGTAAATTCAAATTGTTTATCTGGATCAAAAATTATAGTGAATTGAAACCAGTCAAATAATACAAATTGAGTATCAAAATTAGCTTTCATAAATACCTCCAAAATGTAAAGTAAAAAATACTAAATGGTGTTACTACCCCCCTAATAGTGGGAGGGGGGTTAACATTTTTGTAAAAAAATGTAAAAATCAAGTGTAAACCAACAAATGGCCTTTTAGCCGTCCAATGACGGCGGCTAAAAGCCATTTTCCAACAACATTATTAATGATCATTAATAGATCGCAAAATCCTTTTTAGGAAGCTTAGGAGCCTCGTAAGAATTAAACATCTTCCACATACCAGGAGAGAATATTAATTTGCGGCCAAACCAACGAAATTTATAAGCATCTATAATCTGATGTGTTTCTTTATCAATAGTTATAGTCCTTTTAATAGTTCTTCTTGTAATAAAGAAAGGAATAATAGACTTCTTAAGCAAATAATACCTAGTAGCTAATCTTCTTAATGTAGCATCTGTATCTTCATGAGATTGACTAAATACAGATATATTGACCTTATAGTGTCTATGCAGCTTAAACCACTTTATTTGCTCTTTAGTTAAAGCAACTTTCTTATTCATAAAATCTCTATTATTAAATTCTATTCCAGCCTCATCAATTAACAAATCTCCATTAGATATATCATAAGTACCTATATCTTCTTTTTCTACCTTATAGCAGCCTTTAATATTAACATTACTATATACCTTTTGTTTCTTCTTAAAACGCTTTTTAGCTATATAAGCAGCAAATGTAGTCTTACCACTACCAGGAACACCAAAATAATAATCAAAATATGAACTCTTACAAATAATACTTTCTAATATAAGTAAAAAGCAATATATAAATACTAAAATATAAATTAAAATCATAAATCTAACACCTCATTTTTAAACCAAATAATAACTTTATAGAAAATACATAAAGCAACTACTATAAACAAATCATAAGCAATATTAGCTATAATATATGTAGTAAAAATAGTATCATCTGATAATACTAATGTAGGAAAATTAGTATTTAAAAAAGTGACATAATATTCATAAGGAATACAAATTGGAATACCAAATAAACTCATCTACTACACTCTCCTTAAAGCCATAAAACATATAACTGCTGGGAAAAATATTAAACACAAATAACACATAAATAATAATACAGCTATAAATAAATATATAAATTCAAATTGTGGAGGAACTACTCCAAACATTTGCTGAGCCAATTCATAAAAATTAAAATCCATTATATCACTTACCTTTCTTTGAAGTATTGTTATTATTATTTAAAGAAGAATTATAACTTGATGCTACATTATTTCTTAGTCCAATTACAAAATGTAATAAAGTACCAAGCAAACCACTTATAAATAATAATCTTCCTAAAGTCAAACCTTTAGAATCAACTGGAATTCTCATTAACCATGCTAGAGCTTTAAATTGTAGATACATATAGTATCCTAAAAACTTAAAAAATGACATAATTACCTCCTAACCAAACGCCAAGATATAATTAGTATATTAACCATCAAAAATAGTGAAATAACACTCCTAAATGGCGTAGGAATTATAGTTGTTAACTTAACTAAAAATATACCTGTCATTTTAATTAAATTATATAAGCTTGGAAGTGTATTAATGATCATATTTAATAAACTAGATGGATCATTAATTGTTTTTTCTAACAAGTGAGCTCCATAAAGTGAAGCTCCACCAATAATTAAACCAGATAAGCCTGCAATAATTGCACTAAACATTAACTACCACCTGCCAATCTAATTGTTGTAAATAAACAAATCAAAATCAATACAAATAACATAAATTCTTTTAACTCTGTATCCATATTATCAGTAGCTTCTTGTAATGTTTTTGAAAGCTCTAATATCTCTTTATTATAACTATTTAAATAACTAGCTAAAAACTCAAATATATCTTCTGCATCTTCTATATCATCTACTCTACTTTTAGCAAATCTATGAACATCAGTAAATACTACATCTCCATTAGCATTATAAACCGATAAACTTAAATCAAATGTATCAACACTTACTCCATGAAATATCTTATAATTATCATCACTAGATGTAGTAGCTCTTGTACATACATTATCTGATCGTACACCATTATCTATTTTATAATAGCAAGTATAACCAGCTTGTACATTATAAATATATACATCGGCATAAATAAGTGAGTCTTTATATTCTAAACTATACTCAAATCTTACATTATCGCTTAAATCTATAAATAGATTTAAATCTTTATAAACTAAAATATTACCTTTCTTATCTAAAATTCTAGCTTCTACATAAATATTTTCTTCATAATCAAACCTTACAGCATCTAGAGTATTTAACCAAGAATTTTTATTATATCTATATTGAAATATATAATCATTATAAAAATTATTTACAAAATAGAATATATCATATTCAGCTATATCTCCAGTATAATTAGCATTACGAAATATTATAGTAGGTTCATTAAATTTAACATCTACTAAATAATCTTTTTCTTCTAATAACTCATAAATATTTACAGATAAACTAGATTTATAAAACTTATAAGTAATATTAACATCATTTCTAATTATAGGTAACTCTTTAGTAAATGATGTAGTATATACATCACTAGAATACAAATTACCATCAATATAAAGCTCTAATTTATATTTATAAAATGGAGATAAACCTATACTACTATTTATAGTTAAATATGCACTCTCACACTCTCCAGGACTAGCACATGTATTACTTATTGATAACAAACTATCTGGAACCATATTATAATAAAATTTAACTTTAGATCCATTTTCTATATACTCATTATTTATATACAATTTACCATTATTGTTATCAGCGTAATCAATAGTTATATTCTTTGAAATATAAACTGGAATACTAGTTAAAACATAAAATCCACCTTTTAATAAATTATCAAAAAGGTAATATGGACTACTACCACTAGAATAAATACCTATAAATGATTCAGTGATAGAATTATGTACAATATCATTAGTAATACTTTTTGTCTGATCATTAATTCTAAATGTTTTATAAGGTACATCTTCACGAGAATAATTCAAAAGACCTGATGTGTAACCATCTTTATATCTTAATTGAAATTTAGATACTGTAGATACATCTATACAAGATATCATATAAGAATAATACTCTTTATCTTGTGTATAATAATCATTATTAAAATTCCAACTACCATAACTAAACAAACTAACTACATATTCATCATAAATACTAGCACATTTATTCTTATACTCTTCAATATGATTATCTAGATCATATTTGCTCTTTATAGTAGTAAATACATCACTATCATAATTTAAATAGAATTCATTATTGTTTTGTGCGTGTACATTTTTATTAAAAAAGAAAAAAGATAATAAGAAAACATTAATTATTAAAAAAGTCTTCAAATGATTCTTTATCATTTATATTATCTTCTCCAAACTCTTTTTTTAAATCTATAATCTTTTTATCTTTTTCATCATTAGAAAACAAACTACTAAATACACTATTTATATCTGACATTTCTCTTTTCTTTTGCTTATACATATTTAAAGCTACAACTCCTAATACAATTACAAACAAATTAAATGCCAAAGATAAACCTAACAACACATACAACATAATTACCTCCTACTTAAAATAATATATAAAAGCAAAATAACTATAATAAAATTAAGCATAATATTTATATTATCTTTTATATATTTTATAATCCTCTCTATTTTTTGTTTTTTCTCGTTTTTTAAGGCTCTATTATACATATCAGTATAATACATCTCTTCTAATACTTTCTCGTAATTAGGCACCTTATTTATTGAATAATAGCCATCATTTAACAAGAAATATATATCTATTACTTTTAGATCTTGTTTTTCTTCTTCTGATAAAACATTTCTAAAATAAACTTTACTATTTTTCAAATATTTTTTTATGATCAGAAATTGTTTTAACAGTTTTCTTTTTATTTTCTTTTCTATTACCGCCTTTATTCTTTCTATTGGCGGCAAATAAGGGATTTATTAAATGTTTACTAAAATAATCAAAATTTTCTATATTAGTTTCAAAACTATTAACTGCACAACCAACTACATTTTCTGATGTGTTAGTCAAAGGTACTACATACTCTACCCTACACTTTTTAGAATCCAACTTCTCTACTCTTAATACATAAATATCTTTCATAATTCATACCAGCTCGTAACTACAAAATTTCTACTATATTTCAATTTATTTATTCTCTTTAATAGTAAAGGATAACTATAATATGTTTCCTCAAAATATGTCTTATATTTTTTATTAAAAATTCTTAAATTAAACACATTACTAATCCTTTCTATTTTTTTGATCTTTTATATAAATTATTAGAACTACTAAAAATATTAAAAATCCAACAAGTACCATATTAATCCTCCTTTTTATTTAATAAATATCGCAAAAAACCTAAAGCCTTGCCTATTGCTAATACAGGGATATAATCTAATAAACGATTGTGCCTATATAAATATCTTCTTTTTTTCTTTCCTTTAAACCTATAAACTCTATATATTACTTTTGGTTCAAAACAATCACTAATTACATTTTGTATACGATTAACTCCATTTATTAACCAGCTTCTTAATTCTTCTAATTCATACATAAACTCACACACCTCCTCTTAAATACCACAGAATAGATATTAATAGAAAGTATGGTGTGTGAAAGTTAATATCTACTCTGTGCTATCTAAAAAGATAGCACTCTAACACAATTAAAAAAGGATTACATAGTACCTCATAGACACCATATTGGATGGATAGGAGTCTTAATGCAACAATTTAAAATGACATAGAAATTTTTATAATTGTTATCCATCCAATATGCTACCTACGAAGTAGCATTTTTTTAAAAAAGCATATATTTTTTCTATATGCTTTATGTTTTACTAGTGTCTTACTATTCTTAATACTAAACCAATTGCTATTAAGATAAATGCAACAGCTACAAAGTAGTTAACTGGTTCAGTATTCATCATCCACTTAGCAAATGATGTACCATAGCTTAGCATAGCTTCTAATACTTCTTTTCCTTTATCTAAGAAACTTACTGATTGTGTAACATCTGCTGGAACTTCTAAAACATTAAACATACTAGCCAACCTCCTTTAAATTTTATTTTTATTCTTTTATTTAAAACAGCCTGGCCTATTATAAATCGTATTTTTCTATCATACCTGGACTATGATTTTTAATTTTTTTATTCTAAAATATTTTTTCCTTCAATTTCAATTTCATCTACTACTTTTTTCATCAATGATCCTCTTGATTCAAGATGATATTTTATAGTAGCTTCTTTTCCTGGATATTCTAATCCTTTTAACTTATCAAATAATGATATGTTGAAGAAATATGCTTCTTCTTGATATCCCTCAAAGTTCTTTTCTGAACTAACATTTATACTTATGATCTTAATCATTGTATAATCGCTCTTTTCACTTCTAATTATTGACAATATTCTTGCTTTACTCTCTAAATTCATTTCTCTTTACCTCCAATACAACAATTAGCAGTCTGCAGAAGAAGTCCAGGTCCTCTGCAGAACACTAGAAAGACCTACTGGTCGAATTATAATCATACATTTAAATGACTACATCTAAAATATATCATTTATTTGAATGACTGTCAATCATTTAAATAAATGTTTTTGTAAAATTATATTAGGGAGTGATTAGATGTATTTAAATAGATTGGAAAATTTAAGAATAGACAATGATAAATTGCAAAAAGAAATAGCATACGAACTAAAAATAACAAAACAACAATATTCCTTATATGAAACTGGAAGAAGAACAATACCAATAGATAAATTAATAGCATTAGCTAATTACTATAATGTATCATTAGACTACATTTGTAATAGAACAAATAAAAAAGAAATTAACAAATAAAAAGGATTAAAATGATAGGAAAAATATTAAGGTATGTAAGAATAAATAAAGGTTTCAGTCAATATCAATTAGCAAAAATACTAAATTTAAGTCAACAAAATTTATCAAGATATGAAAAAAATCAAAGAATAGTTTTATTTGATACAATTGAACAAATAGCAAACAATTGTGATTATGAAATAATTTTTAGAAATAAAATAACTAAAGAAGAAATAACTACTAAAAATATAAATAGAAAAGAAATATAATTATTTATACAAAAAAATAAAAACTCAGATGACAACATCTGAGTTTTTTAGATCTACTTTTTAAATTTTATAATTTACATAGCAATAGGGCTCGCACTAGCTCACACCTGTTCCTCTCGTTAGGTAAAATGCGTTCGTCTTGGCTAAAATATGGATAATTTTTATTGACACCAGGAACCAAGAAATGTGATTCAATGATGGTGCAAGTCGAGAAAAACAGCAAGGAAGAGCCTTAGTGTCTTGACTTTGTGTGAAATGCTTCCTATTGTTCGAAAGAACAAGAAAGGAGGTATAACATGCAAAAATGGATTATTCCACTAAAAAATATAACCTTACAAAATTGTTACGAACTATACAATAAAGGTTATATTCTAAACTTCTTCTACAAAGGTATTATGCCATATGTAGAAATTTGTAAAAGGGGTTAATTCCCCTTTCTTGTTTTTCAACTCCATTATTATATCACACAGTCAAGACCAAGACAAGACTAAGTCTTAAATTAGGGTAAGTTTTCCATCACTTGCAAAGATAGCATATCACATTTCCCTAGTGTCAACAAAAATTAAGAGGGAGCCTTCTACTCACTAAGAAAATGAAGCCCACTATCGGAAAAATTAAAAATTTAAAAGTGAATTTACACTGTATATTATGTTAAATTATAGATTTTAAATAAAAGATGGTTAGTTAACCATCTATTTTTTATATATTATACATATTTAAATATATTTCTTTATATTCTTTTACCATATCTTCTAATTCTTCCATAGTAACTGGTGTTAATCCTTTTTTTCTTCTATATGTATTTATTATATCTAAATCTTTTGTTTTTATTTTTTCATATCCAAGTTTTATAAAATTGATTAGATAATCTCCAACATATTCATCTACACCTATTAAATTATTCATTGACGCTAATACCATAAAATTTGATTTAGATACTGAAGTATCCATCCAATTTATCTTTCTTGTAATATCTGATTCTTTATATTTTATATTAAATTTGATCTTATCTACTCTCTCTAGATAATCTAACCACCATAGGGAAGTGCTACACCTTTCTTTTCTACTTTTATCAAACATGCAAAAATGGATTATTCCACTAAAAAATATAACCTTACAATCATGTTATGAATTATATGAAAAAGGTTATATCTTAGAATTTTTCTACAAAGGTATTATGCCATATGTAGAAATTTGTAAAAGGGGTTAATTCCCCTTTCTTGTTTTTCAACATCCTTATTATATCACATAGTTAATACGAGAGCAAGAATAATATTATTATCAGTTCACCTATCGATTTGCATAGGGAAGTGCATACTTATAATTATATATTTTTAATAGGTATCCCTACTCTATTTATTATTTACAAAAAAAATAAGCATTAAATGCTTATTTTTGATTTGCTTTTTGATTATTTGATCCAGATATAGTTAATGGATTACCATTTTCATCTCTTAACATATTTCCATCTGAATCATATACAATACCATTACTTTCATAGAAACCGTCTACAAATTCAAATGAAGAGCTTGAACTTGTTGATGGAGTTGTAGTTGGATTTTCTACTGGTGTGGTTATACTTGAATTAGCTCCAGAATTTGTTCCACTACTTGGAATGAATGTTTCCCCTATTAATTCATCATCCTCTAATGAAGCTTTATACATATCATATCCAACACCATATCCATATTCATATCCTTGTACATAATATTCTGATTTACCAGTCATACTAGCCTTTGATTTACCTTCGATACCATCAGCAAATCCTTTATCATGACCTGATTGCCATTCTTTTTGCATAGTTGCTGCATCAGTACCATTTTTTCCTTGATTTTGTTCCTTTTCAATTTGTTCTCTTTGAGCTTGTTTTTCTTCTTCTGTAGCTGGTTGGAAAATATATTCTTCACCAGTAGAAGGATCTACTTTTATTTGAGATTTTTCTTTTTCTGAAATAGGTGGAACATAATTACTTGAAGCTGGATTATCAGCATATATTACGTTATTATTTTTGTCTCTTTCAGCTTGGATATCAGGTTTTTTACCTAATTCAACACCACTAGTTAATACTCTGTTGTTAATGTCTTGAATTATTTTATAACCTAATCCTTCTTCATATTTCTTTTCATATTCTCTTCCATTAAATTTTTCGTTTAATGTTTCTTTTACTACTGCATATTGTTCTGAGTGAATTGATCTTCCTTCAATCTTATGATCTTCCGTGTAGCATTCTTGATCAATATAGATTAATTTTCTCATATCTTCAGTAGCTAAAGTATAACCAGAGTTGATTGTTAATTCATCAAATCCTCTAAATAATTTAATGTAAGTTACTACTGCTTGTGGAGTATATTCTTGATATTGTCCTTTTATAAACATGTAGTCATTTAATTCTAACATAGCATCTGCAACTTGCTTTTTATCTGATTTATTCCAATGACTCATGATATTGAATAGATTAGATAATAAAGCTTGATCTTTTTCATTTGGAAAATAATCTTGAATAGATACTTCATGTCCAGCCATTATAGCTTCTTTTGCATCGATTAGTGTTTTATCAACACTATCTGTAATTACTCTTTCAGTTACATTTGATAAATTTAATTCTCTAATATAATCTTCTTCTAAAGTATCAGTTCTAGCAAATAACATAAAGTATAGTGCGTCTTTACCATCTATTTCATACCCTGCTTTTCTTAAGTCTAAGGCTAAATCTGTACCATCAGCAGTAATTTCTTCAGTTAAATCCTCATATTCTTGCATTACAAGTGATTGCTGTCCTATGAAGTGGTCCCTTATAAAGTTACCACCTGCATAGCCACCAACTAATAATGCTGCAGCAAGTAATGTTGCTAATACTGCTTTTTTTACTTTACTAGTTTTTTTACCAGTTTGTTTTACTTCTTTATCTTTTAATTCTTCTGTATTTTCTATTACAAAGCCTTTATTTTCTACTTTTGTTTCTTCCATGAGTTCATCCCCCTTTTATATTATTTTTAATTTTAGTTAATTCTTTCTTTAATTCCAGTGTATTTATAACCTTGACTAATTAAATACTTATCATTGTCGCTTGTACTCCATTTGTATGTTGTAGTACCAGGAACAAATGATCTTGTACGGTATCTATATTGTACTGTTTTAATTGTTTTTGTTCTATAACCATATACTGGTTCTTTTACTTGGTAAGTTTCATAACCCACTAATTTCTTAGTTGTACCATAAACATTTTCTTTTACAGTGTTCCATTCAGAACATACTTCTTTTGTTGTTTTAATTTCATATGTTTTATATTTTTGAACTGTGTAAATTGTTAAATTTGAACTTGAGCAATCACCACAAGATGCTGTTGCAGAGTAGTTGTAAATATATCTTGTTGTAGCTGTATCTGCAGGTACACTAGCTAATTTAACTATTCCTGCATTAACCCATTCTCCTCTATATTGTCCAGTTCCTACTACTTGAGTAGTCCATTTTTTACAAGTTGTTTTCTTTTCTGTTTGACCAATTACTACTTTAACATCTTCATAAATTGGTTTTGATTTGTCTCTGTAAGTTTTTACATTATATCCTACTAATACTTTTTCAGTTACATTTTTTGAAACTACTCTAGTATCTACATCTCTTAAAGTTGTTTCTGTATATTTTGTTGTTGACCAAGCTGACCAAGCTGACCAAGGAGTATAAGTATCTTTTGTTGTTTTAACATATTTATATCTATAAGATATTGTTGGTTTTGATGGATCATCTGGTTTTGGGTCAGGATTTGGTGTTGGTTTAGGATTTACTGGAGCTGTTGGGTTTGTTGTAGGAGTTGTTGTTGTTTTCTTTTCACATACTCCACTTTCACAATAACTATAGCATCCTAAGTGTACTAAAATATAACCTTCATCATCGCTACATTTTAAATTTACCTTTAAAATATATTCTGATTCATTTTTAGTAATTTTTACATATGATTCTGTCATATCACATGATTTGTTTTTTGAATCTTTAAATTCAATTATTAACTTTTCGTTAATCATTTCTTTAAGTGTTAATTCTTTAGATTCACCAACTTTTTTAGGTAATCTATCTGTTGTATAATAACTAATAGCTGCTTCTTTCATAGTGTTAATATTTTCTGCAAATATTCTATTAGTTAATACTTCTAATTGTGATTCTAATCCGCTTAAATCAGCGTCTACTTTAACTCCTTCTAGTTTCTTTTCCATTGCTCCTCTAGTTGGGAACAACCAGATTAAAACTAATACAAATAATACAACAAATAATAATTGTAAAATAATGTCTTTTATTGAAAAACTTTCATTTCTTTCATTATACATATAAATTCCCCCTTTTTCATATAATGCGGTTATATTAACACAACATAACCATTTTGTCAATATTTTTGTAAAAATTACTATTTAATGATTTCTCATTGGTAAATAATTTATAGCACTACTTGATAAATTTGTCATATTTAGTATATCTCCAACAATTGATACATTAAGTATAACATAGATGTTTTGCTATGTCACACTTTATTATTCTATCTCCGTTGTTGATATAATACTATCACATTATATACATGATGTCATATTATATACTATCTTTCCAATTGGTACCATAACTATAACATATAATTGCAATTATGTCATAATGATACTATTTTATCTCGTTGTTACCCATATAATAGCATATTCTAGCTAAGTTGTCATATTTATAAAAAAATATCATTACTCTCCCATTGGTGTATTAATGATATCATCAAGTATTTATATTGTCACATTATAGAAATTACCCCTCATTTGTACAATAATTATAACACATTTTTAATAATTTGTCTACTTTTAAAAGGTATTTGTGTTATAATTACGTTGGTGGTGATAATATGACTGAAAAAATCAAGAATTTAATTGAAAGTAAAAATTATGTAGAAGTTAAAAAAGAATTAAGTGAAATGAATGAATATGATATAGCTTCTATAATCGAAGAACTTCCAGAAGAGGAAATAATTAAAGTCTTTAGACTTTTGCCAAAAGATATAGCTGCTGATGTATTTGCATATATAGATCAGGATATTCAAAAAGAATTAATTACCCTATTAACTAATGATGAAGCGGTACATATTATTACTAATATGTATGCGGATGACGCTGTTGACTTATTAGATGAAATGCCAGCTTCGGTAGTAACAAAACTATTAAGCAAAGTCAGTAAAGAAAAAAGAATCAATATTAATAAGTTATTAAAATACCCTGATAATTCAGCTGGTAGTTTAATGACAGTTGAATATGTAGATTTAAAAGAAAATAGTACTATAAAAGATGCTCTTTCAAAAATAAGAACCGAAGGAAATGATAAATCAATTATTGATACATGTTATGTTGTAGATAAAAAAAGAAAATTAATTGGAACCGTTTCTTTAAAAGAATTAATATTTAATGATCCTAATATTAGAATTTCGGACATAATGGATGATAATGTTATTTTTGTTAATACATTAGAAGATCAAGAAGAAGTATCTAAAATATTTAAAGATTATGATATAAATGTACTTCCTGTTACGGATAACGAAGAAAGACTTGTAGGTGTTATTACAGTAGATGATGTTATTGATATAGTTATTCAAGAAAATAAAGAAGATATTGAAAAAATGGCTGGTATGGTTTCTACCGAAAAAGAATACTTAAAAATGAGTGTATGGGAAATTTGGAAAAGTAGAATTCCGTGGTTATTGCTACTTATGATATCCGCTACTTTTACAGGGAAAGTTATTCAAAACTATGAAAATAGTTTAGCAAAATACGCTATATTAACCTCATTCATTCCTATGATAATGGGTACAGTTGGTAATGCCGGAGGACAAACATCAGTTACTATAATAAGAGGATTATCTTTAGATGAAATAGAATTTAAAGATACCTTTAAAATTATATGGAAAGAAATAAGAGCCGGAGTAATAATTGGTTTTACTCTAGCTATTGCTAATTTTATAAAGCTTATTACTATAGATCATATAAGTGTTATCATATCTTTTGTAGTATGTTTAACTTTACTTGTTACTATAATAATTGCTAAAATTGTTGGTTGTCTGCTTCCATTAGGAGCTAAAAAAGTTGGTTTTGATCCCGCTGTTATGGCAAGCCCTTTTATAACAACCATATTAGATACATTATCATTAGTAATATTCTTTAAAATTGCTACAATTATTTTACATATATAAAAAAAGAAACTTAAATAAGTTTCTTTTTTAGTTTTCTGCTTCTTCAAGCATATTAACTATAAAAATACCATAACCTTTTCTAGGGTTTTCTATTACAACATGAGTAACAGCACCAACTATGTATTCTCCTTGAATAATTGGACTACCACTCATTCCTTGTACTATTCCACCTGCTAAATTTAATAATTCTTGATCAGTTATTTCAAAAACTATATTTTTTGTTTTTCCTTTTGTATTTATATCAGTTATTTTTATATTATATTCTTTTACTGTAGTACCAGCTACAACAGTTCTAATTTTAGCATCCCCTTTTTTTATATCATTAATATTTGCAACTTTATATAGTTTGTTTTTATTTATATCATAAGAATAATTTCCAAAAATACCCTTATTGGTATTTTCAAATATACTACCTATTACCATATTAGAATAATATTTAGCTCTTTTTTCACCGGGAATTCCGACATCACTAGGTTCTATACCAAGTACTTCTGAATGAAATATTGTACCAGAATCTATATCGAGAATCATACCACTATTTTTTTCTATTATCTCATGACCTAAAGCACCAAATATTTTAGTTTCAGGGTCAACAAAGGTTAAGGTTCCAATACCAACTACACTATCTTTAACATATAAACCAGTTTTATATTCATTATTAACTTTCTTTAGTCTTAATGTAGTATAATCTAAAACATTATTTCTTTTATATCCAACTTTTATTTCATTTTTAGTAATATTACTTACTATTTTTGTTAAATCAGAAATATTAGTTATTTTATTTGAATCTATACTAACTATAATATCCCCTACTCTTAAGTCAGAACTAGAAATAACATCTTCATTATCTACTTTATAAGATCCAACAATAATTACTCCTTTTGATTTTACATCAATACCAATATTTTCTCCTCCTGCGTAAATATAAGGGGAATACCCAAATACCATCAAAGGAAACATAAGAAGCGTAGTTGCGAAGCATATTAATGTTTTTCTAAACATTAAATCTCCTCCTTTTAGACTACAATATTATTATTCCCATTTTTTATTTTTTAAACAAAAAAATTGAAGTTATTCAACTTCAAAATCTTTAAGTTCATTATTTTCAGAAACTATTTTAGTTACTTTAATTTCAATATCTTTTAATTCTTTATCACATTCTTTAACTAATTTCATTGCTTCTGTGTATTTATTAATTGCATTATCTAAATCTAAATCATCATTTTCTAATTCTTTAATATATTCTTCTAATTTTTTTACTTTATCTTCAAATTTCATTTTTTAATCTCCTCTACTTTTGCCTCAAATAATCCATTATATAATCTAATAGTAACACTATCATTCTTCTTTAACTTACTAGCATCTTTTATAACTTTATCATCTTTATAAGTAACACTATACCCTTTACTTAAAACACTAAGTGGATTAAGTAATTCTAGTTTATTTATTAAATTAGAAAACTTTGTATTAGTTCTCTCTAATCTATAATTCATCATATTATTTAATTTTTCAAAATATAAATCTATATTTTGTTTTTTATTTTCATATAAAAGCATTGGATTTTTTAAAACAAATGAGTTTTTTAAGTTATTTAATAATAACTTATTATAATCTATTTTTTTATTTAAGCTTTCATTTAATCTTATTTTTAAATGTTCTAAATTTATCATTATATCAGACATGTTAGGTACAGCAAGTTCTGCTGCTCCCGTAGGAGTTGGTGCTCTAAGATCAGATACAAAATCACATATTGTAAAATCTACTTCATGACCCACAGCACTTATTATAGGTGTTTTAGCATTATAAATTGTATTCGCTAATTCTTCATCATTAAATGCCCATAAATCTTCAATTGATCCGCCACCACGACCTATAATAATGACATCAACACCATAATTATCAGCTTGTAATAATTTATTTACTAAATCCTTACTCGCATTTTCTCCTTGTACTAAAGAAGGAAACAAGTATATTTCACATATTGGAAATCTTCTTTTAATAGTTGATACTATATCCCTTATTGCTGCTCCAGTAGATGCTGTTATAACTCCAATCTTACTAGGCATTTTAGGAATGCTTTTTTTGTGATTTGAATCAAACAATCCTTTTGTTTCTAATTTTTTCTTTAGTTTTTCAAATTCAGCGTATAAATTACCAACACCGTCTTCTATCATTTCTTCTACATATATTTGATATCTTCCAGCAGCTTCATATACACTAATTCTACCAGTTATCAATACTTTCATACCATCATTGGGTGTAAATGTTAATTTTTTTGCATTAGTACTAAACATAATAGCATTTAAAATACTATTTTCATCTTTTATAGAAAAATAAATATGTCCAGTACTATGATATTTACAATTAGATATTTCTCCTTTTATAAATATGCATTTTAAATTATCATCAGTATCAATTTTATATTTTATATATTTTGTTACTGCAGTGACTGTTAAATACTTATCATTCATATTTCACCTATTTATTATGGTAAACCTTATCAAGTACACTATTAATCATTTTTCTGACGCTATCATCACTATATAATTTAGCAAGTTCAACAGCTTCATTAATAGCAACTATATCAGGAGTATCATCTTCATATAATAATTCATATATGCCCATACGTAATATTGATTGATCAGTATTACCAAGTCTAGTAATTTTCCAACCATCTAAATATTTATTTGCAAGTTCATCTATTTCATTTTTATAAGTAATAACTCCATATACTACATCTTTAACAAATTCATTATCAATTTCGCATACTTCTTTAATTACATCTTCAACTTTATATTCTATTTTATTTTGTTCGTAAACATTAATTTGATATAAAATTGTCATTATTTTTTTTCTTAATTCACTTCTATTTGTTGTCATAAACTACCCTTCTATATATTTTTCTGCTTCACCATTCTTAAGTTTTATTAATATTGATACAACTAAATATATTATAGTAGCAATAAAAATAACCCATCCAATAATAGGAATACATAACATAAGTAATAATATCACAGGAGATAAATATATTTCACTATTGCTAACATCTAATTTTTTTGCTGATTTGCAAGTCATTTCAATTGTAAAAATACTCATCATAACAATAAATGGTAAAACTAGAATAACTAAACCCATAATCCAGTTTTTAGGTTTGTTATACCAAGCTTTCTTATCAAAACAACCTAGCAAATATCCTAAAAATATAAATGCACTACCACCTGTTATTACAAATAGTAATAGCCACATCCACCAATTTTCTTTTTTTAGTAAATTCATTATTTGTCCTCCTTATTTATATAACTACTTATGTATTCTGTATCTAAATGTAATTCCTTTAAAATTATATCACATTTTCCTTGTAATATAAATTCATCTTTTATAGAAAAACATGTAATTTTATTTTTATATCCATTTTTATTAGCGTAAGCTTGTAATTCTTCACCTAATGAAGAAGAATAACAAACTTCTTCATATACATATATTTTTCTTTTACTATTCAATATTTCTTTAAACATAACTTCATCAAATGGTTTTATGAATCTGGCATTAATTATTTCTACGTCATATTTTACTTTTTCACTAATTTCTATAGTTTTATTAACAAAATCTCCGTAAGTAATTATTGTTATATCATTACCATTTTTTATTCTTTCCCAACTGCCTATTTTTATTTTTTTATATTTACCAGTTTTATATTCTATTTTGTTTCTAGAATATCTAATAGCAAAAGGCTTATTAGTGTTAAAAGCTGTATATAGCATATCTAAAGCTTCTATACTATCTTTAGGAGCCATTATATTCATATTTGGAATATGCCTTAATAAAGCAATATCATATATTCCTTGATGTGTCTCACCATCTTCTCCAACTATTCCCGCTCTATCTATTCCTATAACTACATGAGAATTCATTCTAGCTATATCATGATTTATAGCATCATATCCTCTTTGCATAAAAGTTGAATATATAGAAACAAATGTTTTTTTACCATTAACAGCTAATGCGTTTGCAAGAACTAAAGCATGTTCTTCAGCAATTCCCACATCAATAAAATTTTTAGAATATTTTTCTTTTAATTTTAATAGTTTACTACCACTAGCCATAGCAGGAGTAATAACAATTATATCTTTATCATCTTTTAATAATGTCATCAAATGATTACTTATAACTTCGCTCCAAGAAGTTAAGCCTTTACTATTATTTATAATTTCGCCAGTAGCTATATCAAATTTACCAACACCATGCCATTTTCCAACTTTGTCCTCTTCAGCAAATTTGTATCCTTTACCTTTTTTTGTAATAACATGAAGTAATACTGGTTTATCCTGATTTTTAGCTAGTTCAAGATATGTAATTAATTCTTTATAATCATGGCCATCAATAGGGCCAAAATAATTAAATCCTAAATCATCAAATATATATGACTTTTTATTATATATATCTTTTAATGATTTTTTTAACATTTTTATAGTTTTATATAACCATTTGCCAATTAATGGTATATGAAATAAAATATTTTTTGTTCTATTTTTGGTTTTTATATATCCTTTTCTACTTCTTAATTTATCTAAAGTATTATGAAGTGCGCCTACATTCTCAGAAATACTCATTTCATTATCATTTAAAATAACAATAACTTTAGTATTAGTATATCCAATATGATTTAATGCTTCAAAAGATAATCCATTACTAATTGATCCATCCCCAATAACAGCAATAACATTATATTTTTCATGATTCATATCACGAGCCATAGCAAACCCAAGTGCTGCACTTATACTAGTAGAAGAATGTCCTGCCTCATATACATCATATTTACTTTCACATCTTTTTTGAAATCCTGATAATCCCTTATATTGTCTTAACTTTTCAAAATCTTTAGCTCTACCAGTTAATATCTTATGTGTGTAGCATTGGTGTCCAACATCAAATATTATTTTATCTTTTTTATAATCAAATACTTTATGTAATGCAATAGTTAAATCAACTATCCCTAAATTAGAAGATAGATGTCCCCCTGTTTTTGATACACTACTAATAATAAAATTTCTTATATCAGTACTTAAATTATTTAAATCATCATTATCCATTTTCTTTAAAAATTCCGGATTTTTAATTTCTTCTATTTTCATTTATTTACTTTTTCCTTTAATTCACAAATAATATTTAATGCTTGCATTGGAGTTATTAGTAGCGGATCTAAATTTTTAATGTATTCTTCTACTTCACTCTTTTCATCAAGTTCTTCAAAATTAATACTTTCTTGTATTTTTGTATCTCTTTTTACTTCAGTATCTTCATAAACTTTAAGTATTTGGTCAGCTCTTTTAATAAGTGATGCTGGTAATTTAGCTAATTTAGCAACATAAATACCGTAACTTTTATCAACACTTCCCTCTTTTATTTTATGTAAAAATGTTAAATTACCATTTTCTTCATAAGCACTAACATGAATATTTTTAATACCTTCCATAGTATTTTCTAAATCGGTAAGTTCATGATAATGTGTTGAAAAGAAAGTTTTAGCTTTTATATTTTCATTAACATATTCAATAATAGATTGTGCAAGCGCCATACCATCGAATGTTGCTGTACCTCTACCTAGTTCATCAAATAGAATTAAACTTTTATTTGTAGCGTTAAGTATTGCATTATTAGCTTCAGTCATTTCTACCATGAATGTTGATTCACCACTTACTAAATCATCACTTGCACCAATTCTAGTAAAAATTTGATCAAATATAGGTAATTTAGCATCATGAGCAGGAACAAAACATCCAATTTGAGCCATTATAACAGTAATTGCTACTTGACGCATATAAGTAGATTTACCAGCCATATTAGGACCAGTTATAAGTAATATATTAGTATTATTATCCATAATTATATCATTTGGGACAAATTCACTATTCATAACCTTTTCTACTACTGGATGTCTACTATCATGAACAAGTAGGCTTCTATCATCAGTTAAAACAGGTCTTACATATTTATTTTCTTCAGATACAGTAGCAAAAGATTGTAATACATCAATTTCACTTATGATTTTAGAAATATATTGTATTTTAGGAATATATTTTTTAATTGTATCTCTAATTTCACAGAATAGATTATATTCAAGTTCTATAATTTTTTCTTCAGCATTTAGAATTAATGCCTCTTTTTCTTTAAGAATTGGACTTATATATCTTTCACAATTAGATAATGTTTGTTTTCTATCATATCCATATTCTTCTTTTATTAAATTTGTATTACCTTTAGATACTTCAATATAATAGCCAAATACACGATTATAGCCTACTTTTAAATTCTTAATGCCTGTTCTTTCTTTTTCTTCAGCTTCAAATCTAGCAATAAAATCTTTACCACCTTTTCTAAGTTCTTTTAATTCATCAAGTTCTTTATTATAACCACTTTTAATTAAAAAGCCTTCCTTAATAGATACAGGTGGATTTTCATATATACTATTTTCTAGTAATTCATAAACTTCATATAAATCATCAAAATCACATTTATAGTTTATTTTGGATAGTATTTCTTTTATATTTGGTAACACTTTAATAGAATTTTTAAGTTGTAATAAATCTTTCCCATTAGCATTACCAAAACCAATTCTACCAGATAATCTTTCTAAATCATAAACTTCATATAAATAATTTTGAAGTTCATCTTTTAAGATAAATTCTTTTAATAATGTTTCAACTATATCATATCTCTTATTTATTTCTTTTTCATCAACAAGAGGATTTTCAATATAATTTTTTAACATTCTAGAACCCATTGCTGTTTTAGTCCTATCAAGCAACCAAATAAGAGAGTAATTTCTATCTTTTTGTCTTATAGTTTCTGTTAATTCTAAATTTCTT
Source organism: uncultured Bacilli bacterium (assembly GCA_934101425.1). Classification (GTDB taxonomy): domain Bacteria; phylum Bacillota_I; class Bacilli_A; order RF39; family UBA660; genus CAKOQQ01. Next base: position 114,316 of record CAKOQQ010000004.1, on the reverse strand, counting down.
TTAGTATGAATATCCATTTTTAGATATTTATTGCCTTCAATTATTGTAGGTTTTTGTAAGTGTGGTAAATCTTTTTTTTGAGAATTAGTAACATATGTAAGCAAATGATTCATAGATTTTACATATCTATCATCAGATATATCTTCAAGTATATTCTTATATTCATCCATATTAGATATATTATCAGTTATAGTTACAGTAATATTAAATTGATTTTTAAGCATCAAATATATATCATGACTAACTGAAGAAGTCATAATTATTTCTTTAATACCATAACCAATTATTTCACTGACTAATAAAGTACTAGTATGATTTATTAGTTTAATATATGATAAACCAGTTGTAATATCCATAAATGATAAAATATATGCATATCCAAGATCAATAACAGATCCTATATAATTAGATTCATTTTCTACAAGAGATTCATTATTAATAATAGTACCAGCACTTACAATTTGTATTAAATCTCTTTTTACAATTCCTTTAGCATTTTTAGGATCTTCAAGTTGTTCACAAATACCTACCTTATATCCTTTTAAAATAAGTTTTTCTAAATAAATATTAACTGCATGATGAGGAACACCACACATAGGTACTTTTTCTTCTAAACCAGCGCTTTTACCAGTAAGTACTAATTCTAATTCATGAGATACAGTAACAGCATCTTCAAAAAACATTTCATAGAAATCACCTAATCTAAAGAAAATAATTATATCCGGATTTTCTCTTTTAATTTCTATATATTGTCTCATCATAGGAGTCACTTTATCTAAATTTACTTCATTAATTTTCACAAAAACCACCTTTACAATTTTAACACATTATTACTTTATAGTCTATAAATTTTCTAGATACGTAATAGCTTCTTTTAGAGTAGATACACCAATTATTTTTATATCGTATTTCTTTTCTTCAACTATTTTAATAGCTTCATCATAATTTTCACCATTTGGTACAAAAAATATATCAGCTTTATTATTAATAGCACCTTTTAATTTATATTTAACGCCACCAATACTACCTACATTACCATCTATATCAATAGTACCAGTTCCAGAAATAGTTAGTCCGTTAGTTAAATCTTCGTCTATTAAAGCATCATATATAGCAAGACTAGTCATAAGTCCCCCAGAAGAACCATACTCATTTTTAGCGGCATTAAGTTTTATTTTAGGACTTACAGTATAATCATAATTGATTTGAAATGCAAATCCAACCATTTTTTTACCATCTTCTTCTAATACATATCCATATTTTTCTTTTACTTTCTCATTATTTGAAACTTTAAATATAATTTTATCTCCAATACTAGAATCATCAATGGCTTTTTTAACATCGTTATGTGATGGAGTTTTAACACCATTTACTTCTAATATAATATCGCCTATTTCTAAATTAGTTTTAGCGGACTTATATATATAATAAACTATAGCTTCATCTTTATTTATTATTACTTTTTTATTAGCTTCATTATATGCTGATATTACAGATTCACTAAGAGAAGTATTTAAACTTATTTTATCCATCTTGTATGATTCTTCCATAGTAAATAAATCATTTGTAATATCTTTTTCTTTTAATATATCAAAATTAGGATTTAAATAAGCATAAATAAGCGTAGCTATTGTTCCATCATATTCACTAACATAAGTTAAATTATAAGTACCCTTAGAACTAGTAGCACCTTCTATTGTAAATCTATCAGATAAATTAGTAAGTCCTCCTGGTGCATCAACATAATATGGTAATTTAAAGAAAAATATAAAATACATAACTAAAATTACACTAATAAAAATAATAATATTTTTTATATTTTCCGTACGTTTTGAATATGTTTTAATATGAATCATCTCCTTAATAAAAAATATATGAAAAATTATTTTATTATTTCTATATTAATCTTTATATTAATAGAAATATTAAATAACTATTTAATTTTAAAAAATAGCATAATGTATGCCACTAAATTATGGATTAATGATATTTTTCCTACATTACTGCCATTCTTTATTATATCTTCATTACTTATTGCATATGGATTTGTAGAAATAATTGGAAATATATTATATCCTATCACAAATAAACTATTTAATATATCAAAATCCGCAACTTTTGTTTTATTTATGAGTTTATTTTCTGGAATTCCTTCTAATGCTAAATATATAGTTGAACTATATAATAAAAATGAAATAGATGAAAAAGAGGGAACTAATTTATTATGTTATACCTTTTTTTCTAATCCTCTTTTCATAATAGGTACACTAGCAACTACGTTTTTAAATAGTGAATGTCTAGCACCTATTATACTATTTTCTCATTATATTCCAAATATAATAATTGGAATATATTTAAAAAAACATAACACTAATTATAATAACAATATTAGTAAAAGAATTAGTAACCCAAACTTTGGAAAAGTAGTTACTAATTCTATTATGAATGCGATTAATACTTTGTTACTAATATTAGGAGTTATAAGCTTTTTTTCAATATTAACAACAATTATAACAAATAAATTTAATATAAATAGCACTTTTGTTAGTTCTATATTTGAAATAACTCAAGGATTAAATAATATTAAAGACTTAAATATATCATTAAAGCTTAAAACTATATTATCTACAATGGTATTATCATTTGGAGGACTAAGTAGTCATATGCAAATATATAGTATTATATCTGAAACAAATATTAAATATAAGCCATTTTTAATATCTAGAATAGTTCATTCGCTATTATCTGGTCTATTTATATATTTACTGTTTTAATAATTAATAAGAGTAATTCTAGCATATCCATTGCCACTTTTTCCAATTGAAGTGGTATTATTCGGTTGAATGAAGTTTTGTGTACCATTATACATTGTACAGTTTAGCATAGAACCACAGTAAGAAGATCCTCCTCCTCCAGTTCCATATCTAACTCCACCGCCACCACCATAGTAGCCTCCTCCTCCAGCACCGCCTGAATACGTAGTAGAATATAATCCTCCAGCTCCACCATTCAATTTAGTTCCAGTTCCTGGAGATTTTGTAATAGAAGTTGTATAACTAGCAGCAGCTCCACCACTAGTTAAAGTACCACCCATTCCATTATATGATGTAGTAGTGTATGTGCCAGTTCCGCCTCCACCAGCTCCACCAACACTTGCAGTAGTACTAGAAGAAGATCCTCCTCCTCCACCAGCAACTATTATAGTATCAGTAAAGCTTGAACTAGTTCTAATGTCAGTAGCCCCACCTCCAGAGCCACCAGCTCCACTACTAGCGCCTACGCTTTTACCACCGCCATTAAATCCTCCGGCAACATCTGTAGTTTTTCCTGCAGAACCAGCTGATCCAACGCAAACTTTTAAAATTGTATTAACATTCATATATTTATAGCCTACTGTGTAAGCTCCTTTACCACCTGTAGCAGAAGAATTAGTGCTTCCCCCTTGAGCACCCCATACTTCAAATTTATACATACCATTAGCAGGAATAGTATAGCTTTCACAAGTATTTGATGTGTTATAACTAAATTCTTTTACCCCTTCTAAAACTGTTACAACTCTAGTTTTAGTTGAAGCAACTTCTCCTAAACTATTTTTATAACTATAAAGTAAATTATATGTACCAGGGGTTTTACCAACACTACCACTTACTGTAACTTCACTAGAATTTTCTACTAAAGAACCAGAACTATCTCTTAAATAATATCCAGGATCAGAAAATTCCATTGAAGAAAAAATAGTGTAATTTTCACCGCCAATTAAATATATTTCTTTACCAGAAGAAACTGTATCATTAATATTTACACTATCTACTGATGTTTTTTTAGGATTATATTGATATACTAAATGAAAACCAAAATCCTCTCCTTCAAATTCGGGATTGTATACAGGAATATCAATTAATAATATTGAATTATCTGTAAGCAGCGTATCATAAACAGTTGTTGTATTCATTTTAATATTACCAAAAACACTTTGTCCAACTAACTTAGTAGAATAATCACCATAAGTAAATGTCTTATTATTTCTATCATAAGAAAGTCTTTTTATTTCTCCTGTTTCAAAGGTAAATTCTAGACATGTACTAGAACATTTTCTAAGCATAAGTAGCTTTTTAAAGTTAAAATCAGCATTAACTTTTTGATTTATTATAAGTTGTTTTTCTAATAGTTTAACTTTAATGCCTGATCCAGCATATAGATTTCTTACTAAAAAAATAATTTGAAAAAGTGTAACTAATGTAACGGAAGCTACAGCAAGTGTTAAAACCACTTCTACTAATGTAAATGCATTCTTTTTCATGTTACACCTCCAACTTCATAGAAGAAAAAGTATTATCCTTGTACTCAACTATAATACGATATCCATTAGTTTTATCATAAGAAATCTGTTTAATATATTTATTCATTTCCAAGCCAAAATTTTTAGTATATAGATTCATAACATTTTGACTAGTAAAATATATTTTTTCTACCTTTAACTTTTCAAATAATGTAGTGCAATAAGATAAGTTAGTAATATACGTAGTATCACAATTACTTAAATCGATGTAATCAACATCTACCATACCATCTTCTAGTTTTTTAATAGCATTATCATTAACTAAAAACTTTTTTATATTTTCCATAGCATATATACTAGTAATAGTATCATACTTAAATACTTCATCATATGAATTATTCATATTAGAAATTTGAACGAATAAAAAAATCATAGAAGTCACAATAACTGTTACAACAATTAAAATCTCTACTAACATGAAACCCCTATTATTTTTTTTCATAAAAATTCCTCTTCCCTTATTGTTTTATTCATAAATATATTATATAATATATTCAGGATAAATGCTAGTCCTATTTTAAAAAGGGGAATGAAAAATGTTAAGAAGTTTTGATTTTGAAAAAATGCCTATCGTTGAGGTAGTAAATGAAATATTATATGATGCAGCAAAAAGAGGTGCCAGCGATATTCACTTTGATCCATATACAAATCTTATGAAAATACGTATAAGAATTGATGGTGCACTTAGAAATTACGCTGAAATACCTAATACAGTAAAAAAGAATTTAATAACTCGTATCAAAATCATTTCTGGTATGAATATTACTGAAACTAGATTACCACAAGATGGATCTATAAAAACTAAATTAAAAGATTTAGATTTAGATCTTCGTGTTTCTGTTATTCCTACAAGTAATGGAGAAAAAATAGTTATCCGTATTTTAGACTATTCAATGAGTTTAAGTGGACTAGAATCATTAGGATTTAGTAATACAAATTATAAAAAAGTATTAACTATGTTAAGTGAACCTAATGGTATCATATTAGTTACAGGGGCTACTGGTAGTGGTAAATCTACTACAGTATACTCTATGTTGCAAAGACTTAATAATGTAGAAACAAATATTATAACTGTAGAAGACCCTATTGAAATGGACATTGAAGGTGTTAACCAAATCCAAACAAATAGTGAAATTGGTCTAGACTTTGCTACTGCTTTAAGAGCAATATTAAGACAAGACCCTAACGTTATAATGATTGGGGAAATTCGTGATACTGAAACAGCTAAAATAGCAGTAAGAGCATCAATCACAGGACATATTGTATTATCTACTATCCACACCAATAACTCTTTAAATACAATTGAAAGATTATTAGATATGGATGTTGAAAGATATTTGCTTGCTAGTGCATTAACTGGTATTATATCTCAAAAATTAGCAAGAAAATTATGCCCACATTGTAGAGTGCTTAGAAAAACTAATGAATATGAAAAAGAATTATTTAAGAAAATACTAAAAAAAGAAGTAAATGAAATATATGCAGCTGAAGGATGTGAACACTGCGGTAACGGTTACACAGGACGTATTGCAGTACATGAAGTATTAATGATAAATCAAGCAATCAGAGACGCAATAAGTGAAGGTATAAGAAAAGAAGATTTAAGAAAATTAGTATATACATCAGATGTTACTACTCTATTACAAGATGGTCTTGAAAAAGTAATTCAAGGTTATACAACTTTTGAAGAATTACTAAAATTAATAGAACTTGAAGATGATGATACTGGAGAAGCAATGAACTTAAAAAGAGCTATTATAGATACTAATATATCACATGGTGAAATCGGAAAGAAAATACAAGTTGTAAAAAGAATAATTCCAAACACTGCTAATGCAGCAACACAACCTCAAGTAGCTCAAAATCCTCAAACAATAGTACAACCTGGAGTAAACCAAGTTCCTACACAAAATGTACAAACTATAAGATCTGTTACACCAGGACAATTTGAAATAAATAATCAATAATAAAAAAACTTATAACAATGTTATAAGTTTTTTATTTTATAAGTAAATTTATAAATGATTCATATGTTATACCAAGAAGATAAATATTTAATGCAGCCAACGTAAGAAATGGACCAAATGGTACCACTCTATTCTTTTTTATATATAATACTAATATAGATATTGGTAAACCTATAATAGCTCCAAATACAATTGAAAATAAAGCCATTTTATAACCTAATACAAAACCAAATATTAACATCAGTTTTATATCTCCACCACCCATAGATTCTTTTTTAAATATAAAATCTCCAAGTAGTTTTAAAGCAAACATACCACAAAATGATATAACTGCATCTATTACAGATATAAATGCTTCATAACTACCGAATATAAATATTTTTTCAATTAGTAAAAAGAGAAATCCAAATATCAATACTCCGTCAGATATAATATAATAATTACAATCACTTATAATAATTATAAGTAATACAGATATAAATGTTAATGCATATAATAACTCAAAAGTAAGTCCAAATTTCAAATAACAAGTAGCATATGCAACTCCACAACATAATTCATATAGTGGATAAATTATTGATAACTTAATTTTACAATTTTTACATTTTCCCCCTTGTAATAAAAAAGAGAATATTGGGATTAATTCCAATACCCCTAATCTATGATTACAATTTTCACAATGTGATGGTGGATATATTATTGATTTATTATTTGGAAGTCTATCTCCAACTACGTTGAAGAAAGACCCCATTATAGTTCCTAAAATTAAGAAACTAATCGTATAATATATTGTCATAATTTTAAACCCCCACTGCATTATATAAAGCAAACATAGGAACAATAACTGATAAGATTATTACCCCAACAATTATAGTTAACATAACAATTAATATTGGTTCAATAAATGTTTTCAAACGTCCTACTGCAGTAGCATGCATATCTTGATAAAATTCTGATACTTTTTCTAGCATTTCTGCAAGTTGACCAGTTCTTTCTCCTGTTACAATCATTTCATACGCGGGTACTGGTACAGCCCAGTGATCTTTAAATGATGCAGATATTTTTTCCCCTTTTGCTAGATTAGTAATTGTATCTAGCATTATTACTTTATATATTTCATTTCTAGTAATCTTAGTTAATATTTCCATACTATCTGTAATAAATACATTATGTTTTAATAATGATGAGAAAGTTTTAGAAAATACTGTTATTTCATTATAAATAATAATGTTACCAAGTACAGGCATATGCATAGCTAACCATTGTATCATAGTTCTAAATACTTCTACATTTTTATATAAGTAAACAACGATAACAATTATTAAAGCTATTATAGCTAATAATTGTAGCCATCTTCTCTTTAAATATTGACTAATTGCAAGTACTATTAATGTTATTTTTGGAATACTATTTGGATCTAATGAATTAAATAAATCTACAAATTTTGGAACAACATACATAAGTATAAATACTACTACTACAACAGAAATAAAAAGTACAATCATCGGATACATCATAGCAGTAACCATTTGTTTTCTTGTTTTTTCTGTTTCAGTGTAATAAGCAGCCATATCATCAAGCGCTTCTGGAAGTTCTCCAGTCATTTCAGCTGTCTTAACCATATTTATAAGTAATTTCGGAAAAGTAGTTCCTTGTTTAGATAAAGCATCACTAAAGTTATCTCCCATAGTTAAGTTATATATTAAATCTCCAAATAACTTTTGGTATCTTTTCTTTTTATATTGGTGGCTTAATATCCTAAGTGATTCAACTAATGTAATACCAGATTTAATATAAGTAGACAATTGAGTTAAGAAGAAAATCAAATCTTTCTTCTTGAAATTTACATCTTTTCTTCCTGAAGTACCATGTAAAAATTGAATCATTTTTGAAGTCTTAATACTATATATTTCATATCCTTCACTAAGCAAATAAGAGTGAACTTCTACCTTAGAATAAGCTTCAAAATAATCTTTTACTAATTTTCCTTCAGCATTACGACCAACATATTCGAATACTCTTTTCTTATCACTTTTATCAACATCTTCGCCTTCAAAAGAAATAAGTAAAGCTTCTCTGTGAATTTCTTCTTTGTTCTTTTTATTTTTAACAAATGTTAAATTGTTATATTTTTCGCTTAAGAATTTCTTAGTCTTTTTAGGTAAAGTAATAAGAAATTTTAAGAAGTCATTAATTAAATCTCCAAACTTCTTTCTTTCAAATTTAGCATCTTCATTAATATAAACATCTTTTTCTTTTTTCTTTTTAGATGATTCTTTCTTTTTTTTCTTTAATTCTCTTGAAGAATCAGTTTCAAAATTATTCTTTTTCTTAAATGGCTTCAATAATATACCAAATATAAAGAAATATAAGATTGAATAAATAAAATATATGACACTCAAAAATCCCATTAATACATAATGGAATAATTTACTAATAAAATTTATAGGGGCCATAAGAATTTTCAATTTTATCACCAACCACTTTACTATTCTATACATATAATATTATAGCATATAAATATGAAAAGTAAAACATTTTTTATTTTTTTCATATAATATTCTAGAAAGGATTATTTATGAATTACTATCCATTTTATAATATGGCACCAACCGGCTATGCGTCTGGTGCTACAGGTGGTCTTTTCACTAGACTTTTTAGAGGTATAAATTTTAGTAGTATATTAAATGGAACACAAAAAACAATTAATTTTATGAATCAAGCAATACCTATGGTAAAACAAATATCACCACTTGTTAAAAATACAAAAACTATGTTTAAAGTAATGAATGAATTTAGAAAAACTGATAAAAAACCAACAAAACAAAGTAATAAAGTAATAAAAAATGACAATATAGATACAAATATAGAAAAAGAATCAACAAGTGATTCTTTTAGTGAAAATTCTCCAACCTTCTTCGTATAAAATATTGTTTAACAATATTTTTTTAGTTTCCATATATAAAATTTATCTTTAAAAGGTAAATTTTTATTTTTCTTTTTTATATTATTTAATTTATTATACAAATAAGTAAAATATTCTTTATTATTATTCTTTAATAATATAGGACCATATCGTAATTCTAATTCATTATATTTTTTATTTCCTTTAATAAATTCAATTATAACATAGTATTTATATTCAAATACCACTACTTCATTAATAATCATATATCCCATATTAGTAATTTTTTTTCTTAATTCATAAAGATTATTGTTTGATTGAATAATCATATGATTTATATTTTTGTTTTTGATAATGTTTATGATAGTATCAGTTCCCATACCAGATATTATAACAGTATCAATAGTATCTAAATCAATACCTTCTACTCCATCACATAAAATAGTTTTTATTCTATCTTCTAAATTATATTTTTTTATATTGGATATGGCATTATTTAAACATGAAGCTTTATTATCACTAGCTACACAATGTACATTCTTATACTTAGTTAAATATATATCTAGAAGTCCATGATCACATCCAACATCAACTATACTTGAATTATCTTTAACTAAAGAAGCTATTGTCTTGAGTCTAGCAGAAATATTCATTATTCCCCCATATAATCTTTTAATTTTCTTGAACGAGATGGATGTCTCAATTTTCTTAAAGCTTTAGCTTCAATTTGTCTAATTCTTTCTCTAGTAACACCAAATAATTGACCAACTTCTTCTAGAGTTCTACTTTTACCATCTTCTAATCCGAATCTCAATCTTATAACTTTTTCTTCTCTTTCAGTTAAAGTTTCTAAAACTTCAGCAATTTCATCTTTAAGCATTTCATTAGTTGCATATTCTTCAGGGCTTAAATTTCTTTCATCTTTTATGAAATCACCTAAATGAGAATCATCTTCTTCACCAATAGGAGTTTCTAAACTAACTGGTTCTTGAGATATTTTATATATTTCACGAATCTTTTCCACTGAAACATTCATTTTTTTAGCTAGTTCTTCTTCAGTTGGTTCCCTATTAAGTTCAAGAGTTAATTGTCTTTGAATTCTAGCAAGTTTATTTATAGTTTCAACCATATGAACTGGAACACGAATAGTTCTTGCTTGATCTGCGATAGCTCTTGTTATAGCTTGTCTAATCCACCATGTTGCATAAGTAGAAAATTTATATCCTTTAGAAACATCAAACTTTTCTACTGATTTCATAAGTCCAATATTTCCTTCTTGAATTAAATCTAGAAATAACATACCTCTACCAACATATCTTTTAGCTATACTAACAACAAGTCTCAAATTTGCTTCTGCTAATATATTTTTAGCTTGTTCATCACCATTTTGAATTCTTTCAGCTAAATCAAGTTCTTCATCCATAGTAAGCAATTTAATTTGTCCAATTTCCTTTAAATACATTCTAACAGGATCATTTATAGTTAAATCTTTAGTTAAAGAAGTATCATCAAGTAATAAACTTTCAACAGATCCAGCTCCAGAATCACTTTCTTCTTCAGATACTACAGCTATGCTATTTTCATTAAATACATTATATAAATCATCTAAAGAATCACCATCTAAGTCCAAACCTTTTAATTTATTAGCTAATTCTTCATAAGTAATAAACCCTTTTTCTTTACCTAATTTTACTAGTTCTTCTTTTCTTTCTTCGAAAGTCTTAATTTCATTTACCATTACATCTCACCTTTTCTTATTTTTAATATTTCATCTAAATATTTTGAATCCAATGTTTTATTCGCTTTATTTTTTAAACTATCTAAATGTTGTTTTTTATTATATTCATCAATACTATCAATTAATTTTTCTATTTCTTCTATTTTGTAGTTATCCTTTAAATTTTGTTTTAATACTTCTCCAAGAGTCTTAGATAATTTTTCATTATCAATAATATAGTTCATAAATTCAGAAATATCAATATGGCCATACTCTTTATAAAATAAACTTATTTCTCTTGCTAACATCCGCATATCACTATCAGGCATATAAGATACTTTCTTATTATACATAACAATAACTTCTTTATTTTGAAGCATATAATAAATAAGATGTTTTTCTGCCTTCAAGCATACATTTTCATGTTCTTCTTTTACTATATTAGTAGGTGCTACTTTTTCTTCTTTTTTTATTTTACCCCTTAAAAAATCTATATCCAAGTGAGATTCCTCGCTTAGTTTTTTTAGCACAATTTCTTTCTCTATTTCATCATTTACCGAATTTATTTCATTAATCATCTCATTAACATATAATGCCATATCAGATGATGTAGTTAAATCCTTATCTTTTTTTCTATATCTTAATTTAAAATCTAAAAGTCCCATAGGATTTTCTAAGCGTTCTTTTAACTTTTCTTTTCCATACTTTTTTAAATATTCATCAGGATCCAAATTATCTTCTAAAATAACTATTTTAGGTTCAACATTGACTTTAGAAAGTTCATCAATACAACTTAAAGTAGCTTTTAGACCTGCCCTATCTCCGTCAAAACATAAAATAACTTCTTTGGCAGTCTTCTTTATAATCGCTGCATGTTCTTTTGTAATAGCAGTCCCCATTGTAGCAACAGCATATTTTATTCCTGATATATAAGCAGCTATTACATCAAAGAATCCTTCCATTATAATTACTCTTCCTGAATTTCTTGCATGTTCCTTAGCTTTATCTAAATTATATAATACTTCACTTTTCTTAAATATTTCACTTTCTTTTGAATTTATATATTTAGATGTATCTACAGTATCAAAAATTCTACCACTAAAAGCAATAACTTGTCCATTCCTATTTTTAATCGGAAACATTATTCTATTACTATATATATCAAACATAGAATCTTTTTCTAATACAAGACCACTTTTTAACATATCCTTTTTAGTATATCCTTTATTAGTTAAAAATTCTGTAAGTAAAGTTCTTTTTTTTAAGGAATATCCAATTGAAAATTCTTTAATTATTTCATCAGTAATTCCCCTATTATATAAATATTCTTTAGCAGAATGTCCCAATTTGGAATTTAAATTATTTTGATAAAATTTACAAGATAAATCATATATTTCATATAATTCTTTATGATTTAAAATTGGAGCTTTATCATTTATATCAATATGAATATTAGCCATATTAGCACATTTTTTAAGAGCTTCTGGAAAACTAATGTTTTCATAATCCATTATAAATTTTATAACATTGCCAGATGCTCCGCAAGAAAAGCAAGTATATATTTGCTTTTCTTTTGATACAGACATACTAGGATTAGTGTCATCATGAAAGGGACAAACACCAAAATAATTTTTGCCACGACTTGTTAGTGAGACATAATTAGAAATGACATCAACAATATCTAAGCTATCTTTTATTTTATTTATTGTATCATTATCAATTCTAGCCACGTTATCACCTTCCAATTATTAATATACGACAAAAAAATTAAATTTCCTCTTTTTTAGCAATTTTTTTGCATTTTTAAGCATAATATTTAATGTGATTGATATGAATACAAAAAAATTAAAAATTATTATGACTATTATTATATTTCTATTAGCATTCCCTTTTCACTTTTTCTACGATAAATTTCCTAATTTTATATTTTCTATTTTCTTTCCAGTAAATGAAAGTATATGGGAACATATGAAATTATTATTTACTTCTATAATATTTAGTGGTGCCATTGAGTATATTATTATAAAGAAAAAAGATATAAAAGTAAATAACTATTTATTATCACTTTTTATACCAGCTATATTATCTATTCCTATATATTTAATAATATTTTTACCAATATATTATAAAATTGGTGAAAACTTTATAATCACTATTACAATAATGTTTATCACTATATTATTAGTAGAAAAAATTAGTTATAAAATTCAAAATACAAATAATATAAAATATAGTAATATTATATCTTTAATATTTATTATATTATCATATATTACATTTGGATATCTTACTTATACCCCCATTACCTCCGATTTATTTTTTGATCCATTAGAAGAAAAATATGGATTAAATCATTATATATTACAATAAAAAAGAACTTAAAGTTCTTTTATTTTGTAAGAGCAAAAGCAGTTACTACTCCTCTACCTTGTGGTAAAATCTTACCATAACCACTTCTTGGAGTATTATGAAGTTTTCCTTCAACAACTAAAGATGTAGATGCACCACCATCTAAATTAGCTGCATTATAAGCTCCATATTTTTGTAATGTTTTAATAACCTCATCCAAAGTAGGTCCACCATACAGTCTTTTACTATCAGTAGTTAAGAATAATACTACCCCATCTTTTCTTTGAGCAATAACACTTCTTGGAGCATTTCCATATCCTCCATTACCAACAGATTTCATAGCTTTACCATTTATAATTAAGAATGGACCAAATTCTATAGCATCTCTCATACCCATTTCTAAAGCTTCACTACCTGTTGTAGTAACAAGCATAAGTTTATTATCTTTATTAAAACCAATTAAATTTCCTTTTGCATTTCTATTTGTAGCATATATAATTTCACCATCTTGGATTACATAACCCATTGGTATATCTGTAGATAAGTCTTGAGCATTAGGTTTTAATGCCCCAGCATTAATACAAACTCTAGAATTAGTTCTCTTACACATTGATAATGTAGTTTCAGCATTACCGCCTGTGCCTAATACTTCTTTTGATATTAGCTTTACTTTAGAAGGATCATATATTGCAGTTATATAAGATTTATATCCGCCAATTTCTACTTCGATGATTTTATAATCGTCATTATCACCTCTAGTTAATATTTCTTCATCATATTCATTTTGGTATGAATCTTTTGGTTTAGTATCAATGACAATATCATCTAAATTAATTTTTTCTGTAATGGGTATAAAATAATTTGAATTTAAAACATCTTTTACCATGTCTTCAGAATAAAATATATAAGCAAAATATTGATGAGACATAGTATTCATAGCAGTATTAATCCACCATACTTTTATTTTTTTAATAGGCCCATAAAAGATAAAGAAACCTGTAAGAGCAAGTATATCAAGTATAATTATTATTATTGTTTTCTTCTTCATTATTTCACCTCTACAACATATGGATTATTTAATGAACCATCACCAGATTTAATACTCTTTTTATCAATACAAATAACTGGTTTAATATTTCTTAAAGCAGTTGGTTTTACTGCATATAAATCTTTATTAAAAATATATACATATTTATCTTCAAATGGTGTTGTTAAATAATAGTTATTATCTTCCTTATTAAATATTGGATCGATAATAGATGGTATAGATACTTTAGCAGTTACGGGATTTTTTAATACATTTTCATAATATCTATTATACATACCAACATTATGTTCGCATTCTACTAATACACTACTATATGATATTTCATCTAAGAATGTACTATTTAAATGCTTACCAAGACCATTTTCTAAACTAAATGTATTAGAAGAACTAGAAAATTGCATTTTAGTATTTCCATCTTTATATAAACCATTCATTGTTAATTTAAGAGTATTACTATTAATGTCAGTAACACGATATATATCATTATCTAATTTTACATAGCTAGCAAAATATTCATTTTTTTCTTCAATTATATAAGGATCATCTTTTGTACCAGATCCACTATAAACCCCAACTACATTATTTAATGTTAATACTGGTTTTACTTCATATAATTCGTTTGGACTAGATAATGATAAATTAGATTTATTAAGTAACCAAACTTGTTCACCATTGTTATCGTTTAACCACACTATACTAGAATCATTTAAATATGATTTATCATCTTTTTTACTATTTAAATAATCTGATACACTAAGTAATTTTACATTAGATGTCCCCTTATTTTCACATGTGATTTTATTTAAATCACTTACTTTATCCTTACAATAAGTACCAGTTGTAAGTAAAGAAGTATTTAATTTTTTATAGAAATATTCATTTAAATAATTATCTATATTTGAAGTATCAAATTCGTATTTTTCTTTATCAAAAGCTAAATAATTTAATGTATCATCAAGAACCATTTCCATAGTTCCATCTGAATTAATTTTAGTTATTCTAAATAACATATTAGAAAATTTTATATAATTTTTGGCATTTTCACCTTTAAAAATATAATATCTTCCTTCTTGAACTAATCCATTATCATTTTCAGCTTTAATAGTATTATTAAGCAATACTATTTTCTTTCCATCACTACTTTTTGGAGTAAATATTTTTTTATAATGAATCATTCTATATCCATAAAATATAGCAAATCCAACTAAAAAAACAACACTAATTAAATCAAAAATTAGTTCAAATTTACTCATTTTTTTCTTTTTCTTTTTAGTTTTCTTTTCTTTTTCTTCTGCCATAATTCCTCCTACTATACACATATAAAAGTATACCAAAATATTATTAATATATCAATAAATTTGTCGAATTTTGTCATTAAGATAAAAAAATTGTAAATAAAAAAGAGTAATCTCTTTTTATTCCAAACTAAAGATAAAAATGTAACCATAATCTAAAGTTAAAGTTGTTAATTTAAGACTATCTCCTTTTAAAACCTTAAAATCCTTTTGTTCACCTTTTAAAAACATTCCCGCACCGTCTAACGAAAAAGAATCGTTCGTATGGATTGTTACACCATCTTCATTTATTGAAGTAATAACAAAAGATAATACTATTTCAGTAGATTTTATTATCTTGTTTTCTTTTATGTATTCTACATCACGAGTTTTAACTACATATTCTTTATTTAAGATTGCTTCATATTCATGTAAAATTTCTTTTGGAACATATCCTGGTCTACCACTCCAACTAGTTTCAATTATTCTTATTTTCATAACTCACCCATACTCATTATAACATATTATTATTATTTATACGTTATAACTTTATATTTATTTTTATTAAAAACAAAATTTATTGTACCAGATAGATCAGTTCTAAGTATTTTAGAAGCATTTAAGTTTTTTAATACCTCTTTATTTGGATGACCATACATATTATTTTCGCCAACTGATATTATTGAATACGTTGGTTTTAACTTTTCAATAAATTCTTTTGATGAAGATGTTTTAGAACCATGATGTCCAACTTTTAATATATCAATGTCTCTAATATTAAAGTCTTTTAAAAGCATTTTTTCCTCTAGATATGTAGCGTCTCCCATAAATAGAAGTTTATAATTACTTATAATTGTATAAACAATTAAACTATCATTATTTTCTATAGTATTTCTATAATTAAAAATTCTAAATTTATAACCATTTATATTTAAAATAGTATTGCCTATATTTTTACCATCTAATTTACTCTCTAATTCATTATTATAGTTATTAAGTAGTATACGATCTACTTTTATATTATTTATTATATTTAGAGCCTCTTTAGCATGATCAGCATCTCCATGAGTAATAATAAGGTAATCTAATTTCTTTACTCCTATACTTTTTAAATAAGGAATTGTTATATTATTTGAAATATAGTTTTTATCACTAAATAAATTGCCACCTGTATCTATTAAAATATTGCCTTTATTATATGGAAGACTAATAAATATAGAATCACCTTGACCAACATCTAAAAAAGTTACTTCGCACCTTGGATTAAAGTACTTTATATTAGAATAGATAAAAAGGAAAAATACTATTATAACAAAGTTGATTTTATTTAGATTATATAACAAAATATAATATATAATAATTAAAAAAATAGGCATTTTAGGAATTATCATTTGTATATTAAATTTAGACATAAATATACTTAAATGTTCAAATATATTCATTAGAAAATCAAGTACTGGAATTAATGGTTTTAAAAGAAAAGTAAGTAGGGAAAAAGGAAAAATAATTATAGATACTAATGGTACAAATATAGTATTATTTATAATAGTCAATAAATTAATACTAAAAAAATTATTTATTTGAATTGGTATACTAGCTAAAAAAGCAATTAAAGAAATTAAAATTAAATTATAAAAATAGTTTTTATTAAATAGATAATTAAATCTAATAAGAAAAAAACTAACTATAAAACTATATTTAAATCCTAAATCATAAATATAATATGGATTTATAATGAGTAAAATAGATAATATTATAATTAGTGCACTAGAAGCTTTATTCTTAGTAAAATTAAGTATAATAAATAACAGTACAGCTCTTATAACAGATGGTGTAAAGTCTATTAAAAACATGTAAAAAATTAAAAAACTTGACACTAATATATATATTACCTTTTTGCTTTTAAATATTTTACTTAAAAGTTTTAATAATAATGTTGATAATAAAGTAATATGCATACCAGAAATACTAAATAAATGACTTATACCATTTATTCTATAACTAGTTATAACAGTATCATCTAAATAACTATTATCACCTAATATAAAAGAATTTAAATATTCATTATTAATTTTATGAATAATTTTATTTTTAATCTTATAAAAAATATTTTTATTATATTTAATTATATTAATTTCAGGATTATTAGTAATCCAAAATATTTTTTTGCTTTTTAGATAATTTCTATAATTAAATATATTTTTAGTTGTATTCTCACCTGGCAAATAAAACTTTCCTGTAACATTAATATAATCACCTAAACTTAAAGATATATTACTATTTGTATAAATTAGTATTTTCTCTTTATTTTTAATAGTTATAGTAGTTTTATCGTTACTATACTTTATATTAGTTACTACTCCAGTAACACTTACTATATCATTATATTTCGTAGTAATTAAATTAAATTTTATTACTATAAAAACATATATAATACTAAAGAGAAATATAAGGTTTAATTTTTTCATATATACTATTACCTATTCCTTTAACATTTTTAAGTTCTTCTATGCTATTAAAATTACCATTCTTTTCTCTATATTCTATTATTGCTTTAGCTCTAGTTTCACCTATTCCTTTTATTTTCATAAGTTCATTTAAAGTAGCTGTATTAATTGATACTTTAGATGAAAAAATAGAATCAAAATATGTATTACATCCCATGCTTTTTACTGTTGGACAAACACACGTATTTTCTATATAAAATATACTTTTACTATCATTTTCAATCATAACAACCATTTCATCAGTAAGTTTACTTGACATATTTATATTACTAGTATTTACATCGGAGTTTACACCACCAGCTTTAGTTATTAAATCGATAACCCTAGAACCACTTAAAAGTTCATAAACACCAGGATTTTTTACTTTACCCTTTATTTCAACTTTAATATAAGTTTTTACATCATTACTTTCTAATTCTTTATTTTCTTCTATATAAAAATTTAATAGTAGTAAAAATATAATTACTAAATATATTATGTATTCAATCTTCTTCATGTTTCCTCCTACTATTATTCTTATATATAAAAGATATTTTCTCCTCCTAAAAAAAAGGAAGAAATCTTCCTTAATTATTCCAAGAACGAGCACCTATAATAATTATTAATAGGATAAATAGAACTAATATAATTGCTGCACCATATCCTGTACCATATCCTTGGTATCCACCATTATTGCAACATTGATTTCCATATCCTTGATATCCACCATAGTAATACATAAAATCCCTCCTATCTATTTTCTAATATATATTATTAGAGTTTAATTTATTTGCTAATGATATTTTGCCTATTTTTAATATTTATATTTAATTTATAATGATTTTATGGTATTATTAATTAGGTGATTATCTTGAAAAACAGTAAGAAGAAAAGGGAAAATATTAATATTTTAGAAAATTTGAAAAATCATGATAAGATTTTGCTTGTTTGTACAATTATATTAATAATAACTGGTCTACTTAATATAGTTACAGCATCAAGTAGAGAATCAGTAATACAATATGATAAATCATTATACTATTATTTTTTTAGACAATCAGTAATGATAATTGCCGGAATTGTTATAAGCATGGTAATAATTAATGTTGATACTAAAAATTATTTTTTCTTATCAACTATACTATTTATTGGAATTGGTATACTACTTTTAGTACCAATATTATCTTCAACTGTTACTCGTGGTTCTCAAGGATGGATAAAATCAAAATTTGGAGCCTTTCAGCCTTCTGAATTTACTAAACCAATAATTATAGTATTTTTATCTTGTTTTTATGAAAAATTTAAAAAAATATTTGAAAATGATAATATTGACGGAAAAACAAACTTTAAACAAATAAGTATTGCAATTGCCTTTTCTCTAATTATGCCTATATTAGTTTTTTTACAAAAAGATGCAGGTACAGCATTCATAATAACTATAATAGCAGGTGTATTATTTTTATATTCGCCTTTCTCTAAAAAGAAAAAAACTAATGCCATTTTTTATTCAATCGGACTATTATTATTTGTAGCTTCGATATATGTTCTTGCAACTGGAAGTTTATTTTCAAATGAACAAAAAAGTCGTATATTTAACTGGTTTAAGCCATGTGTTAATTATGAAGATGGTGGATATCAAGTTTGTAATAGTTATATTGCATTTAATCAAGGTGGATTAACAGGTCTAGGTCTTGGTAAGAGTCAGCAAAAATATTCTTATATTCCTGAACCTCATACAGATAGTGTATTCGCAATAATAGCTGAAGAACAAGGTGCAATTAAAAGTTCTATTGTATTTATATTATATGGAATATTACTATATAGAATATTTAAAATAGGTATAAAATCTAAAAAACTAAGGAATAGATATATGTGTATTGGTGTAGCAACTTACATTTTTGTGCATATTTTTGTAAATTTAGGTGGAATTTTTGGTATAATACCTCTTACAGGTGTTCCACTACCATTTTTTACATATGGTGGTAGCTTTACTATTTCACTAATTGCAAGTATTGCAATTATTCAAAGAATAAATATAGAAAATAAAAAATAGGAGGAAGTATGTTTAAGAAACTTAATATACTAGATGAAAAAGATAAAAGACTTAGAATGATAAGCACTGACATAACAGAACCACTTACTAAAAAAGATAAAGAGTTAGTTAAACAAATGCTATTAGAACTAAGATATAGTCAAATAGAAGAATTATCAGAAAAATATAAATTAAGACCTGGTATGGGATTAGCTTATCCTCAACTTGGAATTAATAAAAGATTAATTGTTATCGTTCATGAATATGAAGACGGCAAATTTAATGATTATGTTGTTGTAAATCCAGTTATAGTTAGTAATTCAGAAGAAATAATCGCTGCAGAAGCTGGTGAAGGATGTTTAAGTGTTAATAGAGATGTTGATGGTCATGTACCTAGATATGCTAGAGTAACCGTAAAAGGAAAAGACATTGATGGTAATGATATTACTATCCGTGCAAGAGAAGATTTATCAATTGCTTTCCAACATGAAATAGATCATTTAAATGGAATACTATTTTATGATAGAATAAATAAAAATAAACCATTCTTCACAGAAGATGAAATAAGATTAATATAGGAGGATTTATGAAAACTAAATATAAATTTATACTTTTAATAATAATTTCATGTTTATCATCAATATGGATTTATTATATAGTAGAAAGAGTTAAACCCGTTGAAAAGAAAATTCATATTATAAATCATCAATATGAATTAGAACAAAATTTTAAAAGTGATGGTTATACAATAGAAAAACCAAATATAATATTAAATCCTTATGAAATATCCCCTCTTACTGCACTTATTATATTTGAAACAAATGATATGACATCACCTACTGTTACAATTAAAGGTAAAGATAGTTTAACTACTTATACAAATACATTTAAAGCAAGTAAAACTCATTACTTACCTATTTATGGATTATATCCAGATGCTGAAAATACAGTTATAGTTACAGTAAATGAACATGATTACACTTTTAAAATAAAAACAGACAAATTACCAGAAGATTTTAATACTGTAGAGTATGTTAAAAGCGACAAAAAGTCATTAAATAATGATTTATACTTTGTTACTCCATCATCTATCGGTTATACAGCAGCTTATGATGTTAACGGAGACGTTAGATGGTATTTAACTACTTCTAATATCTGGGATATATCTAGATTAAATAATGGCCACTTATTGTTAAGTAGCGATAGACTAATAAATCCACCTTATTATACAGTTGGTTTATCTGAAATGGATTTACTTGGAAAAATATATTATGAATATACAATACCAGGCGGATATCATCATGATTATTTTGAACTTGAAAATGGTAATTTGCTTGTACTATCAGATGACTTCTCTTCTGGAACTGTAGAAGATTATATTGTTGAAATAGATAGAAAAACTGGGAATATAGTAAAAGAAATAGATTTAAAAGATATATTAAATATGACAGATGGAAAAAGTGAAAATTGGACTAATTATGACTGGTTTCACAATAACTCTATTTGGTATGATAAAAAAACTAATTCTATAACTTTATCAGGTAGACATATGGATGCTGTTATAAATATAAATTATGATACATTAAAATTAAATTGGATTATTGGTGATAGTACAAATTGGAGTACAGAATATCTTGGATATTTCTTTAAACCAATCGGTAATTTTGAATGGCAATGGAGTCAACATGCAGCCGAAATACTTCCAAATGGTGATGTATTCATATTTGATAATGGTAATAATAGATCAAAAGATAAAGATAAATATTTAGATGCTAATAAAAACTATAGTCGTGGTGTTATTTATAGAATAGATACTAAGAATATGACTATCAAACAAGTATATGAATATGGTAAAGAAAGAGGTTCTAGCTTGTATTCTCCATACATATCAGACGTTGATTATTTAAGTGAAAATAATTATTTAATACATTTTGGTGGTAATTCTAAAACTAATGGTAAAGTAAATAATACTCCAGCATCATTTAATAAAGATGTAGAATTATCAAGTACTACTGTTGAATTATTAAATAATAAAGTAATATTTGAAATGAAATTAAATACTAATTTATATCGTGCAGAAAAAATGAGCTTATATAGTAACGATGAATATACTCTTAAAAAAGGTGAAATATTAGGTTCACTTGGAGTAACCGAAACTTCTGATAATGTTAGTACGCTTATAAATAAAGATGCTAAAGATATATTAAAAGAAAAAAATATAAAAGTTTATGAAGAAGCTGATAGATTAGTAGTAAGTGGTAAATTTAATAAAGATGAAAAAGTTAAAATTATATTAGATAATTTATTTAGTAAAAAAACTTATAATATGATTATTTCTAAAAAGCCATACACTGCAATGTGTGTAGATGTATTTAATAGCGAAGAAGAAAAAAATGGTATCAACGTAACTAAATACATAAATAAAGAAGGTTTACAAGGAAAATATTATATATATATAAAAATAAATGATACTGTATATGATTTAAATGAATATATAGTATTTAACTAAAAAAGATGTTAGAAATTTCTAACATCTTTTATTGTAATTTATTTATTCTATCAATTCTATCTTCTATACTTGGATGTGTACTAAATAAACTACTACTCTTTTTACCTTTTAATGGACTAACAATAAATAAAGATTCAGATGATTTATGAGCTTGTTCTAATTCTTCAGGATCAGAACTAATTTTCTTTAAAGCATTAATCATACCAGTTTTATTCCTTGTTATTTCTACGGCATTACTATCCGCCAAATATTCCCTATTTCTAGATATTGCAAGTTTAAGTAGTTCTGCAAAAAATGGTGATAGAAGTATAAAAACAACTCCAATAAGCATAATTATACCATTACTTTTATTATCATCATCCCTACTACCTGCATAATACAAGTTTCTACTTACTATATCAGATATTATAACTACGAAACCTACCATAACGATAGCTATTGATTGAAGTAATATATCATAATTTTTTATATGAGAAAGTTCATGTGCTAATACAGCTTCTATTTCATATTTTTCAAGTCTATTAAGTAATCCTGTAGTAACACATATTACAGCATTATTAGGATTTCTACCTGTTGCAAAAGCATTCATAGCTGAATCATCCATTATATAAAGTCTTGGTTTAGGTAGACCAGTAGCTAAACATAATCCTTCTAAAATATTAGTTAGCATTAAATCTTCTTCTTTAGTAGCTTCTCTAGCACCATTTAATTTTAATATTATTTTATCAGAATTATAATAAGCTTCATAACTACTAATAAAAGATATAACAAGTGCAAATATAACAAATATATAACTAGACATATCAAATATTATACCTACAAAATATATTACTAAATAGATAAAAGCCATAAATAATCCAAATATTAAATATGTTTTTATCTTATTTTTTCGTACATCTCTTAATATCATAGACTAATACTCACATTTTCTTTTTCATTATCATTTACTTTAAAGTATTCATAAGGAGTAAACTTTAAAGCTTTTGCAAATATATTATTAGGAAAAATCATTATTTGTGTATTAAAGTATTGAACACAATCATTATAGAATTGTCTAGCATAAGCAATTTTATCTTCAGTTCCAATAAGTTCTAATTGCAAATTTTTATATAACTCACTAGCTTTTAAATCAGGATAAGCTTCTGCTACAGCAAATATTTTATTGATATTTTTAGATATTTTATCACTTTTACTGCTTTCTTCACTAATGTTATTTGTTCTTACTTTAGTAAGTTCTACTAATGTTTCACATTCATACTTAGCGTATCCTTTTGTTACTTCAACTAAATTAGGTATTAAGTCATTTCTTCTCTTTAGTTGATTATCAATACTTGCCCATGCATTTTCACATCTAAGTTTTAATTTAATTATTCTATTATATAATATAAAACATAATAATAGTAAAACAACAAGTATAATTACTACATATATCATTTTATCACTCCTTTATTTCTTCTAGTTTAACACTAACTAATTTACTAACACCAGACTCTTGCATAGTAACACCATATAAAGTATCCATGTATTCCATTGTCTTTTTCTTATGTGTTATTAAAATAAATTGTGTCTTATCTTTGAATTTATTTAAATATTTACAGAATGAAGCAACATTAGCATCATCTAGAGCAGCTTCAATTTCATCTAATAAACAGAAAGGCACTGGTCTTGTTTTTAATATTGCAAATAATAAACTAATAGCCGTAAATGTTTTTTCACCACCAGAAAGTGAAATAATATTTTTCATACTTTTTCCTGGAGGAGAAGCAACTATTTCAACACCTGTTTCAAGTAAATTATCTGGTTCTGTAAGTTTGAGTGATGCTACACCACCATTAAATAAATCTCTAAATGTTTCTTTAAAATTATTATTGATAATTTCAAATGTTTTACTAAACTCACTTTCCATAATATTATCCATTTCTTTTATTATTTCAAGTAAAGTATTCTCAGCATTATATAAATCTTCTCTTTGACTAGTTAAGTATTCATACCTAGTATTAACTCTTTCATATTCATCTTTAGCTGCTAAGTTAACAACACCAATTTCTTTTATTTGTCTCTTTAAACTATTAACTTTACCTCTTGCTTCACGTTCATCAATTTCAAGTTTATATTTCAAAGAAGCTTCTTCATAAGTTATTGAATATGTTTCACTTAAATTAATAAGTAAATTATCTAATTTAACATCCATTCTATTTATAGAAATTTCAAGTTCTTTTATTTCATTAGTTTTAGCATTAAATAAACTATTTTCCTTTTTGTTAGAATATTCAAATTCTTCCAAGCTATCATTTAAATCATTTTTAGATTTAATAAGTTCATTAAGAGTATTAGATAATATATCTTTTTCTTTAGTTACTTCATAAAATTTATTAATTACATTTTCCTCTTCAATAGATAATGTATTATTAAGCATATTATTTATACCTTTAATTTCTAATTCGATATCATTTTTATCATCATCTAAATCAATTATTATATTTTCTTTATTTTTTATTTGTTCTTCTAATAATAATTTATTTTTATTAGCTAGATAATATTTATCTTCAACTGCTTTATAATTATTATCAAGTATATTTATTTTATCTTCAATGATTTTTATATCATTAGTAACTTTATTTATTTGCATTAGCATTTTTTCAAGTTCATACTTATCACTAATTATGTTTCTATTATTACTTAAAGCTCCACCTGTAATACTTCCACCAACATGTAATAATTCACCATCTAATGAAACAATACGGTATGAATGATTTATAAGTTTACTAATTTTATTAGCTACATCAATATCACGAACTACTATAACATTACCAAGTTGATTAGTAATAATATTATAGTATTTTTTATCATATTTTACTAAATCAGAAGCAATTCCAATAAAGCCATCTACTTTAATTTTATTAAGAACATATTCTTCTATTCCTTTAGGTTTGATAATATTTAAAGGAAAGAATGTTGCTCTACCAAGTTTATTTTCTCTTAAAAATTTAATTGCTTCTTTAGCAATTTCTTCATTATCTACTACTATATTAGAACTAGCAAGTCCAAGAACAGTACTAATAGCAGTAGCATATTTTTCTTCTACTTCAAAAAGTTTTCCAATAATGTTATGTATACCTTTTAATTTAGGATTATTTAAAACATTTCTTACACTATATGGCAAATTACTATTACTATCAATAGCATTTCTTAAACTATCACTACTATTTTTTAAATAAATTAAATTTTTATTTTTTTCATTTAAAGTTACAAGTAATTTATTTTTATCATTTTTAATATTATTTAATTCATTATTTAATTCTTCTAATTTAGCGTTATTAGTTTTTAATTCACTATTTTTAGAATTAATTTCTAGCATAATTAAATTAGTATCATTTTCAATTTTTAATTTCTTTTCATTTAAACTAATTAAATTATCATGTAATTTTTGATCTTCTACTTTATATTTTTGTCTTTCAAGTATTATTTTCTTTTCACTATTTACTTCTTCTACTTCTTTAGTTTTATTAAGTAATTCTTGTTGTTTTAAATTTATTTCTTTATCTAATTTTGATATTTTTAATTTATATTCTTCTATTTTAGCTTCATTAGTACTATTATTAGCAGACATATGAATAAGTTCATTATTAGCTTCTTCTAAAGAAGCTTTAGCATTATTATAATTAAAACTAATATTAGTTATGTCATTAGTAATTAGTGATATTTCTAAATCTTCTAATTCTTCTTTAACGGATAAATACTTTTCTAAAGCTTCCTTTTGTATTCTTAAAGGTTCTACTTGAACTTCTAATTCATTTATAACATCATTAACACGATTCATATTATAATGAGTTTTTTCTAGTTTTCTTAAAGCTTCTTCTTTTCTTTTTTTATATTTAAGTACTCCAGCTGCTTCTTCTATTAAAACTCTTCTATCAGTAGGTTTAGAAGAAATAATACTCTCTACTTCACCCTGTGAAATAATATTTAAACTATCTTTACCAAAACCTGAGTCTACTAATAAATCTAATATATCTTTTAATCTACACTTTTCATTATTTAAATAATATTCATTACTACCATCTTTATATACTCTTCTTTGAATCGATATTTCATTAAATGCAAGAGGTAAATAATTATCACTATTATCAAGCACTAAAGTAACACTTGCAACATTAAGTGGATTTCTACTTTTACTTCCTGAGAATATTATATCAGTCATAGAAGTATCACCACGAAGTGATTTAACAGATTGTTCACCTAGTACCCATCTTACTGCATCCACTATATTACTTTTACCAGAACCATTAGGTCCTACTATACCAGTTAGTTTAGTATCAAGTTCTATATTGATTTTATCTGCAAAAGATTTAAATCCATGTGCCTTTATATTTTTTAGATACATAACATCACCCTAACACTAAAATTATACTATAAATAACCTTAAAATACAATTATTTAAAAGAAAAACTAACATTAGTTAGTTTAATTCAAATACTTTCTTTGATATAGAAATCACAGGTCTAATACTTCCATTTTCGTAATTAGCTGTATTATGTACTAAGATACCATTATCAAGAACTCTCCAAGCTCGTGGAAACCCATCAGGAAAACCAGTGTTTGTCCAATAGCCACTCATTAAATAATGGGATGCTCCAGCAGAAGTATTACATCCATAAGCTTCACAGCCATACAAGTTATCAAATAACCATGCATATGGGTTAGTACCAACAGCACCTTTATATTCGGTTTGTGAATTATCATAAAAATAGTAATAGTGTCCCCCTGTTGATTTATTGTTCCATTTATCGTTTTTAGTTATATTAGCTATTTCTTGTGCTTCTATCATTCTAGCAGATGTTTTAGCTTCATCACACCATCCAGATACATCACTTTTCAAACGTGCTAGCGCCGTGTTTGGCCCTGATTTAATATTATCATATGAAGTCCATTTAACATTTGTAGTAGATGTGTTATGATCTAAAATTAAATTTACTTTATCACTTTCAGGATTAGTTAAAAAAGCATACCATTTCATACAACCCGTTTTAGTTCCTGTAGTGCTTACTGCTTCTGTAGCTTTGCATCTTGAATTTGTAACAGGATTATAATAAAATGCTCTCCCATCTTCATAAGAAATAGGCATAGCCAAACTACCAACAATGATAGTCCTTTTAGCATATGTAGTTATATTATTGTTATCGGTAGAAGTATACAAAACATAATAAATTCCTTCTTTAGAAAAATTAATGTTGCTTTTATCGATTTCAACATTAAGTATTTCACCATTAGAGTCACGGGCAATTGCCCCATCTTCCGTATAATTATCATTAATATCGTAATATTTAAGCAAATTGCCCTTTAAAGTAATTGTTGGTGACAATAAATCATCATCTCTTGGTGAAATTGAAATTTCATCAACTTCATAAGTATAACTGGCATTGTGTTTTGTTATTCTTACTTCCATACTATCACTTATTTGTTTACCATCAAGTGGATTTTTTAAAATCGAACTAACAATTCCAAAGTCTTTTAATTGTCCTAAAGTTAAAACAACATATTCTCCTTCACCTAAAGGAAGAATTTCTTTATGACCTTCAGCGTAATTTTTTAGCGAAGTAGTTATTATTTTCATTTCACTATCAAAAGACTTTTCTTTTGTATTATTTATATAAGTTGATATAGTTGGAAATAAAACTAAAATAATTATTGTTAATATAATTAGAACTCCCAATAATTCAACTAATGTGAATCCTTTTTCTTTCATCATGTCGCCTACAATTCTTTATTAAGTTCATCTAAATATTTTACTCTCATATCAGCTAGTATTTTATTTAAAATAGCTATAGAAGTATCTCTAATACTTTCATTTGTAGTATCAAATGAATATATATTATT
Source organism: uncultured Bacilli bacterium (assembly GCA_934101425.1). Taxonomy (GTDB): domain Bacteria; phylum Bacillota_I; class Bacilli_A; order RF39; family UBA660; genus CAKOQQ01. The sequence goes on along the minus strand of CAKOQQ010000004.1, from coordinate 85,813 downwards.
TATCATATCTAAAGTATTATTAAATGCATTATTATATTCATCTATATTCTTTTTGTTTAGAAATGTTCTAGGTTCTAAAGATAAATGAGCTTTATAATCCCTTTTTATTGCCGAAGTACTATCAGTATAAGTTGATATAATAATATCTTCTAATACATTTATATCATCTAGATGTTCTTTTACATAATTATTATAATCAGTTAAAGTTATTTCTTCTCTTTCTTTTGCTCTATAAATCCATATAAGTCTATCATATAATCCTCTATCAACTATTATGATATCTGCATATTCTTTAATAGCATTTTCTATATTTTCTTTTACATATGTAGGTATTAATGTATTTCTATATAAAACACTTTTATCTTTTATATTAGGATATATTTCTTCTTTATAATATTTTGATGTTGTAAATTCATCAACTATTTTTACAGTAAAACCACCTTTTTTAAAGAATTCTTCTAAAATATGAATAATAGTAGTTTTACCAGTTCTTGGAGTGCCAGTAAATTCAATAACATAAGGTTTATTATTAATTACTGACGCTATTTTTGCTAATTCTAATTTTGAATAATGTAGTTTTAATAATTCATTATACTCATCACTTGAAAGATAATCTTTACAATTAAAATTATCCTTGTTATAAAATACTAAATCAATCGCTTTTCTAAGTCTAACAAACATAGGATTATTTTCATCTTCATTATGTATCAAACTATTATATACACTTTCATAATACCATTTTTGTTGTTCTTCACCTTTTTTAAAGGCACTAAAATCACGTTTACCATTCATGCCAAATAAAATCGCTAAATCCTCTAAATTAGCTATTTTATCAGCACATATTATAGCTTTATGTCTAATATCTAAATTTTTAGTATTTGAAATAGTATGTTTTTTTCTTTCTTCCCAACTTTTAGATTTATCTGGTTCACTAGCTTCATATACTAAACTTTTAATATCACTTCCAAAATTTTTTTCTATATCATCTATCGTAGTAACAGTATCTTCAACAGTATCATGTAAGTATCCAGCAGCAACAACTTTATCATCATAACCATATTCTTTTAGTATATTTGCTACTATAATTGGATGAATAACCATAGGTTTTTCTTTATCGCTTTTTCTTCTTTGCCCTTTATGAGCATTAATTGCATATTCTTTTGCTTCCATATTACCTCGTCATAACATCTCCAGTAGAATCTATAAGTTTATTTATAAAATCTACTGTATTATATAAGTATAAATATATATTTGATTTTAAACTATTATATTTATTTTTATTTGTTATTTCTATTATATATTGTCTATCTTTTTTATTTACATTTATATCTAAATTATATTTTTTATATCTTTCTTTTATAGTATTAACACTATAATCATCAGTACTACCATATAAATAAATTTTATTATTACTTAAATACAAACTATTTTTTATAAAATAATTAATTTCTTTTTTTACTACCTCTATATCACAAAAAACATAATCTAAATATTTTTTCTTATATTCTTTATTTATTTTTCTAAGTACAATTTCACGACTTGTCTTACCATCAAATTCCCCTTTATTTTTTTTAGTACTTTTATGTACACTAAATATATCACACATTGTAATATTATCATTATTTAATATAGCTTTATTTATTTTATTATCATCATAACCAATAAATAATACCTTACCATCAATTTTCTTTATTATTTTTAGTAACTCTTTTTCTATATTCATACTTCACCTATAATATCTTTGATAACATAATTAGCACATAAAATACCAGCAGTAGCAGGAACAAACATCATAGAACCTATTACTTTTGATTCTTTATTTATTACTTTTTCATCACTACATATAACAGGTATCTTACCTTTTATATGTTCTTTTTTTACCATATTTCTAATTATTTTAGCAACTGGATCATAACTAGTTTTTCTAACATCTACTACTTTTAATTTTGTCGGATCCAACTTTTTACCAGTTCCCATGCATGAGATAAATTTAACATTTTTTTCTAAACATTTTCTAATTATTTCTTTTTTAGTAATAATAGTATCACAAGCATCTACAATATAATCAATGTGTTCACTAAATAATAAGTTAATATTATCAGGAACTATATATTTATCAATTTTAATTACTTTGCAATCTGGATTAATATCTTTTATTCTGTCATAAAAAGCATCTACTTTTTTTATCCCAATATTAGAATTTAAACTTATTACTTGTCTATTTAAATTAGATACATCTACTTTATCATTATCAACTATTATTACTTTACCTATACCACTTCTTACAAGTGCTTCTAAAGCATATCCCCCTACTCCTCCAAGACCAATTATTAATACTGTTTTATTTTTAATTAAATTTATTTTATCGCCAATTAATACTTCTATTCTAGAAAACATACTATTCACCATATTTATTATAACACAAACTTAAGTAATTATTAATAAAAAAAGTTATAATCATTTATAACATTTTTCTATTTTATAGTGCTTATAAATTTTGTTTTGCTAATATATTCAAACGCTAATACTTTTTTAGTAAATATATACTTAAAAATAGATATAAAAGTATATATAAGTGTAATAATAAAACATATTAAACTTAAAAAAACATCTAAATATTTAACTAGTACTATTGGCATTACTAAATATATAATAATAAATAATAATCTTCTATACATTGTTCTAAAAACATTATAATTATTATTATAATCAACCACTTTAATATTTAAGTATTTATCCGCTAGTGTTTGTCCACTCATAAATAATGGAACTATAAAATAATATATAATTATACTAACTATAAATGAATAACCACTATTTCTAGTAATTAAATATATTATAGTAGAAAATATACCACATAAAACTAAATCAAATATAAAAGCTGTAGATTTTCTAAAACTTGAAACATTTTTGCCTTTTTCTAAAGCTTTACTATCTATTTCTTCTCTTTTCGGTAGTATATTATTAAATGGTCTAAAAATAATATAACCACATATTCCGCCAAAAGTATTAAGTATTAAATCATCTACATCAAATAATCTATAATTTCTAGGATATATAAAATATAGTCCACTTAGCTGTGTAAGTTCAAAAAACATACTAAGTAAAAAAGAAGCTAAGATAGTTTTCTTTAAATTATATTTAAAGAAATATCTTAAATACATTCCAAAAGGTATTGTTAGTAATATATTAAAAAGTGGTACATAAAATGATGATAAATTCATTAGCTTTTTTATATTAAAAGATGTATCAGAAACTAAATCATATATGAATTTAAATGGAATGAGTTGTGTTCTTGGTATATCTAAAGATGCTACATCACTTATGCTTGGTAGTGGTAAAATAATTAAAAAATACGAACACAATAAATAAAAGGCAAAAGAATAAATAATTAAAAATCGCATAAATGAGATTGAACCATAATTATGATATTCTCTAAGAATAAATGGAACGCTAATTAATAAAGCAATGAATGGGAAAAACATCATTGCTGTTTTTATTGTTTCTGTATACATCATTTCCTCCAAAATAAAAACCCAAATAAGGGATGTTACATATGATCAAAAACCTGTTTTACCAGGTGGGTATCACAGCTAAAGTTTTAGGAGTCTTAATAATATTAAGCATTCTACACCACTTTTTCATTAGATATCCAATAATCATAATTCAGTAGGTTTTTCTAAATTGTAACTGTCCTCATATCTAGGCTAATACAATTATATCAAATATTTTATTTTTTGTCATTATAATCTTCTAAAAAATTATGTTTTTTATTATTCTTTTTATATCCAAGTAAAGTATTTAAATTTACATTTAAAGTAGATTTAAGTATATTTTTATCAGCTTCACTATAAATAGCATTTAAATCATTAACTAAATTCTTTACTACTTTTCTTTTACCTATATCTTTTTTAGTAACTGTGCATGCACAATCTAAAAAGTTCAAATTGTTATATTTAGCCCATGATATAATATCTTTTTCACGAATTAAATATAATGGTCTAATAAGTTCCATATTTGAAAAATTATCACTATGAAGTTTAGGCATCATAGATGCATATGTACCATTAAATAACATATTTAAAAGTACTGTCTCAATAACATCATTAAAGTGATGTCCTAAAGCTATTTTATTACATCCTAGTTTCTTTGCGTAACTATATAAATAGCCTCTCCTCATTTTAGCACACAAATAACATGGATTATCAGTAGTACTTGTATATTCAAATATTGGAGTATCAAATATATGAGCATCTATTTCCATCGTTTTTAAATTTTCTTTTATTTTCTCTATATTCTCTTTTGAATATCCAGGATTCATAACAATAAATTCTAATGTATAATGAAACTTACCATGCCTTAATAATTCCTGCATACATTTAGCAAGTAGGAAGGAATCTTTTCCTCCACTTATACAAACGGCAATTTTATCATTTTCACTAATAAGTTCATATTCTTTTACTGCTTTAACAAACTTAGCCCATATTTCTTTTCTATATCTCTTAATTATACTTTTTTCAATTTCTTTATTCACTTACTTCAACTTCTTTTGCTTTCTTTTTAGTTAATTTATATACTTTATTATCATCTACAGTTTCTTTTGAAACAGATAAACTTTCAATTCCTTCTTTGCTATCAAATATACCATATAATATTTCTTGGAACATTTCATCTACAATAACTTTAAGTGCACGAGCACCTGTATCATATTTAGTTATTGCTTTAGTAGCAATACTATCATATATTTCTTCATTAAATGATACATTAACACCTATTTTAGCTAAATTTTCCATATATATTCTAATAGGACTTTTAAGTGATTCTTTAAGTATTCTAACAAAATCATCTTTACTTAATTTATTAAGTCCAACAATAGTATCCATTCTACCAATAAATTCAACTGGTATACCATATTTAGTAAATGCTTCAAGTTCTACTTTATCTGGTTTCTTTTCTTCTTCTTTAGTAAAACCTATTTGTTTTCTACTAGTTTTTTCATATAAATCCGAGAAAGCTCCACAAGTAATAACTGTTAATTTAGAAGTATCAAAATTAATTACTTCTTTTGAATCAAGTTCAATATCAAAAACTCCACCTTCTATTATTTTTAGAAGTGACTTTAATACATCATCTTTTTGAAATGAGCTTTGACTATCACCTGCAGCTTTTTTATCTATTTCATCAAGAACTAAAATAGATCTTTCAGCTACATCAAGGTCTTCATTAGCATTATAATATAACTTAACTAATATATCATCTAAATCAGCACCTTTATAACCTGCAGAAGTATATCTAGTCATATCTTCAACTAATACCGGTATATCAAATAGTTTACCAATAGTTCTAACAATTTCTGTTTTACCTACCCCTGTAGGACCGTATACAAATACATTTGATTTCATTTTAGGATCATCAAACATATAGTTTCTATAAATTGCTGTAACAATTTGTCTTACAGCTTCATCTTGAGCTATTACAGTTTCTTTTACTTTATTAACTACTTCACTAATTCTATAATCAGTAATTGATAACTTAACATGTTTTAACTCTTCTTTTTCTACTTCTTCATCCTTTAATGGTTCTATTTCACCATCTAATATTTTTCTCATTTGTTCTTTTAGTTTTTCAGTATCAGAATAAGTTACTGATAAACCATATTTTTCATGAAATTCATCTAATGGCATACTATTCATAACATAAGTATCTTTATAGAAAAAAGCCCTCTTTTTTATTTCATCAAAATATCTTTGACAAGCTACTAAATCAGAACTACTACCATACTTCTTCTTTAAATCTTTTAAAGGCACTACCATATTAAATGAATATGGTGCACTATCATCAACTACTAAATCTGAGTTAACATATACTTGAGTACTAAATATATCAGTAAAAGTATAAGCTTTTTCATCAATATTACCAAGTACTACTCTAAAAGGTATCATTAAGTTAAATCCATCATCGATTCTCATCTTTGTATAAAGAACTGCTACATCCATTTTTTTCATAAGTTTCCCCCTAACTAGATTATAACATTTTTTATATTTTTTGTATATTTAATAATTGCAAAACATATAATATTAGTACAATAATATTATTGTTTATATAGATGCTATAGCAAAAAAAGAACGAAAATCGTTCTTTTTTTTATAAAGTTATTCTATTCTCACTCATTTTCATCTTATTTTTCAAATATGTGGCTTCAACCTCATATTTGATAGTACTTAGGAGATGATAGATTTTGAGATAGTTACAACTGGGCGCACACCGTGGATGCCTGGAACATCCACGGCGGTGCTGAGCAATCTGCCAAAGTTGTCCACGTCACGAGCGGCGCTAATACCGCTGGAATTTGCAGTGTTTGTCCAGTATCCATAAGTACTAGAATCTGCTACATTACATCCGTATTTTGTACATTCTCTTGTATTATCAAATAACCATGCATATTTATTTGTTCCTGCTGCTCCTTTGTATTCTGTTTGTGTGTTATCATGGAAGTAATACATGTAATTATCCAAATTTGGATATCCCGTTATAGTAGCTATTTCACTTGCTTCTATTAGTCTAGCATTTATACTTTTATTCCATGTGCTTGTATCACTTTTTAGTTGTTTTAAGGCTGTGACAGGTCCTTTATTATTAGTTCTCCCACTTCCATATTCCGCTTCTGTTCCTCCAGCAGCAATATAATCTTCTTTTGATGCCCATGCAACTTTTGCTGTTGTATTATGGTCAAGTAGCAAGTTTACTGTATTAGTTCCTTCATCATTAAATACATACCACTTCATACATCCTGTTTTAGTTCCTGTTGTACTAACTGCTTCAGCGCTTGTACATTTAGTATTTGTTTCTGGATTATAGTATACTACTGTTCCATTTGCGTATGTAGTTACCTCTGGGATGCCTATATTACATTCACTTTCATTTGTTTTAGTACTTGTTAAATCCCCATTGGATGATACTTCTATACAGTAACCACTTATATACATTTTTCCATATGCATTACCATTAGTATCATAACTAAGTAATCCTTTTTTTGCTTGTTCTCCATCATATTTTAATGTGTTAGTGCTTAAATCAACATTAGAGTTTGGCTTATTATCCATTATATTTTGCATATAATATGTTTTTGCAGCACCTACAATACTTCTTGCACTTGCTTCTGCTGCACTTCTTTTAGAGTCTTCAATAACATTTAATACTGCTGGTGTTGCTATTACTGCAATAACTGCTAGTATTACTATTACTGCTAATAACTCTATTAGTGTAAATCCTTTTTTCATATATTCCTCCTCATATAAGGTATTAAAAAAAAACCACAAAAATCTAGGAAAATCCTAGTTTTTGTGATTTATATACATGACTAATAGATGGTTATTAAATATTAACCCCCCCCCACAAATATAAGAAGTATTATATTTTGTATTAGCCATGTATTCACTTCCTTACTATATTTATTATATCTTCTGATTTCGGCAATGTCAATATTATATAAAAGCACAAAACAAACAGTTATGATTTTGTGCTTTATAATTAATATAATCTATTTTAATTTAATACCAAGTTCATCTAATTGTTCTTTTGATACAATATTAGGTGCTTCACTCATCAAACATGATGCTGATGCTGTTTTAGGGAAGGCTATTACATCACGAATATTTTCTGTTTTAGCTAGTAACATTGTAAGTCTATCGAGTCCCATAGCAAATCCTCCATGTGATGGAGCACCGTATTTAAACGCTTCTAAGAAATATCCGAATTTTTCTTCTGCTACTTCTTTTGTAAGTCCTAATGCTTCAAACATTTTTTCTTGAGTTTTAGCATTATGAATTCTAATACTTCCTCCACCAGCTTCATAACCATTTATTACTATATCATAAGCTTTAGAATAACAATTAGCTTTATCAGTTAATAATTTATCAATATCTTCATCCTTGGGAGCAGTAAATGGATGATGACAAGCAACATATCTTTTTTCTTCTTCACTATATTCAAATGAAGGAAAATCTACTACCCATAGCATTTTATAATCATTTTTATCTATTAAATCTAAGTCTCTAGCAAGTTTACATCTAAGTGCACCAAGAGATGTTTTTACAACATTATATTTACCAACGATTATTAATACCAAGTCATTATTTTCAATATTTAATTCATTTTTAAGAGCAGCTACTTCTTTTTCACTCATACCCTTTACTATACTACCAGTTACTTCTTCATTGTATTTAATATATGCAAGTGATGAAGCTTTATAAGTTTTAACAAATTCTGTTAATTTATCTAATTCTTTTCTAGAATATTTATCTGCCACATTTTTTGCTACTATAGCATTTACTACTTCATTATTTTCTATTGCCTTTTTAATAAATTCTATATTAGTATTATTAAATACATTAGTAATATCATTTATTTCCATATCAAATCTTAAATCTGGTTTATCACTACCATATTTTTCTATAGCATCAACATATTTCATTCTCATAAGTGGTAATTTTACTTCATAACCAATTACTTTATCAAATACATATTTGACTAAATTTTCACCAATTGTCATTACATCATTTTCATCTACAAAACTCATTTCAACATCGACTTGAGTAAATTCTGGTTGTCTATCTGCTCTTAAGTCTTCATCTCTAAAACATTTTGCTATTTGAAAATATCTTTCTACTCCACTAATCATAAGTAATTGTTTAAATAATTGTGGTGATTGTGGTAATGCATAGAATTTACCATTATTAACTCTACTAGGCACTAAATAATCTCTAGCTCCTTCTGGAGTACTTTTACCTAAAATTGGAGTTTCAATTTCTAAGAAATCATTTTGATCAAAGAAATTTCTAACTGCCATAGTTATTTTATGTCTAATTACAAAATTATTCATAAGAATAGGTCTTCTTAAATCTAAATACCTATATTTTAGTCTAGTATCTTCTAATGCTGTAACATCATCAGTTATAGGAAATGGTGTTTCAGCACTTGTATTTATCACTTCTAAATTAGTAACATCAATTTCAATATCACCAGTTTTTAATTTAGAATTTTTACTTTCTCTTTCTTTTACTATACCATCAACTTTAATTACATATTCATTTTTAAGAGTTTCTGCTAAAGTGTAAAATTCATTTTCTGGTTTAATCATAAGTTGTACTATACCACTTCTATCTCTTAAATCGATAAATATTAACCCACCTAAATTTCTTTTTTTAGATACCCATCCATATAAAGTAACTTTTTCATTTAAATGGCTTAAATTAAGTGTTTCATTCATTATTTTTTTCATAAATCCTCCTAATGTTTGCATTCACAGTCATCATGGCATTCATCACAACCACAACTACATTCATCTGCTAATATATTATCAAGATATTCAACTAAAAACATTAGTTCTACCTTTTCTTCTTCTTTTGTTTTTAAATTTTTAACTGTTACCATATTATTTTTTACTTCTTCTTCACCAATAATAATCGCAGTCTTAGCATTTAATCTATCACATTGTTTAAAGTTATTTTTAAAGTTTCTTGCCATGTGATCGATTTCTACAATAAATCCATTTAATCTTAGTGAATTTGCAAGTGATAAAGCTTCACCTTTTTCATTTTCACTAAGCGGAATTATATATGCATCTACACTTGGTGTATCAAATAATTTAATGTTTTCATTATCAAGAGCTGTAATAATTCTTTCAAATCCAAGAGCAAAACCAACACCTGGTGTAGCAGGTCCACCTATCATAGATACTAAATTATTATATCTACCACCACCAAGTAATACATTTTGGCTTCCAAATCCTTCTATTTGTGCTTCTACTTCAAATACTGTATTAGTATAATAATCAAGTCCACGAACAACACTTGGATCTACTACATAATCAATATTTGATTTAGTTAAATATTCTTTTACTGCTTCAAAGTGTTTTTTACTTTCTTCATTTAAATAATCTAAAGTAATTGGAGCATTTTTAAGTATTTCGCTATCTTTATCTACTTTACAATCTAGTATTCTAAGTGGATTCTTTAAGAATCTTGTTTTACAATCTTCACATAATGTATCAATATGTGGTCTAAAATATTCTATTAAAGCTTCTCTATATTTTTCTCTTGATTCATTATCACCTAAGGTATTAATGTTTACTTTAATACCTTTAAGTCCTAATATTTTAAAGAAATTAACAGCTACACTAATTACTTCAGCATCTGTTACTGGATCATTAGATCCAAATACTTCTACACCAAATTGATAGAATTCACGATATCTTCCTGATTGTGGTCTTTCATAACGATACATAGGACCATAATACCATGTTTTAACTGGTTGATTAACATTAGCATACATTTTATTTTCAATAAAACTTCTAACTACACCAGCAGTTCCTTCTGGTCTTAAAGTCATACTTCTATCTGCTCTATCTTTAAAATCATATGTTTCTTTAGAAACTATATCTGTAGTTTCTCCTACACCTCTATGAAATACTTCACTTGATTCAAAAATAGGTGTTCTTACATATTCAAAATTATATTTTTCCATTAATGTTTCTAATATTTTTAATAAACTTGTTACTTTTTTACCATATTCACCATATACATCATATGTTCCTTTTGGTTTTTGCATATTATCCCTCTTTCTTTTTTACTTTTTCAGTATGTTCTATTATATTTCCAAATTTATCTATTATTTTATATTTAGTATTATCAAGCACACTATCACAACTAAGTACTATAGTAGTATATACTCCCATATTTTCTAGAGCTTCCCAACGAGCTACTTTAACACTTTTCTCTACTATACTTTTAAGTGATCTAGCACCTGTCTTAAGTTTAAATGCTTCATCTACTACGGCATCTAAATATTCAGGTGTATATTCCAATTTAATACCTAAATTAGCTAATTTATCTATTTCGCCATTAAGTGGACTAATACTAGAATCTGTTAATATTCTTTTTAAGCTTTCCTTAGTATGTCCATCTAATTGTGCTATTACAGAAAATCTACCCATTATTTCGATTGGCATATTTCCATATTTAACAAAATCTTCTATTTCTAATTTTTCATATTTAATATCTTCATTTTTTGTATCATCATCTATTATAAAGCCAATCCTTCTTTGGCTAGAATGCCGTGTGCCAGTCTTACTTAGAGCAACATCAGTAAATGCTCCTGTAGCAAATATAGTTAAATCTTTAGTACTAAAATGAACTACTTTTCCATTATATTTAACATCATATGTAGTACCTTGTAAAAATGGAAGTAAAGTATTTAATACACCTTTACCACTTACATCATCATTACTTTCGCTACCTTTTTTATCTATTTCATCAAATACAACAATACCATGTTCAGCTTTCTTAATATCACCACCAGATGTAGCTATTAGTCTTGCTAAAAAATCTTCTATATTAGCTCCTACATATCCCGGCATTGTAAGTTGTGTTGTATCAATTATTTCGATTGGCTTATCAAAATATTCTGAAACTGTTTCTGCTATTAATGTTTTACCACTACCAGTTGGACCAACAAGTAAACAAGCATTTTTATCAGATACGTTTTTGCTATATTCATTCATAATAATAGATGCTATTACATCCTTTTTAGCTTCTTCTTGACCAATAATTTTATCATCAAAATAAGCCTTAATTTCTCTTACATTAGGTAACCTCTTAGGTGGAAGAAGTGGTACATTATGATTTTCTTTTACTACCTTTTTAGTAGGAGTTGGCATAAGAACTTTTTCCATATTAACAAATTCACTATTATGAGTAGCATAAATTCTTGTAAGTTCTTTTTTTGCTAACTCAAAATCTAATGTTTTGGCATTATTTAATTCATCTATATAAGTAAATAATTTATCTAATATATACTCTTTAGCAATAGGATTTACCTCTTGCCTATCTATATATATAGAAAATGCCATAAATCCTCTATCGACTATATCTATTCCATCATCTAATTCTTTTTTAGTTTTAAGAGCTTTTAAACTACCATAACTAGTATGATAAAAATGTATTAATCTATCATAAAAATCTTTAGGTGTAAATTTTGCAGGAGTAAGATTACTTTCAAATACTATTTTTTTATCTATATTATTCATTATATCTGTTAATGAAAAATTAACTATTTTAATTACATCTTTAGTAGGTACATAAAATCCTAAAAAAGCAAATTTTTTAGTTTCTTCAAAAAACATAGATTTAGCATCTTTAAGACTCATATTAGGATATTTGCTTCTAAAATCTGATTCTTTTATTAAACTACCAACTACTTTAGCATCTTCAAATAAAATAGTATTACTATCATCCATAAATGAATATTCATCATCTATAGCATCAATAAAAGAACTTCCATATTCATTTTCTTTAACTTTACCTTCTACTATATATACCGGTTTAAATAAGTAAATGCCTATATCAATATTTTGCCTATCAAATAATATTCCATAATATTTTTCCATAATTCCCCCCTAAATACACGAAAAATCTATATTGTAAGGGCGAATTATCGCGGTACCACCTTACTTTATAGATTTTATCTACCTCTTGATCTTTAACGCAGAAATACGATTTATCATAGCATTAGTGTCTTCACTATATATTTATAAGTATTTGCACCATCCATACTCTCTCTTCAATAAAGCACATAGTTACTCCTCTAAAAATAACAACTATATTATATCTTTTATTTATTTATAAGTCAAATATATTTTCTTATTTCATCTAGTGATTTTCTAGGGCGTGCATCTGGATTTTCATCTTTATATCCAATAGCTATTGCACTAACTAATTCCATATCCATATTAACTAGTTTATTTACTTCTTCTTCTATCTTTTTAATATAACCAATCCATAAAGATCCAAGTCCTAAACTAGTAGCTCTTAAAATAATATTTTCAATACTAGCACCTATTGATACATGTGAAAAATAATCATCTAATGTATTATATACTAAAATAAGAGCAGAACATTTTTTAATTACATTTGATGTAACAATAACTGATTTACTTTCTTCATTTAGTAAATCACCTATTTTATCTTTAAGATCACCCTTTACTACAACATAATACCAAGGTTGTTTATTCTTTGCAGAAGGAGACATACTACCATAATAAAGTAAATCATCAATAATGTCATTATTTATTTCTTTATTTATATATTTTCTTATACTTCTTCTATCTTTAATTATATCCATAAATCACCTATTTAAGTATCCATGCACTCTTAATATAATCTTGGCCTTTATATTGTGGTTCACATGGACTATTTACAAGTTTATTATTAATTACCATAGTAGTAGAACTTCCACCATCCATATTAACAGCGTTATAAGCTCCATATCTTTCTAATATTGTAATTAAATCACTATAATAAACTCCTCCTCTTCCTTTCCAAGATAAATTTTCACCATATCCATTAACTACTAAAAATAGTATAATACCATCTTTTCTTTGAGCAATTACAGTACGAGGATTCATTCCTGAACCTCCAGTACCTCTTATTTTAGCACTTTTTCCATTAACAATAAGTGCTGGTCCAAAACTTAATGCCTCTTTTATATTTTTACTTTTTATTTCGCTAGCAGACACACTGCTTGCAAGTAATACACCATCATTTGTAATAGCAGCACCCGCATATGAACTATAACTTTGAGAATAAATGACTTTATTATCATGAACAATAAGTCCTAGTGGTTTATAATTACTCCATGAATAACCACCACCATTAATAGCTACTATAGCATTTTCTCTTTCAGCTATGTCACTTAATACTTCACCACTACCTAAATTCTTACTATGCGCTACTTCTACTCTTTTAGGATCATATATTGCCACTAAATAACAATCAAATTCTCCATATTTAAATTCTATTAATTTATATAAATCATTATCGTTATGTTCTAATATTTCTTTTTCATATACTGAAGTATAATTAGTATTTACTTCACCTATTTTTATGCTACTAGCATCAGTTTCTTCGTTTATTTCTTCTAATTTATTTTCACTCATTACTTTATTTACTGTATTTTTACTATAAAATATGTATGCAAAATATTGATGGGAACCTGTTTCCATAGCCGTTGTAATCCAAAACACACGAGCTTTATTAATAGGTCCATAAACAAGTAAAAAACAGAAAACAATTATAACATCTAATATAATAAATAATTTAGTTACTAATTTCATCTTAATTACCAACTACTAAAGGTTCACTTTTAGTACCCTTTCCACCTGAAATAATAAGATCTTTTTTTACATTAATAATAGGTCTTACATAATTTAAATTACTAGTTAAATCAGCAAATAAACTATCATTAGATACTGTATACATTAGATTATTATTATATTTAGTATTTAACCAAATATTATTGTAATCTAATATAAATAAATCTAGTGCATTAGGTAAGCAAGCATATGAACTAGTACTAGTTTCTTTTAATGAATAATTAGTACTTAATGAATATTCACTAGTTACACATTTGCCTAAAGTAAGTATATCTTTATAGTCACTTATAAATTCGTTATTTATATATTTAATAGAATCACTATATGTTTTTTTATCTAAAACACCATCATAAATAAGTCTTACGTAATCACTTTCAATGCTTAGTATTCTAAATGTTTTATCATTAATTTTTACATAACTACCAACGTAATGACTACCTAAATCTACCATAGTATTACTAGTTAATATATATGGATCATTAATAGTACCTGTACCACTAATATTATGAATATTTCTATCAATTATAAATACTGGTCTAACTCCATAACTATAATAATCTTCTTCACTTACATTATTGTTTATTCCGCCTTTTGAATGAACATAATAAGCTTTATTATCACTTGTATTTATAGTCCAATAATATTTGCTATTATTTAAATAACTATTTACACCACCAGATAATAAATATTCCTCAGTTGTAATAAGTCCAATAAGACCATCTATATATTCATCACACTTATAATTATCTATATCAATATTCATATTACACCAAGAAGTATTTTTAACTCCTTCAATTGTTTTAGAAAAAGTATCATTTAAATACTTATATATATTAGATGTAGAAAACACTTTATTAACGCCATAAACCATACTAGTAACTGAATCATTACTAATTAGTTTAATAACATCATTAGTAACGCTAACTATTCTATATAAATTGCCATAATAATATACATAATTATCTACATTTTTACCTTTAAAATAGTAATTATCATCTTCTTTGTATAATCCATCACCACTATATACAACTTTATTTTCCAATATATCAACTAAACTACTATCTTTAACTACTACATTCATTTTTTTATAATAATAAACCATCCTATATGTATATATTGAAATTATAAAAATAATAACTACAATATTACAAATTATATATATCTTTTCCCATCTTTTCATATTATTACCTCTAATAATAAATTATATAATATGACCATTTTTTAGTCAATTATTAGATAATAAAAAAATGTATTAGATACATTTTTTATTACTTTTTTCAAATTTAATCCATCTTACAAGTCCATAAATATTTATTAGCAAATAACCAATAGATACTATTAACATCATTTGTGAATTTGGAGTATTTTTAGTAGCATTAATAATCCATATCACTAAATCAAATACATTATTAAATAACCATATAATCCAGCACTCTTTAAATCTTAAATTCATAAGAATAATACCACATAAATTTATAATATTACTTGATGAATCTAAAAAAGCTAATTTTTGACCTGGTATCTTTGTTAATAATAAACCTAATAATAGACTACCAATTATACAACTTGTAACAATTATAATTGAGTTTTTTAAAGTAAAACCTCTTATAGGTACATTACAACCATTATATTTATGCCATCTAATATATCCCTCTATTTGTGATGGGAAAAATATAATTACTGATAATAGCATAATTCCATATAATCCATTTAAATATGATATATATGCATTAAGTAAACAAAATAATGCACCAAAAATATAATTATAAATTTTACCTATACTTGCATAATAAACATTAAGTAACCCGCAAATAAGAGTTATTGTACCCCAAAAATAATCTTTGGTAATAACACCACATATAATAGAAAATATTACTATAATAATTGTATAAAAACTCGTTTTCTTCATAAATACTTCACTACAACTAAAATATACTATTTTATATTTTAAGTCAAGAAACTAATTATTAGTTAATAATAATTTTATAGTTTCACCCTCGTATACTCTTTCTTTAGCTTTAATAGATTGATATTTAATTATATTACCATTACCGGTAAAAGTAACTTTGAAACTTTTAAGTAATTTTAAAGCGTCATTAGCATTCATTCCTGTAACATTAGGGACTTCTACATATTTCTTTTCTAAATAATTATAATTTTTCTCTATTACTTCCGCTCTTTTTTCAATACCTAGTATATTAGCTGAATCATATAAAACATTTTTAGCTATTGGAGCAGCTACTGTTCCACCATATTGTGTAACACCACGGGCATTATCAATAGCAATATAAACAACTACTTCCGGCTTATCAGCTGGTAAAAATCCTATAAAGGATGTTATATAATTACCAACCATATACACTCCATTTTTTACCTTTTGTGCAGTACCTGTTTTACCACCAACTCTGTAATTGGCAATATAAGCATTTCTACCTGTACCTCTACTTACAACATTTTCTAGGGCATATCTTACTTTTTCACTAGTATCTTCACTTATAACCTTTCTTACTAAAGCAGGAGTATTTTCTTTTATTACATTATTTGTTTCTGGATCATTTAAGCTCTTAACTATATATGGTTTATATAAATATCCACCATTTATACTAGCACTAACAGCTACTACTTGTTGTATGGGAGTTACTGATACTCCTTGACCAAATGAAGTGGTAGCAAGTTCAACAGGGCCAACCTTACTTATATTAAAAAGAATTCCAGAACCTTCGCCATTTAAATCTATACCAGTTTTAGACCCAAAACCAAAATTTTTAATATACTTAAATAATGTTTCCTTACCAATCTTGTTTCCCATAGCTACAAACCCTGTATTACATGAGTTTTTAACTACATCTAAATAGGTTTCAGTTCCATGACCACCTTTTTTCCAACACTTAATACGAGCTCCATCTATATTAACAGATCCACTATCATAAAATGTATCTTTATCTAAATCAATTAGTTTTTCTTCAAGGGCAGTGGCAAGAGTAATTATTTTAAAAGTGCTACCAGGCTCATAAGTTGCCCATATAGGTAAATTTCTATTTATTACTTCTATATCATATTCTTTATAATTACTAGGACTAAAATTAGGTCTAGAGGACATAGCATAAATCTCACCAGTATTTGGATTCATTACAATTCCTATAGCTTGTTCAGGGCTATATTTACTTACTGCATTATCAAGTTCTCGCTCTAATGATGCTTGTATTTCATAATTTATTGTTAAAGTTATATTTACTCCATCTTGAGGCATTTCATATACTTCTGGAAGATGCAAATTATTACCCTTGGCATCACTAAAATATTTAATAGCTCCACTCTTGCCTGTTAAATAATTATCATAAAGTAATTCTATACCACTAAGTCCTTGATTATCAATACCAACAAAACCAAGAGTATGAGATAAGTATGTATCATATGGATAATACCTTTTTGATTCTTTTAGTAAATATACTCCATCCAATTTTAATGATGCTATTTTATCAGATATTTCATAACTTAAATTTCTACCTTCGGGGTGTACTTTTTCTATAGAAGAAATTTTACTAACATGCTTATACATTTCTTCATAACTAACACCTAATATACTAGATAATTTCCTAGCCGTTAATTCTTTATCTTTTATCTGATTAGGTATCAAATACAAAGTAGTAGTAGTAATATTATCAGCTAAAACAACACCATTTCTATCATATATTTTGCCTCTATCACTAGCAATAGGTAAATTTCTACTCCATAAATTATTGGCATATTTATTTATTTTTTTATAACTAAATACTTGTATATAAAATACTTTACCAATTATAACTAAAAATAAAAAAATAATAATAAGTAGTGTAATTTTAATTCTATAATGAATCTGTTTGAAAAACATATTATCACCAATTAATATTATTCTTTAGCACATAAAAAAGTACACATACGTGTACTAATGATGATGGTGATGAGGAGTTGACTCTTTAATTTTACAAGAATCAGAATCACACTTTTCATTTTTACTTTCAAGTTCTATAGTAGTATGATAAATACCATGTTCCATCATTTCTTCTTTTACTTTATTTTTTACTGAAGAATTTTCTGCTACAACATGCATAGTAGCATAATTGTTAACGCCATCAATACTCCATACATGAATATGATGAACATCTATTACTCCTTTAATAGTAAGTAAGTGTTTCTTTAATTCATCTATATCTATATCATTAGGTATTTTTTCTAAGAATAACACAGTTATTTCCTTAATATTTTTAAGTGAAGAAATTAAGATAAATAAAGCTACTAGAATAGACATAAGTGGATCTAATAAACTTATATCTGTAAAACGCATTACAATTGCACCTATTAATACAACAATCCAACCTAAAACATCTTCAAGCATATGTAAATTAACAGATTTTTGATTTATAGAATCCCCTTCTCTAGTTAAGTAAGCAGCCATAAAATTAATAACTACACCAAATATAGCAAAAATAATCATACCATTATAGTTTATTTCAACAGGATTAAATACTCTTATAATTGAATTATATATAACAAGTGATGAACCTATTATCAAGATAACTGTAGTAATAAGTCCCCCTAATATAGAATATCTAATATATCCATATGTGTATTTTTTATCAGGTTTCTTCTTGCTTTTCTTTTCTAAAAAATAAGAAAGGCCAATACTTATTGCATCACCCATATCATGAATAGAATCAGATATAATAGCAACACTATTAGTTAAAAAACCACCAATAAATTCTAATACTGAAAAAGTTACATTTAATATAAATGCACCTAAAATATTTTTTTCTGTCTTCATTTTATCACCTACTTAATTATAGTTAATTTGTTTTTAAAAATCAATTATTTTTTAAAAATAACATCTATAAATATACTACTAACTAATATGACTATAATAGAATACATTCCTTTTATAATACCAAATCTAAATATTCCTAAAAGTATTATTATTAAATTAACAATAAAATTAGATATTGATACTTTAATTTTGAAGAATTTATTATTTATAAGATTTATAGTACTAACACCACCACTACTAAAACCTAGTCTATATATAAAAGCTCCTGTAATACCACATATAGTTCCAGCAACAATAGAAAATATAAAAGTATTATTTATAGTAAAACGGGGTATAAAACTAGTTATTTTAATTGATATTGGATACAAAAAACTAGATACAACAATACTTTTAGTAACATTTTTAGATAGCAAAAAATAACTTAATATTAATGTTGTTACATTTATTAGTAAAATAACTATAGAATCCTTTATATTTATAAAACTAGTTATAATAAGTGATAATCCTTGAGTACCACCTGTAACTAACTTTAATGGCTTTAATATTAAATTATAATTTAATGCTGCAATAAATAAATATAAAAATAAAAATAAATATTTTTTCATACTATTAGTATGAATTATAAATATTTATTTATTCCATAAACCAAGTTTTCCTTTACAAGGTATTTTTTTATCATATTTTTTTATATTTGTAAGTTTCCAAGCATAAGTCATGTTATGATTAGTTTTACCATATACTAAACTATTCTTTTTTAATAAAGAGGCCATAAAATCATCAGTTACTAATATACAATCTTCTAAATAAGCTTCACCAATTATTTCTCCTTTAGAATACTCTAAATTATAGACATCAAATTTACTAATATTTTCGTTAGTAAGACCTGCATGAATAAGTATCTTGCCTCTATAATTAGTCTTCCAACTTCTAAATTCATATTCTTTATATCCCTCTATAATAAGAGTTGCCCAAGGTTCTTTAATTGTTAATGCTTTCATATATCCACCATGATAATTATATCATATTTAAGTAACTTAATACTATTTCTTTGTCATCAAAATGAATTTTCTTATCCTTAATTATTTGATAAGTTTCATGTCCCTTACCAAGTATAAGTAATATATCGTCTTCTTTTAAAATATCTATTCCTTTTATAATAGCATCTTTTCTATTATAAATAATCTCATAATTATTTTTATTTAAATTAGATGTTATATCACTAATAATACTTGCTTCATCTTCACTTCTTGGATTATCATTAGTAAAAATAGTATAATCTGATAAATCAGTACATATATCACCTATTATTTTTCTTTTCCCTTTATCTCTATCTCCACCACAACCTATAATAGTTATAATATTATTTCTTTTAAATTCTAATACACTTTTTAAAATATTTGCTACAGCATCAGGTGTATGAGCATAATCAACAATTATAACATTACTATTATGTTTTATAATATCAAATCTACCAGGTGGACTAGTTAAATATTTAGTTTTAGATATTATATCTTCATAACTAAATCCTAATAAACTACTTATTATGTAACTTATAGCATAATTATATATATTATATTTACCAGGAATATTTAATGAAATATTCTTACCATTTATAGTAAAGGTACTACCTAAGAAAGATAAATTAATATTATCGATTTTATAAGTACCACATACTCCATACGTAATATTATTATTTTCTGGAATTATAAAATCATTAGCATAATCACTATCTGAATTAATAATAGCATATTTATTATTTCTTAATTTAGTAAATAATTTAACCTTTTCTTTTTTATATTCATCCATTGTATTATGATAATCCAAATGATCTTGAGTTAAATTAGTAAATACTCCTATATCATAATAAATACCATATACTCTATCTAGTGCAAGTGCATGACTACTTACTTCCATAACAATTACTTTTACAGCATTTTTAATACATTCATCTATAATCATATATAAATCATATAAATCAGGTGTAGTATTATTTAAATCTCTAACCTTTTTATCTATATAAAATCCTATTGTGCCTACATAACTAGATTTTATTCCTAATAAATTAAGTAATTGATATGTTAAATATGCACTCGTAGTTTTACCATTAGTACCAGTAATTCCTATCATAATCACTTTAGATAAATCTATTTTATCTTTTAAATAATTACTTAAATATTCTCTTGTAGAAGGTACTATAATAGTTTCTACACTATACTTTCCATGTTCACATATTATTTTAGAAGCTCCATTTTTAATTGCTTCTTCTATATAATCATGTCCATCATTTTTTACTCCTTTAAGTGCTAAAAAAGTATCATTTTCTTTTACTTCTTTAGAATTAATTCTTAACATATTATCACCACTATATTATATTTTTTTTATAGTTTAGTGACACAAAAAAAGAGACAAGTCTCTTTTTATTTTTCATTAAAAATATCAGGTAAATCATTTTCTAAAAGTACATAAGTATTTTTATCTTTTAACTTATTCATAAGTGTAAAAGCTTCTTTTACATCATTTATAATATGTACTTTAGTAAACTTATTATCATCTAAAGCTTTTTTTATAGGTTTTGTTTGATTTTCACCAACTAAAATAACTTCATCACATACTTCACTTATTTTTTTACCAAAATTATAATTGTATTCGTATTCTTTTTCACCTAATTCTATCATTCCAGGTGTAACTATTATTTTTTTACCAGGCATCAAAGAAAGTACATCAAGAGCCATAGATGAACCAACTGGATTAGAATTAAATGCATCATCAATAAGTGTAATATCATAATATTTTCTAAGTTCTAATCTATGTTCTATTGGTTTTAAAGTTCTAACTTTTTGAATCATTTTATCAATACTTATATTTAAATAATGACCAAGAGCTAGTCCATCTAAAATATTATATATATTATATTTTCCAAGTAATGATGTAGTAAATGTATATTTGTTTTCTAAATCTTTAAATTTAACATCAAATGTTGTACCAGCACTTGAAAGTTTAATATTAGAAGCTACTACATCAGCATCTTTATTATCAATACCTATCCATAAAACCTTACAATTATTATTTATTTTATGAGTGGCTTGTTTTATATCATCTTTATTTAAAATAGCAACTCCATCACTAGGTAAAGATTCAATAAGTTCAAATTTACCATCTATAATATTTTGTTCACTTTTAAATGTTTCTAAATGAGCAACACCTATAGTAGTTAATATACCATACTTAGGATTTACAAAATCACAAAGTTCTTTAATTTCACCTTTTTTATAAGCTCCCATTTCCGCTATAAACATATTAGTAAATTTATCAATACCATTATTAATACTAATCATAACTCCATAAGGAGTATTAAATGATTTTGGTGTTGGATAAGTAATATAATCAGCACTTAATATATAATTAACTATATTTTTACTACTAGTTTTACCATAACTACCCGTAATACCAACTACACTTAAATTTTTCATATCCTTTAATTTGTTTTTAGCTTTATTATAATAATGTTTATATACTAATTTTTCTACTGGAATATTTATAATATTACTAATTAAAACAACATAATAACTAAAATATCCAAATAATATAAGAACTAAATAATATACAAAATTATTACTAGTATCATATTTATAAAAAATACATACATTTAAAATTAAAAATATAAGTAATATAGTAGTAATAAGTCTTTTTACTCTAGAAGTAACATTAAATTTCTTTTTGCTTTGTTCATGACTTAATTTATATATTTCATAATAAGCCATAACAATATAAAATGTAATTACTATTAAACTATAATAAAAACTATCTAAAAATTTAATTGCTAATAAAACAATAAATGATAATAATTCTATATTTAAAAATACTTTCTTATAATTTTTTATAGTCCATTTTAAATATCTATTTTCTGTATTATATGAATTTTGTTGTAACATATATAACCCATATCTCACTTTTAAAATTAAAAATAAATAATATGGTAGAAGTGACATAATAAATATATCCATAATATCAATACCTTTCTTTTAAATATTTTATTTCAAAATCAGTAAGTTTTAATTCTTTGTATAAAATATCTTCTACTTCTTCTATATAATAATCATTATCATCACTATTTAATATTATGTTTTTAATTTCTTCTTTTAAATCATTACTAATATTAAATATAGGAAATGACATAATATGATTTTTAAGTAATTTATTAGCATGATAATACTCATCATAAATAAGATTAGTAAGTCTAGAATTAAGTACTGCAAGTACATAATATTCATTTTCACTATCATCTAAGCAAATCATATTAGCACTATTAAGATTTAATAATCCTCTAGTATCCAGAGAAAATGTAAGTTTATTGCCTATAAACTTATATAAAATTTTCTTTTTAGAACGATACAAATTTGGATTAGCAACTTGTTGCAAAGCACTAGGATTAAATAATATATAATTATTTATCATTTCATAATTAACAAAATACTTATTTAACTCTTTACCGCTTATAATAGGTTCATATCCTTCAAGTAAAGTATTTTTTAAATATTTTAAATTATTACCAGTAACAATTCCAAGTCCATATGTTGCATTTGTTAAATGATAACTTTCAAAATTGTTAATTTTATCTAATATAGTAAGTGATTTAACATTTGGTAAAAGTAAATTATGATAAGGTAAATTATTGAAGAATGTTTGCTCTACTTTTTCATTATTATAATTAACCTTAGATAAATAATTATAATTATTTTTTACTTTTAATATAATAACGTCAGTAACTACATCGTTAAATTCCCTACCAAGTAACATAATATCTGTTATTTGTTTATTTAATAATACTTTTCTAATTAATTCATGTTTTTCTATATTAAGTATAGAACTAGGGAGTATAAAAGATAATTCTCCATTATAATTTAATATATCAAATGACTTAAGCATAAATTGTGTAAAAGAATCTTGTTTAGCAAAAACTTTATCATAAATATTAGTAAGATTTTTTACTTCACTTATAGTATATTTTATACCCCAAGGTGGATTACCAAATATAGTATCAAACTTAGCATCTATTTTATCTTTTAAATAATCACACTTATAACATTTAATATTATTAAAATCAGTATTTTCAGTAAGCATATAAATATTTATTTTAGCAAGTAATATAGCTTTATCATCAATATCATATCCATATAAATTATTTATAATATCTTCTTCATCATACTTATCTTTTAATCTATTGAATAATTTAATTAAAAAGTTGCCACTACCACAGCCTGGATCTAAATATTTATAATTCTTTAAAGTTAGTTTATTTAATAATATATCAACTACTTTAGAAGGAGTATAAAAAATTCCCTTAGTATCTTTTTCTCCAACGGAAATAAGAGACATATATAAACAACCTAAAAAGTCATCATTTTTATTATAATGAAAATCAAGTGAGTCTATTTCACTTATTAAATCTTCATTATTAAAAGTATTAAATGTATCATCAATATATTGTTTTATTTCAGGATTTATTTTATCTTTTACATATTTAGTTACTACAACATTCATAACTTCATCTAAAGTACTATTATATTTTTCCTTTATTTCAATTATTTTAGTAACTAATTTTTTAGTTTTAATATCACTAACATAGGTAGTATTTATAACACTAAAGTCACTACTTTTTTTATTTCTTCTAGTTTTAATTTTATTATCAATTACTTTTTTTATAGCTTGTTCATCAATTTCATTAATATCATTTATATAACCTAACTTTTTCCAATTTTTTAAAGTTGATTCTGTTATATTATACTTATTCATAATTTCATACATTGTCATACTTTTCACCACATATTTATTATATCATATATTATGTTTATTTACTAAAAAAAGACTAAAGTCTTTTTTATAAATTTACCTAATATTATACTATTTTGCTTCTTTCGTAGTTAAAACTGATTTTGTTACTATATAGTATACTAATATATGTAATAAATATAGTGCTATAGTAATTATAAGGTTATCTATAGTTGGTGTTTTAAAATACTTCACAGATACATTTGAAAGCAAAATTTTTGTAATATCAATATGAAGTCTATACTTGAAAAAAGATACTATCATATAAAGTAATATTTTTGAAAAAATACATATAATAATAGCTAGACTTGTTTTACTAACTACAAGTGCTATAGTGCTATAAAGTATTATGTAAGCTATTACTTTAAATAAATAATTTACTAAAACTAATATAAATGTAGAATTATATCCTACGCCATATGGTAAAAGCTTATATGCAAAATATAAAACTAATATCCCATATATAGCAAATACACTTATAATAGAAGCTATATATTTAGAAAGAATATATTCTTTCTTTGTATATCCTCTACCAATTATATTTTTTAATGTTTTATTAGAAAAATCATAACAATTAAACATACAAATAAATATCATTATTAAAAAGCTCATATCACCTTTTAAAATGCTAATAACTTTTTCAAGCCACGGAATACGAGGAAAATAATAAGGATCATCTATACTTAGACTTAACACGCCAGTAGAAAAAAGTAATGTTAAAAGGGCAAGTACATAAAAATATTTGCTGGTAAAAATATTTCTTAATTGAAATTTAATTAATTTATTCATTTTTATCACCTATCAATTTTAAGAAGTAATCTTCAATATTTTCAGAACTTTCATATATACCTTTAACTTCTATATTTGATGTAACTAAATATCTATTGATTACCATAGGATCAACTTTTATATTTATTTCTATTTTATTACCAATTACACTAATACTTTCACTAGGTATAATTTTTAAAAGAAGTTCTTTAGCTTGTATAGGATTATTTACTTCAACTATAGTTTTATTCAAACATTTATTTTTTAACTCTTCACTAGATATTTCTTCTATTAAAACACCATTATTTATAATTCCATATTTTGTTGCAATCTTTGATAATTCATCAAGTAAATGTGATGATATTAAAAAGGTTACATTCTTTTCTTTATTTAATTTAATAATTAAATCTCTTATACATCTTATTCCTTCAGGATCTAACCCATTAACAGGTTCATCTAAAACCATAAACTCAGGTTCATTTAATAATGCTATAGCTATACCAAGTCTTTGCCTCATTCCAAGAGAAAGCATACTAACTTTCTTTAAAGAGGCATACTCTAAATTTACAATTTTTAATACGTTAGTTATTGCTTCTTCATCTACACCATATAAGATAGAAAATCTCTTTAAATTTTCATATACAGTTACATTTTCATAAAGCCCTGAATTTTCAATAAGAGAACCTATTTTAAGTCCAACATCTTTTAAGCTTTTTCCTTCAAAAAAATTAAAATCTCCACTATCTTTTTCAGTTAAAGATAATATAACTCTCATAAAAGTTGTTTTCCCAGCTCCATTTTTTCCAATGAATCCATAAATATCACCTTTATTTATTGTCATATTAACTTTATTAAGTACTATTTTTTCTCCATATTTTTTAGTAATATCTTCTGCTTTTAATACTACACTCATAAATGCCACCTATTCTATTTATAATTTTATCATAGATTAATAGAAAAAAGAAACTTTTGTTTCTTTTTTCTATACTTCTGTATATTTATTAAGTGCAATTGAATATATAAATTTCTTAACCTTTTTAGCATGATAATACTCTTTTACACCAATTTCATATAACTCTAATTGAATACTATATCTATCTTTTAAAACTTCTAAATTATCTACTTTATCCGTTTTATAATCGACAATATAATAACAATCATCTTTCATAAATAATAAGTCTATTACGCCATCTAAAAGTATTTTACTACCACTTATTTTATTATCATAATAACTAGAATCAGCATAAAAAGATATTTCTTTTTCTTTATATAAATAGTCACTATCTAACATTAAGTCATATAAGTCACTTTCTAAAAAAGCAAAAATACGCTCTATATTAATTAATTTTAATTCTTCTTTAGATAAATTTAAATTAATTAATTCTTCGTTTAAAGAACTAATACTATATTTTTTTATAGGTAATAATTCAAATATTTTATGATATAAAGTACCTACATTTGTGCTTTTCTCTTCACTATTTAAAAAGTATGGTTTTCTTAAATACAAATGGTTAGCATTTTTAATATCAGATACGCTTAAATATTCAGGAGTTAAATTATAAGAATAATTTTTTATTACTTCATCGGTAAATATTTCATCTTTTAAATTATCTTCCTTTATATTACTTACAATATCATTACTATTTATTATATTAATTTTAAATTTAGCATCATTATTATATGTCTTACAATTAATATCTACATAATCTCTTAATATAGTAGCAGATTTATGTTTCATTAAAACTGGTAAAATAAATTTAAGATAAGTATCACAATTTTTTAAATACATCTTAGAAATAGTATCATCATCACCAATTAAATAAGAAGTATCTAATAAATATTTACTTAAATTATTTATAGTTCCTGTTATTATAATTTTTTCTTTAGCCCTTGTAAGTGCCACATAAAGTATTCTTAATTCTTCTGATAACATAAGTAGTTTCATTTTATCTTTTAAAACCATTTTAGGAATAGTTTCATACACATACTTATTTTCCATATCAAATAAATCAAAAGCTATACCATAATTTGCATCTATTAAATAATCATTTTTAAAGTCTTCTAGATTAAACTTTTTACCAGTGTTAGTTAAGATAACTATAGGATACTCTAATCCTTTAGACCTATGAATAGTACTTATAAGGACTGTATCACTATCACTTAATGGATTAGCTCCCGCAAATGATGATTTATCAAGTAATATTTCTTCTATGTAGCTTACAAATTCATGTAAGCTTTTACTATTATCACTTTCAAAATCTTTAGCATGCTTTATCATTATACTTAAATTCTTAATTTTATTTTTATTTGTACCTATTATATTTATAATATCTAATTTATTATAAATATAATCTAGTAAGTTAGATAAAGAATTATTACTAGCATAATCTTTAATTGAAGAAATTATATCAAGTATATTATTTAATTTAGTGTTATTAGAATCTTTTATACTATCATATAAATAAGAATATTTATTATCTAATCTAATAGAAGATATTTCATTATCAGTAATATTAAATAATTTTGATTTTAAAATAGTCATTAAAGATATATCATCATATACATTATCAACAACTTTTAAAATAGCAATTATAAGTTTAACATCATAATTATCAAAGAATACTAAATCTTTATTACAATATACACCAATATTACGATCTTTTAAGCATTTAACATATATTTCACTATCAGATAAACTTCTAGATAATATTGCAATATCACTAGGTCTCACACATCTAAAATAACCATTTTTATCATATACTTGATATTTACTATCAAGTATACTTTTTACTTTATCAGCTACATAAGTAGCTTCTTTTTCAACTTTAGACATTTCGTCTTCTTCATCATTAGATGAAAAATCTATTATATCCACTTCACTTACCATTTCATTATTATCTAAGAATGTAGCTCCTGGATATAATTTTTCTAGATTATTATATTCTACTTCCCCAATTTCCCTAGACATTACAGCTTCAAATATATAATTACAAAAATCTAATACCAAATCTCTACTTCTAAAGTTTTTAGATAATGTAATAAGCATTGGAAACTTATCAGTAAATGAATTATTTTTATCATTATTAAATATTTCTGGACAAGCACTTCTAAACTTATAAATACTTTGTTTAATATCACCAACTAAAAATAAATTTTCTTCATTTTTACTAATAGCACTAAATATAACACTTTGAAGTTTATTAGTATCTTGGTATTCATCTATTAAAATTTCAGAAAAACGAGTAGCAATTTCTAAGGCAAGTGAAGTCTTTTTATTATCTTTAAATAATAAATCAATAACAAAAAGTGGTATATCACTAAATGAGTATTTATTTATCTTTTTCTTTTCTAATAATAATTCTTCTTTAAAACGAGTAACAACATCAAATAAAGTAATAAGATTTTGTTTAGTTAAACTAATTTCTTTATTATATTCTTGATCATCTATATTTATTAAAAAACTTAATTTTTTAGTTACTTCTTCTTTTAAATTATCTCTTACTATTTTATACTTATTAAATATATAATCATCACTATGACCTCTTACTGTAGTTAATCTAGAAAAAGTAGAAATCCTAATACTAGAACTTAAATCATCAAAGTTTTTACTATTTAAAATTCTAGTAATTATCTTTTTTTCTTCTTCTATATTAATACTAAGTTTATCAAAATCCGAAGAAGAATTATATAATTCATTTTCAATATCTTCATATAACTTTTTATAAGAAAACATTATCTCTTTTACTTTATCAATATATAAATCTTTATAATAGTTATCATCATATTTACTAATAAAATCATTTATACAATCTTTATAAAATGGTATAGTACTTAAAAATGATTCTATTTTTATTACTTTGTCTTTTATTAAGTTAGTATCATTAACATTTAATGTATTTAATAAAGATACATAATTAGGATCATTAAATGATTCTTCTAATACTTTTTTTACAATTCTATTTTTAAGTAACTTTTCTTCAGCATTTGACAAAATTGAATAATTAGGCATAATACCCAATTTATCAAAATTTTCTTTTACAAGCTCTGTGTAAAATGAATCCATAGTAGTAATTTTAGCCACTTCAATTAGTGATAGTTGATTAAGTAAGTGCGTATTATCTTTTTGCTTAAGACATTCTTCTTCTAATTTATTTTTTATTCTTTCTTTCATTTCTAAAGCTGCAGCTTCAGTAAAAGTAACAATAAGCATCTTATCAATATCAGTTCCAGATAAAATATTATTAAGTACTCTTTCTGATAAAACAGCTGTTTTACCACTACCAGCTGCTGCACTTACTAATATTTTACCACCTTTTGTTTGAATAGCTTTTAATTGATCATTAGTCCATGCCACTATCTTCACCTTCCATTTTACTTAAAGCTTCTCTATTTTTAATGCTTTTATACCTTCTTGGTTTATTTTTATTTTCATCAAAATTGCAAATAGAAGAAAACTTACAATATTTACAAGAATCATTTTTACCGTCTTTAATAGGATTTATATAAATTTCTCCAGATAAAATACTATTTCCTTCTTTTTTTAATAATTCTTTTATATATTTAAATATTGTATTAAATTCATTTGTACTCAGTACTTTATCATCATTAATATTACCTCTTGAAGTAACATCAAGATATTTACCTATTAAATCTAAATCATATAAAGATAAATAATTAGAATTAATTATTCCATTTGCCTTTAAACTATCTTTTAAGCTATCTATAGATTCTTCTTTTTTTATCTTATTAGCTTCTTTTTTATAATGCACAAGTGCGGGATGATATAGAAAACCCGTTGGAATAATATTTTTATCTGATATATTTGAATTATATATTGCCATTAAATATATTATCATTTGCATATTAAGACCAATTAAAACATCATCTAATCTAAATTTCTTAACACCAGTTTTATAGTCAATAACCCTATAATAAAAGTTATTTTCATCTATATAATAATCAATTCTATCTACAATACCCGTTATTATAATCTTTCCATTATCTAAATCTATTACAGATGATATATCTTTAATTTTAAACTCATTAGATAATACATTAAATTTACTACTAGATAACTCATCTAATAAGTTATTTATTAAAATAATAGTGCTTTCTTTTAATTTACCAATTACATATTTTAGAGTTTCATTTAAATCTCTTAAATTAGTTTTAAAATATAAATCTACATATTTATCTACTAATTCATTTACATTATCATAATCAACTTTATTATTAAAACAATTTTCTAAAATATAATGAATGAAAGTACCTACTTCTCTGTTATCAAAATCTAATTTTTCTTTAATATTTAATCTAAGCCCATAATTTAAAAAATAAGAATATTTACATTTAGAAAACATTTCTAAGCTACTAGGACTTAATGTAAGCGTATTACCATATAATTTTTCTGCTATTTCTTTTTTAATAGTTAAATTAGTATCTACTACTTCTTTTTTATTTACATTAAAAATAAAACTTTCACTTTTATTTTTAAATTTCTTTAATAAAGGACTAAATGATACTTTAGACATAGAATCATCTAGTTCATGATATGTAATAGTAATATCACTATTTAAAAACACATTAGAGAGCTGATTCTTTTCTAAATCTCTATTTTTATTTATTAACTCCAATAAGATATTAGAAATATCATTTTTAGATATTAAAGTAGGATATTTATATTTAGTAAAAATACTTTTTTCTGTAACACCTATAAAATAAACTTTTTTATAATCATCACTTCTATAATCCTTTAAATTCAAAATATTAACTTCATCTATTAATTTAACTTCTTTTTCACATATTTTAAAATTATTATATATAATTTCAAATATAGTATTAATATCACATTCTTTAATACAATCATTTATTTTTTCTAATAAGTCAATAAGATTATTATAACCATCATTATCTTTTAAATATAATTTAGATGCTATACCCTCTTCATCAATATAAATAAAGAAGTTTTTAAGAATTTCACTTGTATTATCCACTCCCACTATATTACTAATAAAATACCTTATAGGGTTTATAATAGAAAACTTAATATCATTTAATTTATTAAGTTTTTTATAGTCGTATTCTAAGAAATCTCTTTTGCCACTCGGATTAAATTTAAATTCTTGATAAAAAGGAGTATCTTCTAAAGACCACATATAAACATAATTATCAAGTTCATTTATACTTTTATCATCTATATTTAATAGTCCTAACTTAATTAAACTAATAAAAGTACTTGATGAAAAATCTCCTTTAATAATTTTAGAAAATATATTTAAGAAATTTTTAGTTAGTGCACCAGTCTTATTTTTTTCTCTATAAGGAAAATTAAATAATAATTTAAAATAATTTTCATATCTATTAGTATCAGATGAAATAACTAATATATCTTTAAAATTTAAACCATTATTTATATCTTTTCTTATTTCATTACTAACATATTTTACTTCTTCATACAAATCATTACACGATACTATTTTAGTATTAGAAAATAAATTTTCTATATTTATATCAAATAAATGATTAACATCATTATTAGTTGTTACAGTGTATTTAGTATCTGTTATTTTATTTAAATCTTTTATTAAAGATAAATTATTTATAGTATTAGCATATAAATATACATTTTTATATACTTTTAATTTGTTTATAAAATTAATTTCATACATATTTAGTTTTGTTATATTATCAAAATATATATTTTGATATTTAATATCATCAATTATATTTAATGATAATTCATATAATTGATATTTAGTAATAAAATTATTATCATTTAATAATTTTTCATATTCATCATAAATAAGTTTTAATGCTCTTATCTTATCATTATCATTTAACTTATTTTCTTTATAAAATGAGTAAGTGCTAATTAAATCATTTATAAAAGATAAATCTTTGATATCCATATATTTAGTTAGTTTATCTTTTACTTTAGTATAAGACTTAAGCATAAAAATGTAATTGCTAGTATTATCAATAATATTTTTATTATATTTATTTTTTACTAATTTAGATAAATAACTAACTGGTGTTATAACTATAACATCTTTATTTATAAAATTCTTTTTTAATTTTAGTGAAGATGAAAAAATAATAGAATTATCTTCTACATTATTATTTAAAATATTACTATTTTGAATTATTCTTATCATCACTATCACCTATTTAATTATACCATATAATAATAAAAAAGAAGCTATGCTTCTTAATTATCAAATAACAAATATATATTTTCATTATCAAAATATATTTCTTTTGTTTTGTTATATATTGAATTTATTCTATCTATTTGTTCTATAAAAACTTTAGAGTTTGTATTTTTAATATCATCAAATTTTGTTAAATAACTTTCTTTTAAATTATCACTAGTTTGTTTTAAATTATCTCCTTTTTCATTTAACCAAGTATCTATATTTTTAACTTTTGTTTTAGATACTAAATTTCCTAATACTTTACCAGCACTACCAAGTCCAGATAATACATTTCCTTCTAAAGACTTATGAGCATTTTCTTTTACATAATTTAAAGCTTTAGAAAATAAATTAGAATATTCACTATCTAAAAAATCTAATTCGTCTATCTTTGATATCAAATAGTCATTTTTATAATTACCTAATAGTAGTACTTCCATTAAAGTAGAAAAAGAATATATATATAAAGATAATCTATAATATTTAAACTTATTTTGAATTTCATCTATAATTTGATTCATAGCAATATTAGTAGTAAATAATTTATCTTTTGATAAAACTTCACTAATTTCTTTTTTATAAAACAATATATTTTTATTTGCTGTTCTTTTTATTTCCATAGCTTGTTTATAGTTGTTATTTATATACTTTTCATCTTCTAAATTGAATCTAAAATCGCTAATAGATCTATTTAGTAATTCTAAATCTGACTCAATTTCTGATTCCTTTTCATTTTTTAAAAAAGAAAATATTTTTTTAGTTATTTCTTTTATTTCACCTAATTCTTGATCTATACCTGTTAACATAGCAGACATCATCATCACGCTAGGATCTAATACTGGACCTTTAACTTCACTAAGTTTTGCCATAGTAGAACTACCATCGCTCTTTTTAATTGAACCCCAAAATGTTTTTCCATCTCTTACTTTTTTTAATGAATCATTTTTATTTAAATTAGTAACACGATATAATTTGTCATTTGTATTAGGTGCCTTATTGCAAATATTTTTAATATTATTAAAAGTAGATATAGTTACAGGACTAACATTAGATAATTTAGATAATGCTACACTATAAGAGTTATTAGTTATACTATTCTTTGTTATATCAGTTAGCATATAATTATTCATTTCTACTAAACTATTTTTACTCATAATATCACCATCTTCATTATATCATATTAAAATTATTTTACTCCACAAAAAAAGTTCGCGACTCCCTATTTTTGCTTTACACTATCTTCAGCGCATCAGTGCTTAACTTCTCTGTTCGGTATGGGAAGAGGTGTATCCACTGTACTATAATCACGAACAAATTAATAATATATCAAATTTAAAAATAAATCAAGTACTTATATATATTTTTCTATTTCTAATACTAAATTATTTTTCTTAGTAGTACCTATTATATTTTTGATAATATATTTTCCATATTTTCTTATAGATAAGATATCATTATTTTTAAGTATTAAGCTGCTACTTTTAACAGTATTGTAATTAACAAGAATAATATTATCTTTTATCATAGAATTAACTTTTAGTCTATTTGTATTTGTTATTTTACTAACTATAGTATCTACTCTCATACTAGATACTAATAATTTCATTTTTAAAAATCTATCTTTGTTTAATACTATATCAGTGTCTTCTAAAAGTTCTATCCTCTCACCATTTATAATGGTTAAATTATTTTTTATAAAACTACTTAAGCGAGTTAAGGTAGTAAGATAAAAATAATCATCCATTACTATAATATCCCCTATTACATCATCAGTAAGTCCTAAAGAAAATAATGTTCCAAGTATATTAGAATGTTTTATCTTATCAGACTTTTTAGCTTTAAATATAGTTATATAATTATCATATTCTCCAAAATATATTATCTTTTTTTCTAAAAAAGGATATTTGTCATATACCCCATATTCTATATTTTTATTATCTAAAAACCTAGTAATTTTATCTATATCAAAACTATTAAAAAAATTAGTACTAATTTTTCTCTTATTAGATAAATAAGAATAATATTTATCTAATACATTATCTCTTAATATTTTATCTTGTTTATATGTATCGTATTTCATAATATCTCCAACTTAATTATTACTAAATATATTATTATAAATATTATATTAACTATATAAAATTTCTTTTTTCTTATTTTATGCTTAAATATAAACATACTTAAAAATTCTAAAAAACAACCACCTATAATAGATAAATATAATAAAACTCTTTCACTTATTCTATTTTTATTTAATACCGCTAATAACTTATCTAAACCAAATATAATAAATGTAATTATATTTATTATAATCAAGTATAATAATATATATTTATTCATTTTATCACCATCATTTATAAAAACTAAGACAATGTCTTAGCTTTATTATACTAATGATAATATTTATTTCCAAACTTATCAGAAGTAGTTGTAGTCCCATCACTAAAATTATTATCGCCTAAATAATTAGTAGTGTTAGTTACTACATTACCATCTTTAGAAGTATAAATACTATCGCCCATGCCATTATCATGACTTTCACCAACATAATTAGAATTAGAATCTTTATATCTAGTTTTACCAGATGCATCAGTATAACCTTCACCTATAATATTACCAGTATCATCATAAAAGGTAGTTTTACCAAAATTATCAGTATAAGAGCGAGCCACTTTTTTCTTTTCTTCTTTCTTTTCTTCTATAGGTTCATAGTAATTATTAGACTCATATGAACTATAATTAGTAGTGCTAGTTACTCCATATTGTCCTTTAATAAATTTATATATTACTATAGTAATTCCACAAGTAGCAATTGAAAGTGGGGTAAGTAAAATAGCTGGTAATGTCTTTATTGGATAACATGAATGTTTTATAAGCATAAAAACAGGAATAAAGATTATTAAAATTATTATAATGGTAAAAATATGTTCTTTCATTCTATCACCTATTATATTATATCAAATAAGTATAATTAATTCTACTTAATTACATTAACAAAAAAACTAAGATATTTTATCTTAGTTTTTAAATATTAGTTTCTTGGATTTTTTACAGCAGCTTGTGCAGCAGCTAATCTAGCAAGTGGAACTCTAAATGGTGAACAAGATACATAGTCTAATCCTACATTATGGCAGAATTCTACGCTACTTGGTTCTCCACCATGTTCTCCACAAATACCTAAACTTAATTCAGGTCTTGTTTCTCTACCTAATTTTGCAGCTACTTTAACTAACTTACCAACACCATTTTGATCTAATTTAGCAAATGGATCTGATTCAAAGATTCCTTTTTTATAATAGTCATCTAAGAATTTACCAGCATCATCTCTAGAGAAACCAAATGTCATTTGTGTTAAATCGTTTGTACCAAAACTGAAGAATTCAGCTTCTTTAGCTATTTCATCAGCTAAAATTGCAGCTCTTGGAATTTCAATCATAGTACCTACTTGGTATTTTAAGTTAACATTATTTTCTTTAATAATTTGATCAGCTGTTTCTGTTACAATTTTCTTAACATATTTAAGTTCTGCTACATCACCTACAAGTGGAATCATTATTTCAGGTTCTACTTCTAAACCTTTTTTAGTTACATTAATTGCAGCTTCAATTACAGCTCTTGTTTGCATTCTAGCAATTTCTGGATAAGTAATAGCTAGACGGCATCCTCTATGTCCCATCATAGGGTTGAATTCTTTTAGACTTTCTACTCTAGCTTTTAAAGCTTCAAATGTCATACCAAGTGATTCAGCAAGAGGTCTTATTTCTTCATCAGTATGAGGTAAGAATTCATGTAAAGGTGGGTCTAGGTAACGAATAATTACTGGATCTCCTTCCATAGCTTCAAATAATTGTTCAAAGTCTGCTCTTTGATATGGTAATATCTTTTCCAATGCTTCTTCTCTTTGTTCTAATGATTCAGCAGCAATCATTCTTCTAAAGTTAAAGATTCTATCTTCTTCAAAGAACATGTGTTCTGTTCTGCATAAACCAATTCCTTCTGCTCCAAATTTACGAGCTTGTTTAGCATCTCTTGGAGTATCAGCATTTGTTCTAACTTTTAAGCTTCTAACTTCGTCAGCCCATCCCATGAATGTTCCAAAGTCTCCGCCAATTTCTGGTTCAACTGTTTTAATTTCTTCGCCATAAACATTACCTGTAGAACCATCTAAAGACATATAATCTCCTTCTTTAAATACTCTACCATCTTTTGTAGTAATAGTTTTAGCTTCTTCATCAATCTTAAGTTCTCCACAACCAGATACACAGCATCTACCCATACCACGAGCAACTACTGCAGCATGTGAAGTCATACCACCACGAATAGTTAAGATACCTTCAGCATTATTCATACCTTCAATATCTTCTGGTGATGTTTCAAGTCTAACAAGTAATACTTTTTCTCCTCTTTTTTTAGCAGCTGTAACATCTTCAGCAGTAAAATAAATTTTACCAGTTCCAGCTCCTGGAGATGCAGCAAGACCTGTAGCAATTACTGTAGCACTTTTAAGTGATTCAGCATCAAAGTTTGGATGTAATAATTGATCTAATTGTTTTGGGTCAACTTTTAATAATGCTTCTTCTTTAGTTAACATTCCTTCGTTAACCATATCTACAGCTACTTTTAAAGCAGCTTGTGCAGTTCTTTTACCATTTCTAGTTTGAAGCATGAATAACTTACCATTTTCAATAGTAAATTCCATATCTTGCATATCTTTATAATGGTTTTCTAGTGTTTTAGCAATTGTACTAAATTGTTCATAAACTTCTGGCATAACATCCGCTAAAGTAGAAATAGGTTGTGGAGTTCTAATACCAGCAACTACGTCTTCTCCTTGAGCATTAATTAAATATTCACCATATAATTTATTTTCACCTGTAGCAGGGTTTCTTGTGAAAGCTACACCAGTTCCACAGTCATCTCCTCTATTACCATATACCATTTCTTGAACGTTTACAGCAGTACCCCAACTACCTGGAATATCATTCATTTTTCTATAGAAAATAGCTCTTTCATTATTCCAACTTCTAAATACTGCAGTAACTGCTTCAATTAATTGTTCTTTTGGATCTTGTGGAAAATCTACTCCAGCTAATTCTTTATATACTTCTTTAAATTTAGTTGTTACTTCAAACATATCATCTGCAGTTAAATCAGTATCATATTTTGCACCTTTTGCTTCTTTTATTTCATCTAATAGTCTTTCAAAAGATGCTTTAGGATAACCCTTTACTACATCTGCAAACATTTGAATAAATCTTCTATATGAATCATAAGTAAATCTAGGATTTTTTGTACTTTCAGCAAAACCTTTTGCCACCTCATCATTTAAACCTAAATTTAATACTGTATCCATCATACCTGGCATAGATGCTCTTGCACCACTTCTTACACTAACAAGAAGAGGATTAGAATAATCACCTAGTTTTTTACCAGTAATATTTTCTAGTTCTTCTAATTTTTCAAATATTTGATTTTTTACTTCTTCACTAATTGTTTCATTATCATCATAATATTTGTTACAAGCTTCTGTTGTTACAGTAAACCCTCTAGGTACTGGAAGACCAATACCAGTCATTTCGGCTAAGTTTGCACCTTTGCCACCTAATAGTTCTCTCATATCTTTGTTGCCTTCACTAAAGGCATAAACATATTTTGTCATAAATCCTCCTTACTATTAACATTAAAATTATATAAAAATATACGAAAAAAAGCAAGTATTTACTCACTTTTTTACATTATTTTTTAGCTCTTGGATGACTACTTAAATATACAGATCTAAGTCTTTCATTAGATACATGAGTATATACCTCTGTAGTCTTTAAATTTTCATGACCTAAAAGTTCTTGAACAACCCTTAAATCAGCCCCTTCATTTAACATGTGAGTAGCAAAAGTATGTCTAATAGTATGTGGTGTAACTTTGTTTTTAATGCCATCGATCTTAACTATTTTTTTTACAATTTCTTCAATACTTCTAGTACTCATCTTTTTATTGTATTTATTAGTTATCAAGTATTCGCTATCACTTTTTATAGATATGTATTCTTTTAACATATCTTTTAATGTATTGCCAAATATAACATATCTCTCTTTATTACCTTTACCTAATATTAGAATTTGATTATTATAAAAATCAATATCTTTTACTTTAATATTAACAAGTTCACTAACACGAATTCCTGTAGAATATAATATTTCTATTATAAGTTTATCTCTTAAAGAATTATTTTTAAAAGTATCAGGTACTTCTAACATCGTTTCTATTTCATTGTAACTTAAATAATTAGGTAATTTCTTTTCTACCTTTGGATTTGATATAAGTAAACAAGGATTATCTCTTATTACTCCTTTATTTACTTCATATTTATAAAAACTTCTTATAGCACTTAACTTTCTGCTAATAGTTCTACTTGAATATTTTTTATTATACATATGAGCTAAATAAGATCTTATATCTTTATATGTAACATGCTTTATGTATTCGGATTCTAGAAAAGAATTAAACTCTTCTAAATCCCTTACATAACTATTAACTGTATTAGATGAAAACATCTTTTCATACATTAAATAAGATTTAAATTCATTAATTCTTTCTTTCATTTTTCTTTAGAATAGGTACCTTTATCCTTTCATGTTTTTCTTCTTCATATTCTCCAGGTAAATTATCTAGATATTCTTGATAACTCATCTCTTCTTCTAATGAAGAATAAGGATTAAATCTATGTTCATTTTTAAATTCTTTTACACGATATTTTTTAGTTAAAAAATATACATCTCTTAATTGTTTATAATTAGTTAAATTACTTCTTATAGGATTAGGGCTAGTTTCTCTATCACCATAAGTATAATCATCTATTACGTCACTTAATGAAGAATAAATGATATTTCCACCTTCATTTTTAGCTTCTTTTAAATAACGAACAAATTTTCCGTCACGAAGTGATGATATAAAATCAGATGTAAATTTTTTATAAGATGGGTCATCATAATCAAATTTTTCTCTTTCTTTAGAAAACATAGCGTCTTCCATATAACAAACATCTAAAGTAATATCTTTTTTATCATATACATATCTAATTCTAACACGAGTAACATCACTAGTATCATATCCACTTCTTTTTAAGAATCTTAAAAGTTCAGCTTCATTTTCAAAATTAGTAGTCATAACATCAAGAAAATTTAATCCTACTTTAGTAGTTTCTTTACCATTTATAGTAAAACTAACTACTTCCTCACTATTATTTTTAAATAATACTAATTCATATCTCATAATTCACCTACTTGGGTTCGATTAAACTCAAACTCACTTTCTTTTTATCTAATAATATATCATCTACATAACAAGTAACAATATCTCCTACACTAACTATTTCCATTGGATCTTTTACAAAATGATCACTTAATTTAGAAATATGTATTAACCCATCATTATGAAGTCCAACATCTACAAACACTCCAAAAGGAGCTACATTTCTTACTGTTCCCTCTAACTTCATACCTTTCTTTAAATCTTCTAAATGCATTACATCACTTTTTAATATAGGTTTAGGCATTTCATCACGAGGATCTCTAGATGG
Organism: uncultured Bacilli bacterium; assembly: GCA_934101425.1. Lineage (GTDB taxonomy): Bacteria > Bacillota_I > Bacilli_A > RF39 > UBA660 > CAKOQQ01. The sequence continues at coordinate 45,437 of CAKOQQ010000004.1, read as the reverse complement.
TTTCTTTAAGCTTGATACAATATCTTCTAATGTATAAATATCAGTATTTAATTTATCTTTATAAGTAGATAAATCAATATTATCTAATTTTTCTACCAACGAACTTGTACCAATATCGCATACAGTATAGCCTAGTTCATCTAATAATTTCAAAGCAGTATTATAACTTTCTGGGTGAATAGATGTTCCATCAAGTATATTATCACCATCTACTATTCTTAAAAAACCAATTGCTTGTTCATACACTTTATCTGATAATAACTTTTCTAGTTCTTTTCTAGAATTGATCTTACCTTTATTATCTCTATAATCTAATATTTTATCTATTACTTTTTTATTAACACCAGAAACATATTTTAATAATGATGCAGATGCTGTATTAATATTAACTCCAACTTGATTAACGGCTTTACTAACAACAAAATCTAATGATTCTGATAATCTTTTATCTGATACATCATGTTGATATAATCCTACACCAATACTTTCTGGATCAATTTTTACAAGTTCTGCTAATGGATCTTGAAGTCTTCTACCAATACTAATAGCACTTCTTTCTTCTACATGTAAATCTGGAAATTCACTAATTGCTAGTTTAGAAGCAGAATAAACACTTGCACCAGCTTCATTAACAATAATATATTCTACTTTCTTATCAGATTCTTTAATTACATCTGCTACAAATTCTTCACTTTCTCTAGAAGCTGTGCCATTACCAATAGCAATAATATCAATATTATACTCTTTTATTAAATCAAGTAAAACTTTTTTGCTATATACTTTTTCATTTCTTGGTTCATGTGGATATATTACTCTTATATCTATTTTTTTACCAGTTTTATCAATTACAGCTAATTTACAACCAGTACGATAAGCAGGATCAAAACCTAATACCATCTTTTCTTTCATAGGTGGAGTAAGTAATAATTTTTCTAAGTTTTTGCCAAAATTATCAATAGCAACTTCTTCGGCTTTTTCCTTTAATTCACTTCTTATCTCTCTTTCGATAGATGGACTAATAAGTCTTTTATAACTATCTAAAATAGCTTCCTTTATATAAGGATTAACAAATGATTCTTTTTTAATTATCTTATCTTCTAAATATTTAATAATTTTATCAGTATCAACTATAATACTTACACTAAGTATTTTATTAGCTTCTCCTCTATTTATAGCTAGTACTCTATGTGATTTAATAAATCTTACAGGTTCAGAAAAATCATAATACATCTCATAAACATGATCAACGTCTTTTTCTTTATCCTTTACTGTTGATTTAATAATTCCTTCAAAATAAGTTGTTTTTCTTATATATTTACGATAACTAGCATTATCGCTTATCCATTCACTAATTATGTATTTAGCACCTTCTATAGCAGAAGATACTGTTTTAACGTTTTCATTTATGTATTTTTCTGCAAGAGTATTAATATCCCCATTAGCTGGAAAAGACATTATTATTTTAGCTAATGGTTCAAGTCCATTTTTAATAGCTTCAGTAGCTTTAGTTTTTTTCTTTTCTTTATATGGTCTATATAAATCTTCTACTTCAACTAATTTAGTAGCAGCCATTATAGTATTTTTAAGTTCTTCTGTAAGAAGCCCTTTTTCATCTATAAGTCTTATTACATCTTCTTTTCTTTTAAGCAGATTTACTTGATAATCATACACTTCACTAATATGTCTTATTTGTTCTTCATCAAGTCCACCAGTCATTTCTTTTCTATATCTAGCAATAAAAGGTATAGTATTACCATTCATAAGTAATTCTAACGTTTTACTAACTTGCTCATCTTTAATTTTTAATTCTTCACTAATTTCTTTAATTATGTTTTCGTTCATTTTGCACCTCAATTATATTATAACATCAAAAGAAAAAGATGTCATTAGCTGACATCATTTTATTATCTCTGCATTAGAAAATTTTAATCCATCATTAGCATCTGATAATAACTTATCATATGCTTTTTTACAATTATCAGTATCATTACTTAAACAATTAAAAGTAATATTATATTTATAATAAATATCAACTATTTTAAACTAGCTTTATCTATAACGTTTTTACCATACTTTTTTTGTAAACTATCTAATAATTTTTCTAATTTTTCATCATCTACTTTATTGGTAACTTCTTCAAATAAAGATACTTGATGAAAATTATTTACTACTAAATTATCTAATCTTATACCAATTAATCTAACGGGTTCCCCATTCCACATTTCATCAAATATTTTTTTACTAACTTCATATATTTCATTAGCTGTATTAGTAGCATTCTTAAGTTTCTTTTGATGACTTTTTCTTTTAAAATATGTATCTTTTAAGGTAACTACTACCACATAAGCGTATTTATTTTCTCCTCTTATTCTAGAAGCCACTTTGTTTGCTAATGAAAATAAACACTTATGTAATTCAGATTTATTACTTACATCTTTACTTAATGTAATTTCATTTCCTATACCTTTTACTTCTTCATAAGTTATTACTCTAGATGAATCAATACCATTAGCACTATCAATCATATTTTTAGCCATATTTTTAAAAGTAATACTTAGTTTATTTTCGTTAGCAAAAGCAAGATCATGTATAGTATGAATTCCCATATGATGTAATTTTTCTTCTGTTTTTTTACCTATGCCAAATAATTCGCCAACATCTAAAGGCCACATTTTAGTTTCTATTTCACTTTTATACAAAGTGTGTATTTTATTTGGTTTAGAAAAATCAGAAGCCATTTTGGCACATAACTTATTATTAGCTATACCTATATTTACAGTAAATCCCAAAGTATCATAAATCTCTTTTTTTAGTTTTTCTGCAAACAAAATTTCATCGCCATATAAATTTTTAACTTTACCATAATCTAGGTAACATTCATCAATAGAAGCTATTTCTATATCGCAAGTATATTTACTAAGAAGATTAAATAAACTTTTACTCATACGCCTATATAACTCATAGTCAGGCGGATACACTTTAAGTACTCTACATTTCTTTTTAGCACTATAAATGGTTTCTGCGGTTTTAATACCTAATTTTTTAGCTGGTGTACTTTTAGCTAAAACAATACCATGTCTACCACTTTCATCTCCACCTATAATAGCATAACTATTTCTAATATCATATTTATAGCCACTATTTAAAAGTTTTACTGCAGTCCATGATAAAAAAGCATTATTAACATCAATATGAAATATAATATTTTCCATAGTATCACCAAATATATTTTATCACAAAATAAAAAGGTATAATATACCTTTTTAATGATGATGAAGTAAAAGTGATAAAGCAACTATTACTAATCCTGTTAGAAATCCATATAATATTTCTTTTTTATTTTTACTACATATAAGTTTAGGCAATAATTCAAATAAAGCTATATAAATAATCATACCTAAAGTTATTGCTATAAAGATAGCTTGATGTTTTATATTAAATAACATCATTATAATACCACCTAATAAAGTTGATAAAGAAACCATAAGTGAAATAAGTATTTTGCTCTTATTATTTTTATGCATACTACTAGCAATAACCATACCCATAGGTATATTATGCACGCCTACGCCTATTACCATAATAAGTCCCGTAGATAAGCTATTTAAGCTTGTAGAATATATAGCAGCACCTTCTACAATATTATGTAAACATAAAGCTATTGATGATACTATAGCAATATGGTTTAATGTTTCAGAGTGGTCTTTATCATGTTTATGATCATGATGATGATGTGGAAAAACTATATCAAGCACTTTTAAAAATACTAATCCTGTTAATATAGAAAGTATACTAATAAATATATTTAACTCTTCAAATACAGAAGGTACAAATTCAAATATAATTAAAAATAACATAACTACAAACGCTGTAGATATAGTATAATCAACAAACTTATCACTATTTACTTTAAATGTAATTAAAGTACCTATTAATATAAACATTCCTGCAATAAATGTTAAAAATAATTCCATAAAATCACCAAGAAACATTATATCATAAAATTTGATTTTTACAAAAATTATGATATAATATCTAACTACTGGAGGACTTATGAATAAAATATTTCAAAAAAGAGTTAATAATAGTGATTTTTTAGATAGTAGAAGCACTTTGTTTTCACCTAAATATTTAGAGACATGGAATAAAGATGGCATAAAAATAGTTTATGGAGCATTAAAAAGAATAACTGGTTCTGAAAAAATTAAAGTATTTTTTAATGGTGATATGACATTTACTTTAATTGCAAATAAAGCATATACCGGTTCTTTAGAATATGGTGATATGGATGAAATGCCAAAAATTAGATTAACAGATGGTAACACTACCAATTCTTATGAAGTATTAAACTCTAATGGTGAGACATTTATAAATTTAGATAGTGAAACTACTAAAAAAGATGGTAAAGAAGTATCAAGAATATTCTATAAAAGTATTGCTTACTTTATAGTTAGAATAGATAATGTAGCCTATAGAATATCTATTTACTCACCTAAAACTAATAAAACTAGTTTTACATTACCATATGAAGATGAATTAAAAGAAACACTATTTAGTTTTAACTCATCTACTAGTATTGATGATGTAGTTAAAACATTAGAGTATTATTTAGGTAAATTAGATAAGTTTTCTAAAATAGAAATTAGTAGAAGTATTAGTGAAAAAAGAAAAACAAGTAAAACAACAGATGAACTTGTATTAAAATCAGGTGAATTAGATAGATTTACTCAAAGTAAAAAAGTTGGTTCTAAAAACTATAAAGTTACAATATCAGATAATAAAATATCATATGCTATTGAAAACTTAGATTTAGATGAAGCTATAGAACCAGATAAAGATTTAATAACAATGGGTAAAATATATATGAAAAAATATCCTAAAAAATAGGATATTTTTTTATTATAAGTCTTCACTAAAATTACCATTTTTAAATATTTGTATTTTCTTATTATCTTTTGTAATACCAACTATATCTAAATCAGATGTACCAACCATAAAATCGACATGAGCTTTAGAGTCATTAACACCCATTTTTCTAAGTTCATCTTTTTCCTTATTATCAGCACCCTTCATACATTCTGGATAACTAGCACCAAGAGCTAAATGACATGAAGCATTTTCATCTAATAAGGTATCTTTAAATATTACATTGGTATTTGATATAGCAGAATCATAAGGTACTAAAGCTACTTCACCTAAATAGCATGAATATTCATCTGTTTCAATTATCCCCTTAAGAGTATCAAATCCTTTTTTAGCAGCATAATTTATTACCTTACCATCCTTAAACTCAATATAAAAATCATCTATAAGAACATTATTATATAAAAGTGGTTTAGCGTTATAAACTATACCATTTACACCTTTCATTAAAGGAGATGTAAATATTTCTAGTGTAGGCATATTTACTATTAAATCATTATTTATAGTTCCACCACACCAAATATGACCTTCTGGTAATTTAATAGATAAATCAGTTCCTAAACTATTTTTATATCTTAATTCTCTAAGTTCTAGTTTATTAAATTTATCACATAACGCTTTATTAGAACTAATTAGTTCATCCCAAGCTTTAATTGGATCTTTTTTATCTACTAAACAAATTTGATAAATTAAATTCCATAATTTATCTAATGCACTTTCTTCACTAGGAAATAAATCTTTGGCCCATTTAATATTAGGTATACAAGCTATACACCATGGTACTTCATTAACATGTTGTTTTTTTCTATATAACCATTCGGTTTCTCTTTCATGTCTTATTGTTTTAGCTAATTTATCTTTATCAACATCATTCATTAAATTAGGTATCATAGAAGATAGCATTAAAAAGGCAGCACCTTTTTCTGCATAAGTATTCATTATCGATTTATCAAATAATGGATGCGTAATGATTTCTTCTAAAGATAACTTTTTAATTAAATCATGTCTTTCCATTTGATCTATACTAAGTACATATATATCATCAATACCAAGTTTATTTGCTTCTTTTTTTACTATTTCTATAAATTCTCTTGTATATTCATTTCCTTGTATAAATAAAGGTCTTTTATTTTCTAATCCCAAGCATTTAATAAGTAATAATCTAGCATATTTTTCTTTCATATAATCCTCCTTTATTTATTATAGCAAAAAAACAACCTAAGTTGTTATAAAAATTCTTTTAAATCTTCTACTATACACTCTTGCATATTAATATATGTATCTACTATCTTTAATACTTTATCATCCATCTTTTTATTATTATAGATTCTTTTTCCCTCTATGATCCCCATATTAGTCCCCTTTATTAATAATTCAGCTATTTTAGAATCAGTATCGTCCATAATGGTTTTTATATCTACTCCATACGCAGTCATAGTTTTTGCAATCACACCTACTTTGTGAGGCTCTTTAGTATCATCATATTTATTATATATTTTCTCTATTTTTTTATTAATTTTTTCATAATCTTTATATTGTTTTTTTACTAATGACTTAAAATGATTATTTTTAATTCTAGGTAAAATTATATCTATAGCTGCGATACCCATAGTAACACCTTTATTTATTTCATCTAATGCATTTATATTCTCTTTCATATTATCACCAATATTAATATAACCTTATAAATAATTTATATACAAAAAAGATGTTTAATCTTTTAAAGCTTTAAACATCTTTTTAAATAATTTACTACTAGAATAATTAAGAATTCCAACTTTATATATTTTCATACCATATTTAATTAGTAAATAATCAGTAATAATTAGTAAAACTGAAGCGATAGATAAACCAAATACTCCAATTTCACCTAGCATAAATAGTGCAGGAGCTAAAATAGCTGATATAAATGGAATCATAGAAACAACTTTGATAAAAATTGATCCATTAAATAATCCTGCCATCATTGATAAATAATAAGACAATAATAAGACAATTATTATTGGAGTTTGTACTTGTTGAAAGTCTTCTACGTTAGTAGACATTGATGCAAGTATACCTGCAATAAGTGAATATGCTACAAACGTAGCAAGTAAAATTACTATAAATATTGGAATTGCATAAACTAACTTAGTTCCAACACTACTAGATAAAAATCCACTTGTAAATGATGAAATCTTACCAGTTATACCACTAACTATATTACTACCACCTATTATTTTTCTTAAAAATAAACCGATAGATCCATATAATAAGAGTAATAATGACTGACTAATTACAAATACATTACCTGCAATTACTTTAGCTGCAAAATGAGTTTTTGCACTTACATTAGAAATAATAATTTCCATACTTTTACTAGTTTTTTCATCATTAATTTCAGCACCTATCATTTGTACTAAAAAGACAATTAACATAAATACCGGTAAAATAATAATTGGAAACACTGAAGACATAATCATCTCCATATTTTCTTCCGCGCTATTTTTCTTTTCATCTAAATATACTCTATCTACATTAACAGGTTCATATATCTTATTTAATTCTTCAATAGATATATTAGAATGACTTATAGATAATGATACTTTTGTATTATTAAGAGCATTATTAAGTATTTGAGTATCATATATATCAATATATTCTTTAGTTAATAATTTAACTTTTAAAGTATAATCTTCTAAATATGAAAATTCTAAATAATAATTATCATAATTATCTTTATCTTTTAATTCTTCCATAGCATCATCAATAGTTTTATCATAACTATAAACTTCGTAGCTAGATTCTTCATTTAATAATTTAGATGAATTATCTAATTCTGTTTTAAAAAGTTCATAAGCTTCATTTGTGTTATCAATAACATATAATTTAGTTTTCTTATTAAAGTCTCCACCAAATAAAGTAATAATACTATCAATATTAATAAGTCCAATAATAAGTATAGCTACTAAAATATTAGTAATTAAAAACCATTTAGTTTTCATTTTTCTTTTTAAACTTAATGTAATTAAATAATCTAATTTACTTCTCATATGATTCACCTACTTTACTTACAAATATTTCATTTAAAGAAGGTTCTTCAATAACATATTTTGTAATATCTTTTCCTTTTATTATTTCTTTAAACACTAAATCTGATACACTTATATCATCAATTTTAATTTGATACTCTAAATTATTTAAAGTAACATCTATTACACCTTTAATTTTTTTAATTTTATCTACATCTATAGTGCCTTTAACAATTATATTCTTTTTTCTATATTTTTCTTTTATTTCTTTTAAATTTCCTTCAAGGACTGTTTTACCTTTTAATATAATAGCGATTTTTTTACAAAATAACTCAACATGTTCCATACGATGAGAAGAAAATATTATAATACTACCTTTTTTACTCATTGATTCTATTTCAGCTTTAAAAAGCTCAACATTAAATGGATCTAACCCACTAAATGGTTCATCTAATATTAAAAGTTCTGGTTCATTTATAATAGCACTTATAAATTGTACTTTTTGTTGATTTCCTTTACTTAACTCTTTTATTTTTCTATTTAGATAATCTTTAATACCAAATCTTTCTAATAATACTTCACTTCTTTTTAGTATTTCTTCATCACTCATATTTTTAAGAGCTCCATAAAATAGCAATTGTTCTTTAACTGTTAATTTTGGTAATAAACTTCTTTCTTCAGTTAAAAAGCCTATTTTATCAGTGACACTGTAATCTATTTTTTTACCATCTAAAGTAATTTCACCAGCACTACTATCAAGTAATCCCATAATCATTCTAAACGTAGTAGTTTTACCAGCTCCATTAACACCTAATAAACCAAATATTTCACCTTTTTTAACATTAAAACTTAAATCATCAACTGCCAGTACATCACCATAATACTTTGTAACATGTTTTACTTCTAACATCATAACCACCTAGTATCTATTTTTAAATTATTTTTATTAAATTTCTTATATAAACTTTTTAAATTATATTCTATATCACTAAAAAAGTTTTTACTTAAATCTTCTTCTTCAGATTTAATTTCATCTTTTACATAATCCATAAATTTACTATTATATAAAAACTCATATACAACTTTATCAAAAAAAATACATTTTCTATTATTATTGGGATTCATTACAAAATCTCTATAATAATCAATAATTTTATCTACAATATAGTCATCTTTATATATATAATTTACTACTTCATCATAATGCTTTAATTTAGTAATTACCATTTAAAGATTTTTCCTAAATCATTAAATGTGATGACTATAATAAGTAGCATTAAAAGTGCAAAGAATATTGCATGAATAGTATTTTCTACTTTAGGACTAGCGGGTTTACCTCTTAATTTTTCTATTATTAAGAATAATAACCTACCACCATCAAACGCTGGTATAGGTAGTATATTAATAACTCCTACATTAACACAAATAAGAGCTAAAAGTTCTACTAAAGGTAAAAATCCCAGACTAGATACTTCACCAACTAAACTATAAATACCAACAGGACCACTCATAGCACTTAAACTAACTTTGCCGGTAATTAAAAACCATAATGTAATAATCATTTGAACAATAGTAGTACCAACCTTTATAAAACCATAAAATATTTTTCTTAATACACTATCAGTTCTTACAAGTGAAAATTTAAAATCATATGTATAACTAGTTTCATTATCTTTTTCTACTTTTGTAGCATCAAATGTAACTTCACTAGTTTTACCATCTTTTTCTAGTTTTAATACAATATCTTTTCCTTTTAACATATCAGTAGTTAAATATAAGTTTGATATATCAACTACTTTTACTTCTTTATTATTTATTTCTAATACTTTACTACCAACAATATCTTTATTACTGCTTTCATAAATATATAATTCTTCACTAGGAACACCACTTACAAATCCTATAATAGTATATAAAATGATAGCTAGTAAAAAATTCATAATAACGCCGGCAGTTACTGTAATAATCTTTTTACCCATAGACTTAGATTGAAATCTTTTATTTTCAGGAATATTTTCATCCTTTTCAATTTCTTCTCCAGCCATTTGTACATATCCACCAATAGGTAATAATCTAATTACATAATTAGTTTCATCATTTTTTCTTTTAAAACCAAATAATTTAGGACCCATACCTATTGAAAACTCATATACATAAATACCAGACTTCTTAGCACATATAAAATGTCCCAATTCATGGACAAATACAGTAATACCTAAAATAAGTATAAAATAAATTAAAGTCATATTGCCTCCTTATAAAAGTGTAAACATCATCATATAACCTAACATTACAAATATTATACTATCTAATCTATCTAATACACCACCATGACCTGGCATAATATTAGAAAAATCTTTTATACCATAATATCTTTTAATTGCAGAAAAAACTAAATCTCCTAATTGACCTAATATAGATAAAAATATAGTAATTACTGTAATTAGTAAAATATTAATATTAGGATCAATGACAGTTACATATAAATATACAGGTAATAAAGTTCCCATAAATAATCCACCTAATGTACCTTCAATAGTTTTATTAGGAGAAATATCTTCTAGTAATTTTGTTTTACCTATTAGTTTACCAGTTACTAAAGCAAATGTATCATTTAATATAGTAATTGAAAATAAATAAATTAATACCGCTAAACCGATAGATCTAATACTAGATAACATAATCATTGAAATAGATAAGAAAAGTAATCCACCAATCATATAGAAAGCATCACTAATACTATATCTATCTTTATTATGATATAAAACTGTAGGTAAAAGAAAACTCATAAATAATGAAGCTAATGATGCATAATTTAAAGTAAGCACTTCTTTATTACTTAATCCTATAACTAAAATAACCATCATTAATATATATGATACAACTTTAATAAATAAAGGTAATTTTTTCTCATTTTCTTTAGAAGAAATGAATTCCTTTAATCCAAGCAAACTAATAATAACAATACCAATATCAAAAATAAGACCACCTTTAACCATTAAAGGAATTGTAATTGCTAAAGCAACAATTGCACTAATTATTCTTACTTTCATAATTTATACCTCCAAATCTACGATCTCTAGAAGAATATTCTAGAATAGCTTTATCAAATTCTTTTTCATCAAATGCAGGAAAATAAGTCTTAGGAAAATAAAATTCTGCATATGAAAGTTGCCATAACATAAAATTACTTATTCTTTGTTCTCCGCCAGTTCTAATAAGTAAATCTATCATAGGTAAATCATTATACATATATTTTAAATATAAATCTTCATTTATATCACTAATACTAATTTTGCCATTATTTAAATCATTATGAAGTTTTATAGAAGCATCAATTATTTCTGCATGTCCTCCATAATTTAAGCAAAAATTAACAGTACCACCAGTATTATTCTTTGTCATTTCTACCATTTCATCCATAGCACTTAAAATTTCAGTACTAAGTGGTTCTCTTCTACCTGAAAATAACACTTTAATATTAGACTTATTATATTTTTTAACAGTAGTTTTAAACTTTTCAATAAAAAGTTTCATTAAATAACCAACTTCTTCTTCACTTCTTTTAAAGTTTTCAGTAGAAAAAACATATAAACTAACTACTTTAATACCCTTACTTAATATATATAAAACTAATTTTTCTAAGTTTTCAGCACCTTTTTTATGTCCAGCACTTCTTTTTAATCCTTGACTAGTTGCCCATCTACCATTACCATCTACTATAATACCTACATGGTTTGGTATTTTTAAATTATCGTAATTCATATCCTCACTCCTATTATTTATTATAATACATTTACATAGTTTAGACAAGAAAAAAAGAGCTTACGCTCTTATACTATGAACCAATATCTGGTTTTCTAATATTATTTATTCTAAAAAATGTTGCAGTTATAGTTAAATCATCTATCTCATAAATAATTTTATAAATATTATTATCTTTAATATATATTTTACCTTTTGCATTATTATAGTTACTATCATAAGCAAGTTCATTTAATAAAGACTTAATATACTTTGAATCAAATGTTACATCATATAATTCTAAATCTAAATCAGTTATATCGTTCTTTACTTCTTTTCTAGATTTAATATTTTTAAGCCCTTGTAATAAAATATCTGTATTAGTAAATAATTTAGTATCTACCATAACATACTTAATTTCGTCACCTATTATTTCTTTATAAGTACTATTATTTATTACATAGTATGTTGCATCAGATGTATCAACTCTATAAGACTCATTTTTATAATTATCAATTTTAAAATTTACATTTTCCTTACCATATATTCTTAAATCTAATTGATAACTATCTATATTACCTATTTGCATATTATTATATTCTTTATCAAAATTCTTTTTACCACAACCACTTATTGCTAAAAGTAATAAGATCCATAATACTAATGATTTCTTCATATCTATCCCCTTTTCCATATTATAGTAGTATTAATACCTGCTCCCCAAGGAGAAGATGGAATACTATCAGTTTCTTTATCTATTATAATCGAAGTCAAATTTTCATTATTATAAAATGTACCATTGCCTATACTTGTTACACTATTTGGTATTTCTATACTTGTTAAGTGATTATTTCTAAAGGCTTCTTGGCCTATTTTGGTAACACTATTTGGAATTGTTACACTTGATATAAAACTCGAATCAAAAGCATAATCAGATATTTCTTTAACATTGTCTGGAATTACGACATTACTTTTACTGGCTCCACCATAACTTATTAAAACAGATGTATCAATTTCAGCTATTCCATCATTATTAGTGTCAGTTCTTTTATATATAAAGGCCTCATTATCTGGAAAACTACAATTGTTAAATGCTCCTCCTTTTATTGTTGTTACACTATCTGGTATGGTTATACTAGTTATAAAGCTATTAAAAAGAGCCTGTTTTTCTATAGTCTTTACATTGTCTGGAATTACAACATTACTTGTCCTAGCTCCACCATAACATATTAAAACAGATGTGTCAATCTCAGCTATTCCATCATTATTAGTGTCAGTTCTTTTATATATAAAGGCCTCATTATCAGTAAGTCGATTACCAGTAAATGCATAGCCCATTTCTATTACACTATCTGGTATGGTTATACTGGTTAATCTATTTACATTAAATGCTGCATCTCCAATTTTTTTTATTCCACTAGAAAGTGTAAGATTTTCTATTTTATTTGATTGAAATGCTAATCTTTCTATAGTCTTTACAGTTCCAGGAATAACTAAATCAGTAAGTTGATTATCTGAAAATGCAGCTTCTCCTATTGAAGTTACTTTACTAGGAATTGTTATGCTTGTTATTTGATTTCTTTTAAAGATCGATCTATCTAAAGAAGTTAAATTATTTGATAGTTTTACACTTGTTATTTGATTTTCACTAAAAGCATATTTTTTTATATCGGTTACAGTATCTGGAATCGTAAGAGTTCGTAGTTGATTACTTAGAAATGCATATTCTCCAATAGACTTTACATTTTTAGGTATTGTAATACTTGTTAATTGATTATCCCAAAAGATGCCTGCTGATATCGTTGTGATAGAATTTGGAATATTTACTTTTGTTAATTCATTTTTTGAAAATGCATATTTTTTTATATCAGTTACAGTATCTGGAATCGTAAGAGTTCGTAGTTGATTACTTTGAAATGCAAATTCTCCAATAGACTTTACATTTTTAGGTATTGTAATACTTGTTAATTTATTGTTTATAAAAGCATTTTGACCTATTGAAGTTACCTTATCTGGAATAATAACACTTGTTAATTGATTCGTTGAAAATGCTGATTTTTCTATAGAAGTAATATTTTTAGGAATTACTATACTTGTTAATTGATTATCATAAAACATGCCTTCTGATATCGTTGTAATAGAATTTGGAATATTTACTTTTGTTAATTCATTTTTTGAAAATGCGTATTCTTTTATATCAGTTACAGTATCTGGAATCGTAAGAGTTCGTAGTTGATTACTTTGAAATGCATATTCTCCAATAGACTTCACATTTTTAGGTATTGTAATACTTGTTAATTTATTTTTTAAAAAAGCTGATCTTTCTATAGTAGTTACATTATTAGGTATCCTTACACTTGTTAAATTATTATTAAAAAATGCAGCATTGCCTATCACTACTACACTATCAGGTATAACAACATCTGTTATAGTTGGAAGTCCATAAGTATTACCTTCAAAACATTTGTAATCTTTTACAAGACCATTTTCTACTTTTTTACCATTAATTTCTATAGTTTCTAGTACAAAACAAGATGAATCAGTAGGTTCTACAATTTTACAGTTTAACTCTTCTATTTTTTCACTTGTTAATTCTCCTTCTTCAGATACATCAATACAAAAGCCACTTATATACATTCTTCCATATGCATTACCATCTAAATTATAGTTTATAATTCCTTTTTTAGCTTGTTCTCCATCATACTTAAGTGTATCAGTACTCAAATCAATAGAAGATACTATATCATTATTTATTATTGATTCCATGTAATGACTTTCTGCAGCCCTTATTATATTTCTTGCACTTGCTTCTGCTGCACTTCTTTTAGAATCATTTATAGTTTTTAATACTGCAGGGGTTGCTATTAGTGCTATTATTGCTAGTATTACTATTACTGCGAGTAACTCTATTAGGGTAAATCCTTTTTTCATATATTCCTCCTCATATAAGTTATTAAAAAATCACAAAACTCTAGGTCTACCCTAGTTCTTGTGATTTATATACATGACTAATAGGCGGTTATTAAATATTAACCCCCCCCCACAAATATAAGAAGTATTATATTTTGTATTAGCCATATATTCACTTCCTTACTATATTTATTATATCTTCCGATTTCGGTAATGTCAATATTTTTATTCTTCTTCCTTGTATATATTCTTTCTACCTAATATATTTTCTAATCTTTACTATTTACGGAATAATAAATGTTAGCGGATTTGTACTTACTTGACTAGAAAATATATTTTAAATCTTTTAGCTTTATATGAAGGTGGTATATTTATATTATATGCACCTAGTATAACATCATTAAGCACATTAATTTTTTATAAATTTGTAAAGAAAAAGAGCTTACGCTCTTAGAAAGAATCAATATTAATTCTAACCTTTTTTCCGTTATTTGCATAACTTGAAGCTTGTACAATAGTTCTGATGGCATTAATTAGCATACCACCTTTACCTATTACAGAACCCATACTATCTTCATCTACTAATATTTCAATAGTGATAGTATCAGTTTCATCTTCAAATTCTTTTACTGATACCATGTCTGGTTCTTCAACTATATTTTCTACTAAAAATTTAGTTAATTCTACTGCATTCATTATTTACTTGCTTTCTTAGAATTATGGAATTTTTCCATAATACCTTGTTTTTTAAATAAATCTCTTACAGTATCAGTTGGGATAGCACCATTAGATAACCATGATAAAGCTTTTTCTTCATCAACTTTAATTTCAGCTGGTTCTGTAATTGGGTTATAAGTACCAACAGTTTCGATAAATCTACCATCTCTTGGACTTCTTGAATCAGCTGCTACAATACGATAAAATGGTCTTTTTTTAGTTCCCATTCTTTTTAATCTTAATTTAACTGCCATATATTCTCCTCCGTTCTTTGTAATTATAACATAATAAAATATATGTGTCAACCTAAAATTGTTGACACATATATCCTATTTTATATATTTCTTTTTACATTCACTATTTAAAGGACACTTATCGCAATTAGGATTAGTTTCATGACAATAATTTCTACCAATCACCCAACAAGAGTAATCTATAAGTCCAGGAAATTCAGGATTAATTTCTCTTGCCTTATAAATAATTTGATCTATAGTAGGATTTTCATTAAGATATCCTAGTCTTTTTAATACTCTTTTTACATGTACATCTGGAGAAATATCTATCGAATAATAGTCACTAAATTCTATTTTAAATTGTCTGGCTAAAATATTTGCAGCCATTGTAGCTATTTTTATACCCATACCGTTAAATTCTAAAAACCTATATACTACTGTAACACTACTTGGTTTATCTTTCCATATATTTGACGCATCGCCATTATATTTATTTTTTATCATTTGAACTGCATCATAAAAATTTTTAGCTTCTATTTTATTAAATCTATGATACTTGTTTTTAGTAAATAAATTTATATATGTTTGTTCTTCAACATTTGATAAAAAAGCTATATCGAATCTACCAAACTCATCATATATTTTGCATGGTATACTCCACGCTCTTTCTGCTTTCATTTGTTTATCCATTAAACATGCTAGTACAAAGGCATGAGGATATTTTTCTATGTTATTTAAAAACATATTATGCTTTTCATCTTCTACAAAATTAATAATTTTTCTTTCCTTATCATTAAATATATCTTTAGCTAATTCTACTAACCTAGTCATACCTCACCTCTATAAACTTTTAAAGCATCATTATATTCACTTATTTTATATGTACATAATAGCATATTAATATCATAATCTATATTATTTTTAGTAAAATCTTTATAAGCTCTTATAGCACATTTTGTAGATTCATATATAGGATTATCAAGAGAAGAACCAAATATACCAGAACTAATTAATGGAAATGATACCGAATGCAAATTATATTTTTTTAATAATAATAATGAATTATAATATGCATTATATAATTTATCAAAAGCATCAGGTGTTACATTAAAATTTGGGCCTACCGCATGTATTATATATTTGGCATTAGTAATATTGCAAGAACTAGTAATTACTGCATCACCATCTTTTAATGGTGTTTTTACTTTATCACATTCTATTCTTAACTCTTTATACCCAGCTTTTTTAAAAATAGCGCCACAAATACCACCACCACTTAATAAATATCTATTAGCAGCATTAACTATAGCATCAACTTCTTGTTCTATTGCAGATGCTTTTATTATTTTAAATGTACTCATAAATTCACCAATTAGATTATAGCATAAATAAATAAAAAACTTCTTATAAAGAAGCTTTTTTCATAAATAATGTATATAATTCTTCATATGTTAACCATTCTACTAAATATTTATTCATATGAGTATTCATAGTACTACTATTAATATGAAATTGACCTTCACCAGTATTACCTCTATGTTGATGATTAGAATACATAATTTCCGAATCATTTATAATTTCACTAGAATTTATTTTACATATCATTATTTTATCATCAAAGAAACATCCATAGTATAAAACATCAAATTCACTTGGTTTAACTTGTTGTATATTGCAATCAAAATTAGCTGTTTTAGCATTTTCAAATGTTAACATTCTATTTTCTAGTTTTGATGCAATTATTTCTTTTATAACATTTTTACTAGTTATTACTGAGTTACATTTTCTTAAAACTGTAGAAAATTTTACTTCTACTTTATTTCCATCTTTAGTAAGTAAATCATAAGCTACATTTAAAGGATCATGAAAATTATATAACTCTTTTATCATTAACTCTGCAATTTTACCGAATCTTCTAGTATTTAAAGAAAATATTCCTTCTTTAAATTTAAGTACTTTTTCATTCATAATATCACCAAATTAATTATATCATAGATTTTTATTTTAATAAAAAAGATAAATATAGTTTATTTATCTACTCTTTATTATCTTCTATATAGTTTTCATCTACTTTATCTATATCTTTTAATGTTTCATCTATATCTACTATTTCTTCCCATTCATCTTCATCTTCTTCTATTGCTATTTTAACTTTTGTTTCACCAACTAATTCTACTCCTAATTCTTTTTCTATTACAAAGTTTATTTTACCATCTTCTATATTTACTTTAGTACAATTAGGTTGTTTTAATGATCTTACTATTACATCTATATCACTTGATAAATCTGCATTTTCTTTTATACTAACATTAAACAAATCACTATATGTAATCTTTTTATTTATAACAGTAGTTTTAGAATCATTTTCATATGAATACCATATATTTACATCATAACTACCATCTACACCGATTTTATCATTTGATTTAAATCCTTTAAATTTATGATTTATTACCCAACATCCAAGAACTGTAGTAGGTTTATTATCTACTTCTATTGTATAGTTATTATTAAAATGCTTTTTACCCTTTCCTATAACGGCTTTTGTTACAATTTCTTTAAATGCCATATTATCACCTCTCACTTTAATTTATGCAAAATAAATAAAATAGTGATAAAAACCTTAATAGATTTTTAT
Source organism: uncultured Bacilli bacterium (assembly GCA_934101425.1). Lineage (GTDB taxonomy): Bacteria > Bacillota_I > Bacilli_A > RF39 > UBA660 > CAKOQQ01. The sequence goes on along the minus strand of CAKOQQ010000004.1, from coordinate 27,261 downwards.
CACTATCTTTAACTAACGATTTCTCCGTCCATGCTCCATGTTTTTACATCCGTTATTTTTACATTAACTATTTTGCCTAAATTACTTTCGTCTGAAGTAACATTAACTAGTTTCATAGTATCAGTATATCCCATTAATTTATTTTTATCTTTTTCACTATAATTTTCAAGTAATACTGGTACTATTTTGTTTAAATATTTCATATTTGCTTCTTTTGAATATTTATTTATTAATTCATTTAATCTTTGAAGTCTAACTTCTTTTTCTTCTAAACTAACATTATCTTGCATTTTTGCTGCTGGAGTACCTTCTCTAGGTGAAAATATAAATGTAAATGCTGAATCATACTTACAAGTATTTACCACATCTAATGTTTCATTAAAGTCTTCTTCTGTTTCATTTGGAAATCCTACTATAATATCAGTAGTAATAGATGAATATGGAAGTGCTTTTTTTAATTTATTAAATAAAGTTAAATATTCTTCCTTAGTATATCTTCTACCCATTAATTTTAGTATTCTAGATGAACCACTTTGTAATGGTAAATGAATATATGGCATTATATTACTATATGATTTAATTACTTCTATCATACTATCATTAAAGTCCCAAGGATGACTTGTTACAAATCTAATTCTATCTATACCAGTTTTAGCGACGGTTTCTAATAATTCAGTCATACCATAACCTAAATTCAAATCTTTTCCGTAAGCATTTACATTTTGTCCAAGCAATGTAACTTCCTTATAACCATTTTCTTTTAATTCTTCTACTTCAGACACAATATCAGTAAGTAATCTACTTCTTTGTTTACCTCTAGTATAAGGTACAATACAGTATGTACAAAACTTATCACATCCATACATGATATTTACCCAAGCTTTATATTTAGAATCTCTTTTTACAGGAATATCTTCTATAATGTCTCCTTCATAGCTTAATACTTCTACTTCTAATTTATTTTTATCTAAAGAAGTTTTTAATATTTTAGGTAATTCATGAATATTGTGGGTTCCAAATACTAGATCCATCCATTTAAATTTATTAGTGATTTCTTCTACAACACTTTCTTCTTGTGCCATACAACCACATAAACCAACTATTATATCTTTTCTTTCTTCTTTTAAATGTTTTAATCTACCTAGCATACCAAATACTTTATTGTGAGCATTTTCTCTTATTGCACATGTATTTAAAAGTATTAAATCAGATTCTTCCATTACACTATTATAAGTAAAGCCCATTTCTTCTAATATTGCTTTTATATTTTCACTATCATGTTCATTCATTTGACATCCATAGGTCTTGATATGATAAGTTTTACCTTTACCAATAGTTTTATATTCATCATCTATTATATAGTTTTTTATTAAAGGAACTCTTTTAGTTCTTTCTTTTGCACTCTTTAAATTTGGTACTAACATAACATCACCACTAACTAATGATACCATAAATTAGTTGCAAAAGAAATATTTTTTTAATATAATATATATAGAAAGTTGATAATGAAAGGAGTATTTTATCAATTAGCGCCAGACCTTAGGGTGACGAGGATAACAGTTATCGAATATTCGGCGGATGCTGTTACGGTTTTTGTAATCGTTAGATGTACTAAAAAAAGTAAAATCAAAATTACAACAAAAGGTGCATCACACATTATAGGAGGTATTTATGTGTGGTATCGTTGGATACGTATCTAAAGATAAAAGATCTTTAGATGTTTTAATAGAAGGTTTAAAGACTCTAGAATATAGAGGTTATGACTCTGCTGGAGTAGCTTATTTAAATAATAATGAATTAGAAATAAAAAAAGAAAAAGGGAAAATAGATGATTTACTAAAAATATTAGATACAACTATTAAGTCTAATATTGGTATAGGTCATACTAGATGGGCAACTCATGGAAAACCAAATAGTATAAATTCTCATCCACATAAAAATGGAAAAATAATTTTAGTTCATAATGGTATTATTGAAAACTATATGGAACTAAAAGAAATGCTTTTAAATAAAGGATATAATTTTGTCTCTGAAACTGATACAGAAGTTGCTGCTGCATTACTAGATTATTTATATAATAGCAGTAATGATATGATAGATGCAATTAGAAACTTTAAAACATTAGTAAGAGGTTCTTACGCTCTAGGTATTATAAATACTAATGATTATAATACTTTATATGCTATTAGAAAAGATAGTCCACTTATTATAGCTAAAGGAGATAACATTAATTTTATTGCATCTGATGTTCCAGCAATATTAAAATATACAAATAAATATATGTTATTAGACCCTAATGAAATCGCTATACTAGGTGATGATATTAAAATAATCGATGATAATAAAAATGTAATAAATAAAGAAATAATTACTTTTGAAGGTAAAATGGAAAGTGCTATGAAAAATGGTTATGATCACTTTATGATAAAAGAAATTCATGAAGAACCTGAAGTAATAAAAAATGCTACAGTGGCTTACAATAATGTTGATGAATTAATATCTAAAATGCCAGACTTTAAAAAATATGATAATATTGATATTGTAGCTTGTGGTAGTGCATACCATACTGGATTAGTAGCTAAAAACCTCATAGAAGAATATGCTGGTATTAGAGTAAACACTGAAGTAGCTTCAGAATATCGTTATAAAACACAATTTCATAATGAAAATACATTAGTTATAGTAGTATCACAATCAGGAGAAACAGCAGATACTCTAGCTTGTTTAAGAAAAGTAAAAGAAAACAATATTGATACTTTAGCAATAGTAAATGTTGTTGGTAGTAGTATAGCAAGAGAAGCTAAAGATGTATTATATATTAAGGCTGGACCTGAAATTGCCGTAGCAACTACTAAAGCTTACTTAGCACAATTAGCATTACTTGGACTTATCGCTCTTAATATGGCATATACAAATGGAAAAATGTCTAAAAATGACGCTAATAAAGTATTAGATGATTTAAAAGAATTACCTAAAAAAATAGAAAACCTTATAGGTAATCCACTTTATAAAAAAATAGCAGATACATTATATACTCATAATGATATCTTCTTTATAGGTAGAAATGTAGATTATGCATTATCAATGGAAGGATCTTTAAAACTAAAAGAAATATCTTATATTCATAGTGAAGCATATGCAGCTGGAGAACTTAAACATGGTACTATATCACTTATAGATGAAGATACACCAGTAATTGGTATTGTAACAGAAGAAAAAATAGAAGAAAAAACTATTAGTAATATAAAAGAAGTAAAAGCTAGAGGTGCTAATGTAATACTTATTACTACTGATGCACTAGATAAAGAGGGAGATTATTATGACACTAAAATAGTAATCCCTACTACCAATAAATTTTTACAACCTACTCTTACTATAGTACCACTTCAAATAATTTCATATGAAGTAGCTAAATTAAGAGGTTGTGATATTGATAAACCTAAAAACTTAGCTAAATCTGTAACGGTAGAATAAAAAAGGATTTTTAAAAATCCTTTTTCTTTTATTCTAATACTTCTTTTTTTATTTCTATTACAGGACGTATACCATAATAATTGCTACTACTTACATTATTACCATAATTATTATCCATAGTACCAAAGTATAATACACCACAAGCGGCATATTCATATCCGCAAGCTGAACTTGTCCAATATCCTTTTGCTCCACTATCTGCTACGTTGCATCCGTATGTTGTACAATCATATGTATTATCAAATAACCAAGCAAATTTATTTGTTCCTGCTGCTCCCTTATATTGACTATTAACTCCAGTATGGAAATATGAAGATCCATATTGCCATCCAATTAAACTAGCTATTTTAGCAACTTCATTAGCCGTAATCATACGGGCAGTGCCTTTAACAGCATTATTCCATGATGAAACATCATTTTTTAATTGCCTATTAGCTGTTACTGGGCCTTCATCATGGCAGGTAGTATACCTACAAGCTGTATTATCTGTATTAGCTTTCTTATAATCAGCATTAGTTATCCATTCTATTTTGCCTGTTGTATTATGATCTAATAATAATTTTACTTTTTCAGCACCAGCTTTATCAAGAATAGTATACCATTTCATGCATCCTGTCTTAGTACCAGTTTTGCTTACCGCTTCACTACTATCACATTTTTTATTTGTTTCAGGATTATAGTATATTGCTTCGCCATCTTTATAAGTTACATATTTTCTTTCTTTAACTATAATAGTTCTTTTAGCATAACTTGTAGCACCAGCTTTATCAGTAGCTATATAAGTAATATAATATATACCCTCTTTAGTTATATTTAAATTATTTTTATCAATAGTAACATTGACATTATTACCGTCTTTATCAACGGCAATAGCGCCTTCTTCAACATAAGTACCATTAAGTTTATAATATGCTAAAGGACTTCCTTTTAGTGTAATTGTTGGTGTTATACTGCTATTATCTCTAGTTGCATTATAACTAATTTCATAATTATAACCAGTAGCAGTCTTTGTAATTTTAAATTCTGTAGAATCATCTAATTCTTTGCCGTCCATAGGATTTTTTATAGTATTTGCAACAATACCATAAGATTTTAATTGTCCTAATGTAAGAATTACATATTCTCCTTCATTTAAAGGTAAAATTTCTTCATGCTCAGTAGAATAATTTTTAAGTCCAACAATAATTATATCCATTTCGCTATCATAAGTCTTTTTTCTTGTATTTTCTACATAGGTACTAATAAGAGGAAAAAGCACTAATGTAATTATACTAAGCACTACTAGAACCCCTAATAATTCTACTAATGTAAATGCTTTTTTCTTTTTTTTCATTTTATCACTTCCTTACAAACCAATTTGAACTAATATCACAGTTACTTGATGCTGGAGCTGGATCTGGCATTTTAAGTTTTATAAGTACAGGTACTTTAAACGCAAGACCAAATGCCATACATGTACCAGCTGGTAATATTTTTAGTTTTTTAATTATTTCACTAGTGATATTAGGTACCATATCTCTTATATAATCAATATCAAGTGGATGTTGCATCTTAAATATTAAGAAATTATTACACTGTGATATAGCTGTGTTAGATAATTCAGATGGTCTTTGAGTAATTAATCCCAAAATAATACCATACTTTCTACCTTCTTTGGCAATACGTTCAAATATGTTATATCCAAGTAAATTAACATCATTATCATTTTGCACATATCTATGAGCTTCTTCCAAAATTATATGAATTGGAAATGATGCTCTTACTTTTAATTCTTTTGAATAATCAAATAATAACTTAGAATATATTTTAGTTAATACTTTAGCAAATCGATCATCTACATAGTTTATATTAAAATTAATTATTTGTGCTTTTCTATTACCATTAACTACCATAAGAGATCTTATATATTCTTCTTTTGTTATATATTCTGGATAATCAAAATATGTATTTTCATCACTATTTACTAAACTATGTAATCTAACTTTTAATATATTAGTTTCATCATATATTTTTTCACTATTTAATACACCTTCAGAAATAAGTGCAAAGTCAAGAGCCTTCTTTAAATCTTTTAAGTCATACTTAAATGAACCATCTGGCATTTCTAATTCTAAAGTATCATCTAAAAATGATTCCATAAAATTACTAATAAGTTCCATTTCTCTTATTTTACCAGTATTATCAATAATAAAACAATTTTTTAAACTTCTACTATATCCTGGTTGATATACTGTAGACTCTAGATTTAATTCTTTTGTATTATAAATTGATAGTATAGAGAATATTTGATCTCTTATTTGTACCGGTGATTTACCACTAGATAATATATCTAATATTGCTCTTGCTATTATATCATTTTTATGCTTAATTACTAATTCTTCTTCTCTTGCAAATATAGTTACTAATTTCATAGCTTTTTCTATTATAGGTATTTGATTATGAGATGTAGCATCAAGTAATAATGCTATATCATCTAAACTAAGTAACCATACAGGAATTCTTAATATTTCACTATCTGTTGTTTTTAAGTTAGTTGTATAAGTTTTTAAACTAATTTCAGGGACAACATTACTTAAATTTCTAAATGCATCATGATATTCTCCGTATGCATCAAATATGAATATGCTAGCCTTATATGCAATATCATGCTCTTTACTAAATAAATTTTGAAATATACGAGCTACACCACATGATTTACCACTACCTGTATTACCAAATATTGCAAAGTGATTACTAAAAAATTTATTTATAGAAACATATACTGGTACATCAGTATAAATAGGGCTATCACCTATATATAAATGTTCATCCTCTTCTACTTTTTCAACACCAATTATAAGTGGCATCTTTTCTTTACTAACTAACTTTATAGTAGATGAAAATGATGGTTTATTTATAATACCATATTCAAACTTGTCACCATCTATTTTACCAAGTAAATTAACTTTAGCTACGTCACCTATTATATCAGTTATTTCACCTATTATCTTATTAGCATTATCTTCCATAATTACATATAAATTAATAAGATTTGGAATTTCTTCTAAATTAATATTTAATTTTATCTTAGCCTCATTTTCTTCTACACTTATTATCCTACCTAACATATTATCACCAATTATAATTATAACAAAAAAATAATAGAATAACAATTATTCTATTATCTTAATATTGATGAATTATTAATTGTCATAACATTATACATAAATAATACATCACTACCTTTAAAATCTATATATTCACCTAATATTTTTGGTGATATATATCTGGTATCTACAAGCGTAATTTTATTATAGTAAGGCACTAATAAAGGAATTAAGCTACTAGCAAATGAATCTCTAAATACTATAAGAGATTTATCTTTTACACTCTTATTTGTAATAGTAATAAGCGGTGTTGCACCAGATAAATAATAGTCATATTTGTCATTACTATTAAGTTTATCTTTATTAAATACAGATTCATATTTATTAGTTTCATAATTATATACAGTACTTGAATCTATTATAGAGTTTCTAAGTACTTTAAGTTCATCATAACTATTTGATACTACAACCTCACCCTTATATACTCCTTCAAATATTGTTATAAATTCTTCTTTATAATCGTTTACAAAATTAAATCTTAAATTATTACTTAATTTTTTTACAATAGGAATTAATTCTTCTTCCTTCCAATGAGAATCTGTTTTATAATAACTATTTAATGATAATAAAGGAAAAACATCTATATAATTAGCATCTATATTAGATAATAACATAGTTTTAAGTTCATCATAATCCATCTTTAAATTACCATTATCTACAAAATAATTTTTATCTGGTATTAACATAAAATGTACATTATTATCAGTTAAATATGTTTTTTTTATATAATTTATTTTATTTGAAAAATTAATAACAGATTTTTTATTTAACGGATATAAATTGTTTATAATATAATCATCTTTAATATATAAATCATTATAATTGTTTTTAATTTTTAATTCTATATTAGCTTTTAATTTTCTAAATTTTATTCTAGCTATAAACTGATCAGTAACATAAGAATCAAATTTATTCATAAATGTACCATTAAATAAAGAATTAACACTAAATTTAGGCATTAAAGCTAAAGCTCTTCTCTCTTCTAAAGAAATAGTATCATCTTTCTTAAATATATTTAAAACAAATATAACACTTAAAAATAATACAAATGAAATAGTTACTATAATATCTTTAATATTTTTCATAAATCACCTAAAATCTAAAGTACAAGAATGGATTATATGAACTATCTACTAAATAAGCGGTAACTATAATTAGTAGAAAAATCATAAATATTGGTTCTATTATATTTATAATATTATCCATAATTTTACTCTTTCTTAACTTTTCTATAATATTTTTCATAATAGGTGTTGCACCTATTATACTTATAATTAAAATAATTAAATAATTTTTTAGATTATATATAGTATAGTCATTTATAATGCATACATGATTAAATCCAAATAAACCAGATATAGTATTCATAATATCACTAAGACTACTAGCATTAAATATAACAAAACTTATCATTACTATAAATAATACATAAATATGTTTTAATATACTAGGTAATTTATCTAAAACTCTATTCAAAACAAACTTCTCTATAATAAGAATTATTCCAAAATAAAGTCCCCATAATAAGAAATTATAACTAGCTCCATGCCATAGACCAGTTAAACACCACACAATAAGTATATTTCTAATATTTTTTAAGATAGAACATCTACTACCACCTAGTGGTATATATACATAATCTTTAAACCAACTTGATAATGATATATGCCATCTGCGCCAAAATTCTGTTACACTCTTTGATATATATGGATAATTAAAGTTTTCTAAGAAAGTAAATCCAAACATACGGCCCATACCTATTGCCATATCAGAGTATGCACTAAAATCAAAATATATTTGTAACATATAAGATACTCCATATACCCAATATAAAACTACACTTCTTTCATCTACAAGACTAAATTTATTTACCAGTTCTCCTAACATATTAGCAATTAAAACTTTTTTAGATAGACCTATTACAAATCTTCTTACTCCATATGAAAAATTATCAAAACTGTGAGTTCTATTATTTAATTCAGCTTCTACAGTTTCATATCTTACTATAGGCCCCGCTATAAGTTGTGGAAACATAGATACATAAGTTGCAAGTGTAAATATATTTTTTTGAACTTTAATTTTTCCATTATAAACATCTATAACATAACTAAGTATTTGAAATGTATAAAAGCTAATACCTATAGGTAGTGCAATATTTAAAAGTGATATATTACTATTAAATATATCATTTATACTAGATAAAATGAAATCTGTATATTTAAATATACAAAGTAAAAATATATGAATAGAAATAACTGATATAAATATACTTTTACTCTTATATTTATCTATTAAAATACCACCTATATAAGATACTACTATTTCAAATAACATTAAAAATATATATTTTGGTTCTCCATAAAAATAAAATAATAATGAAGAAATAAGTAGTATATTATTTCTAAATTTTTTAGGCAAAACAAAATATAATAGTAATACTACAGGTAAAAAATAATATAAAAAACTAATACTTGTAAATAACATAACATCTCCTTATAATTAAAGCACCTAATTGGTGCTTATTATTCAGTAATAAAACTATCAATTCCGCTAGCATTACCTTTTTCTAATTCTTTTCCAACATTATTATTTACATATTCTTTAAATTTTTCATATACTGGCTTTGCCATATCTTCGCTAGACATAACAGCAAAAATAATATTTCCACTATTAGTTATATAAAGCTTATCTGCAGAAACACATATCCATTTACTCATGTCTATGTTATCATAAATTTCCTGTTTAATTTTTTCAATGTTTCCAGAATCCTTTACTTTTACAACAATTAAAGAATATGCTTGAGCATTCATAAGTGGTTCAGAAACTACTAAAGTTTCTATATCAGATGTAATACCAGTAAAATATTTAACAGTTTCTTTATCAGTTACATCTATGACTTGATTTTCCAAAGATGGTAAATCTAAACCTTTATAGATTTCATTTAACATTTTTAAAATATCATCGGTACTTTTAATAGTACTCTCTTCTTTCTTTGTAAATAAAATAATTGCAACACTAATAGCAATCATAATAGCTAAAATACCAGCTACTATAAAATAATTTTTTTTCATATATCCTCCTTAAATTAAAGCCTTTCTTGTGTAAACTTCTACATTATTAAATGTGTAAATAGTAACTACTGCAGATTTTTTAAAATTAATGAATCCTAACCCATTAACTACTATATCTTCATCATCACCCACATTTATAATTCTTTTTTCAAAATTAAGTTTTTTGTCTTTAAAATTTCTTTCAATATATAAATCTCTAGAAATATAAAAAGTAACTATATTTTTATCATCAACATGTGCTTGTAATAAATTATCAATTATAAAAGATTGTGGTCTTCTAACTTGATATACTTTTGGTTTAATAACTTTTCTAGGATTAATTCTATTAAGCATTTCATAATCAACATAATTACTAATATTACCTTTATCTACTATACCTGGTGTATCAATTAATGTAAGCCCACTTTCAAGTTCCATCTCTATCATATTTAAAGTAGTAGATGGTAACATAGATGTAACTATTTTGCTTTCTTTTTTACCATAATGATATAAAAGTTTATTTACAATACTACTTTTTCCAGCATTTGTATAACCAAGTAAATATACTTTATTACTAGTTCTATAATCTCTAATTTTACTTATAAGTAAATCAAAATTATAGTTTGTTTTACTACTAACTAAAACTTTGTCAATATAATTACCATCTATACTATTTAGTAATTTTTCATCACTTATATTAGGTGGTAAAATATCTCTTTTATTTAACACTAGTAATTTAGGATTATTCATTCTTAAAAATACATCAAATTTAGAATTAATATTAAATAAATCAGTAACAACTACTACTAAAGCGTTACTTCTATTAATTTCTTTATACATTTCACTAAAAAAAGATGAATCAATATCTATATATTGAAACTCATTATAATTTTGTAATCTGAAACATCTTTCACACATTTTTGCCATACCAAAAATATTAGGTGATACATATCCCATTCTTTCAGGTATCATACATTGCATTTCACTACCACAACCAGCACACTTAGTCATAATACTTACCTCTATAAAAAATATCTTTCTTACTCAATTTTTTTATAATACCTTTTTCTCTCAATCTGTTATACCAAGTAACAATATGATCTTTTTTACTAATTGGATTAATTAAAATTGTAGTTATACCAACTCTATTTCCACCTAGTATATCAGTAAGTAATTGATCACCTATAATCGCTACTTCATCAAGTGCATATTTATAACCATCTATAATAGCAACAAACTTTTTAGGTGATGGTTTAAAAGCTCTAGGACAACAATCAACTTCTAACATTTCTTTAAATGGTTTTAATCTTTTTTTACCACTATTAGAGAATATTATTATTTTTATACCTAAAGACTTTATTTGTTTAAATAAATCCATTACTTTTTTATTAGGTTCTTTTATGTTATATGGTACAATTGTATTATCTAAGTCAAATAAAATACATTTAATACCATTTGATTTCAACTTTTTATAATCAACATCATAGATACTTTTTTTATAGATATCAGGAACATATTTCTCCATAAAGTACCCTCCTCTAGTTAATTTTATCATAACTTATATATATTTTCAAACATTTTACATGCATTTTACAATATGTTATAATGTAAATGGTGGTAAAATGAAAACATATACATACAATCCTAAAGGAGTATGCTCTAGTAAAATGACATTCATACTTGATGGTGATATTATAAAAGATTTAAAAGTAACTAATGGTTGCCTTGGTAATCTTTTAGGAATTAGTTCTCTTATAAAAAATAAAAATATAGATGAAGTAATTTCTAGATTAGAAAATATCAAATGTGGCTTTAAAAATACATCATGTCCAGATCAAATTGCTAAAGCACTTATAGAATATAAAAAAGAGAATTTATAAGAATTCTCTTTTTTGTTATAAACTTATATTTTATACTCAACTTCTAGATCCTGCATTATGAACTAATACCTCATACTCAGTTATTAAATAATTATGTGTGTCTTCAATAGTTAAGTTATATGTTTTTATAGGTTTATCATATTCTACTACTTTTATATTCTTAATTTTTAATTTGCCTTTTATAGTAGATGATAATGTATCTCCTACCTTTAAATCATAAGCTCTAACCCAACCTTTATCAAGTACAAAGTATTGATACTTTTCTGTTGACTTAATTACTTCATTATTTTCTAATGTTACTTCATATATTTTATTATTATAACTTATGATAGTATCAGCTACTTTACTTAATTCTTTTTCATATATTCTTCTACTGAATAAATATATCATAATATATATTTTCAAACAATAAAAAAATGTACAATTTGTACATTTTATATTTCTTGTATTACAGATAATATCATAGGCTTACATTCAGTTTCTTGATATAAATATTTGCCAACCTTATCTCTAATTTCACTTCTTATTTGATTAAAATCTATGTAGTGATCTTTTGAATTAGATTCGATTATATTTGTGGAAATATTTTCAATTTCTTTAATTAAATCTATATTATCTTTTACATACACAAATCCTCTTGTAAGTATTTCAGGACCTGCTAATACTTTTTTAGTTTCTTTATCAATAGTAAATGTAACTAAAACAATACCACTTTGTGATAAAGATTCTCTATCTTTTAATACGATTTCACCAATATCACCAACTGTTTTACCATCAATAAGAATATCATCAGTTTCAATTTTCTCACCAGTTTCTACCAAAGAACCATTTACGAATGATATAACATCACCATTAAGTTTTAATAATACATTTTCTTTTGGCATACCTATTGTAGTTGCTACATCAGCATTACATACTTGATGACGATATTCACCAATTACTGGGAAATAGTATTTTGGTTTCATTAAGTTTAACATTAACATAAGATCTTCTCTTGATGCATGAAGTGATAAATATTTTTTAGAAACAATAATTAAATTAGCTCCTAATTTTGCAACTTCATCAAATACATCAGTAGCTGTTTTTTCCATTCCATCATATACTTGATTTGCAAATACTACTGTATCATTTGAATTTATTTTTAAAAACTTATCAAAACCTCTAATAACTCTCTTTATATTAGAAAATGGTTTTTCTAGATTATCAGATACAATAACAACTATATTACCATCTTCTATATGTTTTAAATTAAATATTCTATCTTTATCAAATCTTAAATAATTATTATCAATAGCTTTCATTATAGTAGTTTCTAAATCTTTACCTAATATAACTATATTTCTACCGACTTTCATTACTTCATTAAATATTTCTTGTATACGATAAAATTGTGTTCCATATATATTAAATATTACTCTACTATCATTTTTTCTTAAAGCTTCTTTTATTACTTTTGTAGTTCTATGGTTTGGGCTTGTAAATCCTACTTTTTCAGCATATAAACTTTCACTCATAAGACATAAAACACCTTGTTTACCAATATAAGCTAACTTACCTATATCAGTTTGATAAGCTCCTAACATAGATGGATCAAATACAAAGTTACCTGTATATACAATAGCTCCATCACTAGTATTTATAACATAACCAACATTATCAGGTACACTATGTGTTAAACTAATTGGAAATACGCTAGCATTTTTAAAGTTAATTTTTTTATGAGGTTTAATAGTCTTAAGATGACTAGTACTTATTCCTTCTTTATTAAATTCATCTTTAATTATTTCACTGGTAAATTCAGTTGCATATATATCTATATTTTTTAAATCAGATACTATATCTGCTAAAGCTCCCATTTGTTGGTCATGACCGTGTGTTATAAATATCCCTTTTACTTTATCAATATTTTTCTTAATATATGTATAATCAGGAATAATATAATCTACACCTAACATTTTATCATCTGCATACTTTAGTCCGGCATCAAATACAAATATTTCGTCATCTACATTTACGACATACATATTTTTGCCAACATCATTAAGTCCACCAAGACTAAATATTTTTATCTTACTCATATATTCCTTTCTACATTAATTTTAATTGTAATTGTAAATATAAACTAAAATTAATAATTATATTTATTACTGCCATTAAGAATACTACTATTACACCAAATGAATAACTATATCCATTAACCATTTGTGTGAATGTATATATAAATATAACAGTTGCAATAAACATTGCTAATCTACTAAAGAAATTTCTATGTGTTCCCAAAGTTATAATTTGAAGTAGTAATACACTTAAAGATGCTACTGCATACATTTTTAAAACATCACTTAAATATACATTTGTAAATAAAGCTTCTTTACCTAATAAATCCATCATATAATTTATTATAATAGAGCCATATAAGAATATTGCCACTAATATTAAAGATATAATATTTACAGTTATTACTCTTACAATATTAATTTTACATTTTTCATAGAACTCATCTAATTCTAAATCTTTAATATCATGTTCTATATTACTTAAAAGACGATCATCTGTAATATATCTACTTTCTTCTTTTACATGTTCCCATGATGTATCAGCTTTTTCACTTGTATTTACTTCTACTTCTTCTACTATATTATTTTCTTTTTTAAGTCTATCAAGTTCTTTTTGTAGCTCTTCTTTTTCTTTTAAAATTTCTTTTAGACGACTATCTCTTTCTCTAGTTTTAACTAAACTAGATTCTATTAAATTATTATATTCTTTTCTAGTAACAATTTTTTCAGTACTATTTGAATATACTAGATATTCTAAATCTCTAGAAGGTACTTTTCTATATTTTACTGATTTATCACCTATTATAATTCTATCAATAAGTCCTAATTCTTTTTCATTAAGTTTAACTATTTTTATATCATTTTTTTCTATTTTTAATTTTCCTAAATAAAGATTTGTTACATTATTTAAAGTATTATACATAATAAACTTTTCTTCACTACCAACAATTTTAAAATATGCTACTAAATTATATTCTTTAGCTTTGCTACCATTTATTACTTGTATCTTTTTCATAAAATCTCCTACTCTAAACCTAATATAGATGAATCATCTAACCCATTAGCATTATAAATAATAAGGCCATCTTTTATATTAGGATTTTCTTTTAAATAACTTGTAATACTTAAATTATAGTATCTTGGGTCGATTACATGCACCTTCTTAAAATGATTTACCAAAAATGGTATAAGAGAATTTGCATATGAATCTTTAATCACAATAATTTCTTTGTTTGTTATTATATCATTATTAGTAATAATAATCAACGGATGATTATTATCTAAAAATAAACTATATTTATCTTTTTTATCTAAATAACTATATTCATACATAGTATCTGTTACTTTATCTTCATACACATATTCAACTTTTAAATTATTTTTTCTATTAAATACATATATGCTATCACTATTTCTACTATAATCATTAGTTTTTGAATATAATGTACCATTAAAATCTTTAGTAACTAATTCTACATCAAAATCAGTTATATCAAGAGGCTGTATATCATTATTTTTGGCATATTCTAAATATGCATAGTAAGCTGCATAAGTTGTCCAATGATGATCTAAATAATAGTACATTTGATATTTATCATTATTTTTGTTAATAGTATCATAAACATTAACAGTATTAAATTTTATTTTTGAGTAAATATAATCTATCATTTCTTTTTGACTAGGTAGTACTACATTACTAGGTAATTTTTTATAATTAATTTCTTCACTAGTAGGCACTATCATTAAATTTAAATTAATATAATTATTATTTTTATAGAATGTATTTAATGTGTCTATTATTTTATCACTATTAATAGGTTTCTTAAATTCTTCTAATAAATAATTATCTTTACCTAAGAATACTCCATTTATTACTTTTTTATTAGTTAATTTATCAAAACTAGTTTTAAGTCCCATAAACTCATTTCTAAGAGGGAATTGATCCTTTAAATAACTCTCTAAATCTAACATATATTTACCACTAAATAAATTATTAAAACTAAATTTAGGAGTTTTATTTAAGTATCTATTTTCATTTTCAGAATAATCTTTAGATTTACTAAATATAAAAATTATACTAAATGAAAGAATAACAATACTAAGTATTGAAGCAATAATTTTCTTGTACATATTTCACCTCAAAATCTAAAGTATAAAAATGGATTATATGAGTCACTAACTAAATAAGAAACTGTTATAAAGAAGAATACTAAATATAGTATTAGTGATATAATCATCCATCCTCTACTATTTAACTTCTTTTTTATATTTTGATAAATTGGCATCGATAATAATGTAGATATAACAATAATAATAAAATAACTTTTAAAATAAAATATAAATGTTTCATCAATAAATGGATATTTAAATATATTAAACATGTTACTAAAGTAAACACTAAACATAGATAAATCCGTTGATGCAAATATTAACCAACCTATTATTACTACTAACATAGTATAAATATGTTTTAATGTATTAGGTAGTTTGCTTAGAAAGTCTTTTAAAAAGAATTTTTCTATAATAAGGATTATTCCATAATAAAGTCCCCATAACATAAAATTATAACTAGCTCCATGCCATATTCCTGTTAAACACCATACAATAAGTATATTTCTAATATGTTTTATTCTAGAACATTTACTACCACCTAATGGTATATATACATAGTCTTTAAACCAACTTGATAATGATATATGCCATCTACGCCAAAACTCTGTTACACTTTTTGATATATATGGATAATTAAAGTTTTCTAAATAATTAAATCCGAGCATTTTCCCCATACCTATTGCCATATCAGAGTATGCACTAAAATCAAAATATATTTGGAAAGTATAAGCTATTATACCAAGCCATGCTGAAGCTATAGATAAACTTTCCATTGAACTTAAAGTAGTCCATAAATATCCAATATTATTAGCGATTAAAACCTTTTTAAATAGGCCTTGCATAAATCTAAGTAATCCATCACTAAAATTATTAAAATTAATATCTCTTTTATATAATTCTTTACTTATAGTTTCATATCTTACTATAGGTCCAGCAATAAGTTGTGGAAACATAGATACATAAGTAGTAAAGTAGAAAAAATTACGTTCTGGTACTACACTAGATCTATAAACATCAATACTGTAACTCATAGTTTGGAAAGTAAAGAAACTAATTCCAATTGGAAGTGCTAATTTAAGTGGATTTATATTTAATCTAAATATACTATTTATAATATCAATTAAAAAATCTGCATATTTGAAGAATCCTAATATAAGTAAATTAGCAACTATACATAATATAAATAATAACTTTTTATTTTTAACTTTATCATGATATAAAGCATAAAAATAATTAAGTAAACATGAAAAAATCATCAGTATAATATATACTGGTTCTCCCCATGCATAAAAAATTAAACTAAATACTAATAATACATAATTTTTTAGTTTAAAAGGAACTAAATAATAGCATATTAAAACAATTGGCAAAAAGAAAAAAAGAAAAGGAATGCTACTAAATACCATAATTCACCTAACCTTTTATTATATTTAAAACTTTATCATTATCAGTTGATACTATATAAATTAAATACCCAGAATATTCTTCCTTATACATATTTTCAACTAATTTAGCTTCAGAAGCGTTATATACAATTTCAGTCCATGAATTAATATATTTATTTATAAAAGTAGATTCAATATTTTCTTTTGCCTTATCACTACTTACTTTAAAAATAGCATACATACTAGCACTTGTAGAAGTTTTTGACATATAAATTCTATAGTCTTCTATTCCTTCAGTAGAAAGTCCATATTTTCTTTCAATATAATCAATATCTATTTTACTAGCATCTTTAAATAAATTTGTTTCTTCTATAGAAGCTGTAATATGATCCAAATCTAAATCCTTATTTTTTTTACCACAACCTACTAATAATAAACCAACTAACATTAAACTAATTACTATTTTTTTCATCAATAACACCATGCTTTCTAATATAATTTATAACTGCTATATTACCAGATGGTAGCAAATGAATTCCATCAGAACTATAGCAATAACTTTTTATGAGGTACCCAAAACTATCTTTAAGTACCTCTTCAGTATTTAAAAAATACACTCCATTTCTTTCACACATTTCAGCCAAATAATAATTATAATTATTTATTTTAACATTATTTAAACTTTTACTACTATTATATCTATTATCAACAGGAAAGATAGATTGTACAATAATAGTAGTTTCAGGACTAGCTTCTTTAGCTTTTTTTATTAATTCTTCATAACTGCTTACAAAGAAATCTTTTGTCGTAACAGCTACAGCATTTGCACCTAATGTAATAATTATTCTTTTAGGTTTATACTTTTTTAAACCATCAATAAGACTAATTTCATCATTATATTTATAAAATGGCACTTTTAAAGTTAATGCACTTTCAGGAGTTAAACTAGACATTGCCCATACATTACTTTGTTTTAATTGTCCGTAGTAGAAAAAGTTAAAAGTTATAGAGTCCCCATAAAATATAGTTTCATCTATATAATTAGATCCCATATCTTTTGTTTCTTTTAATATTGTATTAGTAAAATAACCATCTAATTTAAAATCTTTCATAGATAATGATAATGGACCTTTTTTATTAACATTTATAATTCTTTCTACACTAGATATATTACCGCTAGAATCTTTAACACTATAAATAATTTTATAAGTTCCCTCAGTTTTTAAATCTAGGTTACTTTCTATCTCTATCTTAGAAGTAATATCACCATCATAATTATCAGTAGCTACAGCCCCTAGTTCAATATATTGACCATTTAAAGTAGTATTTACTTCACCTAGTCCATTTAAAGTAATAACTGGCGCTTCATTATCTTTTACATAGATAGTTCTTTCAATGTATTTTTTACCATGATAATATCTTATTTTATATTCTCCTACTTTAGTAGTATCAACACTACCCTCTATTTTTATTTTAGAATTAAAAATAGTTTTAGCACCAAGTTCAGTATAATCATGATTTAAAATAACTTCTACTTTACTATCGCCATTTAAAATAATGGCATAACTAGAATTATAATAAATTATAAATGAAACACTAAGTAATAATAATACTATTAATATTATTATTATAAACTTCTTTTTCATACCTACACTCCATAATAATTATAACAAAATAGGTATTTAAAGTAAATAAAAAAGCACTTACGTGCTAATTTATTTTACCAAACTTAGAAAATGGATATAATCTAAAATTTACAGTTCCAAGAATACGTTCCTTTTTAACTGGGCCAATAGATCTACTATCCTCAGAATTCATTCTATTATCTCCCATAACAAAATATTCATCATCTGATAATTTTACTTTATCAAAATCAAAAGTAATAGTTTTAGTATAATTTTCACTTATTTCTTTATCATTAACATATATCTTACCATTTTTTACATAAATAGTTTCTCCAGGTAAGGCAATAACTCTTTTAATTATTCTTTCAGTTTTATAATTTTCATTAGTATGATTTATTACAACAACATCATATCTATCATATTTTTTATCAAATTTCTTTAAAAACAAAATATCATTATTTTTTAATGTATTTTCCATAGAAGAACCATATACTCTAACTGGAGTTATAATAAATGTTCTAATAAAAACTACAACTACTACAATTATTACATAAGGAATTAACTCTTTAACTATTTTTTTCATATATCACCTAAAAATAAGGCCATTAGCCTTATTTTCTTTCTTTAATTTTTGGTTGACTAACTAAATCTCTAATATAATTTAATTTAGCTCTTCTTACTTTACCTTTTCTAACAACTGTAATACCTTCAATAACTGGTGAATTCATTGGGAATGTTCTTTCAACACCAACTCCGCCAGATTTTTTTCTAACGATAAATGTTTTTCCGATTCCGCTACCTTGAATAGCCATAACTAAACCTTCAAAAGCTTGAATTCTTTCTCTTTTACCTTCAACGATTTTAACATCTACTCTAATAGTGTCTCCAACTCTGAATTCAGGTAAATCAGTACGAATTTGTTTGTTAGTAATTTTTTCTACTAAATTCACGTTAACATCTCCTTTTGTATATTTTTTATCATGATCATATAACCTTTATAGCGGATCACGAATATCATTTTAACATATTATTATAAATAAAACAAGTATTTTTATGATAAATGTATTATAAATCCCAGTAAGAATAACAATATAGATATACTAATTGCAAATTTAACTATATATTTTATTATCTTATTTATATATTCACTTTTTATTATAGAAGAGGTAAATAGCATAACTACTTCTACTATAATTATATAACATACAATATCATAACTTCTTATAAAAGCACTAAGATAATTTTGAGTAATTATTAAATAAGGAGTAATAGAATCTCTATATATAACTATAGAACTAATAAATACTGTTGCTATAGGTAAGAATATAAGACCTAATATCAAATAAATATATGGAGGTTTTACTCTTTTTCTTATTTTTTTATTTTCTTTAATAATCTTTTTAGGATGATAATTCATAAGTATAATAATAGATATTATACCAATCCAAAGAAGTATGAAAAAAAGCATTCTCATTATCTTACTTTCCTTTCTTCTTCTATAGTGTTTTCATAAGCTTGTTCTTTTAATTTTTGTAATTCTCTTTTTAGTTTTTCTTTTTCTATTTGAGCCGCTATATTATCTTTTACTTCATCACTTATTTCACTAGTTTGTTCTTTTTCTTGATAATTATAATTTTCTTTTATTTCAGTATCTACTACATTATCTTTATAATGTAATATTTTCATTTTAAGTTCATATTCAAGTAAAGATAATTTTTTCATAAACAATTCATAATATTTTTGTTCTAAATAAACTCTATATTTATGCATAACAATATCTTTATATCTTGTAATATCATTCAAAGCACTTCTAAGTCCCGTAATATCAGTATCATCATCTTCATCTAAAAGTTTAACAATAAATTCTAAATAAAGTTCTAGTTTTCTTTTAGTTTTTCTAGTTAATACTTTTTCTATGAATGTTGGACTTATTATTACCATCTGATTAACGGAAATAGTATTATCACCTTTATTTACCGGCTTAAATTTAAACCCACTAACGCGATCATAATCAATATATGCTATTTCTTTGTTAAACTTGTTTTTAACTAATAAATAGTTTCTTGTCATATATCCTCCTTAATCAAATCTGGTCTACGAATTTTAGTTCGTTTTATTTGTTCATTTAATCTCCATTTTTTGATATTTTCATGATGCCCAGAAAGAAGTACTTCTGGTACTTTCATACCTCTATATTCTTCTGGATGAGTATAATTTGGATAATCTAATAAATCATTATTAAATGAGTCATTAATATGTGATTCAGTCTTAATAACACCATCTAATAATCTAACAATACTATCAGTTACTACCATACTTGCAAGTTCACCACCTGTAAGTACATAATCCCCAATACTTATTTCATAATCAGCCAGAGATCTAATTCTTTCATCAAATCCCTCGTAATGTCCACATATTATAATTATATGTTTGTTATTTGTCAAGTTATAAGCCATCTTTTGCTTATATGGAATACCTTGTGGTGTCATTAGTAAAACTACACTATCATCAGTCTTTAAATCATCCACTGCTCTAAAAACGGGATCAGGCATAAGAACCATACCTTCTCCTCCACCATATGGATAATCATCTACTCTTTTATTTTTTAAAGTACTATAATCTCTTAAATTAACAACATTTATTTCTACTATTCCTTTTTTTATGGCTCTACTCATAATTGATTCATTAACAAAACCTGTAAACATATTAGGAAACAAAGTAATAATATCAATTTTCATCTATTAAACCTTCTATTTCATTTATTATAATTTTCTTATTATCTAAATCAATTTCTTTAATAAATTCATCTATATATGGTACATAATGCTTACTTCCTTCATTTTCAATAACTAATAACTCATGAGCATTACTTTTTAAAAAACCAGTAACTTTTCCGATATAATCATTTCCATAAACACTAAGACCTATTAAATCTTCATTTATAATACCAAAGTCATAGTCATCTCTATTTACATATACACTATCACCTTTATATATAACTACATCTTCTATTTTATCTAAACCTTTAAATGTTACCATATCATAATTTTGATGACGTCTATAACTAGTAATTTCTAGGCAATCATAATTTATTCCCGTATATATTTTATTACCAACTTTAAATACTTTATCCTTTTCTTTAAAATCAGATATAATTTTTACTTCCCCTTTTAATCCATGAGTATTAACTAACTCACCAATATAAACAAAATTCATTTTAATACCTCATTTCATATAAAATAATACTAGTCGCTACACCAACATTTAAACTTTCACACTTTTCATTCATTGGAATATATATATATTCATCACACTTATCTAGAATATCTTTATTAACTCCAGACCCCTCATTACCCATTATAACAGCATATTTATTAGTAGAATCTATATCTTTTAAATTTTTACCATTATCTACTTTTGTCCCATATATTTTATAGCCATTTTGTTTTAAATCATCTATTGCTCCACTTATATCACGAACAATAATATTAACATCAAATAGTAATCCTTGTGTACTTCTTAAAACTTTAGAATTATAGATAGATACAGTATCAGGACTAACTATTATAGTAGAAATAGAGAATGCTACAGCGCTTCTAATAATAGTACCTAAATTACCGGGATCTTGTATATTATCAAGTATTAAGATATTACCACTTATATTTTCTTCCTTCTTTTTATAACAAATGCCCATTATTTCATTAGGAGTATTTAATTCACTTAAATACTTCATTACATTTTCACTAACTCTAATTGTTTCTATAGAAAGATTAAATGAAGAGTTATCAAGAACAATTAATGTCTTAAGTAAATTATTTTTATATGCTTCCATAACTAAATTTTTACCTTCAACAATAAATAATCCCTCTATATCACGATATTTTTTCTCTCTTAATTTTTTTATAGACTTTATTTTTTCGTTTTGTATTGAAGAATACATAACTATCACCAACTAATATTCTATCAAAAATATACTTTTTAGTCTATAATTTTATAACCATTTTAGCTTCTAAAACTTGTGTGTTTTTAAAATTAATTTTTGCTTCTTCTAAATAATCACTTTTATTTTCACATAAACTAGGTAAATGTGTAAGTAAAAGTTGTTTTACATTTGCTTCTCTAGCTATTATACTAGCTTCATAACTAGTTAAATGATAACTATTATTTTCTATACCATTTTTATGTAAAAATTTAGAATCAGAAATAATTAAATCAGCATTTCTACTAAAAGATATAAGATCATCTTTAGAATAGTTTGACGCATCTCCCGTATATATTAAAGTTTTATCACATCTAATACGCACTGCATAACTAGGCATTGATCTAGTATGTTTAACTTTAATAAAATCTATATTCATACCATTTATTTTTAATTTAGTTTTCTCGTTATAACTATGTATATTTATAACGTTTAAAGCTTCACTTTTTATATCTTTAAATATACTTCTAGGTTTTTTTGGAATATATACATTAACACAAGAATCTATATTTTTATCTTTTTTTAGTTCTTTTACTAAATATATAATTCCATATAAATCTAAATAATGATCTCTATGTAAATGAGTAATTATTATATTTAAATCTTTTAATACATTTGGTAAATCTAAATATCTATTTACTCCACTACCAATATCTAATAATAAATTATTATTTACTAGATATCCTGGACAATTATTATTATCTACTATAACTGGTGATACACTACCTAAAACCTTTAATTCCACTACTTTTTCCTACTTTCTAAATATATAATAAATCCTTTTAAAATATTTTTAATATTAGAATCTATATTTAATTTATCTATTTCATTTTTACTTTCATTATATAAATTATCCATAAGATTATTAGCATAAGCTAAAGAACCACTTTTAGTAAAAATATCTTGTACTTTTAAAATATCTTTTTTAGTTAAATTAGTTTTTCCATAATACTCTAATAATTCTTTCTTATATTTTTTATTTAAGTGCGAATATAAAATAGTTTGTTTAAACTCACTTATATCAGAAGAATCTTTACCAATTACACCAGTATCACTATAAATACCTAATATATCATCTTGTATTTGAAATGCTACCCCTATTTTTCTTAATACTTCATAAAAAGAAGGTATAAGTTCTTCATTACCACCTAGTATAAGGCCTAATGAAAATGGACCTATAATAGTATACCAAGCTGTTTTTAAATCATATATTTCCATTACATCAGCGTCTTTCGTATTATATTTAAAGCACTCTGCTTTAAGTGGTAACATAACATCTAATATTTCACCTTTTATAGTACTTATTACAATATTATTATAATAAGATAATAACTTAGTAATATTTTTATCTAGTGAATAGTTATCCATTATTATTTTATTAGCATAAAAGAATCCTAAATCACCTAAACATATACCAAGAGAATTAGCTGCCCCCGTAACTTTATCTTTATATTTAGTAGACTTTAATTCAGATATATATTTATAAGGAATAGTAACCTTATCTCTTCTTAAACTAGCATTATCAATAATATCATCATGAACTAATATAGCTGTTTGAAAAGTTTCATAAGCAACTCCAAGTGGTATCGCATAATAATCATTATTACCACTTATTTTGTATCCCAAATCAATCAAAGTAGCTCTTATATATTTTCCACCACTATTCATATCAATAAATTTATTTATAGAATCAGTTATAATTTCATTATCAGAAGATATAAATGTACTATTATATTTATTCATTTCTTCTATATATTTGTTTTTAATATCTTTATAATATATATAGAACTCTAAAACATTTTTATAATTTAATACTTCTTCTTTCATAGTAGAAGCTCCACCAGTAAAACCTATTTTAGTATCATTATTTATATCGAGTTTTTTTATTAAAGCTAAAAACTCTGATATATTAGAAACTAAATAACTAGTACATTTATCATTACAAACATTATATAATTCTTTAGTATTAGAACTATTCTTACCACCAATTACAATCATTATATCCATATCTTTAGCTAATTCTAAAGCAGAAGTTTGAATAAGTTTTTGAGCATTACAAATAGTATTTTCATATTCAATATTATATTTTTCTTTTAATTTACTAACTATATCTAAATATTTACTTTCACTTATAGTAGTTTGAGCTACTACAAATATTTTGTCATTTAAAATATTTAAATCATTTACTTCATCTATATTTGTTATAATAATAGCTTCATTATTACACCAACCATTAGTACCTAATACTTCTGGATGACTTTTTTTACCAACAATTATTATTTGATAATTATCTAAATATTTTTTATACACCATATCATGTATTTTTTTGACATTAATACAAGTTGCATCATGATATTTTATTTTTTTCTTATCAAAATAGTCATAAGTACTTTTCCCTTCTCCATGAGCTCTTATTACCACTTCATTATTTTTATTAATATCTTCTATATTTTCTACACATTTAATATTCTTCTTTTTAAGCATTTCCATAACGGACTGATTATGTAGTATTTCTTTATAAACAACGACATTATCTTTATTTATACTAAGAGCTGTATTAACAGCTTTATAAGCTCCCATACAAGTCCCATAAACTTTTGGTAAATATATCATATAAACACCTCTATTTAATTATAACATAAATTAATATTTTTTTAATTTATGTATTCACATTTAAAAAACTTTATGTTATAATTAGCTCATGCAGGTGTAGTACAGCGGTTAGTATGCGGCCTTGCCAAGGCTGAGACGGCAGTTCGATTCTGCTCACTTGCTCCATTTGAATACAACTTACGGACTTAAAAGTTCGTGAGTTTTTATTTTATATAAAACTTTAAAAGTTCTCTTTCTAGAAAGGAGGACTTTTTTCATGCTTGAATTTAAAGTAATTGAAAATTTAAAACCTAATAAAGATTTAACCAACATCTTAAAAAACTTTGAATATACAGTTAAATTAGGACAAATAAAAACTATCTTGCACACCAACCTACAAGTAGTAATACCTACTGAATACCAAATTACATATCCTACTATTCTTACAATACTTGAATACCAAGTTAATGAAATATCAAATAAGCCATTTTATATTAAAGAGCATAATCAAAAATATAATATTAAAGAAATTGCACATTTTTTGAAAAAATTTTAATTTTAGACTATACTTTTTGCTTATTTGTGAGGAAACATATGAGAGGTATTTTAATATTTCTCGAAATTTAATGAAAGGAGGAAAACTATGAGATGTGGTGTTTATGTAAGAGTATCTACTGACGACCAAAGAGATAATGGTTATTCTATTGATTCACAACTTAGAATGATTAAAGAATATTGTGAAAAGAATGAATATGATATTGTAGATGTTTATAATGATGCAGGACATTCTGGAAAAGATTTGATGAGACCTGAAATGCAAAGATTACTTAAAGATATTAAATCAAAGAAGATTGATAAACTAACTAAAAAGAAAACTACTCTTGATCCAGATAATGACTTTAAAGAATACACAGTAGAACTTCTTAAAAAGTTAGATTATGAAGAAGATAATGGAGATTTTATCTTTAAAAACAATTTAAGTTTTACTTATTTGTTTGATAGTTTAAATAGAAAAGCACAAAAAGAATTAATTAATAGATTAATATCTTCAATAGAAATAACAAGAGATAATAAATTCAATATTGAGATAAAAAGCATCAAATTTACAGAAGAATTTATCTCAAAAAGTACACAAGATTATATTGATTATTTAAATGAATTACTGACTGATAACAACATTGGCATAACCTATAAAGAACAAATTAATAAAGAAAAATTATTAGAATTAGAAAATGATTATACAATTATGTCATTAGTAAAAATGGAAAACAATCAATATACCGAAGAAGAATTAAACAATTATTTTGACTTGATGAAAGAACATTTCTATGTAGATGGAATAATAAATTGTCCCTATATTGAAGGCAATAATATAGTTGATACTTTAATTCTAATACCAAAAACTGAACTAATAAATGTTTAAAAATTAAGAAAGGAATGATAAAAATATGGAAATAAAATATACAAGACAAGGAGATTATTTAATACCAAATTTATATTTAGAAAAGGATGAAGAATGTGGAAGAATTGGCAAATATGGAATATCAAGATTACACTTTATTGCTCAAAATAAACAAGCACTTTATGAAACACTTTTAATGACAAATAAACTTACTCATCATCTTCTTTTAGTCAGTGATTCTTGCGAAAGTTTATACAAAATACTAATGGATGATTATATTAAAAATGATGAAAGATTGCCTGAAAAAAATAAAGAATTAAATCCATTAGAATGGACAAAGTTAATGAATAATTACAAGAATATGGCTGAAGAAATTGTCTTAAATGAATATGTTTTTGTGTAAATAATCTTTAAAAAAGAGGAAAAAATTATCAAAATAATTTAATCCTCTTTTTATATTTTTTAGAGTATGGGAGTAAAAGTTGTGTCTAGCCAGCACTGAATTTATACTCCCGCATAAATTCTACTATGGGAATTCCCATACCCTTTACTTTTTTCT